>JBBILN010000055.1:0-62133 GCA_037444905.1 bacterium | reverse complement strand
CGCCCGCACGCGAAAAAGCCCGAAAAAATTCTTTTCCTGCGGAAGTTGGGCTAGCATGCGCGCACAAACCCTCTCCTTGCTCTGTTCGCTAACGCTCCTTTGGGGCTGCGATCTCAAAACGCCGTCTTCCAATCCGGTTGCACTTCCCGCCGAAGATTTTTTGCCGGACGTGCCTTTCAATTCCGATTATGCCTTTGCTATGGCGTGGCATCCCGAGGGTCAACACCTAGCCGTGGCGGAACACGAGGGCGCCAGCAATCAATTGCAGGGACTCACGCTGGCCAACCCGCGCGCCCATGCTCTGAAGCTGCACCTGCAAACCCCACGGCGTTTTGCGGGCATTGCAGGGCGTCGCATCGTGAGCGAAAACGAAGACAGGCGATTGCAAATCTGGTCATTGGAAAGCCCCCAAAGCGAAGTTCTAATCGCAGATGAAATTCGTTCCGGCCTTTGGTCGGTGAGCGCCTCCGGTGCAGATCTAGTTTATGTTCCGGAACCTGCTTCGGCGTTCGATCCTGTGCAAGTTCGGCATCTCTCGCGCACCCATCGAGAAGATGCCGTGATCGTGGACTCGCTGCGCAGCGTGTTGGCCTTGAGCATTTTGCCAAATGGCGAGGGCGTGTGGGTTGCCTATTCCGTGCGAGATAGCAGCGTAACGCGATTCAAAATTGCGCTCTTCTCGTTGCCCGCCAAGCAGGTGCGCAATACTCTGGAAAACGTGAGCTCATTTATTCGCATGGTCCCTTCACCTGATGGCCGGCAGTTGGCATTTTCCAGATACTCCAACAACAAGTACGAGGTGATGATTTATGACGTGCAGCGCGGCATGGTTGACAGCCTGGTTGCCGTCCATCCGCCAGCTTCGGATTTAGTTTGGCTGAACGAGGGACCTTGGCTTGTTATGTTTGAAGAATTCGAGCGCGTTGAGCTCCGCGCCTATCATCTGCAACAACACTCTTCCGTCGTGCTCGCGCAGGATATGCCTTTTGCCAAATCGACTCTTTTTCGCGGCGGAGTTTTGCTTTCCGCGCTTGCGGACACGCTGCTCTTTTTCACCGCCTCGCCGGAGCGTGTAAGTGTGTTTGATCGCCGCGACTATTCATTTGCGCCTTGGTGGGAAGCCGCCGACAAAAGTGCGATCGTGTCACTAACATGGAACAACGACGGCGAAACACTTTTTCTTCATACGCGCACGCCCGCGGGCAAATCCGTCGTTCAGATCGGAGTCGAAAATAAGTGGCAAAGTTATCCGCAAAATTTTGGCTACACCGACGCGGCTTTGTGGCCCGACGAACAGCACATTTTCGGCCTCTTTGGCGGGAACTCGCGCGACCTTATCAAAACCGATTTGTATTCTTCGGGCGTCGAAGTGGTATGGCGCTCAAAAACGGATGTGGAGGCGCTGCGTGTGCATCCGGAGGGAAGGTTCGCGGCTGTGCTCGATTGGTTTTATGATGAACACTCCTCCGCCAGTTCCCGGCGCATGCGCGTGCTCGATCTCATATCCAAAACAGTGCTCGATAGTGTGTTGCTACCGGGCAGCGCTGCTTTCGAGTTCGAGTGGCTGCAGACGCCGCAGCGCTTGGCCGGCGTTTGGCAAGCGCGTCGCGAAACCGAGGATCCTTTCTTTGATTACGAATATGATTATTACTATGTCGCGCTCGGCGAACGCCGCTTGCTGCCAATTTTTCGATACAACGAGACGGCATTTTGCGCCTACCCGAATAGCGAACGCGTCTCCATTTTGGTGGGAAATACGCTTCGCACGCTGCAATTGCAAAGCAAACTGCCATAGCTCAGCATCTGCGTTGAGGTGAATCTGCGCGCCATATGTATATTGCGATACCCTCTTAACTGAAACAGGATATTCTCCAGCAGCCTTTTGACTGTGTTTCTTCCATGCACCGACTCATTGTTTGCTCATGTTTCATATTCGCAGCGCAAACATTCGCGCAAACGCCGGCTGCGGTTCTTTCCGGCTACGTGTGCGATCGCGCGAGCGGCGCGCCGCTGGAACAAGCGCTATTGCGTGTGCATGGCATCAAAAGACCGGCAGTAAGCGACAGCGCCGGACGTTTTCATTTGTCGCTGCCCGCGCACACAAATGTGACTTTGCATGCGGAACGTGAAAGTTACTTTCCGCTGGAATTGCAACTACGCGCCCCGGCGCCCGCGGAAACTCTGCATGTCACCATGCAACTCACCGCAAATCCATTTCTATTTGAAGAAGTCGTCGTGGAGGATCGTTTCGCGCGCGCCTATGAGCCGGTGCAAACCAGCCGTTCTGCCGAGGCCACGAGGCGCCAGCCTGGTGCGTTCGAAGATCCGCTGCGCAATTTGCAGCAGCTTCCCGGTGTTACGCTGCGCAATGATTGGGACAGCCAAATTTCCGTGCGCGGCGCTTCGCCCGATCAAAATCTGGTAGTCATAGACGGCTTCACATTGCCGAATCCCTATCGGTTGCAGTTTGCCTTGGGCGGCGGCATGTCGCTCGTCAATCTCGGGCTGTTGCGGCGCGCACAATTGTGGAAGAGTGGCTTCTCGCCGCGCTTTGGTGATCGCCTCGCCGGTTTGATCGTATTCGAAACCAAATCGCCTGAGGCCGCCGAGCGTGAGTTGCGCGTGAATCTTTTCGATGCGAGCCTGCACTTTGCTTTGCCTTTGGCGCAAAAGCGCGCGCGCCTCATGCTCGCACTGCGCCGCAATTACCACGACGCGTTTGAGAATATCATTTCACTCAAAGATTTTGCGTTTCCGCGCTGGCAAGATCTACAGCTCAAAGCTACGCATCAATTCAACCCGCGCCACCATTTGGAATTGCTCGCGATCGGCAGCAAGGAATGGACGGATCTGGGCTTCGCAAAAATCTCCAATGATCGCATGAAGGAGCAAGCGGAAACCACGTTTGCCGGCCTCGCACAACGCTCATTGCTCGACCAACAAACGCTGTGGGAAAACTACGTGAGCTATTTCCGCGGCCCCTCGCGCTTGCGCTATCTGCGCGAGGAACAATTCCTGCTCGCAGATTACCATTTCGATGATCGTGCCTGGCAGTGGCGCAGTGAGCTGACGCGCGGCCTGGATTCCAAGTGGCAATGGCTCTTGGGATTTGACCTGGCCTGGCAGCGGCAATGGGCGGATTTGCGTCTCGATGCCATCAACGCCGACTCGCCGCTGGTCTTGCCGGAAAATTTTGCCGGCCAGCGCTGGCGTAGAATTTTCGGAATGTTTTTCGAACCGCGCCTCACATTGCGTGAAGCCTTGGTGCTGCGGCCCGGCGTGCGCATCGCGGGGCAGACGCTCAATGAGAATTTGAACGCCGAACCGCGCCTCACGCTCACGGGAAAAATCCGGCGCGTGCACTATCGCTGGCACTATGGCCTCTACTATCAATCCTTGGATTGGCAAAGCTTGTTTCGCCGCGAATGGCCGATGGACGTGCGCAACTGGCGCACGTTGCCGCGCGAACGCGCCACATTGGTCAGCGCGGATTTCTCTTTCGCACTCGGCGCGAGTTGGCAGTTGGCGGCCGGCGCCTATTGGCGCAACATGAATCCGTTCATCGTGCCTATAGATGAAAGTGAGGGCGCGATTCTCGAATTTCGCGCCAGCAGCACGGGCGCGAAATTTCTGCGCGAATTGCAGGCAAATCGCCCGCGCCTCACACGCGCCCGCCAATACGGCGTGGAGTTGTCAATGGCAAAGCAGCGCTCAGCCTGGAATATCGATCTGCGTTATGCCTACGCACGCAGCCACATGCGCGATCTGGATGATAGGCAGTGGATTGCGGCGATTACCGATCGGCCGCACGACGTTGCGTTTGACCTCGCGCGACGCCTCGGCGCACATTTGCAGTTCAGCAGTTTCTTCCGCTATGCGAGTGGACAGCCTCATACGCCGGTACTTGCCATTTGGCGCGACCTCAATCACTATCGTTGGCCGAGCGGGTTGCGTTTCGAATATGCGCCGCGCAACAGCCATCGCTTCAAAGATTATTTGCGCCTTGATCTGCGCGGCACACTCGATTTTGCCATGCGCGGCGCACACGTGCAGTTCTATCTCGAATGGCTCAATGCAACCAATCATGAAAATATCTATCAATACTTGTGGATCGAAAATGACCCGCGCAATTCACCACCAGCTCCGCTCGACACCGGTGTTTCCCTCGCGCAACAGAAAATTCCCATGCTGCCTAGGTTCGTAGTCGGCGGATTGGCGCTCCGATTTTGAAGAAGTCGGATAGCTCTTGCGAGTCTGAAGCCTTTCATAAAAACGCGCGTAATTCACTATTTTGCACTGCGATTTCAGCCGCAATCTAGGCTAAAAAAATCTTGCTTTTTGAAAACCGATGGTTTATTTTGCGCACCGAATTTTTCAAGGCATAGGCTCTAAAAAGAATTTAGCTTAGCACAGGCTGAGAATGTTGAACATTCTGCAGATCTGTACCTCGCGTTCATGGGGAGGTATGGAGATGCACGTCGGGTTTCTCGCGCGGCAGCTTGCGCGTCGCGGTCATCGTGTGACCACGGTTTGTGCGCCCGAAACCCCGCTCGCACAAGACCTCCGCGAGTCTGGATTCGAGCCTGGCCTTTTCAATCTATCCGGCTACTTCCATCCGCGCAGCATCGTGCGTTTCGCAAAGTGGTTGGAGGCCCGTCCGGTAGAAATAATTCACGCGCATTACTCACGGGATTTATGGACGATAGTGCCCGCCATGTCATACAGCAAAGTTGGACGTAACGTGCCGTTGCTGTTGACCAAGCACATTGGAACCGGAAAACCCAAGCGTGATGTTCTCCACCGTTGGCTCTATCGACGCGTTGACTATCTCATCGCCATATCTGAGGTCATCCGACAAAACCTGATCGCCACACATCCTATCTCGTCAGAAAAAGTCGGGGTCATTCATCACGGTGTCGACTTGGAACAATTCCCACTCGCCAAAATCTCAGATCGCAGCCTGCGACAAGCCTTGGGATTTTCGCACGACGAGGTGGTAGTGGGTATGGTAGGACGGCTCCAAATTAGCAAAGGCTATTTGGAGTTTTTAGAGATGGCGGCCCGGCTTCAGCGCATCCAGCCGAAGACGAAATTTCTGATTGTTGGTGAAGCCACCCGCGGCGAGCCCAGAGACGCCGAAGTCATTTTGCAGAAATGCGAAGCCTTGCATTTGAATGAGAAAGTGAAGTTCCTCGGCTTTCGCAAAGATGTTCCGCTGGTGCTCGCGGCCATGGATGTTTTCGTTTTTCCTTCGCATGCAGAAGCATTCGGACTCGCGCTTCTCGAAGCCATGGCTGCGGGCAAAGCCGTGGTTGCCTCAAACAACGACGGCGTGTTGGACATTGTGCATGACGGCCAAACCGGTATTTTGGTTCCGCCGAAAGACGTTACAGCTCTAACCGAGGCCTGCCTGCGACTGGTGGAAGATGAAAACTTGCGCCGACAGATGGGCGACGCCGGTCGGAGCGCAGTCTGCGCGCGTTTTTCCGTGCAGCAGATGCTCGAACAACTCGAATCGCTTTACTGGCATTTGCAATCCCAGAGCGGTGTTGCCAACGCTGCAAATAAAAAAGTTTATGCCGCGCGCGTCAATTAGACGCGCTGCCGGCGACCACCGAACGACACTCGGCTAAATTCAAGGAGAAGAAATATGGAGATTACTTTTCAAACTGAAGAGCTTCGCGCCGAGGCGCATTCCCAAGCTGAAGCAGAAGCAAGCGTAAATGCTGATGGTCACGCGTTTCCAGCGGAGGGCGAAGATTGGCCCGAACTAGCGCTAGCAATAGAAGCTTCCCCGCGTCGCAAATCCGAGCCGGAAGAAGAAGAGGAAGAAGGGGAAGATGATGAGGTAGATGAAGACGAAGAGCAAGAAGAAGACGCAGAACAAGACGAAGAAGAAAACGAAAATTGGGAGGAAGACGAGGTCGGCGAGGAAGAAGAATTGGACGACCTCGAAGATTGGGAAGAAGAGGAAGAAGACGACGAAGATTGGGAAGATGACGAAGATTGGGATGAAGAGGAGGAAGAAGAAGACGAGGAAGACGCCGAAGACGAGGAAGAGTGGGAAGAAGAAGACTGGGATGAAGAGGAGGAAGATTTCGACGAAGAAGACGAAAGCATGGATTGGGACGAACGCGAAGAATGGAACTGAGTCGGATTTGAGCAATTCGCGTTTGAGCAACGAAAATCAATCGGCTTGAGCCACTGCGTGTAGGCATGAATTACACCGTTCGCGTCGGCGACGAAAATTTTGTGATCAAAAATGTGAAGGCCGGCGCGGGCACGGTTGACTTTAATGGCGCACCAGCACGGGTTGAGTTGCACCACATTCGTGGCAATCTTTATTCTCTGCACTGGAACGACGAAGTCTTTCCCGTCCAAATCGACGCGCCGAACCAGGAAGTCCGCGTTGGCCCGCATATTTTTGAAATCCAACTCGAGGATGAACGCAGCTCACGCATGAAAAAATTTCAGCAGAGCGCGCACTCCGCGTCCAGCCTCGTGACGATCAAAGCCCCCATGCCCGGCTTGATCGTAAGACTGGAAGCAAAACCGGGAGAGTTTGTCAAGAAAGGACAAGGCGTAGTCGTGGTTGAAGCCATGAAAATGGAAAACGAAATCAAATCGCCGCTCGCGGGCACGGTCACGGAAATCATGGTCACGCGCCACACCGCGGTTGAAAAAGGCGCGCCCTTGCTGCACATCAAACCGGAATAGGTGCAAACCTTGTTGAGTTTGCCTCAGCTTTTACTCATCGCCCCGCCCATTCTTATCGCACTCACCGTTCACGAATTTGCGCATGCATACACCGCCAACCGACTCGGCGATCCCACTGCCCGAATGATGGGACGGCTCACACTGAATCCCCTCAAACACCTCGACCCGCTCGGCACGATTATGCTCTTCGTCGCCAACTTCGGTTGGGCCAAACCCGTGCCGTTCGACCCGCAGTATTTCCGCGATCCCAAACGCGACACCTTGCTCGTCGCGCTTGCCGGTCCGGTGTCGAATCTCATGCTCGCGTTTATCGCAGGCGTGCTTTTGCGCACCGTGAACTTCGATAGCTTTGCCTCCGAAGGCGCATTCACGGCCTTCAAAATGGTGCGCTACAGTTTGTTCATCAACCTCGTGCTCGCCTTCTTCAACCTCATTCCCATTCCGCCGCTCGACGGCAGCAAAATTCTCCGCAGTCTCCTGCCCGATAACCTGCTCGGTTCCTACCTGCGTTTCGAACAATACGGCCCGTTTCTCTTGTTGGGATTGATCCTGCTCGGCCAGTTCAGCGGCGTCTCAATTTTGTGGTCGATCATCGGCCCGTTCGTGGATTTCTTCTCCGAATTGTTTGCGGGCGCCAGCCGCGGGAGGTAAGTGGGGCATCTTTGCTTGCATCTGAAACGATTGCTTCCGGTTAAGCAAAAAGCCGTGCTACAAAGCACGCTATTTTGTATCCATGCCAAGAATAGTAATCAATTTTCGAGAGGAAAGGTCATGGAACTTCACATTGCTCCGGAAATTCAAAAAGCCGTTCATGAAGCCGTGAAAGTGGGAGGATATCGCAGCGCGCAAGAGTACATTAATGAAGCGTTGGGAAATTACTATCGTTTGAAGCTCGAACGTTTGAACTTTGAAATCGGCATCGGCTTGGAGCAGGCAAAGCGAGGGGAATTGATTGATGCCGATGAGATCAGGTTTGATGATCTTTTGAACGAGGCTAGGAAGATGCGATGAAGGCCGCAAGAAAGTTGGCGCTAACGCTCAAAGCTCGTATTGACCTGCGAGAGATCGTCGATTACACCGAGCAGAAGTGGAGCGAACGGCAAGCAGAGAAATACTTCGATTAAATTATGGGGAAGTGCCGCGATCTTGCGGCTGGCATCGTTTCGGGAAGAAAACGTTCTGAAATCAAAGGGGCTCCATTTAGTTATCCCACCGGAAGTCACATCATTTTTTATCAAGAGACGAAAAATACGATTCGGGTTCTGCGCATCCTGCACGGCGCGAGAGATTTACCGAGACATTTCGAGTAGAAATTTAGAAGGGAGTAATGTCGCCGCAATTTTGGCTGGGGCTGCAAATGGACTATGATCTCGACGTCGAAGAAGATCGCTTGGCGCAGCGGCTCGTGCGCGAAGTGCGTCTACCCCATAAGCTGATCAATATTCTCGCCAATGAGACGGGGTTTGAATCGTCTCTCGACGGCTTGGCATTCTACTGTCGTACGAGAGGTTCGTGCATGTGGATACGAGAGGGCGAAGGCGAGGTGGTGCGGAAGGCTGCGAGGCATTTGGCTTTTCTCAAGCCTGGAACGAACGCTTGCAACCATTTTCGCAATTTCGTATGTTCTCTTCGTTAGAACATGCAAAAAGGAAAACGGTCATGAACCCTCTCCTGCAACGCATCTCCATCGATCCCAACGTCTGCCTCGGCAAGCCCTGCATTCGCGGCACGCGCATTTGGGTTTCCCTGCTTTTGGATTTTCTTTCGGCGAGCATGACGATTGACGAAATACTGGAAGAATACCCTCGCTAAAATCGGAAGACGTTTTGGCCGCTAGTGCCTATGGCGCGGAGATGTCCCGCGAAAGATACATCAACTTCCCGCTGACTCAACATGAAATTCAGACTGGATGAAAACTTTGGCAACCGCACACAGGCACTTTTCCGCGCGGCCGGTCATGATGTGCAAACCGTTCGCGAGGAAGGCCTGCAAGGAAATCCCGACCAGAAGCTTTATGAAGTTTGTTGTATTGAACAGCGTTGCATGGTCACGTTGGATTTGGACTTTGCCGAGGTTACGCGCTTTCCTCCCGAGCCGATGGCTGGACTGGCGGTCCTTCGCGTCCCAAGAATCCGAGCTTGGTGCTTTTAGAAATTTTGATCAAACAGATTTTGCAGTTGCTCAATACCGTTTCAATAGAACGGCAATTGTGGATCATTGAAGTTGGACGTATTAGGGTTCATCAATCCGGAACAGATGAATGAAATATTTTGGACGTGACCGTGGCAATTTCCAACTTCACCACGAATCCCTTCAAGACTTTTTTCTTCTTTGCAAATCCTGAAGACACGGCGAAGCTCGACCGCAGAAAGAATCACTTCTCTCCTAACGCCTGCGGCGCGCGATGCAAAATCCTCTGTTGGGGTTTCTTTCTCATTCTGCTCCTGCAATCAACTCTCCTCGCCCAAGATCGTGAAATCAAATTTGAGCGCCTCGGAACGGAACAGGGGCTCTCACAAAATACGGTATATTGTATCCTGCAAGACCGGCAGGGATTCATGTGGTTTGGAACGCAGGCCGGCTTGAATCGATTCGACGGGTATAACTTTAAAGTGTACAAACACGAAGCTTCGGATCCGAATAGCCTGAGCAACGACGTCGTCCGTGCCATATATGAAGATCGCGCGGGAACGCTGTGGATCGGGACACATGGCGGTGGGTTGAATCGGTTTGATCGGGAAAAAGAGAATTTTATTCATTACCAACACGATCCTAAAGATACGAGCAGCTTGAGCGACAATTATGTTGTCTCAATTTGTGAAGATTCTCGCGCTGGTGTGAATCGATTTTGGATTGGAACTCTAAATGATGGACTGAATCGTTTTGAGGTTTCAACGGGAAAATTCACACATTTGAGCCATCATCAAATCAGAGTGATCTATGAAGACCGCGCGCGAATGCTCTGGATCGGCTCAAGCAGCGGGCTTGACCAGCTCGATCCGCAGACTGGAATCTTTAAACATTGTGAGTATGATCGCAAAGGTACGATGGGGCGCATAGTCTGGTCAATTCTTGAGGATAAATTCGGTATGCTATGGATCGGAACCACCAGCGGGGTTGCCATGCTTGACCTCCGGAATGGAACCTTCACAAATTATAATCACGACCGCACTGATCCCGCCAGTGTGAGTGAGGGTACGATATGGTCTATTGTCGAGGATAAACTCGGCCGCTTCTGGTTCGGCACTTCATACGGTCTCGATCAATTCGATCGCGCGACAGAGAAGTTCTATCATACCCAGTTGGAATCCGACGACCCGGATATCGTGCGAGATAGCTCCATCAGAGCAATTTACGAGGACCGGGCAGGTTTGCTTTGGCTCGGCACCTGGAGTGGCGGTATTGATAAGCTCGATTTCACAAGCAGAAAGTTCACGCATTATCGCTATACGGCGAATGATGACTACCGTGCAGGCCGGAACAATGTCAGAACGATTTATGAAGACCCGAACGACAACGGCAATACGCTGTGGCTCGGCACCAGAGGCGCAGGCCTCAACAAATTTGACCGAAAGCAGAACACTTTCGCCTTTTTTGCGAACCATCCCAAAAGCTTAGGGCACACTTATGTCTGGTCCATCTTTGAAGATCATGCCGGTCAAGCCTGGGTTGGCACGTATGGCGATGGGCTGAAAAAAGTCGATTGGAAAAATGAAAGCCACACGAGCTACCACCCTGCCAGTCCCAATAGTGTGAGCGGTCTAAATGTAACGCCGATTTATGAGGATCGCTCAGGCACGCTTTGGGTCGGAACCGATGGCACCGGCCTGAACCGATTTGATCAGCAGACGGAAATGTTCAAACACTATGAACACGATCCCAATGATTCCACCAGTTTGAGCCACAACAGTATTTGGTCGATTTGTGAAGATCGCTCCGGCGTTCTTTGGATCGGAACCTCTGGCGGCGGGCTGAATGAATTTGATTCGAAAACCGAGACATTCAAGCATTACAAAAATAATCCAGCGAACCCGTGGAGCTTGAGCAACGATTTCGTCATGTGCATTCGCGAAGATTCTTTTCATGCGGGAACGCTTTGGATCGGCACTTGGGGCGGCGGGCTTGATCGCTTTGAAACGGCAACTGGGAAGTTCATTCATTACACCGAAAAAGAAGGATTGCCCGATAATGTGATCAACGGGCTTCTGCAAGACGATCACGGCAATCTTTGGCTCGGCACCAACAAAGGCCTTTCGCGATTCAATCTTACAACCAAAACTTTCAAGAACTATGATGTGCACGACGGGTTACAGGGCCTCGAGTTTAACTTCGCCTCCTATCATAAGAGCCGCAGAACCGGCGAAATGTTCTTCGGCGGCGCCAATGGCTTCAACGCCTTTCATCCGGATAGCATCAAAGACAATCCCTATATTCCTCCCGTGGTGATCACTTCGTTAAAGCGCTACAATGCCGACGAAAACGGCGGCCTTCCGATTGAAGAAAAGGGCATTTCACAAAAGCAGGAAATTGAGCTCTCCTACAAAGACAATATTCTCGCTTTTGAATTTGCCGCACTGAGCTACAGCAAGACGTTCAAAAATCAGTATGCCTATAAATTGGAGGGCTATAGTGAGCAGTGGATTCAGCTCGGCGCGGAGCGGCGCGTGAATTTTACGAATCTCGACGCGGGTAAATACACGTTTCGCGTGAAAGGCGCCAACAACGACGGCGTGTGGAACGAAGCAGGGGCCTCGCTGAAAATCACCATCACGCCGCCGTGGTGGAAAACGTGGTGGGCATATGCGCTGTACGCGATCAGCGCGTTGGGCGTGCTGTATACCGGGCGACGGTACGAACTGGCGCGCGCGCGATTGCGCTACCAATTGCAGCTTGAGCACGAACAGGCCGAACGGCTTGCCGAGATCGACCGCATGAAGTCGCGTTTCTTTGCCAATATCTCCCATGAGTTTCGCACGCCGCTCACGCTCATCCTCGGGCCTTTGCAAAAATTGTTGCTGGAAAACTTTGCCGAGCCGGTGAAGCAGCAATTCGCCGTCATGCTGCGTAATGCCGAACGCTTGCAGCGTCTCATCAATCAATTGCTCGATCTCGCCAAGCTCGAAGCGGGCAGGATGAAACTGCTCGCGCAAAAAGTAAACGCCGTGGAATTGACGCGCATCACGGTCATGTCCTTTTTGTCGTTCGCGGAGCGCAAGCGCATTGCGTTGAAGTTTGAGGCGCAAGCAGAAGTGATCGAAGCCTACATCGATCGCGACAAGTGCGAGAAGATCATTTACAATCTCGTCTCGAACGCGCTCAAATTTACGCCCGAAGGCGGCACGGTCAGTGTTCATTTATCAGTGAGCAATGATCAGTTTCAGCGCAAGCCACTGAACACGGGCAATTGTTTACTCATCACTGTCACGGACACGGGCAAGGGTATTCCTGCGGAGTTGCTCGACAAAATTTTCGACCGCTTTTATCAAGTCGAGCATCTCAATACCCGCGAGCATGAAGGCACTGGCATCGGCTTGGCGTTAACCAAAGAACTGGTGGAATTGCACCACGGCACTATTACTGTGACCAGCGAGCTAGGAAAAGGCTCGACCTTCATCGTAAGCCTGCCGATGGGGCGCGCGCATTTGCAGGAGAGTGAGATAGCATTGACTGTGGATGCTGAAAGCTTCACACCGCAGAATGAACTTGCCGAATTGAAGTTTCACGCCATTGAGCCAGAGGAAACGAGCGCGGAAGAGCAAGCCAATGCGCAGGAGGAAGCGCCATTGGTGCTCATCGTGGAAGACAATCTCGATCTTTGTGAATACATTCGCAGCCATTTGCAGAGCGAGTATCGCGTGATCAAGGCGGTTGACGGCGAAGCCGGCCTTGAAGCAGCGCTCGCAAGAATTCCGGATTTGATCATCAGCGATATCATGATGCCCAAGATGGACGGTATCGAGCTTTGTAAAAAAATCAAAACGCAGGAGTTGACGAGTCACATTCCCGTTATCCTGCTCACGGCGAGAGCGGAGCGCGAAGATAAGTTGGCAGGCTTGAACACGGGCGCAGATGATTACGTCATTAAGCCTTTTGATGCCGAAGAACTGCAAGTGCGCGTCAAGAATCTTATTGTTCAGCGGAAAAAACTGCGCGAACGTTTTAGCCGTGAGATTACGGTGCAGCCGCAGGATATTGCCATCACGACGTATGACGAGCGGTTTCTGCAACGCGCCATGCAAATCGTGGAGGAGCATATGGCCGACACGGATTTCGACACAGAGCTTTTTGCCAAGCAAATGGGCGCGAGCCGCATGCAATTAAACCGCAAGCTCCGCGCGTTGACTGACCAAACGACGGGTGAATTTATCCGCACCTTGCGGCTCAAACGCGCCGCGCAATTGCTGGCGAAGAAAGGCGGCACCACGATTGTCGAAATTGCCTACGAAGTCGGCTTTAGCAGTCCCGCACATTTTGCCAAGTGTTTCCGCGATCAGTTTGGCGCAACGCCTTCCGAATATGCGAAGCAGGTTGGGCGGGAAGGATCATCCTCCTGATAGTTTATCCTGCTTCTTATCACTCGTTTTCCCCTGATCAGTTCATTTTTTCCTTCAAAATCCCGCCGTGTTACAAATGCACAAGCTTTTGTTACACGGCGGTTCGCTTTTCTCCCCAGCGCGTCAGTAAATTGGGCGTAACCTCCGTGTTGAAATTTTTCCCAAATACCTCAAGTGTGCGGTGTCGGGATGGTGATGACTATTAAGTCGCACGTTCAATCCACTCGTTGTTTTCACATCAAACTCTTTGGAGGCTGTCATGAAACACAAACTTCTCCTCACCGCACTGGCGCTCGTGCTGTTGGTCGCGGGTTGTGATCGCAAATCTCCACAGGAGCCGGTGGCGCCTGTGGAAGAAGATGTTGATGTGATGATTCAAAAGCTGCAGCAGTTCAGCGCGAATCCCGCCTCGGGATTGGCGAAAGTTGCGAGCGGCAAAAAAATCGTGGAAGTGCCCGCGGGTTCGAACGATGCGCTTGCTGCAGCAGTCGGCCAAGTGCGCGACGGCGGCGTGGTGTTGCTGCGCACGGGCAATCATACGGAGTCGGGCACGGTGACCGTCGATCATCGCGTCATCATTCTCGGCGAGCCTGGCGCCGTGCTCATTTCCGATACCAAACCGCTCGCAACTGTGCAGCCTGCGCTGCATATTTCAAACGCGTCGCGCACCGTGGTGTGGGGCATTGAATTTCGCGCGAAAGAGACCGTGGGCGGCACGGGTATTCTCGTGGAAAATTCTGCGAACACGCTGATCGCTAACAACAAGATGTACGAGTTGCAATACGGCGTGCTGGTTGAGAAGGGCGATCGCGCGACGATTCACGGCAATACCGTCGTCACCACTTCGGCGTGGCAAACCGGCCAGCTTGCCGCGGTGTATGGCATCGTCATCATCAACGGCGACGAGGTGCGCGTTTCGAACAACAACGTGTCGAACGCCTTTTTCGGGATCTGGGTTTGCGATCAAAAAGGCTCCGCACGTGACAACAATATGAGCGGCAATTTCGTAGGCATGATTCTCTGCAAAGTCGCGGATTTTGACTTCACGTTGCCGAACGGCAATGCCGCGCCCGCGGATCAGAGCGCCACGAAATGGCATGTCGAAGGCAATAATTCCACCGGCAATTTCGATGCGGGCTATCTTGTGATCGACGGCGCGAACGACAATACCCTCAACAGCAATAACGGATCGAATAACGGCACGTATGATATCGATCTCACCGGCGACACATATCGTTTCGGATTCTTGACGCCGAAATCGTTCAACAACAAAGTCAACGCCGGTCAGTTTCAAAACGTGATCATCAAGAATTGCGGGGAGAACAACACCATCGTGGGCGGACAATTGGTGGACAACAATCAGGACCCGTGCAAGTAGCAGCGCGACAGCTTGGCCGCAACATTTCAAATTGAAAGACGAAAGGGCCTCTTGTTCAACACAAGAGGCCCTTTTTAATTTTATTTCAGCAAGGTATTCAGCGCATTGTTTTCACGAACACCCGCTAGTCGCCCCGCAGTTGAAACATTTGTAACAGCTCCCGCTGCGGACCATCACGCTGCCGCACTCGTGACACGGCGGCGCGTCGGATTGACTTTGAAAAATGCGGTTCTCCAACGACTCGGCTTGCGCGGATTTCGTTGCGCCTGCGGAATTGCTCGCGTGTGAAGATTGCGACGCGCCATTCGCGTGCGTTTGCGCAACACTCTCGCCGAACTCCGATTCGGTTTCGTTGTGGCCATTACCATTGCTCGAACCTAATTCTTCCTTCGGCAAAAACTTCAATGCGAGCCAGCGGAAAATATAATCCGTGATCGACTTCGCAATGGGAATTTGCGGGTTGGTGGTGAAGCCCGAAGGCTCGAAGCGCGCGTGCTGAAACTTGCGCACGAGCACGTGCATCGGCACGCCGTATTGCAGCGCGAGCGAAACCATCGTGGCAAACGAATCCATCAAACCCGAAACCACGGAGCCTTCTTTCGCCATCACCACGAAAATCTCGCCGGGCGATCCGTCCTCATACATGCCCACGGTCAAATAACCTTCATGCCCGCCAATGCTGAATTTGTGCGTGATGGAACGACGTTCATCCGGCAAACGGCGGCGCACGGGCTTGGGCATTTCATTCGCCGCGCTCACCAGCGCGCTCGCCTTTTTCGTCTCCGTCGTGTCCATCTTCGTATTGAGCGGCTGCACGCGTTTGCAACCATCGCGATAAATCGCAATGGCTTTCAAACCCATCTTCCACGCTTCGAGATACGTGCTCGCGATGTCGTCCGCGGTCACGTCGTTGGGCATGTTCACGGTTTTCGAGATCGCGCCGGAAAGGAAGGGCTGCACCACGGCCATCATTTTCACATGGCCCATGTAATGAATCGAGCGCTTGCCTTTCGCGGGTTGAAACGCGCAATCGAACACGGGCAAATGCTCGTCCTTCAAACCGGGCGCGCCTTCGATGGTGTCGTTCTGGTCGATGTAATCCAAAATTGCCTTCTGCTCCGCCGCGCTGTAGCCGAGATTGCGCAACGCTTCGGGCACGGTTTGATTGACGATTTTGATCACACCGCCGCCCACGAGCTTTTTGTATTTCACCAGCGCGATGTCGGGCTCCACTCCCGTGGTGTCGCAATCCATCATGAAGCCGATGGTGCCCGTGGGCGCGAGCACGGTGACTTGCGAATTTTTGAAACCGTATTCGCTGCCAAAGGTGATGACCTCATCCCAAACTTTTTTAGTAGTGGAAAGGAGGGAGGAGGGGACGTGGCTCGCGTCGATTTTATCCACGTGCGCCGCGTGTTTTTTGATCACACGCAACATCGGCTCGCGATTTTTTTCAAACGAACGAAACGGACCGAGCTTGCTGGCAATGAGCGCAGAGGTTTTATAAGCCTGGCCGTGCATGAGCGCCGTGATCAGCGCAGCATACGCGCGGCCTGCGTCGCTGTCATACGGAAGGCCGGAAGCCATGAGCAGCGCGCCGAGATTCGCATAACCCAAACCGAGCGGACGAAACTCGTGGCTGTTCGCTTCGATCTTCGGCGTGGGATAGCTGGCGTTATCGACAATGATTTCTTGCGCGAGAATGCTGATGTGCACCGCATGCTTGAACGCCTCGGCGTCGAAGCTGCCGTCCGCGTTGCGAAATTTCATTAAGTTGAGGGAAGCGAGATTACAGGCGGTGTCATTGAGAAAAACATATTCCGAGCAAGGATTGCTCGCATAGATGCGATCGGTGTTGGAGCAGGTGTGCCACTCATTAATCGTGGAATCGAATTGCAAACCGGGATCGCCGCAGAGCCACGCGGCCTCGGCGATCATCTTCATGAGATCGCGGCTGCGATACGTATCGACCACTTCGCCGGTGGTCACCGCGCGCGTTTGCCATTCACGATCGTGCTGCACGGCTTGCATGAACGCATCGGTCACACGCACGCTGTGATTCGCGTTTTGAAAGAAGATGGAATTATACGCTTCGCCGTTGAACGAGCCGTCGTAGCCCGCGTCGATCAAGGCCCATGCTTTTTTCTCTTCATTCGCTTTGCTGTTGATGAACTCTTCGATGTCGGGATGATCGATGTTGAGAATGACCATCTTTGCCGCGCGCCGGGTTTTGCCGCCGCTTTTGATCACGCCCGCGAAGGCATCGAAGCCGCGCATGAAACTCACCGGGCCGCTCGCCACGCCGCCGCCGGAGAGTTTTTCTTTCGAAGAACGCAAGGGCGAAAGATTCGAACCCGTGCCCGAGCCCCATTTGAAGAGCATGCCCTCGGTTTTCGCCAATTCCAAAATGGATTCCATGCGATCTTCCACGGAATTAATAAAACACGCGCTACACTGCGGCTTCGGCTCGATTCCACAATTGAACCACACCGGGCTGTTGAACGCGAGCTTTTGCTGCACGAGCAGATGCGCCAACTCTTCATAGAAAATTTGCGCGTCATCGGAGGAAGAGAAATATTTTCCCGCGAGACCCCAATCGCGAATGGTCGCGGCCACGCGTTCGATCAAACCGCGCACGCTGCTTTCGCGTTTGGGCGTGCCGATTTTGCCGTTGAAATATTTGCTGACAACAACGTTCGTCGCGGTCTGCGACCATGTGGCGGGAACTTCGACGTCGTCTTGACGAAAGACGGCTTCGCCCTTTTCATTGGTGATGAGCGCGGAGCGTTTTTCCCATTTGACTTCGTCGTAGGGATGAACGCGACCGTCGGTGAAATAGCGGGAGATCGAGAGGGGGGTGGGCCGCTCGTGGCGGGCTTTGCCGTTCTCCTGGGTGCGAATCTCCGGTTGCTCTAAAGCTGTTTTTGCGGCCATTGCTCTTCCTCCATAAGGTGGCAAGCGGGCCACGCCGAGTGAGGCTCGACGAAACGCAGAGACTTTTCCGCGCGGCCCGTTGCAGGTTCAGGGATTACTTTCGAGCTTTGAAAACGCCGTACGCTCGCAGGAAATAATTTCTGCGAGCACGCCTTTCAAACTCGTGCGTCGTGGATTAAACCAGCCAAAGCTGCTACGCCAAACATCCCTATCGAGATTACCTGAAGTGCCATCGAGGATTTCATCCTTCCCCTCGATGACGGTCTCCGCGCGGAGTTTTTCTACCCAAAATGCTAAGCGCAAAACGGCGGCAATATAATCGCCGAACTGGCGATTGTCAAGCACTAATTTGGATAAATATGGTGTGAACAAAAATATTTTCGCCCGATATATTGTGTGTGAACACAGGTGAGGTTGAGAGTGGCTTTCCAAGTTTTTCGGCGACACTCGGTGACTTCGGCGCTTTTCGGTGGAGGGCTTTGCCGCCGAGCGATACCAAAGACACCGAGTTTCGCTGCGAAGATCCCTTTAGTTTTGAACGCCAAAAATCAGTATTCGAAAGCCCTGCTGAATAGTGAAAGAGCAAAAGCATTCACGCAAAGAGGTCCCGCACGCGGGACAAAAGTGCCACAGAGAAAAGATTCGCGGAGACTTTGCGTCTTCGCGTCTTTGCGTGAGGCTTTTTCTTTTTGATTCCGGCTTATGGTATTACTCCGGAAAAACTATCACGACCGCGAAAATTTTAAATTGACAATTGACCATTCACAATTCACCATTCGCAACTGACAATTCAATTCGTTTGGTTGCGGCTACGCTGCCTTATAGTATTACTCCGAAAAAATTATCACGACCGCGAAAATCTTTTTCACCACAAAGACACCAAGTTCACAAAGGCTTTTTTTGTGGCCTTTGTGTCTTTATGGTTAAATTTGATTGCGGCCAAGGTCGCGCTATGTTTGTGGCGGAATAATTTTGCCGACAAATCATTCAGTCAAAACTTTTCTCGGCGACGCTCGGTGGCTTCGGCGAAGTTCGGCGGAGAAGTCTTCACACCAGAGAAAGCGCTTGACAGCCGGAAGGTCTCTGGCTATATTGCTTTCGTTTAAGTCTAACCACGCACAGCAAAACTATTTCGAGCAGGGCTTGCTTGTCCGCGCGATTTTCACAGGCTGATCGAGAGTATCTCAAAAAAGCTTTAGCGCTCGCCAAATTGGGACGCGGGTTTGTGAGTCCGAATCCGATGGTCGGCGCCGTGGTCGTGCGCGACCATGAAATCGTCGGCACCGGATATCATCGCAAATACGGCGGCGATCATGCGGAGGTGGAAGCCTTGCGTGAGGCCGGGCCGCTGGCGCGCGGGGCCACGCTTTATTGCACGCTGGAGCCGTGCAGTCATTTCGGCAAAACCCCGCCCTGCGTCGATCGCGTTATCGAAGCGGGCATTAGCAAGGTCGTCATCGGCAGCATCGATCCCAATCCGCTCGTGAACGGACGCGGCATTCGCACGCTGCGCGAGCACGGCCTCATTGTTGAAACCGGCCTGTTCGAAGAAGCCTGCCGCGAGTTGAATGAAAGCTTCTTCAAGTACGTCACCACGCGCCTGCCTTTTGTGACGCTTAAAATTGCGCAAAGCATCGACGGCAAAATCGCCGATCGCCACGGCTATGCGCGCTGGATCAGCAACAACCTCGCGCGCAAACTCACGCATCGCTGGCGCTGGCAGAGCGACGCGGTGATGACGGGCATCGGCACCGTGCTGCAAGACGATCCCGAACTCACCGTGCGCCACGAAACCGGGCCGCAACCGCGGCGCATCATTCTCGACACCCACCTGCGCATTCCCCTCTCGGCAAAAGTTTTAACCGACGAACATGTTCCTCGCACCGTGGTAATCATATCCGCGGCCTGCAAGGAAGACGAGAAAGCCGCGTTGCTTTTGGCGCGCGGCGTGCAGATTTGGCGTGTGGCCGCCGGCAAAAACGGAAGCTTGCAAATGGTCGAAGTGTTGGATAGATTAGGCGCGGAAGGCATGGCCTCGGTTTTGGTGGAAGGCGGGCGGCGCATTTTTAGTTGTTTGTTGGAAGAAAAACTCGCCGATCGCTTGAGTTGCTTCATCGCACCGATTATTTTGGGCGAAGGCATTCCCGCGTTTCACGGTTTGCACATCGGCAGCATGAGCGAGGCGATCACGCTGGAGAATATGCGCTGGAAAATCATGGGCGATAACGGCCTGCTCACCGGGCGGATTAAGTATCCGGAAATTGAATAACGAGAAATTGACTATAGTATTACTCCGAAAAAATTATCACGACCACGAAAATCTTTTTCACCACAAAGACACCAAGTTCACAAAGGCTTTTTTTTTTGTGGCCTTTGTGTCTTTGTGGTGAAATTTGATTGCGGCCAAGGTCGCGCTATGTCATCACTTTCCGCGCAAGTTGCGATACCGTTCGACTCATTAATCGATGCCGTCAAAAATCTCAGCGCGTTAGAGCAAAGAAAGCTTTGGGAGACTTTAGAAACACAACTCGGTCAATATGAAGAAGACCAATTTGAAAACGATCCGGCGATTCGAAATCAAATTGCCGAAGCCCGCGCGGCGTATCTTGCGGGAGATTTTCAAACGCTCGACGTCAAGGCTCTTCCGCCAAAATTCGCCGAAGCCACCGAGTGCCGTCGATAAGAATTTTGACCGCGTCGATTATCGGCACAATTATTTCTAAATCACTTTGCCGACAAATTGTTTTGCCATGATTTTATTCTACATTCGAAAAGCTATTCGCACATGTTCACAGGATTGATCGAAGAAATCGGCCGCGTCAAATCCATACAACGTCACGGCACCTCGTTGCGGCTGACGATTGGCGCGGAGAAAGTGCTCGAAGGCGTGAAAATCGACGACAGCATGTGCGTGAGCGGCGTTTGTTTGACCGTGATCGCGCACGATGAAACCTCTTTCACCGTGCAAGTCGTCGATGAAACGCTGCGCAAAACCAGCCTGGGGAGTTTGAGCGCCGGCAGCCGCGTGAATTTGGAACGCGCCCTGCGCCCGAGTGATCGCCTCGGCGGGCATTTCGTGCAAGGCCACGTCGACGGCGTCGCGCGCCTCATGAGTTTTGAAAATCAATCCTTGGGGAAATTGTTGCGCGTGGAATTACCGCAGCCGCTTTTGCGTTATGTGATTCCGCAAGGCTCCATCGCGCTCGCAGGCGTGAGCCTGACCGTCGCGCGTATCGAGGGCAATTGCATCGGCATCGCCTTGATTCCGCACACGCTGGCGAGCACGACATTGGGCGAGGCGCGCGTGGGTGATTTGTTGAATGTCGAAACGGATTTGCTGGGCAAATACATCGCGCGGCTCATGCAGTTTTCAAAAGAAGAAGGATTAACGCAGAGCAAGCTGGCGAGCTGGGGATATTGAGCCGTGTGCCTTAAATTTTAGAAAAAGACTGACAACTTTGGGGCTGCCCACACGGATCAAAGGCGCACGCCGACAAAGCTTTTTCGTGTGTGTGTTTGATCCGTGTGCGGTCCGCGAATTTTTTTGAATCTCTACGCAGATGAAAACACGCTCGGATTATGACTAGATTCAATTCCATCGAAGAAGCCATTGCCGATTATCGCGAAGGCAAAATCTTGATCGTTGTGGATGACGACGACCGCGAAAACGAGGGCGACTTTTGCTGCGCCGCGGAGAAAATCACCCCACAGCATATCAACTTCATGGCCAAACACGGCCGCGGACTCATCTGCGTGCCCATGACTGCCGGCCGTTTGAATGAACTCGATCTGCACATGATGGTTGCCGACAACACGGCGTCCCTTGGCACCAACTTCACGGTGTCGGTGGATGCCAAACGCAACACCACCACCGGCATTTCCGCGCACGACCGCGCCGAGACCATTCGCCAATTGCTCGCGCCGGAGACCAAGCCGAGCGATCTCGCGCGACCGGGACACATCTTTCCTTTGCGCGCGCAAGAGGGCGGCGTGCTCACGCGCGCGGGTCACACCGAGGCCGTGGTCGATCTCGCGCGGCTCGCAGGACTTTATCCCGCAGGCGTGCTCTGCGAAATCATGGATGAAGACGGCAGCATGGCGCGCGTGCCGCAGTTGATGAACATTGCGCGCGAGTTCCATCTCAAAATCATCACCATCCGCGATCTCATCGAGTTTCGTCGCCATAAAGAGAAGCTCGTGCGCCGCGTGGCTTCAACACGTCTGCCGAGCCGCTATGGCGAGTTCATGTTGCACGTTTATGAAAGCGACATCGAGGACAATCATCACATTGCCATCGTGAAAGGCGAAGTTGCGGACGGCGAGCCGACACTCGTGCGTGTGCATTCGCAATGCCTCACCGGCGACATTCTCGGCTCGCTGCGCTGCGATTGCGGCGAACAACTCGCGCACGCGCTTACGCAGATTGAGCGCGAAGGCCGCGGCGTTTTGCTTTACATGAGACAGGAGGGGCGCGGCATCGGTCTCGCGAATAAAGTGAAAGCGTATGCGTTGCAAGATCAAGGCAAAGACACGGTGGAAGCGAACGAGGCGCTCGGCTTCAAAGCGGATTTGCGGCATTACGGCATCGGCGCGCAGATTTTGTACGACCTCGGCATTCGCAAAATTCGTTTGCTCACGAATAATCCGAAGAAGATCGTCGGTCTCGAAGGCTACGGCTTGGAAGTGGTGGAGCGCGTGCCCATCGAAATCCCCGCCAACCCTGCGAACCTGCGTTACCTCGAAACCAAGCGCGACAAGCTCGGGCATTTGATTTTGGAAGAGGCCGGGTAGAACATGTGGTCGCAAGACACTGCGAAGAAGCCCGCGAAGCTACACACTTTCCGCGCAGCGCTGTTCCTGCTCATGCTGCTCGCCGTCGTTCTGCTCTTTGGATTGGCGGAAGGGCTCACGCGCTTGTTGTGGGGCGATCGCATTCATTTGCAATACACGACGCGGCATCTCTTTCAAAAAGACTTTTACGCGGCGAACATCAACGGCTGGGTTCCTCATGCGGTGGGCAGTTGCGGCGGCGCGAAAGTGACGATCAACTCGCTGGGGTTGCGCGGGCCGGAAATCAATCTGAGTTCGGAAGAAGAAAAGATTTTGCTCATCGGCGATTCGGTTTTGTTCGGCCCGGCCATGGCAGATGATGAAACCATCGCCGAGATTCTGCGCGCGAGTTTGCACGCATGCGTCATCAACGCCGCGGTCATCGGCCATAACTCTTCCGATTACGTCGCGGTTTTGCGCTATTGGAAAGAGAAGGCCGAGCTAACGCGCGTCGTGGTTTTCATGTGCCTCAATGACGTGCAGAACGACACTTCCACCGTGCAAGACGTGGCGCTCACAAAAAGTCTCAATCGTTTTTTGACGCAGTTGCGCTCGCGCTCGAAATTTTATATGCTGCTCAAGAACACGATTTCCGATCGCAGCAAAGTTTACTTCTCATACGACCGGCAGTTTTATGAACCGCACGACGCACGTTTTCAGCAAGCCGTAAAGGATTTGAGCGCCATGCAAAGCATGTGCAGCGAGAGGAACGTGCGCTTCGACGTTGTGCTGCTGCCGTATGAATATCAACTCAGAAATTTTCAGCAAGCCGGCATTTGGTCGCCGCAGGAGTTGTTGCAAGCGCAGCTTCGCGAACAGAAAATAAATTGCCTTGCAATTGATTTCAGCAGTTTCTATGGTAGCCGGTCAAAGTCGCTCTATCTCTACGCGGACGGCATTCATCTTTCGAAGCCCGGCCATCAAATTGTTGCGGAGCAGGTGCGGCGGATTCTTGAGCCGGTGAGTTGATATAGGCGATAAGCTTTTCAAACTTAGAAAAAAATTCTAACTTTTCTCCAACTGATAGAAGAACCCAACTGATAAGCATGCTCCATCAGTTGGGTTCTTCTATCGGCTGGAAAATTTTTGTGCTGCCCGAAGGGCCAAGTTCTCAGCTTGCCTGAAAACTTGCGTAGTCTCTTTCACGTGAAAGCATTGCAAAAAAGAGCACAAGCTTTTCCGCCGAGCGACACCGAAGCCTCCGAAATTCGCCGAAAAAGTTTTTGTTCGGCGACGTTCGGTGACTTCGGCGAAGTGCGGAGGAGTGGCTGTTCGCGCGCGGATGACTTCGAGACCGAAGTCGAATTGCTGCGGCGCAGCGACAAGTTTCTCGCTTTTCTGGATCAAAGATTGAAATCGTCGAAGACCACTCCCATTGAACAAGTCGAAGCCGAATTACTCAAAGAATAAACCTCATGCCCACCTTCGAAGGACAACTCAACGCGCAGAATAAAAAGTTTGCGCTCATCGTGAGCCGCTTCAATAGCTTCATCTGCGAGCAGCTCTTGCTCGGCGCGCGGGACGGTTTGTTGCGCCACGGCGCGCGCGAAGAAGATTTGAGCGTGTATCGCGTGCCCGGCTCGTATGAAATTCCGCTCGTCGCGGCAAGGCTTGCCGCCTCGAAAAAGTACGAGGCCGTGATTTGCCTCGGCGTGCTCATTCGCGGCGCGACGCCGCACTTCGATCACATCGCCGGTTTCGTTTCGAAATCACTCGGCGAGATCGGATTGCAAACCGGCGTGCCCGTGATTTTCGGCGTGCTCACCACCGACACCATCGAGCAAGCCATCGAGCGCGCGGGCACCAAAGCCGGCAACAAAGGCTGGGACGCCGCGCTCGCCGCGATTGAGATGGCGAACTTGCTGCCGCAAATCGAGGCTTGATCGTCTAACCCGGAACCCGAAAGACAAAACGATTGCCGGCAAAACTATTCCTATAAATCGTTTTGACAGAAATGGTTTTGCTTTTTAAATCTGAAATCAACTTATCTATCACCACGGAAACGCTTTTGCTTTTATGAACAAGACCCTGCTTTCGCTTGCCGCCGTTTTGTTGTCTGCCGTATCCGTTGCTGCACAATCCGTCCCCGGCCTCGATATCTCCACGCATTTATGGGAATCGTTCACCAACTTGCGCACGGTACGTTCGCTCAAGAGCAATGCGCAAGGCGTGTGGGCCGCGACCGGCGGCGGCGTTTTGTTTTGGGATCAAGCGGCACAGAGCTTCAAAGCCTATAAGAACACTGACGGCTTGAGCCAAAACGATGCACGCGTGCTCGGCTTCGATCAACGCGGCCGCGTGTGGATCGGATTTTCCAACGGCGCAATTGAGGTGTTCGATCCAAGCCGGAACACGTTTCGCACGATCAACGAATTCAAAGAAAACGGCGTTGCAGTTTTGGACTTTTTCGCGGTGGGCGACTCGATGTACCTTTCCACAAGCGTGGGCGTGAGCCTGTATCTCGTCAATCGCGAGGAAGTGAAAGAGACTTATCGCAATTTCGGCGGCGTGATTCAAAGCGACACCGTGCGCAGTATTTTGGTTGACGGCCGCGATTTGTGGGCGGCGACCAACAGCGGCGTGGCGAAAACTTCTTTAACGCTTCCCAACTTGCAAGCGCCGGAGAGTTGGACGATATATTCTAAAACCGAGGGGCTGCCTTCGAATCGCGTGCTGGGCTTTGCCAAGTTTCGAGGCCGCATCGTAGCGGTCTGCCCGAATGGTATCGCGCAGTTTGAAAATAATACGTGGCAAAGCCTCTCCGGCAGTCTTGACGGTTACACTTTCAAGCAGGCGCAAGGCGCCACAACGAACGGACAGGAAGCATTGTATATTGCAACCGCGGGCGGAATCTATTTCGGCACGACGCCCGGTGCCTGGCAACGTATTGGCGAAGACATTGCTCAGGTTTCGGGATTGACCATTGACACGCGTAATGTGGTATGGGCGGGAACTTCAAACAAAGGTTTGTTCGAGTATAATGGCGCCGAGCAAAGTTGGACAGGGCGCGAGCCGGATGGCCCGGCCGCCAATACCGTCACTGCGATCGAGGTGGATGACAACGGCTATGTGTGGTGTACTTCGGGCTTGGGAGATAAAGAAGTCGCGTTCATGGTTTATGACGGCCAACGTTGGCACAACTTCGGCCCGCAAGACAGCCCGTTTATTCACGATGATTGCCGCGATGTGGCGATTCTCCAAAATGGCGAGCGTTGGATTGCGACGTTTGGCAAAGGCATTACGGTCGTCAAAGGAGAACTAGGCAATTTCCAATTCGAGCGTTTTGACCAAACCAATAGTGGTTTGGTGGGCATCGCCGGTGATCCGCGCTTCGTGCCGATTACGGAAATCAAGCAAGATGCGGCGGGTAATGTTTGGGTTTGCAACTACTCTGCGAGCAACGGCAACGCTTTGTTGGTTTATTCCACGCAAGGCACGTGGCGCGGTTTCTCTTCAAGCTTTCTGCAAATCAGCACGAATTTGGAAGCGTTGGAAATTGAGAAATCCGAGACGACGGATCGCATTTGGGTGGGAACGAACATCGAACCCGGCGGCAGTCCGGGCGTGAGCGTGCTCGACTATGGTGGCACGGTCGATGATCCGCGTGACGATAAGCATGCCGGCACGTTGAAAGCGGAAGACGGCTTACGCAGCGTGGATATACGCGCGATCGCGCAAGACCGTGACGGTGAAATCTGGATCGGCACCGCGGAGAGTTTGTACTTTCTGTTTTCCGGCGTGGCGCGGGAGCGCATTTGCACGAACATTGGAGGCGCTTTGAGCTGCCTCATCAACGAAAATGTGCAAACGGTGAAGGTCGATCCCGCCAACAACAAATGGGTCGGCACAAGCGCGGGCATTTCGGTGCTCTCCGGTTTGGATAATATCACGTTTTCCGACATCACCGTGGGCAACAGCGCGCTGGTGGCCAATTCCATCACCGACATTGCCTTCAATCGCAAAAACGGCGACGTGTGGATCGCAACAACGAACGGCATCTCGCGCTTGCGCACTTCATTCACGGAGCCGAAGAACGATTTGAGCGCGCTCGACGGCTATCCCAATCCGTTTGTGATTGGCGAGGAGGGCGCGCGTTTCGTCATCAACAATCTCGCCGCCAATAGCGCGGTTAAAATTTACAGCATTGACGGCCGCTTGATGCGTTCCTTCAAGCGCGAGGAAGTCCCGGGCGCGCAGGTCGTGTGGGACGGCAGGGACGACAACCAAGAATTTGTGCCGAGCGGCGTGTATCTCTTTGTCGCTTTCATTGAAGAAACCGGCACGAGTGCAGTCGGCAAAGTCGCAGTAGTGCGACGCTAGCTTGTGAAAGTTGTCATCACGAGATGCTAGTGTTTGATCTTGTTCATAATGTATGAGCTGCAGTGAGGAGGAGTTACGAATCCGTATGTTTTCAGGGGCCGTTGTCTCAGCGCTGGACAGTTCGTCCGTACGGAAATCATGCTGCGCGTTTGAGATACTGCGCTTCTTTACGCTCTCGCCCAAGGCTTTCGCGGCTTCTGCTGCTTTTCAAGCCAATAAATTCAACTCGAAAAATTCCGTGTCGCGTTTCAGAAAGCTCGAAACAATGTAGAGATGAGCTTGCAATCGCATCGTTGCTCACTTGAAGAAAGGCATGGCCTTTGCCCACTCTCGTGTTTGTTCTGCAAACACAGAGCGCAAAGTCCGTCTTGCGGAGACGGCTTAGATGTTACAGAAAATTTCTCTGACTGATTATGCGCTCGTTGAGCGCGTTGAGCTGGAGTTGGGAGCAGGCTTGAACATTATCACCGGCGAAACCGGCGCCGGCAAATCGATTCTGGTTGGCGCGATTGCAGCGTTGCTCGGCGAAAAGGCTGCGTTTAATGTCGCACGGGAAGAATCGAAAAAAGCCGTCCTCGAAGGGCTCTTTTTCAACTGCGTTAATCCTGCGATCAAGCGCTTGCTCAATGCGCATGAAATCGATGTGCGCGAGGAGCATGGCTTGCTGGTGCGCCGTGAATTTCATGCCACCGGGCGCAGCCGCGCCTTCATCAATGACTCACCCATTCCCACCGCGGTTTTGGATGAGCTGGCCGAGCTGCTCGCCGATCTCCACGGGCAGCACGAGCATCAGTCGCTCTTGCGGCCGCGCACGCACTTGGAGTATCTCGATGCCTTCGGCAATCTCGGCGAGCGGCGCGCGACCGTTGCCGCGGCATATGAAGAAGTGCAGACACTGCGGCAGCGCCACGATGAGCTTGTGCGGCGGCACACGGAAAACGAGACTCGGCGCGATTTCGAAATCTTTCAACTGCAGGAAATCAAGCAAGTCCAGCCGCAAGCAGGAGAGGAAGAGGCGCTTGAGGCCGAGGCAAAATTATTGGGCAATGCCGCGCGGCGCTTGGAGCTTGCCGGCAAGATTTGTTTCCTGCTTTATGAAGGCGAGCACGCCGTCCAAGCACAGTTGAAAACCGCGTTTGAAGCTTTGCATGAACTGGCGCAGCTTGACCCCAGTTTGCAAAACCTGGTCAATGATTGTAAATCTACAGAGACGGTTTTGCGTGAAGTGGGGCAGGAGGTGCAGCGTTATCAAAATGCCATTGCACTGAACGAGCAGCGGCTTGAACAAGTGCGTCAGCGTTTGCTCAGCTTACAGAGGCTGAAACGCAAATACGGCGGCAGCTTGGAAGAAGTTTTGAAGCGTTGGGAGCAATTAGAAAACGCGCTCACACAGCTTGAAAACTTCGAAGCCGAGTTGGATGAGCTTAAAAAGCGCCTTGCGCTCGCTGAAAAAAAATTCGCCGAGCATGCTCTTGCGCTTTCGAAGCAGCGGCAATCTGCCGCGCGACAACTCGAAAAAGCCGTTCCAGAGGTTCTGTCCGAGTTGGGTTTGCAGGGCACGAGCTTTTTGGTAAAAATTGCGCAACTGCCGCAAGCAGACGGCTTCGTGTTGCTCAAAGAGCAACCGGTCAAAGCCGGGCGGACCGGCATCGATCAAGTCGAGTTTTATCTTTCCACGAACAAAGGCCTCGAACCCGGCCCACTCGCAAAGGTCGCGTCCGGCGGCGAAATCTCGCGCATCATGCTCGCGTTAAAATCCATCAATGCGGAACGCGACGAGATTCCGGTTTTGGTCTTTGATGAGATCGACAGCGGCGTTTCGGGCCGCGTGGCGCAAGCTGTTGGCCGCAGATTGCAAAAGCTCGCGGAATCGCACCAAATCCTTTGCATCACGCATTTGCCGCAAATCGCGAGCGCCGGGCGGCATCACTTCTTGGTCGAAAAGGCCACGGTCAAGGGTCGCGCCATAACGAGCGTGCGGCGCTTGGCAAAAGAAGAGCGGCCCTTGGCGATTGCCAAACTGTTGGGCGGTGAAAAGATTTCGGAGACGCATTTAAAAAGTGCGCAAGAACTTTTGGCGGAGGCGGGGAATGCTTAATTGACCTGCCGCTTGGTGTGCGCCACACCTGCAAAGTGCGGCGCGCATCGTTATCTTTCTACTCAAGAATGGAGCACGCATCATGAGGAATCCACAGCGTATCTTGGGAACGTCGCTACTGTCGCTATTGTTGGTGATCGTCGGCCTTTTCATGGTTTGCAGCGGAAGAGTACAAGACGTAAACTTCGAAGATGAGCTTGCCGAAGATGAGTTCATTTCGGACGAAATGATCGAAGAGGAAGGCGAAGAAATCACTGGTGATGAAGATCTGATCGGACGCCTTGACGTATTGGAATCCGACAGTGACAGCACGGAAGGTGATTTCATCGATGCATTAGCCGCTGATGAAGAAAGCGGTTCGACCGAGCCTGTAAATGAGGCCGAAAGTTTTCTCACGCCGACGCTGTTCGATAGCCTAAACAGCGAAGTGGGTGATTTGAGCACGATCGCCGCGAGCAAAACGCGCATGATCGACAGCCTGCGCGCCGAGCTGCAAGCGACGAACTATCAAAAATCCGCGCAGACTTTTGCCGCCGAGACGCGGCGCAAGAATGCGAAGCCCATACCCGGCGGCAACGATGAATCCGCGATCTATAATTCCGAATTTGGCGCCGCGTATCAAGATGCGCTCGATGATTTTTATGTGCGCAATTATCAACGCGCGATTCGCAAGTTCCGCGATCTCGTGGCGCGCGGCGATCATCCCGAGCTTGCGGACAATTGCCAATACTGGATCGGCGAGGCGTATTTCGCAATGGGCAATTACTATCAAGCCGTGGCCGAGTTTCAGAAAGTGCTGCCCATTGAGAAGAGCAACAAGACCAACGACGCGCAGCTCATGATCGGCCTCGCTTTCATGAAAGCCGGCGACGCGGATTTGGCGCGCACGGAATTGAATACTGCAGTCAATTTCGGCGGCGATTCCGAGGCCGCAAAGAAAGCCTCGCGCTATTTGCAGATGCTGAACAACGCGTGATCGCGTAGAAGCTTGCTCATCTCAAGCCAGGCCGCTCATTGTGCCTGGCTTTTCTTTTTGGGGGCGACGGGGTTCGTTCCGCGTCGCCGCACCAGGGTAAGCAAAGTCATAGCGCGTTCTTCTCATCCGCTCCTTA
This sequence comes from bacterium, assembly GCA_037444905.1. Lineage (GTDB taxonomy): Bacteria > Zhuqueibacterota > Zhuqueibacteria > Zhuqueibacterales > Zhuqueibacteraceae > JABWAN01. Next base: position 32,190 of record JBBILN010000055.1, on the reverse strand, counting down.
AGATAAGCACGTAACGGCATTCAAACTGCGTCAGAAATCCTATTGCAATTGCAGCAAGAGTTTTCTATAATGCGCGCGGTTAAAAATAGGCAGACTGATGTTTTCCCACCTCTTTTGAATCGACTTCGTGCACAAACGCTATGGCCGGATTTGTCCACCTCCACAATCACTCTCACTATAGCCTGCTCGACGGAGCGTGCCGCATCAAAGATTTGGTCGATGCGGCCAAGCGCAACAACATGTCCGCGCTCGCGCTCACCGATCACGGCTGCATGTTCGGCGCGATTGAATTTTACAAAGCCTGCAAAAAAGCCGAGATCAAGCCCGTGGTCGGCGTGGAAGCGTATGTTGCGCCGCGCAGCCGCAAAGAGAAGAGCACGCAAAAAGGCACGATGGCCGATACTTCGTATCATCTTTTGTTGCTCGCGAAGAACGCCGAAGGCTACAAAAACATCATGCGGCTCACTTCGATTGGTTACCTCGAAGGCTTTTACTATCGCCCGCGCATCGATTGGGAAGTGCTGCAAAAGTATCATGAGGGCATCATTGTTTTCTCCGCGTGTTTGAAAGGGGAGGTGGCGCAAAAAATTTTGCACGGCAAATTTGATGAAGCCAAGAAAACCGTGCTGCAATATCGCGAGCTGTTCGGCGACGATTATTATCTCGAAATTCACAAACACAATCTCCCCGAAGAAGATTTGGTGCGCGAGCACGTCGTGGCGTTAAGCCGCGAGCTCAGCATTCCGCTCGTGGCCACGAACGACATTCATTATCTCAAGCGCGAGCATGCGGTGCCGCATGACGTGCTCATCTGCTTGCAGACCGGCAAAGACCGCGACGATCCTAATCGCTTGCGCTACACCACCGACGAAATCTTTTTCAAATCAGCCGAAGAGATGAAAGCCACGTTTCCCGAACATCCGGAAGCGCTTGCCATCACCGAGGAGATTGCCGCGAAGTGCGATCTCAAACTCGAGTTCGACAAATTCCTCCTGCCCACGTTCACGCTGCCTGATAGCCATAAAAACAAAACACTCGATGATTATCTCGCCGATCTCGCGCACGAAGGTTTGAAGAAGCGCTACTCCGTGATTACGCCCGAGCTTGAGCAGCGCTTGCAGCACGAATTGGCCGTTATCAAAAAAACCGGCTTTGTGGGCTACTTTCTCATCGTGCAGGATTTCATCAACTACGCGCGTGCAAAGGGCATTCCCGTTGGTCCCGGTCGCGGTTCTGCTGCCGGCAGTTTGGTGAGTTATTGCATCGGCATCACGAATCTTGATCCCATGCCGTACAATTTGCTCTTTGAAAGATTCTTGAATCCCGAGCGCGTGACCATGCCCGATATCGACGTGGATTTCTGCTATGAACGCCGGCAGGAAGTCATCGATTACGTGCGGCAAAAATACGGCGAGAACAACGTCACGCAGATCATCACGTTTGGAACCATGGCCGCGCGCGCGGTAGTGCGCGACGTGGGCCGCGTGCTCAACGTCAAATACAGCGACGTGGATAAAATTGCGAAGATGATTCCTGCGGTCATCGGCATCACGCTCGACAAAGCCCTCGAAACCGTTTCGGAGTTGAGCAGCCTCACCGAATCCAATCCCACATACAAACAGCTCATTGAAAATTCCAAAGTGCTCGAAGGGTTGGCGCGCCATGCTTCCACGCATGCTGCGGGCGTGGTCATCACGCCGGATGAGTTGACGAATTACACGCCGCTGTTCAAATCCAACACGGGCGACGTGACCACGCAATACGATATGAAATCGCTCGAATCCATCGGCGTGTTGAAGATGGATTTTCTCGGACTGCGCACGCTCACGGTGATGGACAAAGCGCTGCACATGCTCAAGCAGCGCGGAATCGAACTTGATCTCGACAAGATTCCGTTGGATGATCGCAAAACTTATGAGATCTTCGGCAACGGCGAGACCATAAGCTTGTTTCAGTTTGAAAGCTCGGGCATGCGCGAGTATCTCAAAAAGCTCAAGCCGCAATGTCTCGACGATCTCATCGCCATGAACGCGTTGTATCGCCCCGGCCCGATGGATATGATTGACGATTTCATCGCGCGCAAACACGGCACGAAAAAGATCGAGTATCCGCATCCCGCACTCGAACCCGTGTTGAAGGAAACGTATGGCGTCATCGTTTATCAAGAGCAGGTCATGCGCATTGCGAGCGAGCTGGCGGGCTTCACGCTCGGCGGCGCGGATTTGCTGCGGCGCGCGATGGGAAAAAAGAATGTCGAGTTGATGGCGCAGCAGCGCAAAAATTTTATTGCCGGCGCGAAAGAGAAGCACAATATCGGCGAGCATCTCGCGAATCAAATTTTCGATTTGATGGACAAGTTCGCGGGTTATGGTTTCAACAAGTCGCACGCCGCGGGCTATTCGCTAGTGGCTTATCAAACCGCGTATCTCAAAGCGCATTATCCTGCGGAATACATGGCCGCGACTCTCACGAGCGAAATGAGCAACACTTCGCGCATCGTGGTGTTGATCGAAGAGTGCAAACGCATGGGCGTGCCCGTGTTGCCGCCGGACATCAACGCGAGTCTCGCGGAGTTTACGGTGGTTGATGGAAAGATTCGTTACGGCCTCGGCGCAGTGAAAAACGTCGGCATTGCCGCGATTGAAAGCATGATCAGCGCGCGTGAAAAGGGAGGAAGGTTCGCTTCGATTTTTGATTTCGCGGGCCGCATCGACGGGCGCACCGTGAATAAAAAAGTTTTGGAAAGTTTGGTGCAAGCCGGCGCGTTCGATTCGCTGAATCCGAATCGCCATCAATTGCTTATGTCCCTCGACGCCGCGAGCGCGTATTCGCAGCGCAAACAGGACCAACGCTTCAAAGGCCAGGCTTCGATCTTCGACGACGCGCCCACTGAAATTCAAACCGAGCCGGAATTGCCCGAGGTCGCGGAATGGGATCCCGCGGAACGCTTGAAGCGCGAAAAAGAATTTCTCGGCATCTATCTTTCCGCGCATCCGTTGCAACGGTTCGCGTTTGAAGTGAAGCTCTTTGCGCATCCGCCGTTGCAGGATTTGGAAGGCTTGCGCGACGGCGTGCAAGTGATGCTCTGCGGCATGGTCACGGAAGTGAAGACCATCGTCGATCGCAAAGGCAGCCAAATGGCGTTTGTCACGATCGAAGATTTTGCTGCGAGCACGGAGGCCATTGTATTCAGTGATACGCTCTCCGCGCACCGCGAGACGTTGAAGCCCGATACGGCCGTGGTGATCTTGGGCCGCACTTCCGTGCGCGACGAGGGCGACGTGCCGAAAGTTTTAGTAGAGAAAGTGATGAGCATCGAAGAAGCGTGGCAGGAAATTCCGAAAAGCGTTTCGCTCGACATTCCCGCGGACAAGCTGAATGAGATTGTGTTGCAGCGCGTGTTGCAAACGCTGCGCTTTCATCAAGGCGCGTGCAATTTGTATTTGCGTTTCCGCAGCAACGGCTCTGCGGCGTATGATTTTCATGCGAAGTCCGTGCGCGTGCGGCCGAACGGCGAGATGATCAAAGTGATGCAAGAAGCGTTTGGCCCTGAGGCGATCAAAGTCGATGCGCCCATGCCGAAAGTGAGCGAGCGGCAGAGCAATCGCCCCTTCAAACCGCGCGCGGTCGCGGCGTGATTTGAGTGAATGATGTTCAATTCCAACGGATAGAAAAACCCAGCGAGTTCGCCTCTTCCGTTGGGTTCTTCTATCCGCTGGAGATTGTTCTTTCGGAGATAAATTTTTGGCTTGGAAAGGGTGGAGCAATGGCATTCTGTTGAGGGCAGCATGTCAAACAAACTTGTGAGACAGTGAAATCAACAAAGGCGGTGCATCATGACGGTTCTGTCTCCTTCCAAGCGCATTTTGAGCAATCGGCAACGAGTGTGGGACGTGGTTGCGGAATTGAGCCAGGCCCAGCATTGGATCGACGGCCTCGAAAGCGCGGAGTATTTGCGCGGCGAGGCCAAGGGCATCGGCGGCGTGTGGCGGTTTCATTGCAAATGGAATTCTTCGGCGCACGTTTTCGATTTCGAGATAACGGAGTGGCTCAAAGGCTATCGCCTCGGCGTGCGGCCTTCGCGGCAAACCGCGGTCGTGGGCGGCGTGCAGTACTTCCAATTCGTTTTGGATTTGAAGGAGATTTCGAGCACGGAAACATTGGCTGAAATCGAATTCAACTATGAGCCGCTGAACAAATTGACGCGGCTCAAAAACCTCACGTTTCTGCGGCAGCAGTATTTGGATTTTATTCATCAAACGCTCGACAAGCTCGGGCAGGTTGCCGCAGCACGCGTCGCGTAGCGCGGACTTTCTGTTTGCAAACCAAGCAGGCAAGATACCCGCGCTACGAGTTCTCTTCATCAACCTTGCCAACCAACGTGACGAAGACAATCAACACCTCCTCGCGGCGAATGAAGGCCCTGCTCGGCTTTTGTTCGATTGCGATCGTTGCCTCGCTGCCGGCTTTTCTGCACGCGCAAGTCGCGCTTTCTCTCAGCCCCACTAATTTGAACGATCCGCGCGTGGCGCACATCAATCCTGCCGCCATTCGCGCCGCGATTCCGACCGCGTATCTCGGCCTCAAATTGATCTACCCCGGCGTGTTGGACAACAACACTTTCGCGATCAAATCTTCGCTGTTCAATTTTGCCACTTCGAATTTCGCGCACAGTGAAATCGGCGCTGCGGCGCACGGTCATTTTTTCAATACGCCGCTTTATTCAGAATATCGCTTCGGCGTTGCGGGCGCAAAGAGTTTGGGAGAGCAATTACACTTGGGGCTTGATCTCTCCATTCACACGCGGCGTTACGCGGCGGAAAATTTTGACGGTGTTGATCGCAACGATCCCGTTTTTCAAAACGGCACTTCGGCAACTGCGTTTGATCCGAGCCTTGGCGTGTTGTTTCAATTCAATGAAATGTTCAGCATGGGCGCGAGCGTGTTGCACCTCACGCGGCCCAATCTCGCGTTGGGCGAAACCGATTATCGCCAGCCGCTCGAAACCTTGATTGGCGCGGGTTTTACCAAACGTTTCGCGCGCCTCGATCTCGCTGCGCACTATTGGCAGAACAAATTTCGTCCGCTGTTCGGCGTGGAATTTTTCGGAACGAACGTCGGTCGCTTGCGTCTTGGCTTTGCATTGAATAACGCAATGATCGACGGACAGCTTGCTCTGCGCAGCAATGCTTCGCTGTTTTATAATTTCAGCATGCCCACGAGCGATTTGGGATTGGTGAGCGCCGGCTCGCACGAGTTCGGCTTGGCGTATGTGTTTCATCAAAAGAGCAGGGAGGAAGGCAACAGCGATTTTCTTTCGCTTATGGCCACGCCCGATAGCTTGGCGTTTCGGCCGGGAGAGTCTGCGCCGTTCACGCTGCGTTTCGTTTCTGCTGAAGACGTGCAGCAAGTGATGGATTTGAAGCTCGAAGGCGCGCCGTCGGGCATGCGCGTGCGTCCCTCGCAAGCAAAAATCTCTTCGCGCGATGAAACGATTGTCAGTGTGCAATCTGAAAACGCGACGCCGCCGGGCGCGTACGAAGTTTTGCTCGTTGCGAAAAATCGGGGCAAACGCAGCGAAACGAAGCTGGATTTGAAGCTACTCGCTACGCCGGAACTTTTCGCGCGCATTGCAGCGACGGTTGACACCGTGACGATCACCGAGTCGCGCGAGATTCGTGAAGAGTTGCCGCTCATTCCGCGCGTGTTCTTTGCGGCCAATTCGGATAAGCTCGCGCAGTCGCGGTACGATCTACTCTCCGCGGCGCAGCGCGAGAATTTCTTTCAAGACGTGCGGGAAATCAATTCTGCGTATCGCAATTTACTGAACATCATCGCCGAACGATTGCGCGCGAACGGCAAGGCCATCGCGACCATTCGCGGCTTCAGTCCAGGCATGCCGATCGAAGGTAGTGCGCAAGCGCTTGCTCTTCGTCGCGCGCAATACGTCCGTGATTATTTGATCAACAATCTCGGCGTGAATGGCGCGCAACTTCTAGTTGAAGTAGGCAAACCCGATATCGAAGAAACAAAGAATCATGACCGCTTGCGACTCGAAGAGTTGCAGCGTGTCGATCTTGTGGTCGCACCGGAATTCGAAGAAGAGATTTTCGCGCCCATTCAATCTGAAAAGAAAGAGATTGACGCTATTCCCAAAAGCTGCGGTTTTATTGCAAGTGAAGTTTTACCGGGCGCGGGCTTGACGCATTGGAAGTTGATACTCATGGCTGGAGCGGATACAATAAAAGTTTTTGCAGGCCGTCATGCGAACTTGGCGCAGAGAATCGAGTGGGATTGGCAAGCGGAACAGCAACGCCGCACAAATTTTTGGCAGGAAGTAAAATATTCTCTGCAACTGCATGACAGTTGGGGACAAGAGTTCAACACGCCGTGGCAGACGATTGCGAGCAAACAGGTGCACGCACAGCCGAAACAAATAGAAAAGATTCCGCTGATTCTGTTTGAGTTCGACGATTATCAACTCGACCAAACTTCGCGGCGGCTGCGCACCAAGCTTGCTCAAATTGCGGAGAAGATGAAGGCGGATGCGTTGGCGCAATGTGAATTATTCGGCCACACGGATGCCATTGGCGAGGACGATCACAATATGCAGCTTTCGCAACGTCGTGCGCAGAATGTTCTTAATGAACTGGTGCGCATGGGAATTTCTCCATCACGTTTGCGCTTCAAAGGCTTTGGCGAGCAGTTCCCGCTGGCGAATAATGACTTGCCGGAAGGGCGGATGCTGAACCGCAGGGTGGAGGCGCATATTCGCCACGCGCAGCAAATGAGCACAAAATGACGAGCGCATGGGCAACAAAGTGCTTGCATTCCAAAACTTTTTTCCCTAATGTTAGCGCCGTTCTGAAACTCGGTTCTTTGAAATGATCGAAGCGAAAGAAGAAGTGTTAGTTGCGATACCCGCTTATAATGCCGGTCAAATGTTGGCAACCGTATTGGAAGGCGTGAGTCGGCAAATCGAGCGCTCGCAAATTCTTGTGATAGACGACGGCTCTACTGATGATACTCGCATGCACGCTGAACGTTACGGCGTGAGGGTGCAGATACACCCGAAGAATCTCGGCAAAGGCGCGGCACTCAAGACCGCGTTCGCATATGTCTTGCAGAAAACAAATGTGCAAGCCGTAATTTCGCTGGATGCTGACGGTCAACACGCGCCCGAGTACCTCCCGGAATTCGTAAAAGCCTTCGTCGAGGGACAAAACGATTTGGTGATTGGCGCGCGTGAGTTATCAGTTAGGGTGATGCCGTTCTTCCGGGTTTTGAGTAATAAGATGACGAGTAAACTGCTTTCCTGGAAAACCGGTGAGCAGATCAAAGACAGTCAATCCGGCTATCGCGCCTATTCGAGACGCCTTATTGCAAATCTACAGCTCAAGACGAACGGATACGAAACCGAATCCGAGATTTTGTTGCAAGCCTGTCGCGCCGGAATGAAAATAGGATTTGTTCCAATCGCAACGATCTATAACGGCGAGATTAGTCATATTCGTGGTGTGCGTGATATAGCACGATTCATAAAATTGTATTTGAGCAGTTAATACGCCATCGGGGCGTAGCGCAGTTTGGTAGCGCGCTTGGTTCGGGACCAAGAGGTCGGCGGTTCAAGTCCGCCCGCCCCGACATTTGATCTTAGCAGAAGAGGGAGTGTATGTAGTATAATTTGTGGTGTGCAATCACAAAAAAACATAACACGAAATCTACCGGCAATACTACTCACACAAATAACACCTAGCCTACCTAATCCTCTCCAGATCACGCGGCACGCGCGCGACGCGAAACCCGATATACCGCGAACACCCCTTTGAATGACCATCGCGCGCCACACACTGAAGCGCACTCGCTTCGTTAAATGCAGCGCCTCCTCGCACAATGCGCATTTCCGGTTTCTCTGCGACGGTCGTCGAAGTCCACTCCCAAATGTTGCCCGCCATATCCATCAAACCTTGAGGCGTAGCTCCGTCAGGATATGCGTGCACCGGCGTTAAGCGCGATTCGTGATCCCCAAAGTTTGCATGCGTAGCATCAGGTTCGGCATTTCCCCAAGGATAAACGCGAACGTTCCCGCTTGCCGCCCACTCCCATTCTTCTTCCGTAGGAAGACGAAACACAAAGCCCTCCGTAATATTCCCCGGACTCATTTGATTGAGCCATTCGCAATAGCTTTCCGCATCCTCCCAGTCAATGCCGACCACGGGTAAGTCTGCTCGGACAATTTCTTGATCGTCTCCAAAAGCAGGTGCTCTGTGATTGCTTGCCTTCACGAAGGCATCGTACAAATGTCTTGTGACTGGAAATTTTGCAAGATGATAGTAATATAGCGGCGCCATTTTGTTTGCACCGCGGAGCAACGTGTGGTGCGGCGGCGGTACTATCATAAGATATTCGGTGCCGGCCTCCCGCGGGCTTCGCAAAATCGTCGGCATATGTGATTCCGTAACGGCGCGGAGTGCACGGATTTTCTGTAACGCGAAATTGCGCAAACTCACGGCAAAGTGCGGCGACTTCAACTCGACTCCAGAGAGCAGCAAGGTTTCGGGACGACAAGCGAGCACCACCGCTGCGGCTCTCTTTTCCAGTTTTTGTGCTGCATCCAACCACATAAGAAAGCATTGGCGCGTTTGACGGTCTGCAATTTCCTCTAAGCCATCAAACAGCAACAATGCGCGACCTCGCCGCAATGCTCGTTTGATTTGAAAAGTTTGAAGTCGAAACTTGCTCTCGCGCAAGGCTTCCTCAAGCGCCTTTGCAAATGTTAAAGAGGGGTTGATGAATTTGGCAGGAATATAGAAGGGAATCATTAACTTGGAAAAACCCAGTTTGCGATGGGTCTCCGGCGAACTGGCGCGCACTGCGAGCGTATGCAATAACTCGGTTTTTCCGCTGGCCTGTGCTCCAGTGAGTATCACCAGCCTTCGTTCGAACACGGCCAAATTCAATACGCCTTCCAAATCATAGACATCATCGGAGTTGAAGCGCTTGCTGACTTCCGGCCGAGAGGCGAGAATATGAAGCGTGGTCTGGTTGGAGAAATTCAATTTTTGTACATAACCGAGCTCCGTATGAATTTTCTTCAAGTATCTCGTATAGGCGCTCCACGGCGGGCCCAAGCGCCAATCTTCTCGGGATTTCCAGGTGTGACGTGCTACATAAGCCAGTACAAAAATGACGACCGTGAATCCGGCTTTGGGTAAAAGATTTTGTGCAACCTCCAGCCAAATTTTCAGTTCATCCATTGTCGCCATACACCCTCCGATGGTGAGAGTCGTCGTTGTTCTATTATACCGCCAAAAGCAAAAGATTGCGGCAACCCGCATCCCGACACAATGCAAAAACCCTCTTTCGAATTTGCAAATTGTGAGATTGCGCGTTGTTTCACCTCCTCCCTGCTGATTCTGGTAAGGATTTCGCCTTGCGTTTTGGAGATGAATGAGATACATTCGCGACGATGACGCAAAGATATATTTGCAAATGCAGTCCACATTTTTCTTTTTTAGACAACAAAGCCAGCGTCTAGTTAAGCCTAAGAGAATTCTGGCAGATCAGTATATTTCATTTGATGGAATTGCCCAAAATACACGAAGTGTTGCCAGTGCAATGGTTTGAAGTCGTTTCTGCCGAAACGACTGGGCGCGCACACAAAGGTGCATCATCCCGCTTGGCCCACCCCAAGAAAAATTTTGCTTCGAGCAAAAGATACTGTGCTTCCCTTTCTTCAATATTACTGCCGTTGCTTTTCTGCACTCTTTCTGCTTTCGGGCAGGATTTTCCGGAAGCAAAAGGATACGTGAATGATTATGCCCATGTTCTCACCGCGAATACATGGAGCAGAATCACTGCGCTTTGCCGCGAGGTCGAAGAGAAAACCGGCGCACAAATCGCAGTGGTTACGGTGAAGTCCATTGGTGATTATACCTTGTCCGATTACGTCAATCGTCTCTTCGAAAAGTGGGGCGTGGGCAAAAAGGGCCAAGACAACGGCGTCATGTTATTTCTGGCGCTGAGTGAAAGAAAAGTGCGCATCGAAGTCGGTTACGGCCTTGAGGGCATCCTTCCGGATATCACTACGGGAAGAATTCTAGACCAGCTCGTCATTCCGGAATTCCGGCGCGGCAATTATGACGCTGGAATGCTTGCCGGGACCACCGCGCTCGCCGGTTTTATCGCCGACGATACTGGCGTCAAAATCACTGGAGCCTCCTCTCCACGCCTTGATCGTTCCCGCTCTCGCGGGCGCGAAGGCTCGGGGTTTTCATTGTTCCAACTCCTGATTCTCTTTCTTATCTTTGGCGGCTCGCGTTGGCTTTGGCCACTGCTTTTTTCCAGCACAATGGGAGGGCGCCGCGGCGGCGGATGGCATGGCGGCTGGGGCGGCGGCTTCGGGGGAGGTTTTGGTGGCGGTGGTTTTGGCGGCTTCGGCGGTGGCAGCAGCGGCGGCGGCGGTTCGGAGAGAAGCTTTTAAAACTCAATTAGCGAGGAAGGGAAAAATATGCGGAAATTACCACAAACTCCGGATGAAATATTCGAGGCCTACGTTACCGATTGGCGCACAACCTATGGTCATGAACTCGAAACCGTAGCTTTGTATGGCAGCGGCGCTCGCGGCGAGTACATTCCTGGCAAATCCGATTTGAACTTTTTTGTGGTGTTGACCGCGTCTGCCATCAATACTTTGCGGCGCGCGGTTCCGCTCACGGAAAAATGGCGCAGGCACGCCGTCTCTGCTCCATTGGTCATTACTCGCCAATACATTCATGATTCTTTGGACAGCTTCCCCATTGAATTCCTCAATATGAAGCAGCATCATCGCGTCATCTTCGGGCCGGAGGTTTTAAAAGATCTGGAAATTCCACGCAACCATTTGCGGCTGCAACTGGAACGCGACCTCAAAGTAAACCTGCTGCATTTGCGCGAAGGCATGTTGGGATCAGGCTATGAGCGTGACGAGCTCCGAAGCCTGTTGAGCAAAAGCCTCACCGCCTTTATGCCGCTCTTCACCGCGCTGCTATTTCTGCGGAATGAGCCATTGCCCGACAAGCTTCGTGAAGTCTTCGATCGCATTGCGCAACTTGCGGAGCTGGATCAAACTTGCTTCAACGAGCTTTTTCGCGTTATTTCAGGCGAAACCCGCCTCTATCGCGACGAAATGTGGCAACTCACCGATCGCTATATCGCGCAAATCGAAAAAGTCACGCAGCTTGTGGATAAGATGTGATAATAAGAGTGCGGGGCCCAAGCTTGCATCATAATGACAAAATCACTAACGTTGGGAGAGAAGCACCGTGGCGCAGCCGACCATTGATCAAATTCTAAAAGAAATGGCTGATCATCACGTGCAGCGATTTCTGAGTATCATCTTTCCTAAAGCGAAGTATCAAGTCATCTCTACTCAGCTCGACAAGGAACTGACGATAAGAACCCGTGTTACGGATATGGTTATCCGGCTCAAAACGGGAAACGGCGATCGTTTGGTTCATCTCGAATTTCAACTGCGCTATACTCGAAAAATTCCGGAGCGCTTATTCGTCTATAGCGGAGCATTGACAGCGAAATATCAGCTTCGAGTTGCGTCTATTCTTGTTCTCATTAAGCGGTCCCGTAAGCTTGGCGATCTCGGCACATACACTTCGGAGGTTTTCGGCCAGACAGCCAATGAATTCACCTTCCCGGTTATTCACTTATGGAAGCTGCGAGATGCAATTCTCTCGGGCGACGAAAATTACCGTGTATTCGCGCCACTATTGCTCGAGATTGAGCCAAAGCCCAATGTCAAATTGCTCCGCCGTGTGCGGGAGGTTATCGCTCTTGAAACCAATCCGCAACGCCGCGCGGAATTATTGAGTTTCACGATCCCCATCGCCAGAAAACATTTTGGCTTGAGAGTGATTCAATCAATTTTTAAGGAGTCTGATATGATAAACGTCGAATGGGAAAAGCTGCCCTATTTCGGAGAGGCAATCAAGGAAAAGCGAAAAGAAGCCCTCCGAGAAGGTCGAGAAGAAGGTCGAGAAGAAGGCGAAATGTTGGCCACGCAGGAAATGCTGGTTGAGCTTTTGAGCATTCAGTTCGGTCAAGCGCCGCTCAGAACGGTGCGCGCCATTCGCGCGATTCAAGATCGACGCAGGCTCAAAGCCATGACGCGCAAAGTAATGAAAGCCGCGTCATTAGCAGAGGCGCATAAGCTTTTGGCTGAGAGCACGAGCAAACCGAAGAGCCGGAATGGGGCAAGTTGGAGTAAACGAAAATAAACTCGCTCGCAACATCATTGAAAGTACTCAAAAAGATTTCAAGGCTTATGGAGACTACTTATGAATGCACTAATCGCAGTATCTGTAATCTTGGGAGGAATAATTGTGTTGCTATACCTAATAGCACACATCTGGATAACGATCATTGCTTTTAAACAAAGCGTCGGGTGGGGACTCGCATGCTTGTTCGTACCATTTGTAGGGATAATTTTCGCCATTGTTCACTGGCCAGTAGCTAAAAAGCAACTTGTACTAATGAGCATTAGCGTGCTCCTGGGTATGCTACTTTTGATTCTCTCCTTCTCTTTAGTCGGCAGCTACAACACGCTCGTCAGCCTCGATGAAACGGTCAAAAGCGCCTGGTCGCAAGTGCAGAATCAGTATCAGCGGCGCGCTGATCTTATTCCCAATTTGGTGAAAACCGTCGAAGGCGCGGCAACTTTCGAGAAAGAAACTCTCAAAGGCGTGATCGAAGCCCGCGCGAAAGCGACACAGCCGCAAGTGAATGCCGACAATCTGCTCAACGATCCGCAAGCCTTCCAAAAGTATCAACAAGCGCAAGACAACTTGGGCGCGGCATTAGGCAGATTGATGGTGGTGGTTGAGCGCTATCCCGAATTGAAAGCCAATCAGAATTTTCTCGATCTGCAAACGCAATTGGAAGGCACGGAGAATCGCATCACCGTGGAGCGCCGCCGCTTCAATGAAACCGTGCAAGGCTACAATACCAAACTGCGCACGTTCCCAACCGTAATGATTGCGGGCATGTTCGGGTTTCAACAAAGGCCCTACTTTGAGGCGGCTGCGGACGCGCAAGAAGTGCCCAAGGTGGATTTTTCAGGCTTGAAAAATCAGCAATAGTTTCATCCTTTAACTCGCAGCGACCTTCACTCATTGTCAACTTGAATTTCAGGAGCCTAAACATGCACGCCGAAGCTTTCACCAAACGCGCAGAAATACGCAACCTTATTCGCGATCTGAAAGACACTTGCAAAGGCAAAGCTTTTTCCGACATCATCGATGCGAATGGGAATCAATACGTCGACTTGGTGATGGAGGGCGGCGGCGTGCTTGGCATCGCACTCGTCGGATATACCTATATTCTCGAGGAGATGGGTATTCGTTTCTTACGCATTGGCGGCACCTCCGCGGGTTCGATCAATGCGTTGCTGCTCGCCAGCCTGGGAACCCCGGAAGAGCGCAAAAGCGAAAAGATCGTCGAGTTGCTGGCCGATCTTAACATGTATGATTTCATCGACGGGGATAAAGACGTAAAAGATTTGGTGAGGACGATCGTGCAGGATGGCGGAAAATTCAAACTGGGCTGGAAGGGCGCGCAGGTGTTTGACAATATCGAAGAGAGCTTGGGGCTGAATCCCGGTGAGGCTTTTACGCAGTGGATCTCCGCAGCTTTGCGAAAAGCGGACATCAAAACTACGCGACAACTCGAAGAGCGCATGGCCACGATGCCGCCTGGCTTGCGAAGCAGAACGGGCGTGGAGCTTACGCCGGAGCAAACCAAGGGATATTTGGCATTGGTAGCCGCGGACATTACGACTGAAACAAAAGTGCAGTTTCCCAAAATGGCGCCGTTATATTGGGAAAATCCTGCGGAAGTTAATCCCGCACTATACGTACGCGCGTCGATGTCAATTCCCTTCTTCTTCGCGCCGCTGCGGGTGGAGAAAATTCCACAAAGCGAAGCGGCGTGGGACAATTGGGAAAAGCTCGCCGGTTATACTGAAGATTTGCCCACCACATGCATGTTCGTAGACGGCGGCATCATGTCAAATTTTCCCATTGACCTCTTTCACAAACCCACGCACACGCCGCTGGCGCCGACCTTTGGGGCAAAGTTGGGATCGGATCATCGCCAGCATCAAACCATCGAAAAACCGACGCACTTGCTGAAAGCCGTTTTCAACGCCGCGCGCCATTGTTTGGATTATGATTTCATCGTGCGCAATCCGGATTATCGCAAGCTCGTCTCTTATATCGACACCAGCGATTATTACTGGCTGGACTTCGAAATGAAGCAGGAAGATAAGATCGACGTCTTCCTGCGCGGCGCAAAGGCGGCGCATGATTTTCTCATCAAGTTTAATTGGGAAGAGTACAAAGAGATGCGCCGGCAACTCGCGCCGGCTTTTACCAAATGAGGTGCTCTCCCAATATTACGCCGCGATGATGTTGTAGCGCAAGCTTCCAATCTGCCTGCGTGGTGAGATTGAAAGCTTGCGCTACAAAATTCCAATTCGAGCGGCGACGGCTCGCGCCTCCTCCCCCTCGTTCAAGCCTATCCACTCACACCCCGCCATTTTACGAAACCACGTAAGCTGTCGCTTGGCATATTGGCGCGTGTGGCGCTGAATCAGCTCCTGCATGGCGAGCTCATCAATCTCACCGGAAAGATAACTGAACACTTCCCGATAGCCGACGGTTTGCAGCGCGTTGTGCTGCGGTTTAAATCCTCGCGCCAGCAACCCGCGGCATTCTTCCACCAAGCCCGCGGCCAACATTTTTTCCACACGGCGATTGATGCGTTCATATAAAACGCGGCGCTCGAGATGCAAGCAATATACGCGATACGCAAATGGTGCCGGCGTGCTCGGCGTTTCCCAAAATTTGTGCATCGAAGCATGCTCTGCGTAGAACACTTCGAGCGCGCGCACGATGCGGTGCACGTCATTGGGATGAAGCCGTTGCGCCGAAAGCGGATCGACGCGCGCCAACTCTGCATGCAAAGCGATGCTCCCCTCCTGTCCAGCGCGTTTTTTCAATTCTTCCTGCACGGCGCGATTCGAAGGCAACGGCTCCGAGAACCCTTCCAATAATGCGCGGAGATAAAGCCCCGAGCCGCCAACAATGATGGGCAATTTTTCACGTTGTTGAATTTGCAAAACGCATTCGCGCGCGGCGCGGCCATATTCACCAGCGCTGTAGACTTCGTCGGGATTGCAAATGTCGATGAAATGATGCGGCACAAATCGAAGCTGCTCTGCCGTTGGCTTCGCGGTGCCGATATCCATGAAACGATATATTTGCCGCGAGTCCGCCGAGACGATTTCAGACGGAACGCTCTCCGCCAGCGCGAGCGCCACGTCGGTCTTGCCCACAGCCGTTGGCCCGGTTATGACGACTGCGCCGAATTTTTGCGAAGCATGATTCATGTCAGTGGGTCATTGGAGCCATGAACTGTTGCGTGAAGAAGTCACAACTTCAAGACTCCATAGCTCCGTCAATCCAATTTTATTGCCGGCTTGCCGTTGCGATAAAATACTTCACTATCAATGCTGATTTCGCTTTCGGCCATGTCACACAGCATGTCCCAGTGCAACGCCGATTCGTTTTTGCCGCCGGTTTCAGGATAGCACGCGCCCACCGCGAGATGAATCGTGCCGCCGAGTTTTTCATCAAACAACATGTGTTTGGTGAAGCGCTGAATGTGATAATTCGTGCCGAGGCCCCATTCACCGAGATAACGCGCGCCCTCGTCCGTATTCAGCAACGCCGTCAACAATGACTGTCCTTTGCTCGCCTTTTCTTTTATCACTCTCCCCTGCTTGAACCACAGCTCGATGTCCGTGACTTCCTGTCCGTCATAAATTGCGGGATAGCGAAAACGCACCCAGCCGTTGATCGAGTCTTCCACTGGGCTGGTGAAAATTTCGCCGTCGGGAAAATTATATTTGCCTTCGGATTCTATGAAACGCCGGCCTTTGATGGAAAGCGTGAGATCGATATTCGCGCCCTTTAGTGTCACGCGCTCTTTGCCATTCAGCCAGGCGATGAGACGGCGTTGCTGCTGCCCTTCTTGCTGCCACGCGCGAATCGGATCGGGTTCATCCAAAAAACCGGCCTTGTACACAAAATCCGTGTAGTCACGCAAGCTCATGTCTGCTTCTTGTGCGAAAGCCTGGGTGGGATAGATCGTATAGCACCAACGCAGTTCCTGGCGCGCAGAACGTTCCAGCAGAATCTTATTGGTCTCCGAACGTGCTTTGCGGGCGCGTGCAATACGCTCGGGAGCGACGCCACTCAACGCGCGGGTATTGTGTTCGGCTTCGAGATATAAAATCGCGTCGAACGTCTCGGTCGTCAAACGTTGCAATGGCGAGGCATAATCGAGTTGCTCTGCCGAAGCATACTTGTAGAAAATTTCTTCAGCGCCCGGCATGCTATTCTGAATGACGACGTGTGCACCGGCTTGCAACGCTTCCGCATAAACCGCCAAAGCCAACTCTTCCGCAAGCGGGCTGGTGCGCAGCTCGAGTTGTTGGCCGGATTTGAGTTCAAGAGAGTAATGCACGAGCACTTTGGCGAGCTTGAGAACGCGAGGGTCGGGCATGGTGCGTCTCCACTGTTGCTAAAGACCGTTCAAGGCTTCAAGGTTGGGGAAGTCTGATTTCCGCAAAGAAAGCTTTTAGTTTGTTTTCATCCAAATGGCCGTTCGTACGCACGCCACTGCAGATGTCGAGTCCAAAGGGCGCAACTTGTGAGACCGCAGCAGCAACGTTTTCCGCCTTCAAACCACCCGCCAAAAACACGGGCACGTTCACACGTTCGCGAATTTTTCGGCTCACACTCCAGTCATGCACGCGGCCCGTTCCGCCCAACTCTTTCACGGCGAGTTTTTGATTGCCGGAATCCAGCAGCAGGGCGTCAACAAAGGGGGCAACACTTTCGGCTTCGCGCAGTGACTCTGCGCCGCTCACATGAATCACTTGCACGATCTTAGTGCCTGGCAGAGCCGCGCGCAAATCTTGATAGCCGCCATCGAGAAGATGATCGCAAAGTTGAAGCGTGTTCGTGCGGCAACGGCGTTGCTGCGCGATGATGGATGCCACGTCCTGTTTGCTCGTGAGCAGAAAAGAGGCAATACCCGGAGGAATAATGGCCGCGATCTCCGCAATCTCCGCCTCGGAAATTACGCCCGGCCCACTGGGCATGTGCGAAACCAAACCCAATGCCGAAGCGCCGTGCGTGATTGCGAGCCACGCCTCTTCGACGCTACTAATGCAGCAAATTTTCACGCGCGGAATTGTTGTTGGTTGCATATGCGTCCGTCCGAAAGTAACAAATGGGTATGGCATGCATACGGCAAGCGGCCGTTTCAACCCGTCACTTCGACGAGCCACTTGTGCAGCGGCGCCATGTTCTTGTAGTGCGGCAAACAATAGTCAAGCAACTTCGGGGTGTAGAACTCCGCCGGGATTTTCGTTTCGAGGCCGGCGTGCAAGCCGTTGTGCAGCAGCAACTCCGCGTTCGCATGCTCCGCGGCAAATCCGCGTGGCACTTTTTTGTAAAACTTTCCGCCGAGGCTGTAGCCTTTGCTTTCCAACTGCTTCACGATTCTTGCCAACTGCGGCCCGAGTTTCGGATGTACGCACGCCGCGCGATAAACTTCCAAAAGCTCCGGCGTGAACATATAAATGCCGACTCCGAGCATGAGCTTGGGCGGCTCAAGATGGAAATAATAGCACGAACATTCCATGCGCGGCCGGCTGCCTTCCCAAAACATCACGCCCATGTGCGTTTTATATGGCGCTTTGTCTTTACTAAAACGCGTGTCACGGTTGATTCGAAACAACGAGCGATTCACGCGCGGGTCGGCGTTCACTTTCGGAGAAAGCTTTTGCAGCCGGTTGCCCATTGCCATCACGAATTGCTGCGACGGCAACATCACGTTGTTCTCGTAGTCTTCGCGATGCGACTCGAACCAGGGCTTGTTGTTGTTCTTCGCAAGATCGTTAAAAAATTTCACACTCGCCTTGGGAAACCCTGCAAACTTGTTTGTTTCTGCCATTTCCTGCTCCTTTTCTATTTCGACAAAATAGCCGCAAGAAACACTGATGTCAAGCCCAAAGAATCTGTTGACATTTCGCGATTTTGTGCTAGATTGCCCACTGAGCTGCAAAAGCCGCAACGCGCTGGTGTTTCCATAAATCTTGAGGTTGAACATGGCACAGCGTTGCGGTTGTGCCTTTTTACATTTGGGATGAGCCGATATGAAACCTCATTCCCGTCCCGTTGATGTGCCGCCCGCTGAGGCGATTAGAAAAGCCGCGGTTGCAGGCAAATTCTATCCGAGTTCTCCGCAAGCTTTGCGAAGAACCGTGGCGGAACTTCTCGCCCACGCTCACCTCGCCCACTCTCCTTCCAATTTGTTCGCATTGATTTCGCCGCATGCCGGCTACATGTATTCCGGCAGTGTGGCCGCGCATGCATACAAACTGCTGCAAGCCCACGCGCCTCGCATTGTTGCTGTCATTGCTCCGAGCCATTTCGAGCGGTTTCCCTTCATTTCAATTTTTGGCGGGCGCGCTTATGCAACGCCATTGGGCGAGATTCCGATCGCGCAAAGTTTGGTAGCAAAGCTTCTGCAAAGCCACGCCCTCTTCCTCTCCTCATGGCACGGCCACTGTGACCGCGGCAATCGCGCGGAACACGCGATTGAAGTGCAATTGCCTCTTTTGCAAACGGCGCTGCCGGGTTGCGAATTGCTTCCCCTCGTAATGGGTGAGCAATCGTGGGAGCTGTGCGAAACGTTGGGACGGAATCTGGCATTGCTGGCGGCAGAGCATTCCATGTTGGTTATCGCCAGCTCCGACTTGTCGCACTACCACAGCGCAGAGGAGGCATTGCAGCTCGATCAACTTTGCATGGATTTGTTGCGCGCACGCGATCCGAAGAGGCTTTATGACGCACTTGAGCAACGCGTGTGCGAAGCGTGCGGCGCCGGACCGATTGTCGCAACCATGCTTGCCGCCGAACAACTGCAGGCGGACCAGATCGAGATCTTGTGTCACAGTCACTCCGGCGTCGTCTCGGGCGACATGAATTATGTGGTAGGATATATGGCGGCGAGCTTCAGCCGGAAATCAGAGCAAGACCCAGCGAAGTGTTGAATAAACCGAAAGGGCACGAGCATGACTTACACGTACAAAGAACTCAAAAGCAAAACCGTTGCGCAGTTGCGTGAGATTGCGGCCACGCTCGGCACTGAGGCAGTCAAAGGCTACACGCAATTGCACAAAGATCAGCTCTTGGTGGCGCTCTGCACGGCAATGGGAATTGAAATGCACGAGCACCATGAAGTGAAGGGTCTCGATAAGACCAGCATCAAACTCAAGATCAGAGCCTTGAAGCTAGCGCGGGAGAAGGCGATCGCTGCGCACGATTCCAAACAATTGCAGGCGATACGGCGCCGAATTAAAGACTACAAAAAGCAGATTAGAAAAGCCATGGTTTGATTCACAGCCTGCTTATCGGTTGGCTTCCTCGCGCGTTGGCGCTTGAAGGCCTTTGCGCTCGTAAGCGAATGTGCAGTCACAATGTGCCGTGCTTATGCTGTCTCTCATGCAAAAGAAAACTCTGCTGCAGATTGCCCGTCAGGCCATTGCCGCGCGTTGGCAGGAAGAGCCTGCCGGCGACGAAGACCTGGCCGATTTGCGTGCGCTCTCGCACCATTTCTCCGGCGTGTTCGTCAGTCTGCACGCGGGGAAAAAACTGCGCGGCTGCATTGGCAACCTCACCAACGCCGCGCCGTTGCCGGAATTGGTCGCGGAAATGGCGGCTGCGGCCGCGCGCCACGATCCGCGCTTTGCACCGCTGCGTCCCGATGAGCTGGATAAGGTCGACATCGAAATCTCTTTGCTCTATCCCATGACGCCGCTACATTCTCCCGATGAAATTGTGATCGGGCGCGACGGCTTGATGGTGCGGCTCGGCAAGAAGCATGGACTATTGCTGCCGCAAGTGGCGCCGCAGCGTGGCTGGAATGCGCTCGCGTTCTTGCAGTGTGTATGCCGCAAGGCTGATTTGCCGCCCGAAGCATGGAAGAATCCCCAGGCCGAAGTGTTGCGCTTTCGCGCCGAAGTTTTCTCGAATCGTTCACTCGCTTGAGGTAACATGTCCCTTCGCCCACGCGCGCGCGAGGATTGGCAACGTATGGAGGCGCAATGGCTCGCACCCTATGCCTGCCCGAGCGCAAGCGCGCATCGCACGCGCCGTTATCAAGAAACTGAGCATGCCTATCGTGCGGCCTTCCAGCGCGACCGCGACCGCATCATTCATTCGCGCGCCTTCCGCAGATTGAAGCACAAGCGCCAGGTGTTCCTCATTACCGAGGGCGATCACTTTCGCACGCGTCTCACCCACACTTTGGAAGTTGCGCAGATTTCACGCACCATCGGCCGCGCCTTGGGCCTCAACGAAGACTTGCTCGAGGCAATTGCGCTGGGCCACGATCTTGGGCATACGCCTTTCGGCCATCTTGGCGAAACCGTGCTCGATGAAATTCTGCAGGGCCACGACTCCCTGAACGGCGCTGCGGCGTTCGAGCCGCAAGGCGGATTCAAACACAACTATCAATCGCTGCGCATCGTGGCAGCTCTCGAAATGAAGTATGAATTTCCAGGTTTGAATCTCACCGCACCCGTGCGCGAAGGCATTCTCAAACATACCCGCTTAAAGCGCGGGCAGATTCACTATCACGATCTCGATCTCACCGGACTCTTTTTCGACTTGGATCACAGCACAACGGTGGAAGGCCAGGTCGTGGCAATTGCGGATGAAGTGGCGCAGCGCACACACGATTTCGAAGACGGCATCCGCGCAGAGCTGGTGACGCCGGATGAAATTCGCGATCTCGAAATCGTGCAACAACTCGAAGCGCAGACCGGCTTGCGCAGCCTGCTCGACAAAAGTTTATACCTCTATTGCAATCGTTTGATCAGCGCACTCATCAATTTGCTGGTGAGCGATCTCATAGCGCAAAGCCTGCGGACCTTGGAGCGTTTTCAGGAAGACAAAGCGCGCGACCATTTTTTTGACGAAGAGATTATTCACTTCAGCCCGGAATTGGATGCCGTTCAAAATCAACTAAACAAGTTCATCTATCAGCGCATAATCTTTCACCCCGATACGCGAAGCACGGACGAGGAGGCCGGTGAAGTTCTGCGCAGCCTGTTTCGCGTTTATTACGAAGAGCACTCCCTCCTCCCCACCCTTGCCCGTTTCTTTGCCGGCGTGCCGCCTGCCGTGAATGCGGACGAACGCCCACGCCGCATTGCAGATTTTATTGCGGGCATGACCGACAGCTTTGCGATTACGGAATTCGAACGGCTACAACGACGCGGCTTGGCGTTGCCGAAGATCGATCTCAATGCGCTGCGGTTTCCGCGAAACCAAAGCGCATAAGCCTACGCGTCGAAACGAATAAGACCGCAGCGAATAAAGCTTTTCGACTACATTCGCCGTCCCGTTTCTCGCCGTTTCATTCGTTGCATGAAATTCAAACGGTACGCCCATCATGACCATCGCTTTCCGCGAAGTTTGTTTTGCCTACGAAAATTTCGGCCACCCCTCTCACAGCGCGCGTCGCTATCAATTGCGCGACCTCAACTTTCAAATCTCCCCCAACGAATTTGTTGCCATTATCGGGCGCTCCGGCTCCGGCAAAAGCACGCTTTTGCAAATGTTCAACGGCTTGCTGCCGCCTGCGCGTGGAGAGCTTCACGTTGACGAGCAGAACATTCACGCCAAGGGCTACGATCTTGCCGAACTGCGACGCCGCGTTGGCCTGGTGTTTCAATTTCCCGAAGCGCAACTCTTTGCCGCCACCGTGCGCGAAGATGTTGCCTTCGCGCCCATGCAACAACAACTTTCTGTGCTTGAAATAGAAAAGCGCACGCGCCAAGCGCTCGCGCAAGTAGGACTGCCCGAGGTTTTTCTGGAACGCAATCCCCTCACATTGAGCGAAGGTGAAAAGCGCCGCGTTGCCATTGCCGGCATTCTCGCGATGCAGCCGGAAATGCTTGTGCTCGATGAACCCACCGTGAGCCTCGATGCGCGCGGGGTTGCTGATATCAGAGTCTTGTTGCGGCAATGGCGCGATTCCGGCAAAACGATCGTCATGATTAGCCACGACACGGATTTGGTTTTCGAATTGGCGCAGCGCGTATTGGTGTTGCACGAAGGCGCGATCAGTTTCGACGGCGCGCCGGCGCAGCTTTGGAGTGATCAAGAAAAAGCGCAAGAGCTTTGCACGCGTGCGGGCTTGGCGCTGCCGCGCGCTCTTCGCATGAAAGCATTACTCACCAAACGCGGCTACACTTTGGCCGCGCTGGATCATGTGCTTGCATGATTCAGATTTTATGCTATATTTTTCAATTGCTGTGCATAAGCTCACCTGTAACTTCCGGGAGGCCGCATGTTCTCTTCCGCTCTCCAGCTCTACCGCGATTTCAGCGTTCTGTGTTACGATCTCACGTTGCGCGCTTTGCAGCCGATCGCGTTGCCGCCGTTTCTCGGATCCACATGGCACGGCGGTTTTGGCCGCGCGCTGCAACAGATCGGTTGTTTCATGCCCAATGCCCATGCTTGCCCGCCGTGCCAGCACCCACAACAATGCCCCTACAATCTCCTCTTTGAGTACAAGAACCTTCCACTCGATCACCTCCCCAAACGTTATCTCGAATCGCCGCCCAAGCTCTATGTGTTCGAGCTGCCTCCCTCCCACCCTTCGCGCTTGCAAAGCGGCGAGCGTCTCACCTTTCGCCTCACGCTTTTCGGCCCGGCCATCGCGATGCGCATCTATCCTATCGTAGCCATGCGCATTTGGAGCGAGAACGGTTTGGGCTATCAGCGCGGCCGCTTCGAGATTGAGCGCATCGTTGCCACGAATCCATTGACGCGCGCGCAGCAGCAAGTTTATTCTTCTGCGGATCAAATGGTCAATCAGAATGATGAGCCGTTACGCTTGGAAGAAATCTCGCGCTGGTGCGAAAGCTGGCAGCCCGGCAACATGCTCAAGTTGTCGTTCCTCACGCCCACGCGCTTGTTCGGACGCGGCTATGGCCCGAATGACCTCGATCTCAAAATCGTGCTCAAATCCTCGCTGGAGCGCTTGTCGATTCTCGCGCTGCTCTCAGGTTTGCCGGCAGGCGAGATTGATTTGCTCACGCCGCTCAATGCCGCAGAGAAAATCTCCGTGCTCGCGCGCCAAGTTACATTGCAAGACCTCGCGCGTTATTCCAAACGCCAGGGGCAGCACATGTCATACGGCGGCTTCCTCGGCCACATGCTCTTGCAAGGCGATTTCGCGCCGCTCAAACCTTATTTGAAAATCGCCGAGCTGCTGCACGTGGGCAAAAATCCCACGTTCGGGTTGGGGCAGGTGAGGTTTGAGAGCGTGTGAGGCGAGTTGTTGGTTGTTGGTTGTTGGTCGTTAGTTGTTGGTTGCTCGTTGCTGGTTGAAATCCCCCTCCTTGAGGGGGCCAGGGGGTGTTATTCGATTTATAATGAAATGAAAAAAACGGGCGACAGCTTTTGTCGCCGGCGCGGTTGTAAGTTTCTCACATGACCATCACGGGGCAACACATGTCGCGGCCCAATGCCAGCCAACTGATCCGGTTGGCTTCCATCGACTCAAAGCTGCGCGCGGGAAAATTTCCCAACGCGAAAGAACTGGCTTCGCCTTTCTCCTGCTCGGAACGAACCATCGAGCGCGACATTGCGCGCCTGCGCCGTGAATTCGGCGCGAAGATTTATTTTGACGACAAGCGCGGCGGTTACGCCTACAGCGATCCCACTTTTTCCCTGCCCGCAATTCGCATGACCCAGGGCGAGCTGCTCGCGATCTTTCTCGCGGAGCGATTGCTCGCGCAATATGCCAACACGCCGCTGCACCGGCGTCTTGCCTCCGCCTTTCAAAAAATTTCATCTTTTTTGCCGGAAGAAATCTCGCTCGACTTTCACGAGCTGGCGAGCACGATCTCGTTCCAACCCGGCCCGGTGCGCGATCAAGCCCGCGACGGCGTTTTCGATCAACTCACCGCGGCGATTACCGCACGCCGCACGGTGGCGATGCGTTACTTCTCGCAGTATCGCAATGCCAGCACGGAACGCGAAATCGATCCCTATCACCTGCACAACTATCAAGGCGATTGGTACGTGAGCGGCTATTGCCATTGGCGCAAAGGCCTGCGCGATTTTGCGCTCACCCGCATTCTCGATTTGCGCGTGCTCGAACGCGCGTTTTCCATTCCCGCTTCGTTCAACAAAGAGGCCTATCTCAAGCAGCAATTCGGCATTGAAAAAGGCGGCGCACCACAGGAAGTGATTTTGAAATTCTCGCCCACGCAAGCCCGTTGGATGCGCGAGAAAGTTTGGCATCAAACCGAGCAAAAAGTTTCGCAAGAAGACGGCGTGCTGCTCTTGAAAATGTTCGTGCCCGTCACCAGCGAGCTGAAACGCTGGGTGATGCAATACGGCGCAGACGTGGAAGTGCTCGCGCCCGAGGAGTTGCGCGACATGGTTGCGCGTGAAGTGAAAGAGTTGGCGGAGAGGTATCGAAACTTTTAGGAAGGATAAAACATGCTCAAGATTACCGGTCATCCATTCGTTGATGTCGGCGCGGCAACGCTTGCCGCTTTTGTAAACAAGAGAGACTTGGCCGCAATCACTGCCGCTGATTTGAAAAAGGTCGCGAAGTTTCTGAAAGAGAACTACGTCATCGACCCGCTCAAATCCTTTCTCACCGTGGCGTTTCCCAATTCCGGCTTCACCA
Organism: bacterium; assembly: GCA_037444905.1. Lineage (GTDB taxonomy): Bacteria > Zhuqueibacterota > Zhuqueibacteria > Zhuqueibacterales > Zhuqueibacteraceae > JABWAN01. The sequence continues at coordinate 7,350 of JBBILN010000055.1, read as the reverse complement.
ATCCGGCATACGAGAAAAATCCCGGCAAGCGCAGCAAGTATGCCGACGAGGTGTTGTTTGCTTACGAAAGCAAAGCACACTTGGAGGCGCGCTGCGTTTTTCTCGGCACCCCGGCGGTAACCAAAACATACCGCCAGCACGTGCCGCTTTTGACCGGCGAAGAAATCATCAATTTTCATCCGTATGGCGATGCCGGATTGCCGCTCTCCGGCGAGGCCTTGCTTTGCATTCAAGCTCTTCCGCTCGGTTGCGCCAAATGTGCGGGCCGCTTGCTGGCCGTGCATTCCGATCACTTTGATTTGACGTTTGACTTTGCCGCGGAATTTTTGCGCACCAATCGCCGCGCGCTCGATTTGGCGCAAAAGGCCAAAAGCAAAAAGCTCGAGGAAGCCAAGTACTTTGTAGGCACATTGCTCATTGATACGCTGCTGCGCGCAGAAAGTCTGCGCCGAGCAGCCTCAGATGATCGACCGGCTTCGTTGACAGCATATCATTTTACCAACTTGGGTCAGAATCCCGCCGTAGATATTTATCATCTGCCTTTGGAGACCATGGACTTTCTCCAAACCGCAGTCAATGCGGAATATCACGCCGAATGGGATAACATAGCCCGGCGGGCTTGGCTGCTGCCTCCAACTCCGAAAAAGAAATCTTCGAAAGCCAAAGCCGAAGCGGCCCCGGCGAAAGAAAAGCCACAACGCAACATGCTGTACGAAGACATCTTCAAGCTGCCCGCCAACGCGCGCCATTTTTTGCGGACATACTTTCTACGCACAACCCATCGTTTCGCGCGAGACGACGATCCTCGCAAAACTTACTCGCTCAAAAATGAGGCCGCGCTGGTCTCATGGAAATTAACCGAACTTTTTCTCAGAAAGGTGATGCACATGGACAAAACCCGCATCGGCCATTTGCGCGAGCTGGGCGACCGCCTGGCGCAATACGTGGCCGGCCAAAATGAGCGGCGCTTTTTCACCGCTTTCTTTCGCCTCAATCGCTACGGCTATCTGCGCAATCTGCTCATCAAAGCCAATACCGATGAAGTGAAACGCGGCAACCGGCCGTTGATTACGTTCGATCAGTTCATCGAAATTTTTGAAGAGGGCGAAGATTTGGCCCGTCCCGATTGGGGGCTGGCGCGCGATCTCGTGCTCATTCGCATGGTGGAGCAATTGCATGAGAGCAAATGGTTCGCGCAGAATCAGGAAGTTTTGGAAGACGTTTCACAATTATCAGGCAATGAAGAAACCGAGACCGCTTCAGAAGAATAAATTTCAGAAAGGAGTTTCTTATGTCTTTTATCACCGGCTTGCTGTTAATCGACGCGCCGGCTTCGGCGCTCAATAATTTAGGCAATATTCCCGGCGCGCGCCACGATAATTCCACCGGCGTGAAGCTCATCAGAACCAAAGAAGGCGCGTACCCTTACGTTTCGGCGCAGGCGTTTCGTTATTGGCTGCGCGCCACGCTTGAGAGCGCGGATTTGGGTTGGCAAGCCGCGCCGATTTATCGCGAGGAAAAGATTGCTTACACCGACGCCAATCCGCTGCTCTACTGGGATGATGATTTATTCGGCTACATGCGCGCGCCTTCGAAAAAAGAATCGGCGAAGCAGAAACGCGAAGCCGATGCGACGCGCGCCCATGAAACCGAAACCGTTGAAACCGTCACGCGCGTCGCGCCGTTTCGCGTGAGCACGTTGGTCTCGATTGCGCCGGTCACAATTGTCGATGATTTTGGCGTGATGGCGCGGCAGGAAGGCAACCCCGTTCCGCATGAGCATCAATTCTATCGCACCACGCTCAAAGGCCTTTTCTCGCTCGATCTTTATGCCAGCGGCACGTTTTGGTACAGCAGCAAAACCGGCTTTCGCAATCTCGATGGCATGCGCAAAGAGCAGGCAGAGAAATCGCAATTGCAATCCGTCGAAGGAGAGATGGCGTATCGCCTCCCCTTTGAGCAACGCCGGCAGCGGATAACGGCGCTGTTTGAAGGCCTGGCGCGGCTTGAAGGCGGCGCGAAACAAACTTTGCACTACACCGACGTTGCGCCGGCTCTGGTTGTTCTCGCCGTCACCAAAGGCGGCAACCACATCTTCGGCCACGTGATCAACGCCAACTCGCGCGGCATTCCACAAATCAATATCGAAAGCCTGCGCGAGGCCATGACGGTTTTTGAGAAGGAAATTCTCTCCGAGGTTTATGTGGGATGGGTAAAGGGTTATCTTGAGGAGGAACGCGCGCGTTTTGAAACGGCGCTGGCAGATGAGACGCAGCTCCAACCGTTTGCGCATCGCATTCGCCTCAGCCATCCCCGCGAAGCGTATCAAGCGCTGATTGCTGCCCTGAAAGAGGAAAAGAATAAATCGTGGCTGGATTGAGAGGTCCGTTTAATTGAGCGCTAAACTGATCTTCAAAGCTTGATTCAAGCTTGCGCTCGTTCGTTTGTCAATCTCGCCGAGACGAGAGATCAAACGATCTTTCGAAATGGTGAGCAATTGGCTGGTTTTAATCATCGAATCCTGTGTGAGCCCGCTCTTGCGTCCGGCCCCGGCCAAAACATTCGTGGGATTGGAACGCAACGTCGTGCTCAAGGCCGCGATGATCGTGGTATCGGCCACGCGGTTTCCCACGTCATTTTGAATGATGATCGCCGGCCGTTGCCCGGCTTGCTCGCTGCCGCGCGCAGGATTGAAATCCACCAGCCAAATTTCACCGCGCTTGGGAGTTTTCATCCTTCACCTCGGAGTAAACAGGAAGCGCTGTTTCTGCAAAAGCGAGGGTTTCCTCCCGATCATCAAGATAGCCTTGCTCCAGTTCGCGGTTGCAGCGCAACAACTCGATCGCCTCGGCTATGACCTCGTCGCGACGGCGATTGGCTTGCTTGGCATAGTGCTCGACAAAATCGAGCAACTCAGGCTTCAGCTTAACGACTACAGTTGTGGCCATGACTCGACTCCACAAATATGTTGGTGATTGTTCGAAACGCGAGCCGAATATAATATTCTTTTTGAGAAATCAAATAGCCGCTAATTCTGTTTGCCGTTATGGAGAAAATCATGAAAGCTCTGAAAATCATCGCCGAAGGCCTCACCACCTCGTTTCGCTATCCGCATTTCATGCAGGGCGTGCAGCCCACCTTCGACATGCCGCCGCCCGCGACAATTTACGGGCTGATTTGCAGCGTCCTCGGTGAATGGGTCGCGCCGCAAAATTTGCAGTTTGCCTATCATTTCACCTTCAAAACCAAGAAGGAAGATGAAATCGAGCACACACACATCCTGGCTGCCAAGACGGGCAAGCTGAAAAACAGCGACCACCCAAAAATTTTGGAAGGCAACATCAACCCCTTCAAACGCCATTTGCTTTTTTTCCCGCGCTTGGTGTTGTACCTCAACAAACCGGAGTGGGAAGCGGCCTTCAAAAGCCCGCGTTATGCCGTGACCCTGGGACGCTCGCAAGACCTCTTCACCTTTTCGCGCGTCGCGACGTTGGAGTTGCGGCGGGCCGATCATGCCTATTTCGAGTCGACGCTTTTGCCTTATGAAGTGGGTCTGCGCGCCAGCCGCGGCGTGGCCGTGCTCATGCCGCGCTTTGTGGATTACACACGCAACCGCGAACCCGTTTTCGACCGTTACATCATGTTACCCAGCCGAGTGCATAGCGCAGATCTGCTGCGCATCAATGGCGATGAGCAACAACAATACTGGCTTGATCCCGAATCGCCGGAAGCAAAAAGCGACCAACTCGCTTTGGTGTTTCAGTCCTTTGTGGATTGATGGCAATGACCAAACCAATTTCCCAACCGCAAGCCTGGCCCGATTACCTCGACGAGCTTTGGGCCAAAAGCCCCGAGCCGAAAGAAACCGTTGGCGAAAGTTTGGCGATGCACACCTGGCTGGTGCTCTCGCGGTTTTCCGATTGCGTGCGTTTGCGGCCCAATCTTCCCGAACAAATCGGCACGCCCAATCTTTGGCACATTCTCTATTGGACTTGTTTCTTGCACGATTTCGGCAAAGCCGCGAGCGGTTTTCAAAATGTCCTGCGCGGCGGGCCGAAATGGCCGCATCGCCACGAAGTGCTCTCGCTCGCTTTTCTCGACTGGCTTTTTCCGGAGGCGGCGGACGAAACGCGCTTGTGGATCGCCGCAGCCATTGTCTCACATCATCGTGACGCGGAAGAAATTCGCGCGCGTTATCCCGAAGTTGGCGATCCCGCAGACGATCCCCTGCGGCCTCTGCTCGCAGAAATTTCACTCGACACGCTGCGCGGCCTTTGGCGCTGGCTGCAGGAGTGTGCAGAACCGTGGCATCGCGCCTTGCGCCTTGAGAATTGCCGGATCGAATTTCCCCAACTCATGGCGCAAGAGCCTGCGCTTCTGCTCTTTCAGCAACACGGCGTCGATACCGTGCAAAAGACTTTGCGGCGCTATCAGCGTTTCGTGCGCCAATTGGAGTTTTCTTCGGATTGGCCGCAGATTATTGGCGCGCTGTTCCTGCGCGGCACGACCATACAAGCCGACCACACCGCCTCGGCGCATCTGCGGCATCTGCCCGCATTGCAACTGCAATCTCCGGAAGTTTTGCTGCAAGGCTTTGGCATAGCCGCCGATCAACTTCATCCCCATCAACAACAATGTTTGCAAGCAGACCGCTCGGCCATTCTCATCGCGCCCACGGGCAGCGGCAAAACCGAGTCCGCCCTGTTTTGGGCCGCCGCGCTCGCCAAGCGCCAAAGCGAAATGCCGCGACTGTTCTATGTGTTGCCCTATCAAGCCAGCATGAACGCCATGTCGTTGCGCCTGGAAAAAAGTTTTCCCCAAATGGTCGGCTTGCAACACAGCCGCAGCGTTTTGGCCGTGTATCGCCAACTGCTCGAGCGCGACGACAATCCTGCGGCCGCGGCGAAAGCGGCGCTGCAGGCCAGGAATCTCGCAAAGCTGAATTACTTTCCGGTGCGGGTTTTGAGCCCCTATCAAATTCTCAAGGCATGCTATCGCCTGAAAGGCTACGAAGCGCTGCTGCAAGATTATTTCAACGCCGCGTTTATTTTTGACGAAATTCACGCCTACGAACCGGAGCGCCTGGCCATGATTTTGGGCACGATGCGGTTTCTGCACGAACGCTTTGCCGCGCAATTTTTTGTCATGTCCGCCACGCTGCCATCATTGCTCAAAACGCGTTTGCAACAGGCGCTGCCCGAGGTCGCCCTCATTACCGCGGCCGCGGAAACTTTTCAAATATTTCGGCGGCATCATCTCGGCCTGCTGGAAGGCGAAGTGCTCGACCCCATCTGGCTCAGCCGAATTGAGCACCATGCGCGCGACCGGATGTCGGTGCTCGTTTGTTGTAACACGGTTAAACGAGCCCAACACGCTTATCAGGAACTGCGACAACGTCTGCTTGGCACCGGTATTGACGTCGTGCTCTTGCACGGTCGCTTCAACGGCAGGGACCGTTTGCGCAAAGAGAACCTCATCCGCCTCGCCACCGGCTCCAAATCGACGCAACGCGCCCCCATCGTTCTGGTCGCCACGCAAGTCGTCGAAGTCAGCCTCGATATCGATTTGGACGTGCTCTATTCCGACCCCGCGCCGTTGGAAGCGCTCATTCAGCGCTTTGGCCGCATCAATCGCCGCCGGCTCCGCCCCTCTGCAGACGTTTTCGTTTTCCGCGAGCCAAACGACGGCCAGCGGATTTATGACGCCCGGCTCGTTCAGCGCGGCCTGGCCATTTTAGATCGGCACAATGACTTGCCCCTCGACGAAGCGCTGATTTCCGACTGGCTCGATCACGTTTATCGAAAAGAAGTGGCCGAAGCCTGGAACGAGCAATTTGACCGGTCATGGGAGAATTTCCAAGATAGCGTTTTGAATACCCTGCGCGCATTTAATTCGCACGAAGAACTGGAAGAACAGTTTTATCAGGCTTTCGACGGCATCGAAGTTTTGCCCGCGGCATTTGAAGCGGAATATCAAACCATGCAAGAACAACAGCCGTTGGCCGCCAGCGAGCTTTTGGTCTCCATGCACTTCGGCCAATATGCGAAATTGCGCCAGCAAAACCTCATTCGCACCGGCGCCTCCTCGTGGCCGAAAATCGCAGACGTTGAATATAGCAGCGAGCACGGGTTGTTGCTGTAGCGTGCTTTTCAATTTTAAATTTTCAATTCCCAAATCCCCATGAACACCCAAACCCTCCTCCTCTCCGACTTCGGCACCTTCTGCGGCAAGCGCTCCGAGCGCCTCGTCGTGCGCAAAGCCGACGGCGAAGAAGAAGAAATCCCGCTCTTTCGCGTGGATGAGATCGTCGTCGCCAAACAGGGCGTCACCATCTCCAGCGATCTCATCGACGAGGCGGTGCAGCGCGGCATCAAGCTCACCTTCATCGACGGCACCGGACGGCCGTATGCCATGCTCACCTCGCCCTATCTCTCCGCGCCCGCCCTCACCCGGCGCGCCCAAATCGCCGCGTTTCACAATCAACTCGGCGTGCGGCTTGGGCGCACCGTGGTCGCCGGCAAGCTCGCCAATCAAGCCAACCTGCTCAAATATTTTGCGAAGAGTTTGCCGGAGCATGAAAGCGCCAATCGCGAGCGCATGCAAACCCACGCCGCAACCATTCATCACACGCGCCACAAAGCCCGCCTCATCGACGCTGAAAAAATCGACGACTGCCGCGACTCGCTCATGGGCCTCGAAGGCAGCGCGGGCCGTGAATATTGGGCCGCCATTGAAATCATGCTCGGCAGCGAAGTCTTTCACGGTCGCGAACATCGCGGCGCAACCGATGCGGCCAACGCCATGCTCAACTATGGCTATGGCATTCTCTACTCGAAAATTTGGGCTGCCCTGCTCTCTGCCGGCCTCGAACCTTTCGCGGGATTTCTCCACGTCGACCGCCCCGGCAAGCCTTCGCTCGTGCTCGACTTCATCGAAGAATTTCGCCAAGCCATTGTCGATCGCGCGGTGTTCGTGCTGCTCAATCGCGGCGCAAAAATAGAAATGGAAAACGGCCTGCTCTCTGCGGATGCGCGCAAACTCGTGGCCAAGCGCGTGCTCGAACGTTTGCAATCCGAAGCCGAATATGGCGGGCAAAAGTTGCAACTCAACTCCATTATCCAAGCCCAAGCCCGCCGCCTCGCCCTCTTCTTTCGCGGGGAAAAGGCGTATCGGTGTTTTCGGTTCAAGTGGTGAAAGCGCGGATTGATGGATTGATGGATCATTGGATTGTTGGATTGTTGGATTGCTGGATTGCTGGATTGTTGGATTGCTGGATTGTTGGATTGCTGGATTGTTGGATTGCTGGGGCAATGGTCACACAAAACCCATAAAGGCGGTTTTGTGAAAGTC
>JBBILN010000054.1:0-63214 GCA_037444905.1 bacterium | reverse complement strand
CGAAAATACGAAAGAACCCACTTATCCTTCAAATAAGAGTTGCACATTAGGTACGTTAGTATTTTGAAGCCAATTCTGCGCTGCTCCATCGTTCCCCGCATTGCAGCACGCGATAGGGTTGTCCCATCGCTTCGGCTTCGCGCGCGAATTCGTTCGGGTCGGCAGTGTTGAACGTGAACATATCATAATGGCACGGGATCACCAGCTTCGCGCCGATTTGTTTGCCGAACATGGCCGCTTCTTTTGTGTTGAAATTGCCCACGACGCGGCGATCGGGCTTGCGCCCATTGATCGGCAACAGCGCGACATCGATCGCAAACGGTTGCAATTGCCGAATGATCTCATCGTCCCACACCGTGTCGCCGCTGTGATAAACACACCACTCATCGAATTGCACGACGTAGCCGAGATGCGTGCAGCGCCCTTCGGAATCGCGCGCGATGGTTTCATGCGCCGCAGGCACTGCCGTGATTTTGAATCCGGCCGCGCTCACGCTTTCGCCGTCATTCAAACCCAAAGGAAGATTTGCCGCCAGGCTCAAACGTTCCGCCACAAACGCACGATTGGCCTCGGGAATGACGAGTTTGAGATTGGGGTTCGCGTGCAGCAAGGGCACGAGCGTTTCCGCGTCGAGATGATCAGTGTGATTGTGGCTCGACGTGACCACGTCGATGAAGTCCAGGCGCGCGGGATCGATGACCAACTCCGTCATGCGCACGTGCGGCAAATCCGTGTTCGCATATTTCACGGTGAGCGAATCGGACAGATAAGGATCGAGCAAGAGATGGCGGCCTTGCCATTGCAGGAGATAGCCGCTTTGCCCGAGCCACCAAAGATGGAAATGCTCGTGCTCCCTCGCCGCGGCGCGGAGGTCATCGAGCAGCGCAGCATTTTTTAGTTTTGCTGATTTCATATAGAAAAAAGTTTTCAACGGATAGAAACAACGCAACGGATGAGTCGGGGTGTAACGATTCAAGCCACGTGGTTCTAATAGTTTTGCATTGCATGCTCTTTCATTTCTTCGGCATAACTCGCACGCCTTTCAAATCCAAGCGGAAGAGCCCGCCGGCTGTGGTGTTCTCTTCGCCGATTGCACCTGTGACGTAAAGTTGGTCCCAATTCGGGCCGCCGAACGCAACGTTGCTCGTGGTGAGGTTGCCGCCCGGATAACGTCGCACCACCTTGCCTTCGGGATTCAGCACTTGCACTTGGCGCATGCCGTAGTGCGCAACATAAAGATTGCCCTCGCGATCCAAGCACATGCCGTCGGGCTGATTGTCGATCTGCTCTCCGGCCTTCGTTGGCAACGTCGCAAATACTTTTTTCTCTCCCAATTTGCCGGGCGCGAGGACTTCATAAACGAGAATGTGATTGTACTTGCTCTCCGCCACGAGCAGCGACTTGCCCTCGGGGCGAAGCACGAGGCCGTTAGGGAACGCCAAACCTTCCGCGGCGAGATGCGTCTTGCCGGCCGCATCGACATAGTGTACTGTGCCGATGGGATTTTTTTCATCGGAACCACCGGGGTCCGTGAAATAAAATCCTCCGTTCGCATCCAGCGTCAAATCATTCGGCGCGCGTAAAGGCTTGCCTTCGCACTCCGTCGAAGCTTTGCCGATGATCTCGCCGTTTGCGCTCAAGTGCAAAACCGCGTGCTGGCTGCCGTCGCACACGAGATGCGTGCCGTCCGCCAAAATTTTGTGGCCGTTGGGCGCGCCGGTCTTTGCCCATACCGTCGCTTTGCCTTCCAGCGTGACGCGATAGATGGCGCCATTGGGAACGTCAGAGAGATAGGCATTGCCGTTTTGATCGAAGACGATGCCCTCGCTGTAGCCCGGCACTTCCACGATCTTGGAGAGCTTCACACTGTTCTCGGGCGGAAGATCGCTTGGCCATGCCGCCACGGAGAGCAACACGAGCAGGAGACTTTTCATAAACAGGGGCCTCGAAATTTGAGCAGCGAATCAACGCCGTTGGGCGCCAATTTTCACGGGCGTTGATTCGCGGTTGAAAAATGCTTGCCGAAATTTTGAACATTTCTCTGAGCGGATTTGCCCGAAAGAGCGGACCGCGCCAGTTTGATCCACTTCGTTCGCCCAATCCGCTTGCAATCTGTTTGGTTGCCGCTCACTGCTTCGGCCACAGCCACCCAAACGTGCCTGCGGTCACGAGCGCGTAGATCAAACCGTCAATCGTGACTTTGAGCGTCGTGATCCACGAGCGATGATACCAAATCGACGTTTGCCAAAGCGCGACCGCGTATGCGATGAACGCCGTGGTGCCGACGAACCGGAACACGTGAAGATACGGCTCACCGGGCGCCACCGCGCGTCCGGCAACGTATGCCGCGAGAAATCCGATAACAACGGAATAGAGAAACCAGAGCGCGAGATTCTTTCCCATCGAAGCCGGGCCGTTCGGCAACACCGTGACGATCATCACCGGACCGTTTTTCAGTTTCTCCGTAAATTCCGGCGAGCTCATGTCCTTCATGCTCGAGGCCCGGGGAACCATGTAATCGCCCGGCGGAATCGCGAACGGCCGCAGCGCGTCCATCACTTTGTCCTCGTTCGGAATCTTGCGATAATCGCCCTTGTGCCAGGGCAACATCATGTGGATAACAGAACTCACCAGAAAAACCAACACCGACGACAACAAGATCGGAAGCCACAGCATGTCAATTCCGGTCATGACGACCTCCTTCCGTAAAGCAGTTCACAGCGCGGCGCCATTGTTTTGACCACGGCCTCTTCGCCTGGTAAAGAAGCCGCGGGATTTGCAACTGGTAATGATTATTGCAAAAAACTACCCTGCCGCTAAATCATTCTGCCATGCTTCACCACTCCGTTGCATCTACAAACTCCACCCCTCGCGATACTCCCGCTTCACGAACTTGTTCGCTTCGGCCACGTTTTTCACTTCCATCTTATCTCCATCCCACAACAAACGCTGCCCGGGAAAACGCACCGCGAGATTGCCGAGCAGCACGATTTCCGTGAGCGGCCCGGACACGTCGAAATTGGAGCACGGCAGCTTGCCGGTTTTGATGCCGTTGATGAAATCTTGATAAATGCCGGGCGTGCGTTCCATTGTCTTCGGCGGCAGTTTGTAAGCTTGCATTTTGCTTTCGGGAATCAAACGCGCTTGATCGCCGAACATTGCGCACATGAGCGTGCCTTTGCTGCCATAGAACACCGTGCCGCCGTCTTGCGCGCCCAAACGGCGGCCTTCTTCCAACTCCGGCGGGCGCGCGGGCATGAGGCCGCCGTCGTACCAAGTCAGTTTCACGGGCGGCATTTTGCCGCGTTTGGGAAACTCATAAGTGACGATCGCAGCGAGCGGCGCGGTTTCGTTGTTGAGCGGCGTGGTGCTCGCTTGCACGCTGAGGGGATGCCCGAGATTGAGCGCCCATACGGGCGTGTCCAAAATATGGCAGCCCATATCGCCCAAAGCTCCGGTGCCGAAGTCCCACCAGCCGCGCCAACGAAACGGCGTATAGATGGGATGAAACGGCCGCTCCGGCGCGGGTCCGAGCCAGCGATTCCAATCCAACGTCGGCGGGAGCGAGGGCGTTTCTTGCGGACGATCGATGCCCTGCGGCCACCAATTCGCGGGACGATCAGTCCAGGAATGCACCTCTTGCACCTCGCCAATTGCGCCGTCGGCAATCCATTCCACCACGAGACGATTGCTCTCGCCCGCGCGGCCTTGATTGCCCATTTGCGTGATGACTTTTTTCTCGCGCGCCGCGAGCATGAGTTGCCGCGCTTCCCACACATCGTGCGTGAGCGGCTTTTGGCAATAAACGTGTTTGCCCTTTTTGATTGCCGCCATCGCCGCGAACGCGTGCAAGCTGTCCGTGGTCGCAATCGACACCGCATCGATACCGGATGCTTTTTCGAGCATGTCGTAAAAATCCACGTGCGCGGTGCAGGCTTTATATGAGCCATTGCCGGTTTGTTGCGCGTAATGCGCATCGACCTTCATGCGCGCGGGTTCGCGGCCGCTCGTGTGCTCCGTGATCGGTCCGCCGAAGTCGTTATACTTCGCCACGTCGCACACGGCCGTGACTTGCACTTCGGGAATTTGCAGAAACTCGCCCATATCGTGATGGCCTTGGCCGCCCACGCCGATCATGGCGAGATTGACTTTGTCACTCGGCGGAATAAAGCCCGGCCCGCCGAGGGTGCGCCTCGGAACAATCGTGAAAGCCGCGGCGGCCATGCCGAGTGTTGGTGCAGTTGCTTTGGCATCGTTCATGGGTTGGTCCTTTCCTGATTGAGGGAGGTGAGGATCGCGATCAAGTCTAATCGTTGCTCACGATTTGCAGCCGTGAGAGAAAGGTTTCGTATATGAGTTGCGGAGGGCTCATGTGCCGTGAGAGGCTGAATGCGCTTCGTGAAGTTTCAAGTTGGGAAGAATATCTTGTGCGGGCCGTCTTCTCTTCGCGCTAGCAATCAAGATGTGAGTTTTTTCTAAACCACTTCGGCTTTTGCAAGTTGTGGAGACTGGCCGCTGGAGTCATCAAAAACCCCGGACTCCTGCAGAATGCCTCGCAGATCTTCGAGCATGCCTGCGATTTCTTCCGGATAAGCGCCAAAGTCCTTTTCGATGCGCTTCGCATTCACATGCGCGAGCACATATTCTAGGCATTGCTGGTACATTTCCAGTTCCGCCTCGGATATTTCCACATCAAAGAGCGAAACATCGGCGACTTCTTTCTGCTTGAGCAGCTTCATGGTCGTATCCTTCTCTGAAGATTTTTAGGACAGCCGTTGCCATCGTCCCTCTTGCACTTTTCTTGCGCGTACTCGTTTGGTCGTTCTAAAGCTGGTGAGATGAGCTTCGCCCTCGAAAATGTGTGTTCGACCGCTTTTTCCAACATACACCAAACGACCATCCTTTTGCAGGTAAATTTCGCTGGGTTTTTCTTTGTCTTGAAAGGCTTCGACAGTTGGCCGATCTCCTTCGCGATGGCGTTGTTGCCCGTGTACCGTGCGCAATGGCTTCTTTGGGTCGGCCACTTTTGCCTCCCTCTCCAGTATATGAAAAGATCGCTATGAGCACAAGATGATTTTTTCCCACCATGTCAAGGGCGCCTTCGGAAATCTGCCGTACGTAAAAATCCCTGATGATATTATCTCGGGCAATTCGATTGTGCGCGTCATGGCCGGGTCCTTGTGGTACACTAGCGATGCCTCGTTTTGGCAAAAATTGCGCAATGCGCAAATGCTTTTCTTCCTGCATCGCTCCATCAGCCTGGCTTGCGACCACAATGGCTTTTGTTACGATGCGACTTCACTCATTCCGTTAAAGAATCTTCTCGCAAGGCCCGCATCAAATCCTGAAAGTCCGTGGACTCGGATTTCACCGCGACAGATCTGAAAGCCGAGACGCGCGGCGCGGGTTTGCAGTCATTGCGTGCTTGCGTTTCCGTAAACAAAACGCTCAGCGGCGTCGCCGCCTCGACGCGTTTGCTCATATGCGGAATGCTGCCATCGCTTTGGCGGCAAAAACGCAGCAGAATGGTTTTGAGTATAGAGGTGTGGTCGAAAATTTCATGCGAAACCGCGCGCTTGGCGATCCACGGAGAGATTACGAGCGCAGGAACGCGCGGCCCATAGCTTTGCAGATGCGGCCAGTTGTCCGCAGCGTTTTGCGGCGGAACGACGTGATCATAAAAACCGCCATGCTCATCATAGGTGACGACTAACAGCGTCTTGCTCCATTTCGGACTTTGCAACAGCGCGTTATAAATCTCACTCACCAGAATCTGGCCTTGTTGCACGCTCGAGGGAGGATGGTCATCGTTGCCAGCCATACTGCCCGGCGGCCACGTGGCAAAATTCGGATCGACCCACGAGAGCGCCGGCAAATTGCCCTGCTTGGCGAGCTGCAGAAAGGACTTGGTATTATCGCTCAACACATTGGTCAGCGTTTTTACTTTGCGATATTTTTTAAAATAGAGCAGCGAGGAGACGTCATCCGCAAAATGTTTTCCCAAGCCGGGCGGAAGAAATTCGTAGATCGTTTTCAAATCAAAAGAGCGGAAGGGAATGGCCGTGGGCGGATTATCCACCTCGCCGTCCGAAGTGCCGGCCAGCGCATAAAGCCGGTTGGGAATGGTCGGGCCGGGCATGGAGCAAAACCAGCGATCACAAACGCAAAATTGCTCCGCCAAGTGATCGTAGGCCGGCAATTGCTTGGCCGTGTAATATCCCATGATCAGGCCAGGATCGGTCAATGGACTTTCTTTGACAAGTTGGTGATGGTGCGTCGCAAAATTCTCCACGAAGCCGCGATTGTTGTTGGCAAGCTGTTGCTGCACGCACTTGTAAGCATGGCACGGGTCCCATAGAAAAGTCAAATGTTCGTCGGAAAGCGGCCGCGGCGAATAAACCTTGCCGTCGTACTCGATCTTGTGATCGTCTGAAATCTTCAGCCCATCGACCTCGCTGCGCGCTCTTCCGCCTTGGTCTTGCGGCAGGGACAAGAATCCGAGCATGTGGTCGAACGAACGGTTTTCCAGCATGAGCACGACCATGTGCTCGATCTGATCCAGCTTGTCGAGATTATGATCGGACATAATAACCCTCATCCTTATACTGTTCTTGTTGAATTGTTCACGGCCCTCGTCATAAAATTGCTATAGCCGCCTTCTCATCTCCTTTGCCCCCGTCACCATGTTTGCCAACTTCTGCTTCGCGGCCCAGCGCGCGGTCTGGCTCAAGCCGCAATCGGGCGCGACGGAAAGCTTTTCGGGTGGAATGTATTGCAAGCAGAGCTTGATGCGTTCGATGACGTCTTCAACGGTTTCGATATAATAGCTCTTCACGTCAATGATGCCCACGGCCACGTCCATCTTCTTCGCAATCTCGGCGATCATTTCGATCTCTGCAAATTCGCGACTCGCCATTTCGACGTGCAGCTCGTCAACTTTGAAATCGAGAAAGTCCGGGAACATGGGCGCGAGGCGACGTTTGCCGACCGCGCGGCCTTTGTAGTTGCCGAAACAAAGATGCGCAGAAAGACGGCATTTGCCCACAACCGGCTCGACCGTGCGATTGAAAATATCCACAAAGCGTTTCGTGTCTTCGCGATAAGCATAGCAGCTCATCGAAGGCTCATCCACACTGATTTCCGTGCAGCCCGCTTGCACGAGTGCTTCGAGTTCCGCGCGAATGATAGGCAGCAACGCTTCGGTGAGGGCATAGCGATCTTTATATTGCGCATTCGGCGCGAGTCTTCCGCTCAACGTATACGGCCCGGGCAAACTCGCTTTGAGCGTCGGCCCGAGCGGCGCGAGGCGTTTGAGTCGTTCGAACTCTGCGACCGCGCCGAGTCCGTCACTTGATCGGGACAGTTCGCCGATGACTTCGTGCTTGCCGCGTTGATCATGCGCCGGCGGCCCCCACTTGCGCGGCGGCGCGGACTCCATTTTGATGCCTTCTAAGAATCCATAAAAGGAGAGATTGAAATCGAAACGCGTTTGCTCGCCGTCGGTAATCACATCGAGTCCGGCCGCGACTTGATCATGAAGCGCGGCGATCACGGCATCGTCTTGCAGCTCGGCAATGTCTGCGGCGCCGAATTGCTCGAGATGTTGGCTCGCAAACTCCAGCCAACTGGGAAAGGGATAACTGCCGATGACGGTGGTGCGAATGGGAGGGTGAGGCATAGGGCATTTCAGAATAGAGAATAGAGAATGGAAAATTGAGAATTGTAAATTTTGAATTGAAACTTTATTGGGGATCAAAGCAAGTGGTTACTTCATATAATCTCTGTAATCTTCCAACGGCGCCTCGAAATCGTCGGACACGCTGTTCACGCCTTGGGCGTTACCGAACTGGCGCGTGATTGATTCTCTCCAAAACCTTCATACAGCTTGCTCAACCGATATGCATGCTCATCATACGCGGCTTCGAATACAGCATTCGATTTTTCCGCTCCAATAACGGACGAAGCGGTCAGCACTTTCGGCGGCTTACCCGCCGCAGTCAAACGCGCGGCGACTTCGGCCTTAATGGCATTCACAATGAGACAACCACCGACGGTCGAGCCGGGCGAAACGGGAAACGCGAGACCCTCAACTCGCACCATGGCATCGCCGACCGGCGCGCCGGTGTCGAGCACGAGGTCGGCATAGTCCGAAAGTTTCTTGTTGGAGGAATGCTTGCTCACACTTGCCGCCGCATGCTTCGCCGTGATGATTGCCACGACTTTCACGCCGCGCCGTTGGAAACCCGCGGCCATTTCAATCGGCACCGCATTGCAGCCGCTCGAAGAAATCACCAGCGCAGAATCTTGCGGCGAGAGCACAAAGTTGCGCAGGATTCTTTCGGCCAAGCCCGAGACGTTCTCAATGAACATCGCTTGCCGTTGTCCGTTCGCCCCGACCACAGGATTGTGAAACGTCATCGAAAGCTCGACGATCGGATTGAAGCCGGGAAACGAGCCGTAACGCGGCCACATTTCCTCCACGAGAATGCGGCTATGGCCGGAGCCGAAGAGATGCACCATACGGCCCGCGAGAATCGTTTCCGCAAACCAATCCGCGGCGCGTGCGATTTGCTCATGTTGGCTTTCGACAATGGCGAGAAGCTCGCGGCATTTTTGAAGGTAAGTGAGCGCAGGCTGAGATTGTGAGGGCATAGACTTTAATTTAGAATGACATCCTGTGGTGTGAATCCTGGCTTAACGAGGAGGCACGATTCCACCACGGGTTTGATAAGCGCATCAAACGAGGAAACGGACTCTCCGGTCGCAAGCGGTATGGGGGGCGCGGTTAAGTTTTAAAAACGGAGAGTCTCCCGGAGAATGCCGATCGACTACAAACCTTTGACGGCAGTTGCCACGGCCAGAATTGCGAACCCGACGAAAACGAGCCAAAAAGCATTGCCCACTATGGCAGCCGCGGAGATGACGCTAAATTTTCCGAGCAAGCCCACGATGCCGAGAACGACGGCGATGAGCCATAGCGTTTGATTGGGGGCATTCATTTTTTTCATGATCCTTCCTCCTTCTGGTTGGGGGTAAGCAGAAGATACAAAACCACTGTGAGGGGCAACACGAAAAATAGTCCTCAATACCGCATTGCGACGCTAAAAATATGCACAGAAAAACTCAGAGCCGCAAGCCGAAAAACTTGGAACTCATTGGCGCTTTCCGTGGTAAGTCGAAACAAAACCCCATAGATAACCGGTGGTAGAGGAACGATAACACCTGAGAAGGTGTTGGCTCACGGTCTGCGCAGCGAAAGCTACGCAGACTGTTTTGTTTTTGGGGGCCTCGAATTAGAAACAGCTCACAGCGCCACTACGAACTGCCCTTCTTAAACTGCGTCTCAAACAAAAACGCATAAAACCCGCCCTGCGCGAGCAAATGCTCGTGCCGTCCTTCTTCCACAATCTCACCTTTATCGAAAACCAAAATCCAGTCTGCCTCAATCACCGTTGAAAGCCGGTGCGCGATCACGATGGAAGTGCGGTTGCGTTTGAACTTTTGCAGCGCGTCTTGAATCAGCGCTTCGGAGGCGGAATCGAGCGAGCTGGTGGCTTCATCGAGAATGAGTATCGGCGGATTGCGCAAAATTTCACGCGCGATGGCGAGGCGCTGCTTCTGTCCGGTGGAAAGCCGAATGCCGCGCTCGCCGATTTTGCTCTCATAGCCCTGCGGCAACGCCGCGATGAACTCGTGCGCGTTCGCGGCAATCGCCGCTTGCTCGATGGCGGCCGGATCGGCCACGTGATTGCCGTATGCGATATTCTCGCGAATGGTGCGATCGAACAAGAACACGTCCTGCGGCACGATGCCGATCAAGCGGCGCAGCTCATATAGCGGCATGTGCGCGAGCTCTTCGTGATTCAAAAGAATGCGGCCGCTGCTCGGCTCATAAAAACGCGGAATGAGTTGCGCGAACGTGGTTTTGCCCGCGCCACTCGGGCCAACAAGCGCAACTTGCGCGCCCGCGGGAATTTTTGCGGAGAGATTTTTTAATACCGCCAGTTCGGGGATATACTGAAAACTCACGTGCTGAAACTCAATCTCGCATTGTGTGGCGGCAAGCGCGCGCGGCGTTGTGCGCATGGCTTCCGCCGGCGTATCGAAAATCTCATAGATGCGCGAGAGCGAGCTGAGCGCGCGCTGCAAATTCGAGTTGATGCGCATGAGCGAGCCGGTCGCGCCGAACACGTTGGAGAGATACATGAAAAATGCGAAAAGATTGCCGAAGGTGGTTGCGCCGTTCATGATGCGATATGCGCCCACAAGCACGATGCTATACACGCCGACCGTGCCGGCCAGTCCGATCAACTCTTCGGAAAAAATTTCGAGCCGGTCGCGCCGAATTGCGGCGCGCACATATGCGCTCAATGCGACGACGTAGCGCCGCAGCTCGAATTTTTCCCGCGCCGTGGCTTTGATCAAACGAATGCCGGTCACGCCTTCGTGCAGCGCGGTGGAAGTCTGGGCTTCCGCTTCTTGCACGGCCTCATTGCGCTTGCGCAGCGGCCGTGAGAACAGCAAATTCGCGCCGAAAAAAGTGACGGTGAGCACGAGGCCGGTGGCCGCGAGGCCGACGTCGAGATAAAAGAGCAGGCCGATGAAGATGAGCGCGCGGAGCAGATTGATGGCGGCGCGCAAAAACGTGTCGGCCATCACGCCGCTGAGGTTTTTGAGGTCGTCGCGTTGCCGGCTCATCACGTAGCCGGTGTCATGCTGCGTGTAGAAATGAAATGGCAGGCGCAGCGTATGCGCATAGAGATTCCGCCGCAAACGATTCAATACCAGCAAATGAAAGCGCTGATTGAGAAGCGTTTGCGCATAACTCAGCCCTTGACCGAGCAACGTCAAGCCGAGCAAAACTGCGCCGAGGAGCAGCAGTTGCTCGCGGCTTCCGCTCGGCACGACCACGTCGATGAGATGTTTGATCAATAACGGCGTGGCCATGCTGATTGGCGTGCCGAGTAACATCAGCAAGGCGACGGCCAGCGCGAGATTTTTGTAGGGTCGCATGAACGGCCAAAAGCGCTTAAGCAGCGGCCAAGTTTCATGCGGGCGCGACCAAGTTGCGGAGTATTTGATGGTAAAGCGGGGCATGTTCGTCGCGGCGTGTTGGATTTATGGAGTAATGGATTTTGGGATTGGTGGCTTGAGGGACTGATGCGACGTTGTATATTGCTTCAGGCTTGTTTTGAGGTTTCCGCTCTTTCAACCAAAATAATCGCTCTGCAAGCCCCCGTTGTGCGCGGTGATGACGACTTTGGCCGCCGTGTTCGACATGAAAGTTTCGTAAGCCGCGTGCTCGATGGCAGACGTCAATTCGGATTCCAAACCGCGTGCGCCGGTATTGCGGCGTTCGGCTTGTTTGACGACATGCGCGAGCGCGTCCTCCGTAATCACCAGCTCGAGACCTTCCTCACGAAACTCTTGCTGGAAGCGCGGCAGCAAGTTGTCGCAAAGAATAATGCGCAAGGTTTCGCTCGGCAGCTTTGCGAAACGCACGAGGCGGGAAAAGCGTCCGATCAATTCGGGGATGAAGCCGTATTTTTGCAGAACGCCGACTTCTTCCGAGTAGAAGCCGTTCACGTGTTCAGGTGCATTGCCGAAGCCGAATTTCTTTTGATCACCGCGTTGCAGCTCGTCGATGCCGGAGAACGCACCGCACGCCACGAACGGAATATCTTGCGTGGAAAGCTCCACACGCGGGCCATAGGCGGAATAGCCGTAATCGAGCGGCACCACGATGTTCCGGCCTTCGATCATGGCGAGCAATTCGCGCTGCACGCCATAGCCGGAGACGTCTTTCGTCGTGCCTTGTCCGGCAAAGCGTGCGCTGCTGCTCGCCGAGGCGAGCTTGTCGAATTCATCCAAACAGATCACGCCGCACGAAGCGAGGAAGAGATTGCCCTCGGCGGCCGCCACCAAGCGTGTGAGCACGGTGCGGGCATCGTCGCCCACATAGCCACTTTCCGTCAGACTCGTGACGTCGACGATGACAGTCGGCAGCTTGAAAATGTTGTTGAAGAGCAGCTCGACTAAAAACGTTTTGCCGCAGCCGGTGGGGCCGAGCATTAAAACGTTTTGTTTGGCGGGCAGATGGCGCCGATCTTTGTTTTCCACGTGCAGGCGTTTGATGCGGCGAATGTGGCGATACGCCATGAGCGCGAGCGTTTTGCGTTGCTGCTCTTGGCCGCGATAACCGAGCGCCTGCAGCCTGGCGTCAATGGTTTTCGGTGAGAGCAACGGCATATTCTCTACGAACGTTTTAAACTTGGCCTTCGACTCTCGTAAAGCATTGGAGACGCTGGCTACTTCTTCGGTCGCTTGTTGGGTTTGATCTAGCATGAGGTTTTTCAAAACGAGGCTCGTGAGTCGGAATTCCGAGAAGAGTGCATGGCGAATGTTTGATTGTGAATGGTCAATGGTGAATTGTGGAAGACTAACAAACAACAGGCCGTTGACAATTAGCAATTGGCCATTAACAAATGCTCATTCGATTTGAACAAAGCGTGAGCATCATAGAAACTTTTGCGCCGAGAGTCAACAGCGAAGTTGTGCGCCCAAAATGCTGCGACGAGGCTTTGGCTTTTTGCAATCCGCGAAGCGCTTTAATATCTCAAGAGTCTAATTTGTGCAAAGAAGCCAAGATTTTTACACGGAGAAAACGGAGTAAACAGAGAATAAAAAGTCAAAGAGAATTTCCCAATCATTGTCTTCTCTGTTTGCTCTTGTCGGGCTTTTGGGTTGCGGCTCGCGTTGCGTCAGCGCGGTGGATTAGCCCCCTCGGTAAACAAACAAAGAGGAACACAAATAGGAGCAGCGCCAAGCCATAAAAATTCTATGGATGAAAAAATTCGCACGGCATGAAATCTGGAGCTGTTCCGCAAACGTATTTAAGAATGAGAACAAAGCGTTTCGCGCGCCGGACCTCGCTATTGACTTTCAAACCAAATTTGACTAAATAGCTCGCGAATTTATGAACATCTTTGAGCATGGCATGCCGATTCTGCAATCCCCGCCGCTGCGAGACTGGCTGGTTTTGGGCGGTTTCATTCTGTTGATTTTCGCGTTGCTCATGTTGGCCGATTGGCTGCGGCAGCATCGCGTGATGAGTCCGGAAGGCACTCGCAAAACGGTGCACCTGCTCACCGGCATTTTTATTCTCACCTGCCCGTTCATTTTCCATACGTCATTGCCTCCGCTCGTGCTGGCGGCGCTCTTTGTCGTCGTCAATTGCCTGGCTTTGCGCTTTCGCCTCTTTGCCGGTATTCACGTCAGCTCGCGGCCGACGTTGGGCACGGTCTTTTATCCCCTCGCATTTCTTGTTTTGATTTTGCTCTTCTGGGAAGGCAACCAACTCGCGTTGCTGATCGGCATGAGCCTGTTGGCGATTGCGGATGTCGTTGCCGCACTTGTTGGTGAAAATGTCAAAACGCCAATTCTGCTGCCGTTGCACGGCGATCGCAAATCATTGCAGGGCACGCTCGCCATGCTGGCCAGTTCCGTGCTGTTGGCCTATGCCGGCCTCAAATTTTTAGGCCCGCGTCAAGATTTCACGCCGGAATGGCACTGGCTGATTGGGATTTCGTTCGCGGTGGGATTGTTGGCGACGGCCGCGGAGTTGATTTCGTGGCGCGGCTCGGATAACTTATCGGTGCCGTTGATTGGCGGATTGATCACGGCTTTCTTTGTGCACGCTTCCGCGGAGGCGATCCGGCAATTTCTTCTTGGCGAAGCGCTCGCGGCCGTAGTTGCCGTGCTCTCGTTGCGCGCGCGTTTTTTGGATGCGAGCGGCGCACTGGCGGCGTTCATTTTGGGAACGATTATTTTTGGATTGGGCGGCTGGTCTTTCAGCCTGCCGATTCTTGCCTTCTTCGTGCTGTCCAGCGTGCTTTCGAAGTTGGGCGCGCAGCGCAAAAAATCTGCGAGCGAGAAATTTCAAAAGAGCAGCCGCCGCGATTTGGGCCAAGTGCTCGCCAACGGCGGCCTCGCGGGCGTGCTTGTGGTCTTGTGGTATTTGCAGCCGGAACCGCTGTGGTATTTTCTGTATCTCGGTGCGATCGCAGCCGCGACCGCGGACACATGGGCGACGGAGATCGGCGTGCTTTCTTCGAAACCGCCGCGCTTGATTACTTCTGGGCGAGTCGTTGCCGCAGGCACCTCCGGCGCGATTTCGAATCTCGGTTTGATGGGCGCAGTGCTCGGCGCGGTTTGCATTGCAAGCATTGGCTGGGCCGCGCAATTGCGCGCGCCGGCCTATCAATTCGGCTGGGCCGGCGTTGCGTTGATTACGGTCGGCGGCGTAGTCGCGCACTTGTTCGATAGTTTGCTCGGCGCAACGATTCAAGCGCAGCAATTCTGCACCGTGTGCAATAAAGTGAGCGAGAAAAAAGGCGAATGCTGCGGCGTCGAACGGCAACCGCATTCGGGCTGGCGTTGGGTGGACAATGACATTGTGAACGCCGTGTGCGGGTTGTGCGGCGCAATAATGGTGCTCGTGGGGAAGCAAGTGCTCTGAGCCAAAAGCCGGAGAATCGGCTTCCATCACAAGGCAACATTGCAACGGCGAGAAATCACAGCGGAAAATAAATTCAAATAATCTCTCGACATGAAATTTCGAAACCATTCCAATAGATCGCCGGCGCGATTTTCTTCATACACGACGCCGCGCAAGCCCAAAGCGCGGGCGTGGCGGCATCTCACGTGGCTGCTTTGCGCCGTGTTGCTCTATGGCGCATATGCCTACGTCGGCGGCAGCTCCGGCTTGATTCAATACGTGCGCTTGCTACAACGCCGCAGCAAGACGGACAAAGAAATCGTGACGCTGCAAACCCGGCAAGACAGCTTGCACCAAGTGATTCGGTTGCTGCAAACGGACACGACCTATATTGAGAAGGTCGCGCGTGAGCGCTATTACATGGGCAAGCCTGGAGAAAAAATTTATACTGTTATCAAACAGCCTAGGACGGAATCTTCGAAGTAGCGCTCATGACGACCACATTGTTGCCGAACCCTTCTTCAAAATTTACGGCCAAAGTAAAAGGCTATTTTCTGGCGGGACTGTTGGTGCTGGTGCCCATCAGCTTGACGGTCTACATCATTTATGAATTGTTTCTCGCCATTGACGGCATTCTTAAGCAAGTAGTCTTTGTGATCATTCGCGAATCATTCGGAACGATCAATCTCCGGCCGATTCCGGGCGTGGGCTTCGTCACGCTCGTGTTGCTGATTTTGGGCACGGGCATGGCCGCGCGCAGTTACTTCGGCAAGAAGCTCGTCGAGGTCGGCGATCGCGCGGTGACGCGCATTCCCATCATTAGCCGCATTTACAGCACCGTGCAACAGCTCAGCCAGGCGTTCTTCGGCGAGCAGCGCGAATTCTTCAAGAAAGCCGTGCTCGTGCCCTTTCCGGGGCCGAACATGTGGCGCTTGGGATTTTATATGCAGGACGTGCGCGGCGAAATTCCGGAAGTATTGAATCAAGACGTTGTGGCCGTGTTCGTGCCCAGCACGCCGAATCCCACCGGCGGATATCTCGTCTTCTTTGCCAAAAGCGAAGTCATCGAGTTGGAAATGTCGGTGGAAGAGGCGCTGCACATGATCATTTCCGGCGGCACGGTTTTGCCCAAAAAGAAGCGCCCGGCGCCCATGATGCTGACGCGCGATCATTTGGAGAGCCTGCAGAAGAAGAGCGAGTGAAGGTTTTCATTGCAGCGTTCTTCATGAGTTGAAAACCGCTAGCAACCTCAATCTGGCATGCGCAAACGATATTTGTATCGTGATTCCTCAAAGCCTCATTCCTCCTAATCTCGATGCCCCGCGCCCCCCAAGCATGTCCCCAACGCATGGCAACAAAGTAGCGAATGCAAAGCAGCGGAGTTATTCGTCGGGGCGTTTCTATCCGCGGGAAAAACTTTTGTCTTGTAAAGTATCGGGGCTTGCACTGATGCTGCTTTTTAGTTCGCTCCTCTACGCACAGGACGAAGCGAACCCAAACTCTTCTCCCATCGATTCCACTGCTCTCGTCCGCGTCGAAACGTTCGCTGCGGGTAATGCCGCGCCGGCGCTGCGCAGCCGCACGACATTCGGGCATGATATAGAAATTTACAATTGGCGCACGGATATCGGTTATCAAAACGAGCTTGCGCACGGCTGGCAACTTGTGCTTTATGAGAACTTCAGCTCCGTGCTGCAACAACAAGCGCGCGGCGAGGCTTGGAAGGATGACCACAACGGCGGCATTCGCCTCACGCGCCAAATGCGCAAGCGCTGGCGCCTCGAAGCAGAGGCAAACTCCAACGTCTTTTTTGATGAATTCACCGGCAGTGCGCGCAACACCGCCAGTGAATTCAGCAACAACGATTTCAGCTTGCATCGTTTCGATTTGCGCAGCACGCTTGACCTCGCCCGAGGGTTACAACTGGCGCCGGGCCTCGGCTATCGTTGGGAAGACATTCTCAACCGCAAGGATTATGGGCCGCATGCTGAAATCCAAGTGACACTGGCGCCGACGCGTTGGTCGGATTACGAGCATCAGTTGTACCTCAATGCGCAGATTGACGACCTGCCCGTGCGCCGCAACGACGACTTGACGTTTACCTACGGCGTTTCCCGGCAATTCGAGCGCAATGCCAGCGACTCACTCTTTGTGCGTTTCAGCCATGCACGAAGAGAAAACTATTTCACCGCCACGTTTATTGATCAACGCAATCGTAATGACCGCAGTCTCGAAAATCGTCTGCAATACCGCGTCGGTTCGAGCTGGATTTTCCAGCTCAATTCCGAATTGAGCGAAGCGGAAGTCGAAGTCGGGCGGCGCCTCTATGCCGAACGGAACACTGAGGCCGGTCCGCGCAGTCGTTTTCAGCACAAGGATTTGATAACGCAGCATCGTGCGCAACTGTTGTGGCAAACCGAAAACCTGAGCAACGATTTCTCGCTCTGGTATCGTTCGCGCCGGCGCAATTATGAAATCCCGGACTCCTTGCGGGTCTCGCCTTTGATTCGGCGTTACGCGAGCGAAGGCTACGATTCCGACGATTGGCATTTGGCGTTCGCGCATCGTCTGCAATGGCAGGTCGGCAAGAAAGACTCCGTGCGCTGGTTTGGCCGCGTTACACGCTACGCTCACGACACCGCGAATCTGGATAATCCCAACGATTATGATCGCTTGCAGATGCAAACCAATCTGCTCTACGAGCATCGCTTTCACTCCGACTTTCGCGTGCGCTGGGAAGCGCGGAGTTACTTGGAACATCAAGTGTATTTGAAAAGCAATCTTTCGGGCGACAATCGCTGGATGCGCATTTGGCAACTGCTGCCGCAATTGTTGTTCGGCAGCGCCCCCGGCCTGGCATTGAAGCAGAGCTTCGGTGTGCGCGCAACCTACATCGACTATGATTTCCCCGAGGCGCTTTCCAACCGCAAAAGCCTGGTGCTGCGCGATTTTTTTATCGCCGATTCACTTACTGCGCCTTTAAGCCGCCGCGCGACGCTGGACCTGCAATATAAATTTTCTTTGGAAGAACGCGGCTTGTTGAATTGGGAACAGTGGCTGCAAAGTCCGCAAGCCGAAATTCGGCGCCATCTCCTCGTGCTGCAAATTCGCCGGCAGTTGAGTAAGCGTTGGGACTTCACGCCCGGCGTGAGTTATTATCAAGAAACGAATTGGAAATTTCAAACCCGGGCCGGTCGAAGCGCGCTGCGCACATTTAGCCACGAACAAGTCATCGTCAGCCCCGCGCTGCACCTCGGCTATTTTCGCCCGCCGCATGCGTTACTCTACTTGAGCGCGCGCCGCCAAATGAGTTTTCGCACACTCGCGGGCAACATCAATTTGCGCGACCGCAATATCGATACTTTCAGTTTGACCGTGCAGTGGGGCTGGTGACACGACGGGCATGCTCGCCGGTGGACTGCACTTGTTCCTTTGCAGAACTTTTTGCCTTTTGTTCATGGAGGCATTCAGCGCCGTGTTGCCAATTGCATGATCACACTTGCATAAAAAAAATAAGAGTGCTATGTTTCCGCCCACACCGAAAGCTTCGCGCGCAAGATCGAGTGATCCGAAACCAACGCTTGAAGAAAGGCAATTATGGCGAATGCCCCAGCCAAGACTTTCTCACTAGCAGCTCCCAGCAATCGCCCGAATCTACTGCAAGAGATCGAGACGCTGGCCGAGCAATCGGCGCAACTGGCGGGTTTATCGGAAGAGGAGCGGGACAGTCTCGCGATTGCAGTGACGGAGGTCGGCAACAACGCTATCATTCACGGCAACAAGCGCGACCCGAATAAGCAGGTGCACCTTGACATCGGCGTGCGGGACGGAGAAGTGCGCGTCGTCATTCGTGATGAGGGCGCAGGCTTCAATCCCGAAACGCTGAGCAATCCGCTCGATCCGGAAAACCTTTTGCGCGAGAGCGGCCGCGGCGTTTTCATCGTGCGCTCATTGATGGACGAGGTGAGTTTTGATTTCTCTAAAGGCGGCACCGAAATCACGATGATCAAGCGCAAAAAAGGTTAACCCCCGACTCGAACACATTCCTACCAACCTGCTGCGCAATGGTGCCCGGCGCCGCGGCTATTTGAGCAGCGCCGCTTTGCGTGTTTCAAAAAATTTTCCCGCTACCAATTGCACGAAGTAGACGCCGCTGGGAAGATGCCCCGCGTCGAACTGCGTCGCGTGCGCGCCCGCTTCCACCACGCCATTTCGCAATACCGCCACTTCACACCCGAAGGTATCGAATATTTTCAGCGTGACGTGCTCGCGCTGCTGCAATGAAAACCGATTCTCGGTCGTAGGATTGAAAGGATTCGGAAAATTCTGGTGCAGTGTGCTGCGTTGCGGTGCAATGACGGCCGGCTCTTGCACGGTCGTAGGCAGGCCGTTCTTCATGTATAATAAATTGCTGTTGTCGTCGTAAAAGGTATTGCAATGCGCATACACACTTCCCTCCGGCCCGACTTTGAAATTGTGAAAGCCGTACTCGGTTGCGCCGCCATCGTGTGTGCACGACATCAAGACCTCCCAATTGCACGCACTGACGCCATCGCGCCACGCAATCCCCAAGATGTCGCTCGCCGTGCCGGAGAAATCGCTCATCGGAAAAGCCGAGTGCATGTGATCATCCTGGCTCAGTGGCGTCGGTTCTTCCCAAGTTCGGCCGCTGTCAAGGGTAAAAAGATCTAGGTTCTGTTCGCAGCTTTTCAGTAGGTGATTCCGCAACTAAATTTTTGTGGTGTATATTGCAAGTGTCACACCTCGAAAAATAGAATTTATTACCTCCTCGCTTGGCTTTCCTGCCACTGTTTTATTTACCTCGACAAAATTTTGCACTGTGAGGCAGCGATATTTTTGCATGAAGTTTTTAATTGGGTGCTGCGCCGAACAACAATGATTCGGGAGCTTTTGATGGTTCTAATTTGGGGAGCTTTTCCAGAAAGCAGGTTTTACGATGAGAGCCAGGATTAAGAGCATCTTGAAAAAGGGTTGGGAACGGATTAATATCTGGGTGGCATTCGTTGCTGCATTGGCCACCATAGCTCAACTCGCTTACACTTGGCATGCTCAGCAGCTCGCCGAGAGAGACCAAATAATTGCGCGGCAAAATCGTGAACTTGAAGAGTCGAAAGCGCAAACAAGAAAGCTCGAAAAAATCTTGCATGAAGAACGAGTTAAGCATAAGCATATTCTGGACAGCGTTACGAGGCTGCTTGCACATTTGGTGAGCATTGACAAAAGACTGGTCAAGTTATTCAATGAGGAAGAAAATGGCGGCAATGACTACCTCGGCGTAAGAGTTCAACTCGAAAAAATTGCGGAGATGTTGGAAACCCTGCGAGAGGTTCCGAGGAGTTGTCCGATAAGCAGTATATCATCTTCTCCGACGGATAGTCTATTTGCAGAACTAAGAATTCATCAAGGAAAAGAAGACGATGTCATTGGTAGGCAGGTTAAAGCTTTGCGCGACACGACATCATACTTGCAGGCTTCTCTGGCAGAAATTTCCAAAAGACATCTAAAGATTGCAGCCAGGCTTAATCCGATTCAGGTCTCAATAGACTCGTGCCAGATTCTACTTTCTGACATTGCTACCACGCTGCACACTTACAAAACCGTCCAAAAGGAAAGAGCTCCGGAAAAGAACTTTGTTCCTGATCGAAATCTTTTTCTTCGGACGTTGCCCTTGGCCCACCACGATTACGACGCCCCCCACTATTCCAATGGGTCGACGGCCGGCTCGATGGTCAGGCTGGATCAGTCAAATAGAGGTGGTGGCACTGGCGATCATGAGAATCTCCCGCTTCATTTAAATGCCGAAAAGCCGGTTAGTCAAACAAATGTGACAAATGTTTTGCCTGTTTCACAGCCTCCTTCATTGCCTAGATCGAATGAAAATCACCGTCAAATATATCTCGAGCCGCTGGCGGTCTCGCCCCATACACTGGCTGCGAATGGTTCTTCTCCGAAAAAACAGTCTGAAGTATTGAGTAAGTTGGTCAAGACCTTGTCCGAAATTGAAAAGCACAAGGCGGTGTCTCTTCAGAACCAGAAGAAGAAAAATCTATCGCCCCAAAAAATCGAGAGACTTTTGAAATCAGAGGAAGATGAAGCCGTAAGACAATTGGCAATACAACGGCTCAATAGAGAAACAGAAAATGCTTTGAGCGCAAGCCCTTAGGCCCGTCCGAAGCCGCTGGCTAGTCATTCCTGCTTCGCTTCAGTTTCGCCTCACGCTAAACCGCACCTCCACGCTGCTGAAACCCGCGAACACGCCCAGCCCATTTTTGATATTCGTCAGCGGCTCATTGAGATTGCGCGAGTCTTGCTGGCCGAAGGCGTAAAGATTCGCATATTCTTGATTGACTTTGTACACGCGCACGCGATGCTGGCCGAGATAGGTAAGATCGATGCGGCGAATCCTGTAGCGGTTCTCGCGCATCGGACGCGAGCGGGAGAAAATTCCGCCGCGCGGGAAGGGCCCACCACCTTCATTGATCGGCGTGCGCGTGGTCTCGATATTTTCTACTGTCACGAAATAAAAGCTCTCGTCGGGATTGTCCCAGCTCACCGTGAGCGCAGAAGTATCGAACGGCGTGGGCGTGGAGGAAACCACAAACTCAGTCGCGGAGATTTGCACGTTGTTTGGTGCGGCAGGAATCTCGGTTTCACCCAGTGCAGTTTGCCCGTTGCGCGTGACGGAAATTTTGAAGCGGTCACCTGCTTCCACACTCAAATCATTGCCGGCATAGTGGTAATATCCGCTGTCCCCGGGCGTGAGCGCGAGCGGATAAATTTTGCCCGCCTTTTCGAGCCTCACCGTCGCGTCGTTGATCGGTTCCCCGATCGTGTCTCCCGTAGTGATCGCATAGGTGGTGGTGAGCTGAATGTCTTTGACCGGCTCGCCGGAATAAAGATAGCCGCGCACGACCAGCATTTCGGATTCGGGCAACAGCGGTGCTTCGGCTTCGCAAGCGAGCAAGGCCAGGCAAGACGCGAGTATCGCAAACGAAAACGCTTTTTTCATGATCAACTCTTCGTATGATTGAGGGTGGCACTTAAAGTATTGACCTCCTCTTTTTTCAAGGTGGCGATATCCTCGATCAACCGTGAAATTTCCACCGGCATCACGCCGTTGTATACGCCGCGAATGCGTCGCTGGCGGTCAATCAGAAAAAAGTTTTCGGTGTGCAGAAACTCGTCTTCGGCGCGCGGCCGGCCCAAATCTTCATCGGCAAAATAGGAATAACGGGCAAGATCGTAAATCATCTTGCGCTCGCCCGTCACCACGTGCCACTTGCCGGAGACGATGCCGTTGCGCTGTGCATACGCTCTCAGCGTCGCCACCGAATCCAGCTCCGGAGTCACGCTGTGCGAGAGCAGCAGCACTTCATCATCATCCCGGAACGCCTGCTGCACTTTGCGCATGTGGTTCGTCATGCTCGGACAAATGCCGCCGCAGGAAGTGAAAATAAAATCGGCCACGTAAATTTTTTCCGCAAAATTTTTCTCGGTGATCGTGTCGCCGTTTTGATTGACCAACGTGAACGGCGCAATTTGCGGGATAGAATTTATTTCGCCGGAGTTTTTGCCGATCCAGCGCGGCGTGAAATCCGCGCTGGCGTAATAGGGCAACGTTTCGCTTTCCGGCGCGTTGTGACGGCACGCACAGAGCAACAGCACCGCGACGCTCACGCCCTTCCTCAACAAAAGCCGCGCGAACCGGAATCTCAAAAGCGCCCGCAAAGAGCATTTCTTTGCGGAGCTTTGCGCCTTTGCGTCTCTGCGTGACAGGCTCTGGCCTTTGGGCAACGATACGACCTCAATCATTTTGCGCCTCGCCGTTTTTAACCGTGTAGCACAACCGGGAATTGACCAAGCCGTAACGCTTGCCGTTCTTGACCACATAGTTCACATACAATTTTCCATTCTCACGCCAGGCTTGTTGCAAGCCGGCTTCCTGCCCTTGTTCGTAGCGCTGGAGTTGCGCGAGCTGCCCGCTGGGATGCCAATCGCGCGCCTCACCCTCATGCTCGCCGTTGGCAAAGTGATAAACAAACTTCCGCGCGCCGTTCGGCCACCAGCCTTTGTGCTCGCCGTGCTTCTTGCCGTTTTGATATTGGCGTTCCCACAAAAGTCGGCCGTCTTCATACCACCTCCAACTCGTGCCATGCTGGCGGCCGCGATAATATTCCGTCTTCGTTTTCAATCGGCCATTGTCATACGTATCCGAGAGCACGCCGGAAAAAGGCTGTTCATTATAGAGCAAAACGCCGTTGCACAAATGAAGCTGAGAATCATTTGCCGCAAGCGTGAGCGTTGCAGCGCCATTCTGCTGTGAATGGCAAGCATAAAGAAAGAGTGCGAGCGCCTGCGCGAAGCAAGCAGTTCGTTTCAACACAAGCGAGCCACGGCCGATTCCCCCCTTGAGGGGGGCCAGCGGGGTGTTGTTCGGTATCATGAGACAGTCAAGTTTTTTGCTGCTGCTTGGTGATGTACACTTTTAGAAAATTCTTCGCCATCAAGAACACCCCCCTAACCCCCTCAAGGGGGGAATTACTCTCGAAATCTAGCGCGTCGTCGTTCCCGGCGTGCCGTAGTACTGGCCGCCGTTGATGTAGGGCGCGTCGTCAGTGATGTGATAATGATAGATCCCGCTGGGATATTCCGCGGTCGCGTGTGCGTGGCCGTGATATTGATCCAAAGTGCTGCTCGCCACCGTTTGCCCGTTTTCTTCCGGGCCGTATACTGGAAAGCCGTCGAGCAAAAATCCGATCAACGCTGCTTTGCCGTTTTTCGCGGTGAGATAAAGCGGCTCGACGTGATAATGATATTGCCCGGCTTGTTGCGGATGGCCGTTGTATTGATCGAAAGAATTGATCTCGCCGGTAAGCGGAACGTTTCCCGCGGCAAATTGATTGTAGAGCACCACGCCGTTGAGCGCGATTCCGAACGGGCCGAGGCTCGTGCTCTGGTGCGTGCTCGCGACTTTCGGATTCGCCGGAATGCGCAGCGTGATGTTCTGCGTGGTGATGCGATTGGGATTGATTTGGAAATTCGGATTGCTGCCGTTATAAGCCTCATAACGCGCATCGCTCGCGCCGAAATACGGGCTGGGATGATTGGGAACGTCATCCGTTTCCAGCACAACGTAATCGCCGTCGAGGCTGACTTGCACATTACTCGTGAAGTTTTTAAAGACGGCAGGAATCTCCGTCGCGACTGTATCTTCGTCGTCTCGATCCGGTTCCGTGGTATTCTTGGAGCATTGCATAAAACACAACGCAGCGACGAGCGCTGCGCAGGCAAAGCGGCGGGGGTTTGTCATGTCATAATTCTCCGATTGCATATGACGCGAAGGAGCGATTTGCTTTCTAATACGCACGACTTAAAAATTACCCTATTTCAATGCCATCTTCAACGTCACCGTCGGCGTGAAGCCGAGTGTGATCACGTCGCGCACGATCACCGGATTGGTGTCCAGCACATACTCGCGGTACCACACGTTTTTGTGATCATAAAGATTGAACACCGACAGACCCAAATCCCACACGAGCGCGTTGCTCTCGAATTGCCGCGACACGCTCACGTCCATGCGATGATACGCAGGCAAGCGCTGCGCATTTTTATCACCCACATGAATGAAACTGCGCGAGCTGCCGTCGAGCAAGGTGAGGCTGTACTGATTCTCCGGCGCGGTATAAGGCGCGCCCGTGGCATAAACCCACGTGGCTGCGAGATTCCATTTGCCCAGAATATAATTGCCCACGAGCTTGACCTCATGCCGGCGATCTTGATTCGCGGGGTACGCGGCGCCGTTGTTGAACGGCGGAATTTTGTATTCGACTTTGCCGAGCGTGTAGCTTGCCCAACCGTTCAGCTTGCCGAATTTTTTTTGCGCCAAAAACTCGAGGCCTTTCGCCACGCCCGTGCCGAGAAAGAACAAATCCTCGGGCCGGTCTTCGGGCGAGCGGCGGAAACGCTGCGAAAACTCCGCGACGTTCGTGAGGTTTTTATAATAGGCCTCCACGTCGAAAATAAAATCGTGATTCTCATAGCTCGCGCCAAGAATATAGTGCTCCGCGAGGCTGGGCGGAAGTTGCTCGTCCGCAAGCAGCCAAAAATCGCGATTGCCTTGCAAAACGTTTTCATTGGTGATGCGATTCACGAATTGATGGTACTTGCCCCACGCGCCTTTGAGCCAAAAGTTTTTGTGCAGAAACCATTTGAACGACAGGCGCGGCTCGAAGTAATTCTCTTGCGTCGGCGCATAGTTCGTCGCGCGCACGCCCAACGTCAAGTCAAGCGGCGCGAGCGGCCGCCATTGATCTTGCAAATAGAGCGCGGTTTGCTCGGCCTGCGCATTGCGCCGCAGCACCTCGAGCGTGTCATTCGAAGTAAAACGAATATCGACCTCGGTGCGCACGTGTTGCGCGCCGAACTCGAGGCGATGCGCTTTCGCCGCCTGCCATTCGTGGTCGAATTGCAAAGTCAAATCCGCGACTTCGTTGTTTTCCTGCGAGCTGAACGCGCGCCGCAACGTGTTTTGATTCTCCGGCCCGGCATTCGTGCCGCGGCCGCTCGTGCTGGAATAGAGCGAATACGCCGCAAGAAAGTTCGAATAGAAACGATCGTTCCACACACGCGCCCACTTCCCGCTCGCGCCCACGTTGCCCCACTGCGTCACGTCCTCGAAACCTACATTCGTATTTTGCGGACCGGCCAGCGGACTGCCGGACCGGAACTGCACGTTGCCAAGCTGTTGCGCTTGCTGCAAATTGTCTTTGCCGCTATAGAAGCTCAGCGAAAAAAGATCGCGACTCGAAGGCGCATAAGACAACTTGCCGTTGAAATCGTAGTAATAAAAATCCGGCGTGTACGTTTCGAAGCGCGGCGCGAAACCGTTGCCCGGACCTTGCGTGGTTTGCGTTTCGCCGGAACCGCCGGATTTCTTTTGGCCGGTGATCGAATTATAAATTTTAGTATAAAGATCGCTTTTGATTACGTCCATATACGAGCGGCGAAACGAGAGCAGCAAGGCGCCGCGCTGCGCAAAAGGCAATTGCAGCGTGCCGCTGCCGCTCAGCAAATTCACGCTGCCGGCCGCATACAATTGTTCGAAGCTGCCGGACTTGCCCGTCAGTTCCACCACGCTCGAAGTGCGTCCGCCGAACTTTGCCGGAAACCCGCCTTTGAACACGCGCACGTCTTTGATGGCCTCGGGATTGAACGCGCTGATGAAACCGAAAAGGTGATCGACGTGGTAGATCGTCATGCCGTCGAACAGCACGTGGTTCTGATCCGGCGTGCCCCCGCGAACATAAAGTCCCGAAGAGCCGTCATTCACGCCGCTGATGCCGGGCAAAAGCTGCAACGCGCGAAAGAGATCGGCTTCGCCCACCGCAGGCAGCACGGCAATTTGCCGCGGGGAAATGCGCACTTGCGCCGGCTCCGCGGTGACTTCCATGGTCTGCAAATTCTCCGCGGTGATGACGATCTCTTCGCTCTGCAAAACGCTTTGCTGCATTTTGAGCGTGAGCGTTTCATGGTTGGGCCGGGCCTCGAGCGCCATTTCGAGCGGGCGATAGCCGATGTGTTGCGCGCGCAACGTGCATGCGCCCGCCGCAACATTGACGAGCACGAAATAGCCATTCACATTGGAAGTCGTGCCCTGCGTCGTGCCTTTGATTACAACCGAAGCATATGGCAAAGTCTCGCCGCTTTCGGCGTCCTTAATATAGCCTTTGAGATTGACCTTGCGGCTGACGATCACGATCTGCCCGTCGTTCATTGCCTCGAAAGTGAGCGAAGTGGTTTTAAGCAATTCTTCCAACGCTTGCCGCAAGGTCACGTTCGGGCAGGAGCAATCGACTTTGAGATTTTTGACTCTTGCGTCATCGAAGACGATTTGCAGCTTGGTTTGCGCGACGAGGCTCTGCAACGCTTCACGCAAAGGCAAGTTTTGCGCCTCCAAACGCACGCGCACTTTGTCCAAGTCGGCTTTATCCATCACGTCGAAAGCAAAGGCGCTTGCGGCGACATGAAAGATTGCAAGCACAAGCAGTCGTGCGAGATTTTTTTTCATGGCGTGAAATCGCGTTTGAAGATTACGATTTGCCCATCCGCAGTGACTTCATAAACCAGCGCCGTGGCGCGCAACAATTCCTCGAGCGCAACGCGCACCGTCACGTCTTTGCACGCGCAACGCACTTTCACGTCTTTCACGAGCGCGTCGCTGTAAACGATCTGCAATTTGGTTTGCGAGGCAATTTGCCGCAAGGCCTCGCGCAACGAGAACTCTCCTTCCGCGAGGGACACGAGCACGTTGTTTTGATCCAAAACGGTAGCGAGGCGAAGGCGTTGCCAGACTTTGAAACCGCTCGGCGTTTGTTCACGCGCGCCGGGCGACCGACCTCCACGAAATCCACCAGGCGGTCGATCACCGCGCGGCATGCCTCCGCCGGGAGGGCCGCCGCCGGGCCTCCCGCTAAAACCTCCGTCACGACTCATGCGCTCGCGCATTTTTTCACGATCAAATTCGCCCATCTCGAAACCGAGGCTCATCGTTTCGTCCGTGTCAGCATTGAGCGCGTATGGCCGGTCCGCGGCGCGGTGCAATGGAATTTTCAATTCGCACACCAACTCGTCCGGCGAGTCCAAAGCCACGGCCTCAATGCCGAATGAGCTGCCGGCCGCGAAACGATTGCGATCTTCTTTCTCCGGCCCAAAAACTTCGACCTCGCGCAACATCGCGCCGCCGAATGCCGATGGCGCGCCTTCGCCTTCGAAAGCGGGCCTTGGTTCGGGCATGGCGCGGTTGTCAAAGTTCATCATGCCGATGGGATAACGCACGCCGAACGTTTTTTTATTCTTGCCCGTCGGATCGAACCATATCGTGAAACCTGAGCGCATTGCCTGCATTTTGATTGCGCGATCAAACTTGAGCAAAAGATACAAAGCGCTGGAATCATTTTTCACACCGAAGCCGAGTCTTTCCTTTTCCAAATAGAAAATCGACTCCGCCCATTCGTCGCCCGCGCCATCCACTTTGATTGCAGTAGCGCGCCATTGGCTCGTCACTTCCTTCTCACCGGCCAGCGCAAGATTCCACAACAAAACCGGGGCGGCATAGAGCAGAAACTTTTTCATGACTCACGACACCGTGATGGTTAATTGATCATTAGCGAATTGCGTGGCATAGCTGCGCAAAGAGGTGCTCGCCGGGCCCTTCGTCACGCCGCCGCTCGTGTTGAATTGCGAGCCGTGGCAGGGGCAGGTGTAAACTTGATTGCTGTAATTGGTGATCGTGCAACTTTGATGTGTGCAAATCGCCGATACGGCTGTGAACGTATTTTGCGCCGTGCGAGCCACAAGCATGGCAGTGTTGGAATATTGCACCAGCGCCGCGTTGCCCACCGTAGCCAGCGGCGAGCCGGCAGTAATCGTCAGCGTGATGGTGTTATTGACAAGCGTGGCATTTATTCTTTCGAGGCTAGTGCTGGAATCAACGGGATTGTCGGAGCTGCAGCCTTGCAAAAGCAAGCTCCATGCGCCGCCGAAGACGGCCAGTGCAGCGGTTTGACAAGCTTGCAAACAAAACTCGCGGCGCGTTTGTAGCGAGGGGTTGTTCATTGTGACATTCCTTTGAGGTTCATATGCAAGTCGAGACGGAAGGCTCGATCTTGCGATATTGAAAAAATGCCGCTGCTCATTGGACGAGGCGCAACCACAGAAGTTGGAAGTCTAAAGTGCCACGCAAATAAGAAGCGCGACGCACCTTCAAAGCGCACCGCGCATTTCATCTTATTTCATGAGCAACATTTCTTTCGTTGCGGCAAAGCTTCCGGCGCGCAATGTGTAGATATAGAAGCCACTGCTGAGATGGCTCGCATCGAAAGCCACTTCGTGCATTCCCGCAGATTGCTTGCCCGCAATCAGCGTCGCGACTTCGCGACCGAAGACGTCATGCACCACTAATTGCACATTGCTCGCGCCAGGCAGATGATATGAAATCACGGTCATCGGGTTGAAGGGATTGGGATAGTTTTGCCGCAGTGAGAATTCTTCCGGATTCTCTGCGCCGGCGTCTCCCACGCGCGTTGGAACGTTGATGCCAATCGTGAACGCGCCATCATAGCCGCCCGTTGTCGCGTTCGGGGTGACCGCAAGCACAAGGTTTTCCGGGTTGGGATTGCGAAAGATACTGTCCGTCGCGTTCGTGAGCGAATTTTGCCCCTTCGCCACATACAGCGGCGTTTGATAGACCGCGGTATTCACGCTGTCCGGAAACGCGAACTGCGAGGTCACATACGTGGTGGAAGTCAAGCGCACTTTGAAATGAATATGCGTCACGCGGCCCGGATACCAACCGGGGTAGATGGTTTTGAACGAACACTGGCCATTGGCATCCGTCATTTGTGTGCCGCGCAGAAATGTTTGCCCGACGGTATTGACACCGCCCGGTTGTCCCGGATAGCCCGAATACACGCCGTCTTTGTCGCAGTGCCAAACATCCACGAGCACATTTGGAATCGGAACGCAATCGGGGTTGATGACTGAAATTTCGAGATTGAGCGGCAAGCCGGTTTTGATCACGCCCGTGTTCGTGTCCGGCGTAATGTCTTGCCGAATCAAATTCGGATTGAAGTAATACGGACCTTCCGTGG
Organism: bacterium; assembly: GCA_037444905.1. Lineage (GTDB taxonomy): Bacteria > Zhuqueibacterota > Zhuqueibacteria > Zhuqueibacterales > Zhuqueibacteraceae > JABWAN01. The sequence continues at coordinate 34,048 of JBBILN010000054.1, read as the reverse complement.
CTTGCGGCGTCAGAAAGCAAGTCGAGGGCGCCTGCAAAATTTCGGCTTTCTCTTCTGCGCTCAGTGTTCTCGCCAACGGGAATATCGACCCGAGGCTGGCTGCTCCAATTCCTTTCAGAAGCTCTCTTCGATTCATGCAATTTCCTTAGAATGAGGTCTGTTTGTTAAAGTGGTTTGGCTGCGACTGGGCGTGCAACTTTGTTGCAACCCACCGATGCAAATAGAATACGGATAAGCAAGCAAATACCCTATGAGAAAGTTGCGCCTCGCTATCGCATTTGAATCTCTATCGAACAAAACACAAATAAAGTGCGGAGGCCTTGTCGGTGTCGTTTGCGTGTTTGGCGGGCCAGTAGTGGCATCTGATTTCGAAGAACAAGTAAGCCGAGATATTGATTGCACGAGTTGGAAAAATTGGTTATCGTTTTGCCCTTCACAGTGTAAACGCTGCTGAGGCATGGTAGATTATATGATCGCGCGAAATGGAGAATGAATGCCGAGCCAGGCTTCGCACAATAGTGATGCTGAACTTGCCCAAGCCCTCCGCGCTTCGGATCACGGCGCTTTCAAAGCACTTTACTACCGTTATTTTGAAGCACTGTATCGGTTCTTATGGCGGTATACACGCACAGAGCAAGTTGCCAAGGATCTCGTGCAAGAAGTGTTCACGCGGGTATGGCAAAACCGCGACAAGTTGGACCCCGGCCAATCTGTAAAAGCTTACCTCTTTCGCATCGGTTATAACCTCGCCGTCGATCATCTCCGCAAAAAAACGCACCAGCCCGACGCGCTCGAGGCCGACCCCGCGCATGAACCGAGCTATCTGGATGAACCGCAATTCGACTTGCGCGAAAAACTGCAAGCCGCAATCGAGAGCTTGCCCGAGCCGTTGCGCGTGGTCTTCACTATGAGCCGTTTTGAGGAGAGTACCTATGCGGAAATCGCAGAAGCGTTGGAGATTTCAATTAAGACGGTTGAAAGCCGAATGAGCCGGGCGTTGAAAGAACTGCGCGACCAACTGAAGCCGTTTTTATAATTTTTTCGCGTTGCAAGATTTTTAAACATTACTTAGGAGGTGAAGATAGGGTATTCGGCAAGTCGTGCGTATTAGAGGACAGACTGCGAGCTCGAGCACGTCCTCAAGACATCAATCCTAGGTGATGCCTGACGATAAGGCTCGACGCGCCGTCGTGATCAAACATCAAACTCCCTTCAACACCAATACCAGGAGGTATTCTGTATGAAACGCATTTTGGCGCCGATAGCCTTGCTCCTTTGCGCCGGCCTGTTCATCGGCTGCGAATCCTTGACGGAACCCGAAGCCGCGCTCGATGACCAAACTTTGCTATCGAGCTTTGACATTACGACCCAAGCGACGCAAGTCACACTCTTAGAAGCCAGCGGCGTTAATGTGGACTCTGCGAATGGTTTCTTTCTGTTGAATTGGAATGAAATCATCAAGCCGGCTGAAACCGAGGCACAAATTGTCGGCCATGCGACTGCGGTGGCGTTTGGCGCAACGGTTTCGGTGCCGCGTTCACACACGCCCGGCGTGGATATGGGCACTGTTACTGTGGCCGTGAACGGAGATAGTTATGAGCTGCCCAAAATCACCACGCGCAATGATGGCATACGTTATGGCATTATGGGATTGCGTGGCGGACCCCAAGTGCCTCGCCCGGATAGTTTAGGCAATGGCGGCCCTCACGGTGGTAGAGGCGGTCCGCGTGGTGGCCGCGGTCATGGCGATCCGCGCGGAGAAGTCGGGGTTGCTATTCTCAATGTTCCTTTCGTTGGCAGCGGGAATTATCAATTCGCAGCCAGCGGCTCGGATGTGGTTCCAGCGTTGAATCTTGACATTCAAGCGCCGGCGCAATTGCTGCAAATCGGCGGCGTCGCCAATGATGATAGCATCGACATCACGCAGGACTTGACGATCACCTGGACGGGCGATGCCACGGTTTCGGAAATGACGCTCGTTATCGCACCCGCGTTTCATCGCGGCCGTTTCCACGGCGGCGAGCAAGGCAATCCCCCGGCGATGATCACGCTCGACCCGGCTGCCGGCAGTTACACCATCTCTGCGCAAGCTTTGCAAGAGGCGCTCGGAGACGCGAATGGCTTGATGCTGCACGTCGCCCAAGGCACGCATCGCGAATTCACACAGGCCGACGGCACGAAGTACATCGTCGGAGTGCGCACGAGTGACGGTGTGAGATTACGCGTCAAATAACTCAAAGGTTGAAAGCTGTTGACCCATAAAGAATGTACCGGTGAAAATGCGATTTTCGCCGGTACATTTCTGCATGAAAAGGATGTTGATGAACGTTTGCTACAGAAGTCGATTATGCTGACTCATGAGGATGAAAATTTGCTGGCGCGATATTTTTCCGGCGAAGCCAGCGCGGAAGAGCGCGCGCGGCTCACAGCGTGGCGGCAAGCATCTCCTGAAAACCAAAGCATGTTTGCCGAGTGCGAAAAAGTTTGGCAAAGCGCGCGCGAGGAGAAGCCACCGGCAATCCCCAATGTCGAGCAAGCCTGGTTGGAATTAGAAGCTCGGCTCGGCTTGCCGCAAGCACAACCGCGCGCCCGCATTTTGAAAATGAAAAAACCGCAAGCGCCTGCCGCTTTGGAGCGCGTGTTCGCATGGCGCGGACGCAGCGGCATGTTGGCAGCCGCGGCTATACTGCTATTGGCATTCAGCGCTATTTTGTACAAGTCCTGGCTTGGCTCACCGCTTCTGCAGACGATCACCACCGCGAACGCGGAGCAGCGCACATTGGAATTGCCCGATGGCTCGTTGGCTACATTGAACAGCGGCAGCACACTGCAATATTCGAAAGAGTTCGCGGACGCCTCGCGCGAAGTGACACTTTCCGGCGAAGCGTTTTTCGAAGTGGTGCACGACAGCCAGCGGCCTTTTCTCGTGCATACTTCCAATGCGCAGATTAAAGTTTTGGGCACGAAGTTCGGCATATGGGCGCGCGAGGAAGAAACCCGCGTCGTCGTGCGCGAAGGCCGCGTCGCGTTGCGAGGTGTGGAGCCGTCGAGCGCGACGGTGGAATTGACGGCGAATCAAATGAGCGCTCGCCGCAAGCAGGAAGCTCCCGCAGCCGCGCGCACGGTGGACGCGAGCTACGCACTGGGTTGGTTGGAAGGAAGAATCGTATTCGATCAAGCTTCATTGACGGAGGTCATTGCAGAGTTGGAGAGGATTTACAACGTGCGCATCGCGTTGGCCAATCCGTCGTTGCAGCAGAATACCATTACCGGCTCCTTCAATCGCAAGCCCGTGGAGGCTGTGTTGGCCTCGATTTGTTTGACGTTGAATCTGCAATATCGCCAGGAAGGCGAAAAGTTTATTATCGCTGACATGCAATGAGCAAGTGCGAAGCCTGTAGGCTTCCTTTTCTCCTCTTAAAGCCGGCCCATCGTTTGGTGGGCCGGCTTTTTTTGTGCGAAGAACTCCTTGCAAGTTAGCCTTTTTCGCGTAATTTTAGCGGGAGAGATTGAGCAGTTGGAAAGAACGTTTCTAATAGGTGGGAAGAAAGTGCGTGTAAATGACAACAACGTGAATGCCTATGATCCCCCTCGAACAATGGCTCGTTGCCCTCGCATATGTGCTCGCACTGGCGCACTATGTCAAAGCCTTTCGCGAAGGCAAAGATGAAAGCCGCAAGCGCTCGTGGCAAATTGCGGCCGTAGCGATTGCGCTGCATCTCGGCTATCTCATCCATCTCGGCTTCACCATCGGGCGCTTGCCGGTGACGAGTGTTTTTGAAACGTTGACCACGTGCGCTTGGTTTTTCGGCGTGGCCTATCTCAGCTTGGAATGGCGACTGCACGAAACTTCGCTCGGGCTTTTCATTTTGCCGTTTATTATCATCCTGCATACGATTTCCAACCTCTTTCTTGATCTCAATCGCGTGCTGCCGCCGATTCTGATGCAAGAATTCGTGTTCGAGATCCATGTCGTCATTCTGCTCTTCTCTTATTCGGCGTTCGCCATTTCTTTCATCGCCAGCTTGCTCTATCTTTTGCTCTCGCGCGAAATTCACCAGAAGAGCACCGGGCTTTTTTATCGCCGACTGCCTTCGCTCGCTTTTTTCGATGCGCTCAGCAATCGCGGTGTGAACATCGGACTATTCTTTCTCACGCTCGGCGTGGCGCTCGGCATTTACGAAGGCACCAAAGTCGCCGAGCAATTTTTTAAATGGGACGCCAAATTCGTTGCGGTCGGATTGACTTGGCTCATCTATTTCTTTCACCTTTTGGGCCGCTTCAAGCTAGGTTGGCAGGGTAAGCGCGCCGCGTTCGTTTCGTTATTGGGCTTTGGCTCGTTGCTCTTTTCCTTTCTTATCGTCTCACTTGCACTTTCTGAGGTCCATCACTTTCGTTAATCATGTCTTTCCGCGTTTATTACATCCTCCGGCCTGCGCCCTTCCAGTCGGAAAAGTATGCAGAGTCGTCACTGGCCCGTTTGCGCGAGCAACTTGGCGTCGACGAGTTGTTATGCGTACTAGGCCCGCGCTATCTCGAACTCTTTCTTGCCGAAACCATGCCGGCCAGATCTTCAAACGGTATTTATGCCGACGAGTCGCGTCTCTTTCTATCCTTCCTGTCGGAAGAATGTGGCTCTCCTTTGGCGAAGATCACCGCCTGTGAGCACGAAGCGGAGGCGCAGGCAATTGCACACTACTTTCGTTCAGCATTGGGCTGGCTGCCGGACGGCTCGCGCGATGAGCAACATGCCAAAGCCTTTCGCGCGGCCCACACCGCAGCGCATCTCGGCGTGCAGCTTAATCGCCTTTATGAACGCGCGCTCTGGTTCACCGAAAAAGTACGCCTGGAAACCGACTTTTTTTCGCACACCGTTTCCCTCGCTGCTACTCTGCTCGAGGTTGCTGGGAAAATTTTTGGCGGATTTAAAAATCGCACCGCGCTTATTCTCGGCAACAATATGGAAGCCACGCGCACTGCACAGGCGTTGCGCGAGGCCGATATTGGCGGATTGCTTCTCTTCAACAAGGTTTCGCAAGCGGAAGACTACTTGAACAGTGTGCTCCTCGCAGCAGCGCATGAAAATACCTTCGCGCCGTTGGCGGATTTGATTCTCATCTTTGATGCGCTCCATCCGCAATTCGGCGATCCGCGTTTCATTCAAAAGCTCATGGCCAAGCGGCAACGCGCCCCGCTTTTGCTCGCAGATTTTACAGATCACACGGCTCGCGCCGCGGAGTTTCAAAAGATGTACAATCTCTTTTTCTTCGCGCGCTCGGATTTGAATCAACTCGTTGATCAAAAGACGCCGGCACGCGAGCAAGTGGAGAATAAAATTGCGCGATGGCTTGCCGAGGAAGTCGAGAGCTTCCGGCAATGGCTGGCCTCCGCAGAGCGTTTTCATTTCGGCCGGATGGTGGGCAATAGTGCGCAAATGCAAGCCGTGTTCGAGATGATCGCGCGTATCGCGCGCACGGACATCACCGTGTTGATTCAAGGCGAGAGCGGCACGGGCAAAGAACTCGTTGCCGCGGCGGTGCACGAATCGAGCGGCCGCGCGCGGCGCCCCTTTGTCGTGGTCAATTGCGGCGCGATTCCCGAGAGCTTGTTGGAGAGCGAGTTGTTCGGCCACGTGCGCGGCGCATTCACGGGCGCGATCTCCAACAAGAAAGGCCTGTTCGAAGAAGCGCACATGGGCACGATTTTTTTAGATGAAATCGGCGAGCTGCCGCAGCAATTGCAAGTGAAGCTGTTGCGCTTTCTGCAAGACAACGTCATTCGCAAAGTCGGCAGCAACGTCAATATGCAGCTCGACGTGCGCGTGCTCGCCGCCACCAATCGCGATTTGGAAGAAATGGTTGCGCAGGGCAAGTTTCGCAGCGATCTGTATTATCGCTTGAACGTGATTCGCCTCGATTTGCCGCCGTTGCGGGAACGCCCGGACGATATTATCGTGCTCGCGCGCCACTTCCTGCAGAAATACGCGACGCGTCTGCGCAAACCGATGCGGGAGATTTCAGCGCAGGCCATGCAAAAAATTTTGAGTTATGACTGGCCCGGCAACGTGCGCGAACTGGAAAACGCGATGGAGCGCGCCGTCGCGCTCTCGCTCGACCATGAAATCGGCGTAAATGAATTGCCCGAAAATTTGAGCCGGCACAAAGCGGCCGCGCGCGCGACCGACAATGCGCGCGTTACGCTCAAAGAAATGGAGCAGCACTACATTCTCGAAACCGTGGAGCACTGCGGCAACAATTACGACGAAGCCGCGCGCGTCCTCGGCATCGGCCGCACCACGTTGTGGCGCAAATTGAAAGAGTATCAAGCGCAGGAGTAAGATTGGATTGGTGGAGTTGTGGAGCTTTGGAGTGATGAGTTTGAAGCGTTATTGCGTTGCGCAGTGTTGGCGTTTATCTCGACGAAGCATGAGGGCTTCACCGATAAATTCCCCCCTTAAGGGGGGCCAGGGGGGTGTCGTTCGACCTCATAAAAAATGAACAGCATACAATACCCTTGCATCGCGTCCACTCCCTTGACATATTCGCGCATCAAAAAAATTCGCGTTGGTCAAAACAGGGCCACTCCATGAATCCAATTCCAGAACCTTTTCCATCCGATGTCGATTGGGACACGCTCGTCGATGAGTTAAAGAAGCACACGCTCGTGCCGTTTCTCGGCGCGGGCGCTTCTTTGGGATTCGACGGCGCGACCGGCTTGCCCACCGGCGGCAGGCTCGCCGAAATGCTTGCGGACGAGTGCAAATATCCCGGCAAAGACAAATTCGATTTGCTGCGCGTGGCGCAATACTATGCCTTCCGTCGCGGCGAAATGCGGCTGCGCGCTTCTCTCCATGATAAGCTCAGCCTCAAGGACGTGAAGCCCGGCGAAGTTCACAATCTCATTGCAAGCTGGCCCGTCAACGTCGTGCTCACCACGAACTTCGACAATCTCATGGAGCGCGCGTTTAGCAAGCGCGATAAAGATCCCGCCAAAGCCCTTTATGACCGCTATGGCGATCAAAAAGAAATCGATCTCACGCCCACGGTCGCAACGCCGCTCGTTTACAAGCTGCACGGCTCGCTCGAAAATCTCGACTCCATGATCGTCACCGAGGACAACTTCATCGACTTTCTCCTCAGCCTCATCGAAGGCAATCCCAAAGTGCCGAGCTTCATCAAAAAAACTTTTCGCGAGAGCAGCATCTTGTTCATCGGCTACGGCTTGAAAGATTGGAACATTCGCGTGCTCCTGCGTTTCTTTCGCAAGCCCGACATTCCTTCCTTCGCCGTGCAGCGCGATCCGAAAGCCTTGAGCGAAGCCGAAGCCCAGGGCGAATGGGAAAGCACGGTGCTGTATTGGAAGCATCAAAAAATTTCCGTGTACAACTGCGACGCCCTCGCCTTCGTGCGCGAGCTGGATCAACGCTTTCGCGACAGCACATGATGATTCGGTTTGAACAAAAGCCCTCTGACAGAAAAATGGCGCTTTCATTTTTCTGTCCCCGTCTTTCTGTCTTATGCGGATTGGCTTTTCAAGTTTAGAAAAAGAGTCTAACTTTTCTCCAGCGGATAGAAGAACCCAACTGATTACGCTTCTTGCATCTGTTGGGTTTTTCTATCCGTTGGAAACTTTCTTTTGGGCTGCGACTTGTTCGCGTTGTGCTTTTTCGCAGAGTATCATTCAATAACCATGACCGACTCAACCTCTCAACTCCGCGCCTTTCCCGGCTTGCATTTTTTCGAAGACCGCGACTTTGACCGCGCGCTGTTCTTTGGACGCGAGACCGAGATCAAACAACTCACCGAGCGCATCATTGCCGAAGATTTGACCGTGCTCTTCGGCAAATCCGGCGACGGCAAAACTTCGCTCATCAATGCCGGATTGAAACCCAAATTGCGCGAGCTGGGTTATCTGCCCGTGCGCGCGCGGCTTTTCAATCTTCCCGTAGATAAAACGCCGCTCGACGTGCTCTATCAAACGCTCACGGAAGAGGCGCAGGCTCACGGCCTCGCACTGCCGCAAAATTGGCAACGCGCCACGCTGTGGGAAACGTTCTTCGCGCTGCAACCCACCGCGGAAAACAAGCTCAAGCCCATCGTGCTCATTCTCGATCAGTTCGAAGAATTGTTCACGCTCATGGCGGCGCGGCCAAAGGAGCAGGAAGAATTCATTGCGCAGCTTGCCGATCTCGCGCGCGGCCGATTGCCCGAGGCCGTGCGCGAAAACTATCGCAACCAACTTGCCGCTTTGCCCGCGAGCAATGAGGAAGCGCGCAAGCTCGAACAACTTTTGTACGGCACCCCTGCGGCCAATGTGCGCCTCGTGCTCTCGTTGCGCGAAGACTATCTCGCGTTTTTGAACAACCTCGGCAAGCGCATTCCCAAAGTGTTTGCCAGCCGCTATCGTTTGTCCTCGCTCACTATCGCGCAAGCGCGCGAGGCCATTGCCAACCCGCCACAACAAGAGGTGCTCGCCGATCAAAAGTTTCGCATTGATGAAGACGCGATTGCGGCGCTGCTCAAATTTCTCACGGTGCAAAGCAGCAGCTCCGGCGTGAGCGAGGAAACCGTTGGCCCGCCGCAATTGCAAGTGCTCCTCAGCCAGCTTGAAAAACAAATGCGGGAGCAGGGCCGCGACCGCATCACCGTGACGGACCTCGGCGGGGAGAAAGGCATGCGACAAATGCTCTCGCGTTACTATCGCGGCATCTTGGCGCGGTTCCCGCGCTTGCGTGTTGGCCCCGGTCCGCGACGTTTGAGCGGCTTGGGTGTTGTGCGCCGCGTGCAGCCCATGCACTCGCCGCGTTTTGCCGTGAGGCGTTTGTGCGAAGAGCGTTTGATCACTGCCGGCGGCAACCGCAACAGCCGCCATGAAGATGAAATCATTCGCGAGATTGGCGTGGCCGAAGACGATTTGCAGCAGCTCGTTGACAGCCGGCTCTTGCGCCGCGAGCCGCGCTTGCAAGAATCGTTTTATGAATTGAGCCACGACAGCCTCGTGCCCTCCCTGCAAACCGCGGGCGGATTGCGCAAAGCGTGGATGACGAGTTTGAAGTTCGCGGCCATTGCCGCGCTCGTGTTTGTGGTCATCTATTGGGGCGTGCCGTTCGTGCAAAGCTTCTTTGCGATGGATACGTTGCGAGCAGAGTTCAAAGAGGTGAAGGCCGGAAAGATGCGTGCGGAATATTTTCGCGAGCGGCTTAGAAACATGCGCGGCCTCGTGCCCGATAGCAGCAGTCTCGAAAATTTGCACGACGAGTTTGATGGTTGGCGGAAAGACAAATTGGAGCAAGCTATTTTAGGGCCAAATACCAGCCGCAAAGCCGCGGACTCGTTGCTGCTCCTGTTCAAAATCGAATATCCAATCGAAACGGCCTGGTTCGGCGCATTATCAGATTCACTCAACCAACGCGCGTTGCGGCAAGTTGAGCAGCGTTACAACACGCTCGTGGCGAATACGGCTTCCGACACGACGGCTTTGGTCAACGCGCAAGCCTTACTGGATTCCGTGCAAACGCAATTCGCCGGAAACGCGCGGCTCACTGACTTGCGCGCAGACTTGGCGAGACGGCAGGGGCGTTTGACGGAGCAAAGACAGTTGGAAGAACAAGCGCGTATTCAACGAGAGGCTGCGAGTTTTACTTTGCAGGAAGCGATCAAACTGCGCGAACCGCGCAACGGCATTGTGAAAGGCGATACTTCGGGCAAAGCCATGGCGGCTGAGATCGTTTTGGAAAACAGCCCGGCCTTGCAAGGCGCCAGTCTTTCTTTGAACAACAAGCCGATGCGACTGCAAACGCGCGCCAATGAAAAGCAGCGCTTTTATACCGGCGAGGCGGTCGTGCCGCCGCGTGGCGCACAAATGGAAGTGGTGATCAAAGCCTTTGACAGAGCGGGAAACGAAGCCAGCAAAACGTTTACGCTGCGCATCGACCGCGAGCCGCCGGTCGTAGATTCTTACGAAGTCTTTTATCGTAACAATGAAAAAGGAGAATGGTTCACTATGCCAAACGAACCGTGGCAGGGGAACTGGGTGCGCATAGATATCCGAGCTTCGGAATTGCTGGAGATCGCAAACCTGATTGTTGAGTTTCCGAGTGTTTCGACACAGAATTCTGAGCACAAGTTTAAGACCGAGGACCAACGCCTCTCGTCGATTTCTCAAATAAATAAAATACCTGCGGAAGCAACTGCTGTTCAAGTGCGTGTAAGCATGCAAGATCGGGCAGGATGGAGAGCGACATATAATTTGGGCACTCGGAAAATTGCTGTTACACAAACTGCAGAACAAAAATCAGTCCAAGCGGCCAGCAATCCATCAACTGTTCGGCGTTTGCGCAGTGCGCCTGATAGTGAACTCACGGAAGAAGAAGTGAGAAACTTGATCAAAAAGAATGACTTTTTTTGTGGGAAGTATGATTGGACAACAGTGTGGAGAAATCCCGAGGGCAGGGGCATTAAGAATGATTTTACTTTGGAAAATGAAGGCCAAGTTGTTTTCGATCGTGCCACGGGCTTGCGCTGGCAACAAGGTGGCTCGGACACATATATGACCTTTGCACAAGCTCAAGAGTACATTGCGGAAATGAACAGTAAAGAATTCGGAGGCTCTGAGAATTGGCGCTTGCCCACGCTTGAAGAGGCCATGTCTTTGATCGAGCCAGGACAGTCCTATGTTACATGGTATATCGACGAAATTTTTGATCGCAGGAAATGGTGTATTTGGACTTCCGACAAAGCGAATGCGTCTTCCTATTGGGTTGTGTCATTCGACGATGGGAGTTGCCCGGATCGACGTGTAGCGGACGACCGCATCTACGTCCGTTTAGTGCGCTGATGACAATCTCGATCATTTTCTTTTGCTGTTGCTTTTGCTTTTGCAGAGCGATCCCGTGCTCGGGAGAGCGGCCTCGAAAATTTTTAATGGTCATTCAGGCCGTGGAAAGCCGGCTTGCATTTCGACGCCTTGTCGGCTATATTGCGCTCGCCTTACGATCATACAACGAGAAACTTGTTTTTGGAGAATAAACATGACACTCGACGAATTGATTCACAGTATTCATGACCTCGAAAGCTATTTGAGTAAGTTCGAGGAAAAATATCGTTTGCGCTCGGAGGACTTTTATCGTTTGGCAACTTCGGGCAAGCTGGAACAGTCCAACGATTTCATCGAATGGCTCGGCGTGTATGAAATCAAACTCAAGCGCGAGCGCAAGTATCAACAACGCCTCGCGGAAATGTTAGGGCAGCAACAGGCGCCGCTGCACCTTCCCCTGCATGAACCGATGGCGGCGTAAATCGTGAACACGATTCTTCAAGATTATGAGCGCTTCATCTTCACGCTGCCGGAGCACTTTCCTTCAATTCGGTATTCGACTTTGGTATTCCAACGGTTGGAGCCGTTTACTGCGATCGTGCGCGGGGAGATTTTCTTCGAGCAGCGCCCTCGTCTGCGCGTTTTGGAAGTGTTGGATTTTGATGAGACCACCGACTTCATCCAACGACACAGCTACGAAGCCTATCGCGAAGATGAAAAACTCTATTGGTACGATCCCTTTCCGCATCCGCACATTTCCGAACTGGCCGAGACCGAGCCGCATCATAAACACATTCCTCCCGATATAAAGCATCATCGCGTTCCTGCTCCCCATCTCGGTTTCGCGCAACCCAATTTGCCTTTTCTTGTTGAAGAGGTTGAAGCTTTGTTTGTGAATGATTGAAAGCCATGCCCCTCAAAGCCTCCTTCCACACCCTCGGCTGTCGTTTGAATCAAGCGGAGACTGCGCTGATTTCAAATCGCTTTCGCGCGCAGGGATATGACATTGTCGATGAACGCGCGGCGAGCGACGTGTGCGTGATCAATTCATGCACGGTCACGGAAGGCGCGGACAGCAAGTGTCGGCAACTCGTGCGGCAAGTGTTGCGGCGCAACCCGAATACGTTTGTCGCCGTGGTGGGATGTTATGCCCAAATCGGCGCCGACGCACTCAAACGCATCGAGGGCATTGATCTCATCATCGGCACGCAGGACAAATTGCGTGTGCTCGATTTTATCGACGAGCCGCTGAAATTGCCCGAGCCGCGCATCGTGCGCTCACGCATGAGCAAAGCCCCATTTACGATTGACGCGAATGACATGCCCGCGCCCACCACGCGCGCGAATCTCAAAATTCAAGACGGGTGCGATTTCATGTGCAGCTTTTGCGTAATTCCGTTTGCGCGCGGACGCGCGCGGTCCCGCGCGTTTTGGGATATTCAACGCGAGGCTTTACAACTGCTCGACGCAGGCCATCAAGAACTCGTGCTCACCGGCGTGAATATCGGCACGTACTCGTTCGAAGAGAAAACGTTTCTCGACGTCGTCAAAATGTTGCTCACAATTCCCGCTTTGAAGCGGCTGCGCATTAGCAGCATCGAGCCGACGACGATACCATTCGAGTTGATTGAGTTGATGGCCGATTCCGAAGTGTTGTGCCCGCATCTGCACATTCCCGCGCAGAGCGGCGACGATGCCGTGCTCGCGGCGATGAAGCGGCTTTACACGCGCCGCGAGTTCGAAGCCTTCATAGAACACGCGCAACGCCGCGTGCCGCATGCGATGATTGCCACGGATCTCATGATCGGCTTTCCCAATGAAACCGAGGCGGCGTTCGAGGCGAGCTGCGATTTGCTCATGCACTCGCCGCTGGCTTATGCGCACGTCTTCACGTACTCGGAGCGCGAAGGCACGGCCGCGACGAAACTCACGAGCCGGCTTTCATCAAAAACAAAAAAAGCCCGCAGCGCACGCTTGCACGAACTTTCCGAGCGAAAGAAGCGGCTCTTCTATGAGCGATTCCTCGGCAAAACCCTGCGCGTGTTGACGGAGGAACAAGAGGCGGAGGGAGGCTGGGCGGGCTATACCGACAACTATGTGAAAATGGTTTTGGACGACCCAAGTTTGTCGCACAATCTGCTTGTGCATGCGCGGGTCACACAAGCCCAAGCCGAGCACGTGACGGGGGAAATGGTCACACCGTAGACAAATTGCACTCTCTCGGCGTAAAAACTTTCTGTGATGAAACCCACGGTTTCGGCGTCCTCTTCGATAAACCCGTCCATCGTTGTTTGAACATCTTAAAATCTGGGAGCACGCCAATGAACGATTCCTCGCTGACCGTGACCATCGTGCTTTTCACGGCTGTTATCGCTTTCGTCGTTGCCAAAGTAGCGCCGTTGCTTCGCAACCATGAACCGAAATGCCCACCGTGCGAGCCAACTTCCTCTCGAAGCCCGTGGCTCATCAAATGGGGCACAATTTCCATTCGCCGCCGCGAAGAGATTGAGGAAAATATTCATGGCATCATGCCGCCGGAGCAAAAATAAAGCGCATTTGTGTGCTTCCCTCAACGCGGCGCCTTCTCGGTCGTTTTCCTGAACACGGATCACACAGACGGAACGGCTTGCTCCGCCAAAAGTGAGATTGAAGTCCGGCTCGCGTCTGTGTCTCCCGTGTTTAGAAATCTTTCCATCCACCTCTGCATTGACAATTTCATCGAGTGAAAATTTTGCGTGGACTTTTACACTTGCCCGAAGTATTCTTCGTCACGTGAAGTGAGGCAGTGTGCCGGAAAGAATTTTCCAGATTGTGACGGACACCCCATGAGACTGTTTTGTGCAATCTTCTTGTTTGCGGCAACCGCGTGGGCACAGAGCACTTTGCCAACGAGCGGAAGCGCAAACGCCGAGCTTGCGAGACGAGCTTTAGAGATTCACGCAAACGCGCTGGTGCTTGATGCGCACATTGATGCGCCCTATCGCATCACGCGCACGGGCGGCGACATTTCGCAACGGCTCGCGAAAGGGCATTTTGATTTTGTGCGCGCACGTGAAGGCGGTTTGGACGCCTCGGTATTTGCGGTCTATGTCGCCAGCAGATTTAGTAGCTCGCCCATTGGAGCGAACAGCAAGAGTGCAGCCTATGCCGAAGCGCAGCGCATTCTCAAGCTCATCGACAAGATTCTCGCGCAGAACACCGGTGTGGCGGCGCAAGCTTTCACCCCCGACGAGGTGCGACGCATTGTGCAATCCGGCAAGCATGCAATCATTCTGGGGCTGGAAAATGCCAGCCCGATTGGAAATGACTTGCAGAATTTGCGCGCGCTGGCACAGCGCGGCATATGTTATATCACGCTCACGCACTCGAAGGACAATCACATTTCCGATTCGTCCTATGATCGCCAACGCACGCACAAGGGCCTGTCGGAATTCGGCAAGCAAGCCGTGCGCGAGATGAATCGCCTCGGCGTGATGATCGACGTGTCGCATGTTTCCGATGAGGCGTTTTGGCAAGTGCTCGGCCTCACGCAATCGCCGGTCATTGCTTCGCACTCGAGTTTGCGCAAGTTTCGCCGCATGCAGCGCAATTTATCGGACTCGATGCTGGTGGCCATCAAAAAAAATGGCGGCGTTGCGTGCATCAATTTCGGGTCGTTCTTTTTGAGCGAAGCGTTTCAATCTTCCGTGGTGCGACAAGAGCGCAAAATCACGGAGGCGCGGCAAACATTCAAAGACGAGGCGGCACGTTTAGAAATAGAGTTGAAGAAAATACGCGCCGAGTCGCCCATCACAAATGCGACGATCGCCGATCTCATCAAACATATCGACTATGCAGTGCAGCTTATCGGCATTGCGCATGTCGGCTTGGGCAGCGATTTTGACGGCCTCGACGTCGTACCTCTCGGGCTGGAGGATGTGACGTGCTACCCAAAGATCACGGCGGAATTGTTGCGATTGGGTTATTCGGAAAGCGACATTCGCAAGCTCGCAGGTGAAAATTTTTTGCGCGTGTGGCAGGCCAATATCGACAATCGCACTTCTCGATAACCTTTTCAACAAAGTTGTTGCGTCGCGAACGGATAATCTCTAACATTGCGGCGCTCAAACACCAGTAACCTCTGTTGCCTTCTCAAATTCGAGTGCCTTTCACCCATGTCGCGTCGAGAAATCTTCTTTGCCTCTCCTCAAAACTTTAAAGGTGATATCGTCACGCTCGTTGATGACGAATTGCATCATCTCACCCGCGTGCTGCATCACAAAGTCGGCGACCGTGTCACAGTGGTCGATGGCGCGGGCGTGGCTGCGGTTGATAGCGAGATTATTGCAATCGACCGCGACGGCGCGCGCGTGCGCATTCTAAAAAAAGTCCGGCGTTATGGCGAGCCGTATGTCCACCTCACGCTCGCACAGGCAGTTCCCAAAGGCTCGCGCTTCGATTGGCTCATCGAAAAAGCCACGGAAATTGGCGTTTCGGAATTCATGCCATTGCTTTGCGAGCGTGGCGAGGTCGAAGCCGGAGCCGGCAAAATCGAGCGCTGGCGCAGATTAGCGCTGGCCGCGATGAAACAATCTTGTCGCTCGTTCTGTCCGGTGGTCAACGCGCCACTCTCTTTCGAAGCTATATGTCGACAAGGACGCGATTATCATCTCCGCCTCCTTGCGCACGAAGGCAGCGACGATGCGCTGCGACATGCCGGTGCAACTCCGCCTCCGCGCCGGGTCTTGCTGGCCATTGGCCCGGAAGGCGGCTTTACGGACACCGAGCTGCAGCGCGCGAAGGATAGCAACTTTCAACTTCTGAGTTTGGGGCCGCGACGTTTACGGGCAGAAACCGCCGGAATCGTGGCGATAACCAAGCTGTTGACGCTCTTTGGGCAACTATAAAGGAGCCTTGCAAACCGTGCAAGGCTTGAAGTTACGGAGAAATCTCTTGCATCTCTGGGGTGTTCTTAATATTTTGACCGCCCGTAGAGCAAACCAATTAAGTAATGTCTTCATCCAATTATTGCAAGGAGGTTGTTCAAGCTTATGCCGACTGGTGTAAAAGTTCGTGACAATGAAAGTTTTGAAAAGGCGTTGCGGCGCTTTACCAAAGCTTGTGAGAAGGCGGGATTGATGTCGGAGCTAAGAAAACGCAAGCACTTTGAAAAACCGAGCGAAAAGAAAAAGCGCAAACTGAAGCTCGCGCAACGCAAACAGCGTCGGCTGTCCATGATGGAAAATCAATAGCACTTGCGCGTTCATATTTGCGGCGCAGATTTGGTATTCTAGGAGAAGCACGATGGCGCTTTTGGATAAACTGAGCGAAGACCTGAAAACCGCCATGAAGAGTGGCGACAAGGTTCGTGTGGAAACCGTGCGTTTGTTGCGCGGCCAATTGAAAGACTTTCGCATCAATCAACAACACGAGCCGAGCGCAGAAGAAGAAGTCGGCGTGCTCGTCAGCGCCGCCAAAAAGCGCCGCGAAGCGATTGAAGCTTATACCAAAGCCGGCCGCCAAGATTTGGCCGAGAAAGAAGCGGCCGAGCTGGCCGTGATCTCGGAATATTTGCCGAAGGGTTTGACGCAGGAAGAGATCGTTGCGATCATCGAAGCTGCGATTAAAGAGGTCGGCGCCACTGGGGCAGGCGAAGTTGGCAAGGTTATGGGCAAAATCATGTCCCAAGTAAAAGGCCGCGCCGATGGCAAGCTTGTGCAACAGCTCGTGCGTGAGCGCTTGGGCGGATAAAGACTCAAGTTGTACCAGTTGCGCCGTGTTTCAGCCTCCATCTAACCATGTCTCCGAACAATTGCGTTGCGCACCAATGGCCTGAAACTAAACAGGCCAATTTTTTTTCATCGGCGAGGCAAACTCCCTCATGACCATCTCCATTACCCCCACTGACGTCGTGATCGTCGCGTTGGTAGCCTTGTCCGGGTATGCGGGTTATCGCGGCGGTTTTTACGACAGCTTTCTTCGCGTCATGGGGTTCTTTGGCGCGGTCGCGCTCAGTCTCATTTTGCTGCGCTACGTTGCGCGTTTTTTCAACTATGTGATGGAACTGCCGCCGAACATGAGCGTCTTGCTCGGCTTCACATTCATCTTCGGTTTGTTGATGTTGCTGCAAGTATTTTTCATGCACTGGATGCACCAAATCATCAAGATGGAAGTCGTGCGCTGGTTCAATCTCACGTTCGGAACTCTCCTCGGCGCATACAAAGGCTTGCTCGCTGCCAGCCTGTTGGCGCTGGGTTTTTCATTGCTGCCGCTGAGCGCCGCAATTCAGCGCATGGAAACGCAAAGCCTGTTCTTCGCGCCCACCCGTTTCATTCTGCCCAAGAATTTTAACTACCTCAGCAAGCTTCTTCCCATCCTCCCGAGTTTTGAAAATAGCCTCAATGCTGCGCTCGCGGGTCTGGTCGGTTCGGACGAGCGCTCCACGTTGCTGCTCCAAGAATTCCAGAGTAAAAAACTGCAGAAAGAAACCCAGTCCGTCAAACAATGAGTGCTGCATTCCACGAGGAGAGCTTGTGCTCCGCAATCGCCGCTCTGGAATTTCAAAAAGTTCTTCAGCACGTTGCCGCTTTTGCCCTCTCAACTTCCGGCTCGGAAGTGATTCTAAGCCTTCGCCCACTTCGGCATCTTGCCACCATTCAGACGTTGCTTGATGAAACTTCGGAAATGCGCGGCTTGCTCGATGCCGGCGAGGCCCTCCCGCTTTCGACTCTACCGGACTTGCGCAATGGGCTCAAGCATTTGCAAATTTCCGGGCGCGCGTTGGCGGTGCGAGAGTTGATCGACCTCGCGACTTTTCTGGCGATTGCGCGCCGTACGCGCAGTTTTATCGCGGCGCGCCGGGAGCGTTGCCCGCGTTTGCACGAGATCGTGCAAAGCCTCACCAATTTGCAGGCCGAGGAGCATGCAGTCGAATCTGCGCTCAGTTTTGTCGACGGCTCGGTGAAAGATTCCGCGAGCCCGACGTTGTCGCGCATTCGCAAAGAAATGGGCCACGCCACTGCAGAAGCACGGGAAAAATTGCAGAGTATTGCCAAAAAACTGGCTTCCCGTGACATGCTGCAAGAAAACATGGTGACTTTGCGCGAAGGCCGTCTCGTCCTTATGCTCAAAGACGAATTTCGCCATCGCGTCGAGGGTTTGATTCATGACGAGTCGGCCAGCGGCAAAACCGTGTTCATCGAGCCGATGGAATCTGTGGTCCTCAATAATCGCATTCGGCAATTGCAAAGCGCGGAGCGCGAAGAGATCGAGCGCATTTTGCTCATGCTCTCCGATCGCTTCCGGCAAGTGCTGCCGGCCTTGTCTGAAAATCACACGCGCATGATTCAGCTCGACGTCATTCACGCCAAAGCGCAAGCGTCTCGCGTGTTGAATGCATATGCGCCGCAGTTGCAAACTGAGGCGCGACTGCAACTTCTTGGTGCGCGCCATCCGCTCCTGCTCCTGCGCAATGAAGGCAATACCGCCGCGGGCAAAGTCATACCACTCGAGCTGGAGCTGGGCGCGCAAGACGGCCAACAGGTTTTCACACTCATTATCAGCGGGCCAAATGCCGGCGGCAAAACCGTCGCGCTCAAAACCGTCGGGCTGCTCGCCATGATGACGCTCGCCGGCTTGCACATTCCCGCCGATCCGGACAGCGCGATTCCGCTCTTTGGAAATTTTTTCGTGGACATTGGGGACCGGCAATCCATCGAAGACGATCTTTCCACTTTCACTTCGCATATGTCGCGTCTCATTGAAATATTGCACCACGCGCAAACTTCGGATTTGGTGTTGATAGATGAAATTGGCGTGGGCACGGATCCGGAAGCGGGCGCCGCACTGGCGGTTGCCATTCTGCGAGAACTGAATGGGCGCGGTTGTCTCAGCCTCGTCACGACGCACCATGGCGCGCTCAAGAGTTTCGCGCAGAATGAGCCGGGCGTGCGCAATGGCTCGATGGATTTCGATCAAAACAGCTTGAAACCCACCTATCATTTTCGTGCGGGCTTGCCCGGCGCCAGTTATGCGTTTGAAATTGCCGCGCGGCTGGGCTTGGAAGAAAAATTGATTGCGGCGGCGCGTGACATGGTTGGCAGTGACAAGAGCAAAATCGAAAGCCTGCTCGCTGATTTGCAAACGCAGCTCTCCGAGCAGCAGCTCCGCACGCACGCAGCACAGCAAGAGGAACTCAAACTGCGCGAGGCGCGCCAACGCTACGAAGAAAAATGGGCGCAGCTCAAAGCGCACGAGCAAAAATTCAAGAAAGAAGCCGTGGCTGCCGCGGAGCAGCTTTTGCAGAATGCCAACGCCACTTTGGAAAAAGCCATTCGCGAAGTGCGGGAGCAAAACGCTTCGCGCGAAGTGATTCGCACTGCCAAAGAGAATTTGCAGGCATTGCGCGAGCAAGTTCAGGCCGAGCAACAAAAAATCATCGCGCCTGCCGAGGAGGAAGTTGAAAGCACTGCGCAACCGGACGTGCAGCCCGGCATGCAGGTCAAATGGCTCAAGCAAAATGCGATTGCAACAGTGTTGGAACCGCCCGATGCCTCCAGCAAGGTTTTGATCGGTATCGGCAATATGCGCGCGCGTGTTGCCCTTGAAGAGCTGCGGGCCACGGCGCAGCCGGTGGTTCGCAGTGCGGTTTCCCTTCCGCAAGCCAGAGCCGCGGGCGCACATCGCACTTCGGAAATAGATTTGCGCGGCATGCGCGTCGATGCGGCGTTGGCGGAAGTCGATAAATTTTTGGATGACGCGTTGCTCGCAAGCTGGCCGGAAGTCCGCATCATTCACGGCAAGGGCACGGGGGCATTGCGCAAAAGTGTAATGGACTATTTGAAAACCCACGCTGCCGTCCGCTCTTTTCGCACCGCGGCCATGGGCGAAGGCGATTACGGCGTCACCATTGTGGAATTGCAGTGAGCCATTTTGTGTGCTTAGCCACGGCTAGGCGGTGGTGTGCTTTGTTGCCTCAAACGCTTTGCACCAAGCACTCCTTCAGTCTTTGCTCGCGAAGAAATGTTATCACGCGCTCGGCACATTGCAAATAAAGAAGAGAGGAGCGTCTTTGTGCTAGACAACACCCCCCTTTCCCCCCTCAAGGGGGGAATAATTGAGCAACCTACCTATTCGAAAATACTTCTCGAAGTTGCCATTGAAGCCGCAAAACTCGGCGGCAAAATTTTGAAGGCGCACTTGCACGAAGCGCATGCGCGCCGCATCGAGGCAAAATCCGAATTTGATTTCGTGACCAATGTGGATCATGAGTCGGAAGCCGCGGTCGTTGCCTATTTGCAGCAGCAATTCCCCGAACATAAAATTTTGGCGGAAGAAGGCGGCGTGAGCGGCGCCGCCTCGAGCGAAGTGGAGTGGATCATCGATCCGCTTGATGGCACGGCAAATTATATTCATGGCGTGCCGAACTTTGCGGTATCGATTGCCGCGCGACAACGCAGCGAGCTTTTGGTTGGCGTCGTTTTTGATCCGCTGCGCGACGAGCTTTTCACCGCGCGGAAAGGCGAAGGCGCATTTCTGAACGGAAAGCGCATACACGTCACGACCACCGCGCATTTGCACGATTGCCTGATTGCCACCGGTTTTCCCTTTCGCGCGAAAGAGCTGGCGTCTTCCTATTTGAGAATGTTCGAAGCTTTCTTTGGACAAGTGCGCGATCTGCGGCGTTTGGGCACCGCGAGTCTTGATCTCGCGTATGTTGCTGCCGGCCGCTTTTCGGGCTATTGGGAATATCGTTTGAATCCCTGGGATTTCGCTGCGGGGGTGCTGCTCGTGCAAGAAGCGGGCGGCTTGGTCAGCGGTTTTTACGAGCACGATGATTTTTGGAGCACGGGCAACATTCTCGCGAGTAACGGAAAAGTTCACGCGCAGATGGAAGCGCTCGTGCGCGCAGGCTTATGAAGCCCAAAAACTTTACTACCTGAATTTTGCACGGCCGTTGTTCATTCAAACGCGGACAGCGCGCTGCACGCCACTCCGCTAGGAGTGGAATGTTTATAGCAAAGGTTGCGTTTTGCGTGTCTTCAACTCCGAAGGAGTGGCATGTAGATTTCATCGCATGAGCAAGGGCTTAATCGTAGAAATTAAACATGCCACTCCCAACGCAGGCGAGCCGCAACCAGACAGGCAGAATAATCTTTCGGCAGAATGATTACGTCATTATTCTGCCGATGAAACATTCTGCCATTTGAAGTCTTTGCTTTCGCTGCACAGATTTCACTCTTAATAGGCTAACGGAGTTTTTAGAAACAAGGCGGGGGCCGTTCCTAGAAACATTTTACTCCTTCGGAGTTGCGAGCAGACTATTGTGCAAAATTTTTTTGCACCACCCAATGGGTAGCTCCGCGTCACGATTCAATCCGCACTCATAGCGGATTTATTCACCCTTGATGCAAAATCCAGGTAGTAAAGCAATGGTTGCGGCTGGTCCTTGCGTCATGAGTGATCAATAAATTTAACTACGCGTAACCAGCGACACGCCACCAATCCACTACTCCATTACGCCAACACGCGCATGCAATATTCTCCTTATCGCCTCGCCGGCCGCCTGAAAAGTTTTTTGTTCGTTACTGCCGTGATCATCATTCTCGGCTTGCTGTATTACACGCAGCAAATCGTGAATGGCCTGCGGGCCGAGGCGCGCAGCATTCTGCTTTTCTATGCGCAGCTTTATGCGCGTGCAGCCAACGATGCCGATGACCGCGCGCTCGATTTCATCTTCGAAGAGATCATTAAGCGCACGGACTTTCCCATCATTCTCGCCAGCGCAGAAGGCGAGCCGATTGGCTGGAAAGGCATCGAAGTTTCGCAAGACTCGACCCACTCTCCGCGCGCACGGCAGGAAGTGCGCGAGATCATGACCGCCATGCAGCGCGAGACTGCTCCCATTCCGCTCACTTACCAAGACGCAAGCACGGGCAAAAGCATTACGCTGAACTATCTCATCTATGGAGATTCGAAGCGCATCACACAATTGCAATGGCTGCCGTATATTGAAATCGGCGTGGTCGGTCTGTTCATTCTTATCGGTTTTGTTGGCTTCAATAGCATCCGGCGCGGGGAACAGCAATTTATTTGGGTGGGATTGGCGAAGGAGACGGCGCACCAACTCGGCACGCCGATTTCGTCGCTGCTCGGTTGGGTGGAGTTGTTGCGCGGGCAGGTCGGCAATCACGGCAAGCAGCAAACGCTTGACGAGATGCACCGTGACGTGGAGCGCCTCTCAAAGATTGCCGCGCGGTTCTCGCAAATCGGTTCGCGCACGGATTTGAAGGAGCAAGACCTCGGGGCGTTGGTGGAGGAAGTGGTCAAATATTTTCGCAATCGTTTGCCGCAGATGCGCAAAGAAATTCGGCTGGAAGTCACCAAAGGCGAGCTGCCGCTGGTGCCGATGAACCGTGACCTCTTCGAATGGGTTCTGGAAAATCTCATTCGCAATGCTGTGGATGCGATTGAATCGGACAAAGGCGAGATTGCGATCGAGTTAAAGCCGGCCACCGAAAAGCCGTATCGCGTGATTATAGACGTGCATGACAATGGCCGCGGCATCGAGCCGGGCGCGCGCAAAAATATTTTTCGCCCCGGTTTCAGCACGAAGAAGCGCGGCTGGGGCTTGGGCTTGAGCCTCGCCAAACGCATCGTGGAAGAATATCATCACGGCAAGCTGCTGCTGAAGGAAACGCGCGTGGGCGAGGGCACGACGATGAGAATTATTTTATGAGACCTTCCAGGTTGGCGAAACCTGGAAGGTCTGCTTGCCTCACTGCTTCATCTCGATTGCATCGGAACCGTTGCGGGGAGCCATTTTGCGTTCGATGATCGCGGAGACAATCAGCGCCACGCCCACGAAAATGGGCACCAACGCGAACCCGATCTCATGATTACGAAACTCGCCGACATCCTCCATTATTTGTGAGATAAAAATCGCCAACCCCAATGCAATGGCGACCAGACCGTACTTAACGGAATTGATGCTGCGGCTACGGGTTTGGGAGAATTCCAACTTGGTGATGCCGGACTCAATCATTTTCATGCGCTGGCGATGGTTGAAGTATTGCGTGATGACATAGGCAATCGCGCCGAAAATCACCATTGCCATAAAAACTTCATGCATGTGATCCATGACAAACCTCCGAAGTGGTGAAGTATTCTTTTTTGTTTCGTTTTGACCGCCGCGGCTGGGAGAATGTTTCACGCGCAGGAGAAAATTCTTTTGCGAACGAACGAAACATTTGATACTATGCTCAGGTCAAAAGCAAGAAAGAGTCGAGGCCGAGTTCTGAGCGATGGAATCCGATCAGCGTCTTGTCAAACGCGTGTGTGCCGGTGAGCGCGAAGTATTCGCGCAGCTCATCGAGCGCTACAAATCGCGCATTTTTCATACGACCCTGCGCATGCTGCGCAACCGCGAAGAAGCGGAAGAGGCGGCGCAGGATACGTTCGTGCGCGCCTATCGCGGCCTCGCCAAATTTCGGGAAGACGCCAGCTTTGCCACGTGGATTTATAAAATCTGCTACAACGTTTGTTTGAATTATTTGGAGCGCAAAAAACCGCCACGCGTGGATTTATCCGAAGCAGATTTTTTTAGCTTGCCGGAGGAAGACACGCCCGATCGGCTGTTTGAGCACCGCGAGTTTCAGCATTTGCTGGAGCAGGCGATGGCGGCGTTGCCGCCGAAGCAAAGCAGCGCATTGGTGCTGTATCATGCGCAGGAGCTGAGTTATCAGGAGATCGCGGAAATCATGGAGGAGCCGATCAACAGCGTGAAGACCCACCTCTTCCGCGGCCGCGCCAAGCTGCGCGAAAAAATTTTGCAGATGATGCCGCAAGAAGAACTGGCGCTGTGAGGGGAAGGCGTCATTCTGCAAGCCTTTTTTTATGCGCCCAGCAGCTTTTCCAGTGCGCGAAAAAATTTCTCCGGAATGACAGATTGCGTGGTTGCTTGAAATCGACTGGAATCAAAAAAGCATCTCATCTTCACTGCAACAGCCATGAACTGCACAACCTTTCGCCGCTATTTGAATGAAGCGGAGCGCGCCTCGGCAAATGCTGCGCTTCCGGCTCCGTGGCAAGAACATCTCGCTGTGTGCGCTTCGTGCCGCATGGAATGGCGCCTCCATCAAAACATGCTGCAGGCGTTGGAAGCCGAAAGTGCGGCCATGCCTTCGCCGCTCTTCACCGCCGCGATCATGGCGAAGCTGCCCGCGCTAGAGCCTGCGAAGAAGCAGAAAAACTACGAGACGGTTTTGCTCTTTGTGCTGCTTTTTGCCGGCTTGGTCGCAACCTGGTTTTCTTCGGAAGGCTTGCGGCAAAGCGTGCTGGCGTTGGGAACTGGGAGTTCATGGGTTGCCTCTTTGCGCGGGCTCGTGGAGCAAGTGTTGAACGCGACTTTGTGGCAATGGCAAGAGGCCATCATGAACACATTGGGCGCGCAAATTCTCAAACAAGGCTCGCAAGTTTTGCTGATCACGCTCGTCACCGTACTCGTAGCCAAAGGCGCGGTGGCTTTGGATGATCGTCTGCGGAAGATGTTGCGAAGGCTGTGAGAAGGAAAAAGTATAATGGCTTGCACGCCATGCGCGGTGCGGCTATATTGACGCCACTCTTTGCGATGAAATTCCAGCACAAGCAACTACACGTGGCGCAGAAAATCTACTGACGTTCTTCATGTTTTCATGACCCTACTCGCAACCCTCGCACTCGCCATTTTTGTTTTATATGTCGGCACTTCGCTTTTGCTTTGGTATGGCACGTATCGCTCTCCCGAAAAAAAAGCACAACAGCAATTCACGAACTCTCCCACCGTTAGCATCCTCCTCGCGGCGCGCAATGAAGAGCGGCGTTTGCCGGCTTGCCTCACCAGCCTGTTACAGCTAGATTATCCGCATGACAAGCTCGAGATTATCGTCGTGAATGATCGTTCGACGGATCGCACAAAACAAATCGCAGAAGAATTCGCCCGGCGCGACAAGCGCATGCACGCGCTCTCGCTCGCGCAGCGTTTGCCGGGCATGTCCGGCAAAGCGAGCGCACTTTGCCAAGGCATGCAACACGCGCGCGGCGAAATTATTTTGATGACCGACGCGGATTGCATTGTGCCACCGCATTGGGTGCGCGCGATGCTCGCGTACTTCACGGCCGAAGTCGGACTTGTCGGCGGATTCACGTTGCTCAGCCCTTCGCCTGCGTTGCGCGAGTTGGTTCCGGCCTCACATCGCGACCATCTCTTTGCAAAAATACAAACACTCGATTGGATGTATTTGCTCACGGTTGGCGCGGGCGCAGCCGGTTTGGGCAAGCCCGTTTCCATACTCGGCAACAATTTCGGCTTTCGCCGCGCGGCCTATGAGCAAGTGGGCGGTTATGAAAAACTCGGCTTCAGCATCATCGAAGACTTCGCTTTGATGCGCAAAATCGCCAATGAAACGCAGTGGCGTGTACGCCTTCCGCTGGCGCAGGAGACGACAATCTTCAGTTTTCCAACGCAAACTTGGCGCGAGTATTTGGAACAGCGCCGGCGCTGGGCCGCGGGCGGAAAGGAAGTTGGAGTGTTCGCCAAGCTGCTGATGCTCGTCGCATTCTGTGCGCATCTCGTAGTTGTGCTGACGGCCTTTTTCTCTCCACAAATCGCGCTGCTCGGATTGCTCGCCACCCTCCTCGTTGATGCGTTGCTGCTGTGGCGTTGCGCGAATGCTCTCGCCCATAAATCTTTGCTCAAGTATTTTCCGCTCTTCGAGATTTACTTTTTGCTTTATAGTTTGACGCTCGCCGCGACCGTGCTCTTTCCCGCGACCGTGCATTGGAAGGGCGTGCGCTATCGTTGGAATATGTGGGGGCGAATCAAAGGCGTGGAGGAGTGAATGATTACGTTTGTGATCCGCGAGAACACGCCGCTAGCCGTCGTCAAGGGGGGAATTACTAACGAAACTCCCCGCTTGAGGGGCGCTAGGGGTGTGAATGCACTTTAGCACGATGACCAGCTTGGGAGAATGGTGCACGCTGCCAATCGAAATTGCCCTGCTGTTCTTCCTCTACGCTGAAATTCACTATCGCTTCAAAATTGCGCCGAGCCTGCTGTATCGTCGCCAGCCAGAAATCATAGCCGATGCGCCGCACCGGCTCGAGCCGGGCCAACCTTTGCCAATCCTTCTGCTCATTAAAGACGCGCATCACTTTCCAATCGAGTTGCTCGCAGTCGAGATCGAAATTTCTTCCACTCAATCTTTCCGCTATCAACTCTTTGGTGCAGCAGAACACCTCACAACGCAATGGTGGTGGCGCGTCTTTTACGTCTCTTTGCCGGCAGACGTGCGCGGGCACATTCAAGCAAACGTGGTCATCGACTATCGCTGTCGAGGCAAAACGCATCGCTGTTGCAACGACAACTATCGCGGCACGAGCCACGCCCCGCTCGAGGTCTTTGTCGCCGAAGCGCCGTTGCCCACTTTGCCCGGCTTTTATCACGGTGATCTGCATTGCCACACCCATGCCACCAGCGATCAAGTTGAATACGGCGCGCCGCTGCCCGCGCTGCTCGCATTGGCCCGCGCGCAGGGCATTTCTTTCTGCGCCGCCACGGATCATTCCTATGATCTGGATGATTTCTCCGACGACTACTTGCACAACGATCCCGAGCTGCGCAAATGGCATGCATTGCAAAACGAGATTCATCGGCTCAATGCACAGCAGCGCGATTTCGTGATTATTCCCGGCGAAGAAGTTTCATGCGGCAATACGAACGGCGAGAACGTGCATTTTCTCGTGCTCAATCATCCGCACTTCATTCGCGGTTGCGGCGATGGCGGCGAGAAGTGGCTGCACACGAGGCCCGATCACACGATTGCCGAAGTGCTCGCCATGCTCGGCCCGCAAGATTTGGCTTTCGCCGCGCACCCCTTGGCGCCGGTTCCCAGACTTGAACGCTTGCTGCTCGGACGCGGCAACTGGAGTCTCGCAGACTTGGCGCATACGCGCTTGAACGGCTTGCAGTTTTGGAATGGCAAAGCTTTGGGGGAAGAGGAAGGCTTTGCGCATTGGCGCAAGCTTTTATTGGAAGGCAGAAAACTCTTTGCGATCGCGGGCAATGATGCCCACGGCAATTTCAATCGCTATCGCCAAATCGCGTGGCCGTGTTTGACGATGGCAGAGCATCACGACCATCTCTTCGGTTGCCGTCGCACTGCAGTAAAGCTGCGCGACAAGCTTGCGCTAGGCTCTTTACTTTCGGCATTGCGCAACGGCCGCGCGCTAGTGACAACCGGCCCGATGCTAGATTTGCAAATCGAAAATGGCAATGGCGCGATCGCGCAAATGGGAGAGACGATAACGGGGGGTGCAACGCATGCGATGATCGCAGCAGTGAGCACGGCAGAGTTTGGGAAGCTGGAGCGCGTAATTTTGTGGCGTGGAGATTTAATGAACAAACGTGAAGAGGTATTGTTCGAGTGCGCGCAATTTCCACGGCCGTATGAGTATCATGCAAAATTATCGCTGCCTCATGCGGCCGGCCATTGCTATGTGCGCGCACAAGTCAGCTCCTCTCAGCACATTCCAAAAGCCGCTTCGCCAAAAACTCTCGTGGGATTGAGCAATCCGATTTGGGTGGCATAACCTCCCCCGCAAATCTCAAAAAAAATCCCACAGAGCAACTCCGTGGGATTTTCACGCGACCGCGAAGCATTACATCAGTTTGATCTTTTTTGCAATTTTCCGCAAGCTGCGGCCGAATTGACTCGGAGGCTCGATTTTCTTGGGCTGAATGAGGATATGCCGCTCTTCTCCTTCTCCTTCCGAAGACGATTCCACCGTGCCGAGCTCTTTCAACATATGGTGCGCGAGAAAACGCTCGTAACTGCTCATCGGAGGCAGCGCCACGTTTTCTCCGCTGGCAAGCGCTTCTTGCGCTTTGCCTTCTACAAACCTCTTCAAATTGGCGATGGGAAAAATCCAGAGCACATGCGTCTCTTCGTTGCGATAGGTTTTGGTTTGATAAAGCGACTTGCGGCGCTCGAAATGCTGATGGAATTGCTTGCGCTCGAAAGGATTGAGGTTTTCAACTTGCACCGGGTGATACGAAGCACTGAGCTTCTCTTCCGTTTCACGGATAAGCTCTGCGATGCGCGGATCCAACTCGATTTCCGCCGGGCGCTCTCTTCGGCGATCGCCGTATGGACGGCGTCCGCCGGAAGATCGCGGACGGCCGCGATCACGATCGCGACGCGGCGAACGTTCCGGCCGACGTTCATGCTCGCGGCGTTCTTCCTGTGTTGATGAAGTTTCTTCCGGATCGAATGCTGCGGCAGCGTCATTATTGTTTTCGGTCATACTTTCCTCGTACCGATTTGTCTTTCTTCGTGCACGGCGGCTCTAGTTTTAATGAGGAGGCGCCGAGCCTGTTTTTAATTTTTGTATCAGCAACGCCGGAGTTCCGCCAAAATCACCGTTGCTCATGAACAGGACAACGTCGCCCTTGCGAAGCTGAGACAAAATGTGATTAGTCATTTCTTCTCCCGTCGGCGCAACTTCGACAGCTTTGCCTTGATTGCGCAGCCCGTCGACCACCGCTGAGAGGGAAAGCCGTTCCGCCTCCGGCACCTTATCGGGGCGATGCACCGGCGCGAACACGACATGATCCGCACCACGAAACGCATGCAAATATTCCTGCTCGAAAACTTTGCGCTTGGCCGTTGCCGAACGCGGCTCAAACACCGCCCACAGCCGCCGCTCCGAAAAACGCTGGCGCACACTGTTGATGGTTTCGCGAATCTCCGTGGGGTGGTGCGCAAAGTCATCGAAGATCTTTATGCCATTCTGCTCGAAGAGCAGTTGCATTCTGCGCCGCACATTCTTAAAAGTTCGCAATGCGGCCACCGCCCTCTCACGCGGAACACCCAGCGCTTCGGAAGCCGCCAGCACTGCCGTGGCATTCTTTGCATTGTGCATACCCTCGAGCGGAGCTAAGAACGGGCCGAGCCGCTCCTTCCCGCGCACCACGACGAACTCCGTTCCGCCTTCGACCACACGAAATTCTTCCACACGCCATTGCGCCTCTTCGCCCACGCCAAAAGTGATCACGTTGCAAAACGCGGCCTTGAGCATGTTGCGCACGGCCGGATCATCGCTGCACGCAATCAAATATCCCTTCGAAGGAATGAGATTGATCAAACGCCGAAAAGAAATCTGCACGTCTTCAAAACTGCGATAGATGTCCGCATGGTCGAACTCGACATTGTTCAGAATGACGAGGTTGGGCAGATAGTGCAAAAACTTTGGGCCCTTGTCGAAGAAGGCGGAATCATATTCATCGCCTTCGAGCACGAAATAGCGGCCATTGCCCAGTTGAAAACCTTGCCCGAAATTTTCCGGAATGCCGCCGATGAAGAAGCTCGGCTCCAAGCCCGCGCTCTGCAACGTCCAAGCGAGCAGGCTGCTGGTCGTAGTTTTGCCGTGTGTGCCCGCGACCACGCAGGAATACTTGCCGCGAATGAAATGATTCTTCAACGTCTCGGGCAAGGAAGCGTATGGAATCTGTTCGTTGAGAACGTATTCGACTTCGGGATTGCCGCGCGACATGGCATTGCCGATGATGACCAAATCCGGCGCGGGCTGCAGATGGGCGGCGTCGAAGCCATTGTAGACTGGAATGCCCATGCTCTTTAAAAAAGTGCTCATCGGCGGATAAACATTCGTATCCGAGCCTGTGATTTCGTTCCCGCGTTGTTTCAACATGCCCGCGAGCGCGGCCATGCCGGTGCCGCAAATGGCGATGAGGTGGATGCGTTTCGACACTGTGTTTCTTTCTTATGCAAACAGTTATTCTACGTTCCACTCGAATCCGCACTGACGCGCGGCCGAGGCGGAGGCAGAACGCGTTTTTCTTTGAAACCTTCGCGCGTCACCATGATGTTGACGCGCTGACCCGGCTCGCCGACTTTGCCCAAAACTTTGCCATCCAATACAAAAGTGACGGCGCCGGCATTGCCCACACGCAAAACAAAATTATCTTTCGCTTGCCACTGCGCACTGCCTCTCGGATAAGTCTGGGCGACTGTATCCGCATTGTCGGTAATCACGCGCATCCACACGGGCGCGTCCACGCGCGCTTCCAGTGTGAGCTGTTGCGGCGCGACGATTTCGGCTTTGGCCTGCGAATCCGTGAGCGCAGCAACTTGCTTGGCCATTTCTTCAAAAGTCATCTCCGGCACGGCGTTCGCAGAGCGTGTGCCGCTCATGGTCTCGCCCTCACCTTGCGGCGCTTCTTGCGCAGAGCGCGCCGCCAAAATCAAGGCAATCACCACCGCGAGCACAATGCCGATTCCGATCAAGATTTCCCGCAAATACGGCATGCTCGGAGTCTTTGCCGCATGCTCCACGTTTTCCGCGTGCATGCCCACGCCGGACGCATGTGCCGGCTCGCGCCTCGCTGCCGCGGGGGCCTGCGCTGAAGTTGCTTCTCCGGCGCCCGTTTGCGGTCCGGCCAGTAACGCGAGCAATTGCTCAGCGATCTCCTCGCCATTCAAACCGACTTGATGAGCGAACGTTTTAGTGAAGGCAAGCACGTAAGGCCGCGGTAGAAAATCGAACTTGCCCGCTTCTATGTCGCGCAAGTAAGAGAGATTGATCCGTGTCCGGTTTGCAATCTCTTCCAACGCGAGATTGCTCTGCTCTCGCGCCGTTTTGATTTGTTTCCCGATTTCAAGCACCATCAACCCTCCGCGATAATTGGTTTGGAAATTATGCGGATGAGCCGCGCACTCACAGCACTCATGCAATCATAGCAAATTTGCTGAACAAAAACTTTGTAGCGCCAAATAGAAACGCGTCAGCGGAAAGCCGACGACATTATAAAAACAGCCATTGATACGCTCGGTGAAGACCGCGCTAAAATCTTGAATGCCGTAAGCTCCCGCCTTATCCATCCCTGCGCCTGTGCTCACATACGTCTCGATTTCGCTTGCGCTGAGCTTGCGAAAAGTCACTTCGGTTTTTTCGACTTCCGTCACGCTGCGGCCGGAGGGGCGATCGTGCAAAGTAAAAGCCGTATACACGAAATGCGTGCGTCCGGAAAGCTGGGCCAACATTGCGCATGCGTTTGCCGGAGATTCAGGCTTGCTTAAAATGCGATCCTGCAAGACGACCGTCGTGTCCGCACCGATGACGAGCGCCTGTTCGTAGAGTTTTGCCACGACCAGCGCTTTGCGTTGCGCCAGCGTCTCGACCATGACAACCGGTTCGAGATGCAGCAAATCATCTTCTTCAACGGCACTAGGATGAACGCGAAATTCGAGGCCGATTTTTTGGAGCAGTTCGGCGCGACGCGGAGAGGAGGACGCTAGGATGATCGGCTTGTGCGGTAATGGAAAAGGAAATTTCATGCTCTCAGCTTTGTGCGGCCTGGTCCGGCGTTTCCAGGAGAAATGTTGCCGGGCCGTCATTGCAAATTTCAACCAGCATCATTGCGCCAAACACTCCTTGCGCCACCGTGATGGGATGTTTCTGTAATTCTGCAATAAACGCCAAGTACAACGGCTCCGCGACTTCCGGTTTCGCCGCGGCCTCAAATCCGGGCCGCCGCCCCTTGCGGGTATCGCCATAAAGCGTGAATTGCGAGATCACCAAAACGCCGCCGCCGACTTCCAACAACGAGCGATTGAAGTGGCTGTCCTCATCTTCAAATATTCGCAAGTTGACGCATTTATCTGCGAGATATCGAACTTCGTTGCGCGTGTCGGTCTTTGCGATGCCGAGCAGAATCACCAAACCGTTGCCGATCTCGCCAACGGTTTTACCTTCGACTTGCACGGCGCCGCGCCGGACTCTTTGCACCAATGCCCGCATCGTATATGTGGATTTTCATGTTGACAACGTTTGAAACAGCAGCCTACCAACTTGGGAATCGCATTTGTTGCCGTGGTATTCGTTGCAGCGCGCAAAACGCGACGGCGGTTACGTCATCTTTGCGAACCGACCCAGATCGCCAAAACGCCGATTAACATATCGGCTTTAAGCAAATTGCTCACTCTTCGCATCGGTAGCACTTCGGGATGTCGCCATACTTGCCAAGCTGCGAAAGTAATGACGGGATAAACCCCGAGCAGAACAACCCACAAATAGGGCTGCTGGTAAACGCCGCGCACAAACGGAATGAGCACGACGAGCAACAAGAGCGCGAATGCGATCGTCGCGACCGCCTGTGCGGCGCGCAATCCGAAAGCTAGCGGCAGCGTGCGCGCGTGCACAGCGCGATCGCCCGCTTGATCTTCAATGTCTTTCACGACCTCTCTTGCAAAATGAAAGAGCAAGGCAAAGCATGCCGGAAAGAACCCGGCTTGCCATCGTGGATTGTTCGTGCAGGCGGCGACCGCGCCGAAAATAAACGCCAATGCCGAAACCACGCTCACTACGAAATTGCCAATCAGCGGTTGGCGCTTCAGCCAAAGATTGTAAATGATGACAAGGAACGTGCTGCTCGCCGCGATAATGGCCGCAAAAAGGCCGACAAATATACTAAAAATTACTCCGCCCGCCAATAGAATTATCGCGTAGATTTGCGCCTCACGCACGGACATGCGGCCCGCGGGCAAAATGCGCTGCGGTTTGTTGATGCGGTCAATCGCAACGTCGCAAATATCGTTGCTCACGTTTGCGCCGGCCGTGATGAGCATGCCGGAGATCACGGCGAACATGACGGAGGCACAAAGCAAATGCGCTTCTGCGAGCAAAGCAGCCAACGCGATGGAGACTCCCGCAATGAGAACGTTGAGAGGGCGAATGATAAGCAGAAAAGCCGATAGACTATTCATAGCAGCATCTTGTCAGCGCCAGAAGGAATCCACCAAAAGCTGCAGCGCAAACAGCACGACCACCACACTTACGAACGCGCGCACCCACTCATGGCCTTTCTTCACGGCGACGTGCGTGCCGAGCCATCCGCCGAAAGCGCTGCCGAGGCCGAGCACCGTGCCGAAAAGATAGTTCACTTGATCATGCAGAATAAAAACCGACAAGGCCGCAATGGTGAAGATAAACACCACGAGCACTTTCACGGCGTTCGTGACGACCAAATCGAAACCGGCGAGCAGCATGAGCACGATAATGAAGAAGCCCACGCCCGCTTGAATGAAGCCGCCAAACACGCCGACGAGAAAGAAGCCGCATCCAAAGAAGATTTGCCGCTTGAGGGTCATCGGCCCCACATGTGCGCGAATGCGTTTGCTAGGGTCATAGAGAATCAATATCAAAACGCCGATCATAATGCCGGCGAGCAGGCGTTTGAATGCGACCTCGGAGATGTCGAGGGCGAGGTTCGCACCGAGGAGGGCGCCAAAGATTGCGGGCAAAGCGGCCAATAGACTCACGCGCCACGAGAACACATTGAGCTTTTTGAAACCTGCAATGGCGGCGATGTTTTGAATGAGAATCGCAATGCGATTGGTGCCGTTCGCGACCGCCGCGGGCAAGCCAAGAAAGATGAGCACAGGCAGCGTCAGCAACGATCCGCCACCGGCCAGAATGTTGATGAAGCCGCAAAGGAAGCCGACGAGGAAGAGAATGGTAAGCTGCAGTGGAAGGGAAAGCATCAAATGCTCTTGTTCAGTTTTAAAATTAAGCCGGGCAGATTGGGCGAAGAAGAATTTTCACATTACCCCCGATTCCCGCGGATCGGTAAATATTCTCACTTCCTGTTTGTAGGGCACGAAGCCGGCGCGTTGATAAACTGTGAGCGCCTGCGGATGATCGAGCGTGCAGGTGTGCAGCCAGAGCCGTTGCGGTTGATGCGCCCAGGCTTTGTCGATTACGGCGTTCAGAAAAAACGTTCCGAAGCCTTTGCCAATGAACTCGGGGATCAAGCCGAAGTACGCCAGCTCAATCTCCGGCATATGCTGCAAATTTAACTCGCCATAGCCTGCGGGCACACCCTCGACATACAGCACGTGAATCTCTACTTCGGGATGCTGAATGATCGTGCGCAGTTGCTCGTCGCTCAATTGGCGGCGTTGATACCACAGCCATTCTTGCCCGACCGTGTTATAAAGATAACGATAAAACGAAACCGTCGGCCGCACGGCGTGCATCAAAAAAACATTCTGCGCCGGCGGCTTGCTCACACGTTGCGGCTTCGCGCGCATTTCGAGATAAGTGAGCGTGGTTTCGAGCAGGCGTGGTGGCGTGTTTGACATGATAAACGTAATGTGCGACTCTTTTGAGGCGTTATACTGTGACCAGGCCGTCGAGATCA
>JBBILN010000053.1:0-63727 GCA_037444905.1 bacterium | reverse complement strand
AATACATTATGGCTGGAGTTGCTAGCCCTTTTTGAAAATTTGTGAATAATCCAGGATGGAAATGGTCTGGCGCAACGACGACACTTGATACGGCACTGGTCGATCACAAAGGCGACGTCAACACTTTGGCCTTCAGCCCGGTTTCTTCCGACAGCTTGCTCGCTTCCGGAGGCTCCGAAGGCTATGTTTATCTCTGGCACTTGAATCACATCAAAGACGGACCCTTTATCGAGTTGGAACACAAACGCACCTGGGTTTTATCGCTCGTCTTCAGCGCGGATGGCAAGCGTTTGTTCAGTGCGACGCAAGATCAAAGGATTCGAAGCTGGTATACAAATTCCAAAGACTTGGCCGATAGCGTCTCGGTGCGATTCCCCGGACCGTTAAATCTGATAGACTGGGAGAGGTTCATCGGCGACAGGATTAAGCCCGAAGAAATCTTTCCTCACCCTAACACGACCAACTCGAAAGCGCGCACGAACAATGCGAGGCCCGGCAAAGGTTCTTCGCCATGAAAACAACTCTCGGCTTGAGCCGTGAAAGAGTTTCGCGGCAACGCTAAACTTTGTTTTGATTCTTCGCCTTATGGAAACTGGAGATTTGCGCTCATGAATCTTGTTTTGAAATTTTCAATCGTGCTCATCGGAGCCGGATTGTTTACGAGCCAGGCTTTAGGTCAAGAAAACTGCAAAGTTATAGTGAGCGACGCCGAAGACAGCTACAGGTCCGGAGATTTTGACCGGACATTCTCTCTATTGCAGGAGAATTGTTTCAACCTCGCTTCGGCGCAACTGGACTCGGCAACCGGCGTTGCGGTTTATCGGCTCTTGGCGCTCACGTTTATCGCACGAAATTCTCTCGATTCGGCCCAGGCGGCGGTCGACAAAATGACCGCAACCAGAGTCTCGAAAAAAGCGGTCACGGGCGACTCATTGTTGTTTTTCAATGAATATCCAGATGATCTCCTTAAAAATGATCCGCCCACGTTCGTGGCAATGGTCAAAAAAGCCGAGCAGCCTTATCGGGAAAGAGTTAAAAAAATGCCTGTGTCGGGTGTTCCTTTAGCCCTGGGACGCAGCGTTACGAACAGGTGGTGGTTTAAGATCAGCGCGCCTGTCCTTGCTGCTGGCATCACCTATTATCTCGCCAGAAAAAAAGAAAAAAAGTTGCCCGATCCGCCCGCGCTACCGTCGCAGTAAGTTTGCATTCGTCTGTTTGAGAAAAGTCCGAAGCTTTGACCTCAATCATGGGAACTCCATGAATCGAAAATTACAGTCATCTTGCTGCCCGCTTGAAATAATGAACGTGCGTGTCGGAAAACACATAGCACTGGGCCTGATCCTGGTTTTGCTGGATGCTGTGCTCAATTTTGCGCAATCTCAAGTTAAAGTAGACCCCAATCCTAGCCCCGATCCATATAAATACGATCCGGTTGAAATTTGCATGTCATCTGGGTGTGTACTGTTTAAAATAAGTAATTCGGGAATGAGCGAATCAATCATTACTATTACTGCAATAACTTTGGTGGATACGGATATATCACAATTTAAGATTGATACCGGCGGCGGAACTGGCTTGATGATACAACTAAAATCAGGCGACTCTCCTTATGAAGTAACGGTGAGCTTCCATCCGACGTCTCCCGGCGTCAAAAACGCCACGTTGCGCATTAGCAGCCAGGATGATAAAGGCGATTCTTTGACGGACGTTGATATCAAATTAACCGGCACCGGAGAAAGCAAGCCGGTGCTGATGATCAAACCTGAGGTTCTCGTGTTTGATTACGCAGACACCGTCGATTCAGTCACGATTACAAACATCGGCTGCGATACGCTGGCCCTGACAGCAACCTCGAGCAAGCCATGGATCAAAGTAACGCTGCCAAACGCAAACCTGCCGCACGGCAATAACAATCAACTAAAAGCCAAAATCACCGTTGATCGCACCAAAGTTTGCACGGCGCGGCCATATCATGAGACGGTGACGATCGATGCCGGCGCTTTTGGTGACACGACGATTTCAGTGCAAGTCTTCGTGTATAACCCGCCGCCGAGATTGGTAAGAAATAGCGATAGCGTGGCAATAACTTTAACCCAACGCGACCAAGAATTTTATCAATTTCTTCCTCCACTCTTTCATGATTCCAGCGACGCCGATTTGAGTTTTGAGGTCAGGGTTGATTCTGATACGGCGATCGCAATCATGCCATCCCCACCTGATAATTTTTTTGCTGTGAAACCCAAGTTGTTAAAAGGCGGCGCCGTGATCACAGTCACGGCTTCAGACGGCTGCCCGGAAATCGCCGCTTTCAGGCTTCTCATAAACGTGGCTGTAAATCAACCTCCCGAATTTAAGCGCCAGCTTCTTTCCACGCCGATTGCGAATAGCGGTTTCCCCGTGCAAGTGATAATCGTGAACGATCAAGTCGGCACATCCGTGAAGACGCATTATCGCGAGGGCGGCGGCTCCAATTTCAAGTCATTAGACATGACTCCTCTTGGCTCGGGAATCTATCGCGCCGATATTCCCGGCAAGGAGGTGACGAGTCGAGGCTTGGAGTATTTTTTCACGGGAAGAAACGATTATGGCGAATCGGCCTTGCCCAAGACCGGCTTTTTCGTGATTCCCGTGAGTGTGGGTAATTTGCCCAACCCCTTGCCTCAACCTTCCGGCGCTGATGCCAACGATTATCGCCTTTTTTCCATGCCCTTGCAGCTCAACGAGCGTTTCGCCAAAGCCGTTTTGGAAGATGACTTGGGCAGGTATAATAATACGCAGTGGCGCGTTTTGGGATTGAGAGCGGATCAAACTTACGCCGGCCTCAAAGATGCGGAGGTTGATACGCTGCAAATTCATGCGGGCAGAGCATATTGGCTCATTGTCAAAGAGAAGGGAAGAACCATCGACACCGGACTTGGAATATCGATTCCAACGGATACGCTATTCCAAATTCCACTTCACCCTCGCTGGAACTTTATCGGCAACCCTTTCAGTTTTGCCATTCCTTTTGACAAGCTCGCCTTGAAGAGCACGGGGACTGCGCCCACGGATGTTCGTATCTATGATGGGAATGAATTTGTACAAGCTCCCAAGGATAGTCTGCGGCCGTTCGAAGGATATGCGCTGCCCAATGATTCCTTTTCTAACGACACTCTCCTCGTGAACCCTGTTCTTTTTCCTCGTTCTTCTTCAGCACCAAAAGCAAACGGGATTGCAGTCGAACCGCAGAAAGTTTCGTCCCTTCGCATCAAGGCCCGCTGCCGGCAAGCGGAAAATAGCGATAATGTAGCGTCGTTCATTTCAGATGCTTTGAGCGTGTGGGATTGGCATGACCGCCCCGAGCCTCCCGTTATCGGCGATTGGGTTTCCGTTTACTTCCCGCATCCCGAATGGCAAAGAGTTTTTCACAACTATACTACCGACGCGCGTCCTGTTCCTCTTGAAGGTGAAATCTGGGAATTCGAAGTGCTCACCAACATGACGGACAAGGTTGAACTAACCTTTGAAGGCATTGAAAGCGTGCCGCCGCAATTCGAAGTCCGGCTGTGGGATGAAGCGCTGCAGCTCTCGCGCGATCTGCGCAAGACGCCGACCTATACCGTTGCCGGCCGAGGGCCGGAGCATCCCAAACGCTTGAAGCTGGTTGTCGGCAAAAGCTCTTACGTTGATCCGCTGTTGGCAGAGACGCAAAAGGTTCCCGCGACCTATGAGCTTTCGCAAAATTTCCCCAACCCCTTCAATCCCTCCACCACCATCCGTTATGGCTTGCCGGAAGCCGGCGCCGTTACTTTAAAAGTCTATTCGCTCAAAGGCGAGGAAGTCGCGGTGCTCGTGCGCGATGAACAACAAGCCCCAGGCTATCATGCAGCCGTTTGGAATGGGCGAAACACAAAAGGTGAGATCGTTGGCAGCGGCATTTATTGGTATCAATTACGCGCGGGGAGTTTTTCACAAACTTTGAAGATGGCTCTGCTCAAATAAAATTCGATATGAATAGGAAGCACATGTCGACATCGTAGTCATCCCGCCCTCCTCTGCTCCATCCTCTCCTGCCCGGCGAACTGCAATTCATACAAGCGATAATAGATGCCGCGTTGCGCCATCAATTCCTCGTGCGTGCCGAACTCGCGCACTTGGCCTTTGTGCAGCACGATGATGCGGTGCGCGTGTTGAATGGTCGAAAGCCGGTGCGCGATAATCAATGAAGTGCGGTTCTGCATCAAGCGCTCGAGCGCTTGTTGAATAAGCAATTCGGTTTCGGTGTCCACACTCGAAGTGGCTTCGTCTAAAATTAAAACGGGTGGATCATATGCGAGTGCGCGTGCAAATGCGATAAGCTGCTTTTGTCCGACGGAAAGATTGTTGCCACGCTCGATCACCGGTTCTTGAAAGCCTTTCGGCAGCTTTTCAATAAAGCGCAAGGCATTGACTTCCGCCGCGGCCTGGCGCACGCGTTCGGAAGAAATGTTTTTGTCGCCCAGGCGAATGTTCTCCTCGACGCTGTCGGCAAAGAGAAAAACGTCCTGCAACACCAAGCCGATTTGGCTGCGCACGTGATAGAGCGGAAGCTGATGAATGTCGTGACCATCGATCAAAATCTGCCCGCTCTGCGGCGCATAAAAACGCAGCAGCAAGCTGATGATCGTGGTTTTGCCAGAGCCGGTTGCGCCCACGATGGCAATAGTCTCGCCCGCGCCAATCTTGAACGAAACGTTCTTCAACACTTTCTCTTCGGGGCGATAACTGAACTCCACGTTGCGAAACTCGATCTCACCGCGCGCCCAGCGGCCATTGGGAGAGAGGATAGCAGTCGTGGGAGTCGAAGCCGCAGCGGCCTCGGTCTCAACTAACTCGTCTTTTTCATCCAGCAGCTTGAAGATACGCTCCGAGCTGGCCATCGCAGTTTGGAGAATGCCGTACTTTTCCGCGAGATCGCTGATCGGGCGGAAGAACATTTCGACATACATGATGAACGCGACGAGCGCGCCAAAGCTCAACGTGGTTGCAATCACCTGCCCGCCGCCGTACCAAATGATCAACCCAATCGCGAGCGCGCTGATGAATTCCACCACCGGATAGAACACCGCGTAGTAGAAAATGGTCTTGCGATACGCTTCGAGATGATCGCGGTTCTTTTCGTCGAAGCGTCTGAAATTTTCCTGCTCGCGATTGAAAAGCTGCACCACGGCCATGCCGGTGAGGTTCTCTTGCAGGAAGGCATTGATGCGCGCGATGCGCACGCGAATCAAACGCTCGGCGTTGCGCACCTTATGCTTGAAGATAAGCGTGGCGATGAACAGCAACGGCACCACGCTCAACGTGATCAACGTTAGACCCCAATTGAGATTGAACATGGCGATGATGATGCCGGCAAGCATGAACACGTCGCCGAACACGGCCACCAACCCGGAGGTGAAGAGTTCATTGAGCGCCTGCACGTCGTTGGTGACGCGCGTCATCAACCGCCCCACGGGATTGCGATCGAAAAAGGCCAGCGGCAAGCGCTGCAAGTGCGCGAAGATTTCCATGCGCAAATCGTACATGACGTGCTGTCCGATCCATTCCATGAGCACGGTGCGCGCGTAATTCACCGCGAAACCCAGCACGAGCACGCCGAGATAGAGAAGTCCAATCAGGGCCAGCCCGTGCTTGTCGTGATTCACGATATACTTGTCGATGCCGATCTTCGTGAGAATCGGCCCGAGCACGGAAAGGCCGCTGTTGAACAACAGCAGGGCCACGCCGAGAATCATGTAATTGCGGATGGGCTTGACGTATTTGAGCAGACGCCGCATCAACGCCGCGTCGTAGGTTTTGGTGAGTTGTTCTTCTTCTTGTTGGGCCATGAGGTGGCTGCTAGATACCTTTTGCTGGTTACTGACTACTGGAAACTGCACACTGCAAAGATCGCTATCCCTTTTTCCTCGCACAAGCTTTTTTTAATGCCTTCACTTCCGAAGCTGCCAGTTCGCGCCACGCGCCCGACGGTAAATCTCCCAAGTGCAGTGGCCCAATGCTGAGGCGAACGAGCCGCCGCACTTCGCAACCCACACTCGCAAACATCCGCCGCACTTGCCGATTTTTGCCTTCGTGTATTGTAATGCGCAGCCAGTGTTCTTGCGCTGTGGCATGAGGCAGATCCGGCTCGAGAGTTATCCGTGCGGGAAGCGTTTTATACTCTCCGAGACGAACGCCTTGCGCGAGGCGCTGCAAATCTTCCGCGCTCGGCAGGCGATCCAATGACACGCGATACACTTTGTCAACGTGGCTTTCGGGTGCGGTGAGCGCATCGCCCAACACGCCGTCGTTCGTGAAGAGCAGTAAGCCTTCGGAATCAAAATCCAAGCGACCCACGGGGAAAAGCCACGAGCTTCTATTGCTTGAGGAGGGCGCAGAAATTTCAGCGGGGAGCAAATCAAAAACTGTGGGACGGTGCAAGTTGTCTTTGCGCGTGGTCACATAGCCCGGCGGCTTGTGCAGCATAAGATAGATGGCTCGCTCCGCGGCGCGCACCGTCTGCTCATCTAGCTCGATGCGATCCATTCCGAGTGTGACCCAATGCGTGTGTTGCGTGATCACTTTGCCGTTCACACGCACGCGGCCTTTGTGAATCGCGTGCCGCGCTTCGAAACGTGAACACACGCCCAGCTTGGAAAGCGCACGATCAAGCATGACGCGCTTGTCTTTTAATTGGGAGGTTTCGGGGGGAATATGGTCGCGCACGAGATCGTTGTGGTAAATTTTAAATTGAAGATTGCCAATTTAAAATTTGCAGTGCTTTTGATTGTGGATGAGACAAGAGTCTGAAGGCGTGCTCCCCGCTCATGGCAGCGGCAAACCGGGATGCCACTGCCACGCGAAGGGAGGGTAGAAATGAAACAGGTTTGGGATTCATAAACTATGACTCCAAAACCCGAATTAAGTTCACACCTTTTGAAGAAAAATTCAAGGCAAATTTTGTAAATGTTTACATACCACATTTATGACTGTTTCCACCGCCAACTTCTGCATACAATCGTGCGTCACGATCTTGCACGTGAGACCGTTGCAGCCCAAGCACGGCAAGCCCTCTTTCGTTACGATAGTATGACCTTCGCCCCACGGGCCTTGCAAGTGCGGGCGCGTTGGGCCGAAGATCGCGACGACCGGCGTTTGCAATGCGGCAGCGAGGTGCATGGGGCCGGAGTCGTTCGCCACCAACAAATTTACGCGCGCGAGCAAGGCGGCGAGATCGGGCAAATCCGTTTGCGGCGCGATGAGCGCTTGCGTTTGCATCATGTTCGCCATTTGCTGCACTTCTTCCCATTCATTCGGCCCCCACAGTAAAATCACTCTTGCGTTCAGCTCGCGCTGCAGGCGGTCACCCAACTCGGCAAACGAAGCGAGGGGCCAGCGTTTTGTGTACCATCCGCCGAAGGCATTGAAGGCGATCACGGGTGCATAACTCTCGAGATTGTGCTCTCGCCAAAACGCCTCGACAATTGCCGAAGGCGCGACGGCGACATTGAGTTGCGTCGTTGCAATCGGAATGTTCAGCGCGCGCAAAACGTCCAAATTAAATTCAACGGCGTGCAGTTGATCGCCGCGCGGCGTGACGACGCGATTGTACGCAAAACGCCGCACCCGAAAACGGAAGCCGACTCTCAACGGCGCGCGGGTGAGATACGTGAGCAAGGCCGTGCGCGGGTTGCCGAAGAGATCGATGACGACGTCATATTTTTGCGCGCGGAGCTCGCGAATGAAATTCCAATTCGCGCGGAGTTGTCCGCGCCACGGCTGCTTTTGCCATTGGCGATGCGCGAGCACGTGTACGCGCTTGATGAGCGGATGATTGTGCAGCAGTGGCGCGCTCGGCGGCTCGGTGAGATAATCAATCTCCGCCTCGGGGAAAGCGCGATGCAAGTTATCGAGCACGGGCGTGGAGAGAATCACGTCGCCGATGCCGCGCAGGCGCATGACTAAAATTTTTTGCGGGGTTGTCATTCGGCGAAATGATACTGAAGTTCGAGGAGAGATGCAACGCATGGGTGGTTTGCCAAGCGAGTGAAAAGATTCCTCCCATGAATGACAACTCAAGTGGGGTGCTGCAAACCGTCATTCCGCGATGAAAGCTACTTGTGAAGATGTGCGCTCAACATGCAAGTTGCTTAGCACATGCGTAAACAATTTTGACACAGGCTGCTTGGCCGCGACAGCGTTGCGTTTTATCGGTGTGCGATGAGTGCGCGGCTTCGCAGTTTTGTCTCTGCACGCCCTTGTTCAAATTGTAGAAGATGCTTTGGCGCGACGGCGCATTTGATGAACTCTTGCGAAGCGCCGGTTGGCATATTCGTTGCCAAAGGTTTGAACACATCACAGCGCCAAACACACTCAAACCTGTCGCAAGGAAAGGGTAGAAGATGAAAAACACGGCAAAATTTTTTTTGCGTTCGACATTGTGGCTCGTGTTGGTTTGTTCCGGCGCGGCGCTCGCGCAGCCCGGCTATCAATTCGGACAGAACAAGGTGCAGTACAAAAATTTCGATTGGGCGGTGTTGCGCACGGAGCACTTCGATGTTCACTATTACACGGAAGAAGCCGAGACTGCGAAGGATGCGGCGCGCATGGCCGAACGCGGTTATGCCTATTTGAGCGAAACGCTCGATCACAAAATTAAAGGCCGCATCCCGCTCGTGCTCTATGCCTCGCTCAATGATTTTCAGCAAACCAATGTCGTGAGTGATTTGCTCGACGACGGCACGCGCGGCGTGACCGAGGGCTTGCGCAATCGCGTGGTATTGCCCATCACCGGCTCGTATCGCGAGTTCAATCACGTGCTCGTGCATGAGTTGGTGCATGCGTTTCAATTCGATATCATGAACGCGCGGCGCGGCGATATTTCGATCAATCGTTTCGACCCGCCGCTGTGGTTTGTGGAAGGCATGGCGGAATATCTTTCGGTGGGCATGGACAACATCACGCGCATGTGGGTGCGCGACGGTTTGTTGCACGATGATCTCGTGTCCGTGCAGGAGTTGGGCAGCACGTATGACATTCGCGTGTATCGTCTCGGCGAATCGGTGTGGTATTACGTGGGCGAGAAACACGGCAAAAAGAAGGTCGGCGAGATTTTTAAAACGGCGGTGCAGTTGGGCGATATCGAGCGCGCGTTCAAAGAGCACCTCGGGTTGGATTTCAAAGGCCTCACGAAAGCGTGGCATGCGTTCGCGAAGGCAGATGCGATGCCGGCGGACTCTTCGTTGCAGCGCGTTGAAACTGTCGCGCAGCGCGTGAGCAAGCAAGCCGGCTATTTTCATCGCATGAATCTTGTGCCTGCGCTCAGTCCCGACGGCAAACACGTCGCGTATGTCGCGGACAAAAATCTCACAGAAGAGATTTACTTGCTCTCTCTGAAAGACAACAGCAATTATGAGGAGCGTTTGTTGATTAAAGGCGGGCAGAGCCGTGATTTTGAGTCGCTGCGATTTTTTGATACCACGATCAATTGGTCACGCGATGGGCAGCGGCTTGCGTTCGTTTCGAAATCCGGCAAGGATGACGCGATTTACGTGATGGCGCCTTTTGAAGATCGCATCACACATCGTCTCGTGTTCAATGAATTGAACGGTCTCGCCTCGCCGAGCTTTTCACCGGACGGCGAGCAACTTGTTTTTACCGGCATTCGCGGCGGGCGCTCCGATCTTTACACCGTGAGTTTGCGCGACAACAAGCTCACGCGCTTGACCGAAGATCGCTTCGCGGAATTACAACCGCAATGGTCGCCCGACGGCAAGTCCGTTGCGTTCGTTACGGATCGCGGCTATGGCACGAATGAAGAGCAGTTGCTCTTCGGCGATTTGGATTTGGCGTTGTATTCGTTCGCCACGAAAGAGATTGAAGTGTTGATGGATTTCGACGGCAATTCTCTCAATCCGCAATGGTCTGCGGACGGTAGCGAGATTGCGTTCGTGTCCGATCATCAAGGCATTCCGAACATCTATCGCCTCAATCTCGCGAGCCGCGCGGTCACGCCGATTACGGCGCTCCAAACCGGCGTCGTGGGTCTCACTGAAACCACGCCCGCGATGAGTTGGTCCGCGGATGGCCGCTCGATGGTCTTCACGAGTTTCGCGAAACAGAGATGGCATCTCTATCGCATGAGTCTTGACGAAACCACGCCGTTGGTTACGTATAACGCCGCGCCCGCAAATATCGAGAGTGAAATCGCAACCATCGTCGTGTCCGACTCTGCGTGGCTGCCTGCTGCGCCGGAAATGAACAATTTTTACACGGGCTATGCTTTAACGGATGAAGATTCCATTGAAGCGATGAAATACAGCAGCAAGCCGAGCTTCTCTGCGGCGAGTGTGGGCGCGAGCTTCGGCGGTTATTTCGGAACCACCGGCGGCGCGCAATTTCTCTTCAGCGACGTGCTCAATCA
Organism: bacterium; assembly: GCA_037444905.1. Taxonomy (GTDB): domain Bacteria; phylum Zhuqueibacterota; class Zhuqueibacteria; order Zhuqueibacterales; family Zhuqueibacteraceae; genus JABWAN01. The sequence continues at coordinate 53,307 of JBBILN010000053.1, read as the reverse complement.
TCACAATTTTATTTTCTCGGCGAATCTGCGGCGCAGTTTGTCGAATACCGATTTGGGCTTCGCGTATTTGAATCAAAGCCGGCGCATTAATTGGGGCTTTGAGACGTTTCAACTCAACAATGCTTACGGTGCTTTCATCTCGCAGAGCGCCGCGGGCTTCGTGAAGCAAACCTATCGCGGCGTGAATGCGTTTGCGTATCTGCCGTTCAGCCGCTACTCGCGCGTTGAAGTGAGCGCGGGCGCAACGTTTGTCGATGCGGATTTGGTGGTGGAGAGCATTAACTACGAACACGGCCGAATCGAAAGTTCTTCGCAAGACATTGGCGGCGCAATGTTCGGGCAATACGGCGCGGCGCTCGTTTATGATAATACGGTCTACGGCCCGCTCGGTCCAATCGCCGGCCGCCGCAGCCGTCTCGAAGTGCAGAGCACCACAAACGATTTGCGCTTCACCACTGCGGTGCTGGATTTTCGCCGCTATCATAACGTGTTGCATCGTTCGGTGTTCGCATGGCGCGTGTTGAGCGGCGGCAGTTTCGGCCGCGACGCGCAGGTGTTTCAAATCGGCGGACCGTACACGTTTCGCGGCGCGGATTATGGCGATTTGGTGGGCACGCGCTTCTTGGTTTCGAATCTTGAATATCGCTATCCGCTGCTCCCGTTCTTGCCGGCTTCCGCAGATTTTCTCAGCGGCGTTGCGTTCGCGGATGCCGCAGCCGCGTGGGGCATCGACGTGCCGGGTTTGGTGAAGGAAAAGTTTCAGCCGTTTTCAACACAAGGCGGGTTTCATTTGCAGGATTTGAAAGGCGCGCTCGGTGTGGGTGCGCGTCTCAACTTGGGTTACTTCGTGTTGAAGTATGACGTCGCTTGGCCGACGAATTTGAAAGATTTCGCCAGGCCGCTAAAGCAGTTTTCGCTCGGAGTGGATTTTTGATTCCTTCTCTCCTCCTATGATATAGAGCAGATGGTTCGCGGAAAGAGCCGTCTGCTCTTTTTGTTTAGAGTTATGGAGTCTTGGAGTATTGGATTGATGTGAGGTAATATTTTTTTGAGCGCTCGCCTTGCGAATGAGGTATTGATTTTCTATTATCCAGTGCGTTCATGTGGCGGAAGCTTCTAAATTAAAAATGATAAAATAGGAGAATACATCATGACTGCAGTCTATCAAGGCGTTGTCAAGATCGTCGGCGCGCTGCGGCGAAAGGAGAGAATCAAACTCATGGAAGAGTTGCTTCAGGATCCGGCGCTGCGAGAAGATTTGGAGGACGCCCTGCTTATCATAAGCCGCAAGCACGAGCGTAGCGAATCGCTTGAAAAATTTGCCGCGCGTATGCGCAAACAAGGGAGGTTAAGGTGAAATGGCAAGTCACCCTAAAACGTTCAGCGCAGAAAGAATTGGAAGCATTACCAGATGCAACCATGCAAAAAATCTACGAACAGATCAAGACCCTTGTTGACAATCCCTGGCCGCGGCAAAGCAAAAAATTGCAAGCAGGGAGAGGCTATCGTTTGCGCGTCGGCGATTATCGCGTTTTATATGAAGTTGACCAGCCAATGCTAACGATCACGGTTTACGCGATTCGCCATCGTCGTGAAGCGTATAGATAAAATCGGCGTAAGCGCTTCAATACTCCACCAATCCAAAACTCCATCACTCCAAACTTCTCCTCACCGTCCCCTCAATCCTCCCAAACGGCTCTTCGGTTGGAATAAAAATCTCGTTGCGATTTTCCATGCCGAAGCGTGCGAGATCAAATGGAATGTAATGCTTGTTTGGCATGACGAAACTGATCTCCGTCACTTTCGCACATTTTTCCAACACGGCTTTGCCGAGCACGTAAATCGTCTGCTGCACCGAATAGCTGTAATGCTGCGCGAAGGTATCGAGCACGGTTTGTCGAATGGTTTGCCGGCACTGATTGAAATCAATGTTCGCGCTCGTGTAGCGCCAATGCATGTTCACATCGCTCGCGAGGATGCGGTCGCTCGTTTCTTTCAACGTCGTGTATTGGTCTTTGATGTAATTCTCAAAGCCGGAGTCCGTGGTTTTGAGAATGAGAAGATTTTCAATGCCCGACTCGATGGCGAGCTTGTCACGTGTGAGGGTGATGCTGCTCGTCCACTTTTCATTGCCCGCGCTGATGAACGTGTGCGGATGCGCGTTGTAAGACTCCCCAGTGACAACGCGTTGCCACAGCTTTTCTGCAAGCTGGATGCGCGCGCACGAAACCTGCGGATTGTTCTGCAAAAAGTGCTGCGCGAGCGCTTGCCCGAACTCTTCAATGCTGTTGAGCGCGTGCTCCTTCGCAATCACGTAAACCGTATTCTTCATCGTATCCGTGGGCAACACCTTGCGGTTGTCGCCTTCGGCATAAACTTTTTCGAAATCGCCTTCGAGTTGGATGTTCACGCTCACTTCTTTGAAGTCGTGATAGTTTGGCCGGCGCATGATCTTTGCGAAGCGCACCGAAGATTTGCCATAACAATTTTGGGAGAGCACGGCTTGCATTTTTCCTCGCTTTCCGGTTTAATGAGCAGACATTTCTTTGAAACAAACCGAATCGATGTTCGAACAAGCTTATACTTTAAATCGCCGCCATGAGCTAGTGGACTATTACTTTAATTTTTGCAGTCCCACCTCCTTGTGGGGTGCTGTCGCAGCCAATAAATTCACGGGTTGCAACAATGCCCCACGAGGGGGCAGGACTACGAAATCACGGTAACAGAACACCAGTCGCCTCGAATCGGGCAGAACAATTTTTCGGCAGAATGATTCTGCTGCAACAGATTTTTTCGGTCTTGAGCTTTTGCTTTACGGCGATTGACACGGACCAAATAGAATTTAACTTTGTAGCACTATGTAGAAATCGTGGCGGCATTATGCTGCCGGCAAATCATTTTGCCAATGAGTGGCCTGGTTTTTTTTTCACCTCGAAAGATAAACGGAGAACCTATGACGGCGCGCATCAAACTCGCGGCCAATCGGCATTTGCTGCTCTTTCTCGCAATGGCAACGACGGTGTGGGTGATGGAAAGCGCGATTGTTTCCTCTTCCCTATTCGCACAAAATTCCGACGCGTTCGCATTGGCGATCACGCTCGACGTTGCTCTCGGCATTCCGGCTTTATATTATCTCCTCGCCGTGCGCCGCAAACACGCGCCGGCAGTCACGCTTGTTCCGATCTTCATTCTCGCTTTGGGGATGGCGAGTTTGATTCTTCCCGCGGCGCAGCACGGCTATCTCGACTTGCTCAAGCTCGCTATTCCCGCGCTCGAGCTTTTCGTATTTGGTTATATCGTCAGCAAGCTCCGCGCGATCAGCAAAGCATTCCGCGCGCAAAGAGCAAGCGCACTCTATTTCAGCGACGCGCTTTTAGCAAGCTGCCGTCATGTTCTCGGCGAAATCCCCGGCTTGGGTTTTATACTAACCGAGTTCTCTATGCTCTACTGCGCCGTGCTGGGTTGGTTCAAAAAATATGAAGCCCGCAATCTGGAAGACGCAATCTTTTTCTATCATCGCAAAAGCGGCTACGGCGCGATACTCGGCGTGATTATGATGGCGCTCGGCACCGAAACGTTGGCGCTGCATATTCTCTTGCAGCAATGGAGCAGCGTTGCCGCATGGATTTTTACCGGCCTAAGCGCCTATAGTTTGCTGTGGCTCATCGGCGACTATCATGCGCTGCGACTGCATCCGATCATATTGCAAAGCCGAATGCTGCATCTACGCACGGGCTTGCGCTGGCGCGCCGGCGTTCCGCTCGACAATATTGCTGCGGTTGAAAAATTCCGGACGCGCGAGCAGCGCGGCAAAGAGTATTTGAGCCTCGCACTCTTCGGCGCGCCGCGTTTGCTGCTGCGTTGCAAAGCGCCGGTGCTGGTGCAGGGCTTATTCGGAATCAAGCGTGTCATCACGCAAATCGGCTTGTGTGTGGATGAAGAGCAGCTTTTCTTAGAAAGCATGCGCTCGCGCTGTGATGTTGCTGCAGTGCAGGATTAATGGTTCAGCCGGGGCTGAGCCGTGGCTGAACCTGAAGAAGGCTTCAACTGCCGCGATAGGTGGAATAGCCAAACGGACTCAACAACAACGGCACGTGGTGATGCTGCTCGGGGTGAGTGATTTCGAAGACGATGCACACAAAAGGATAAAAGCTCGCTACTGCTTGTTGGCGAAAATAACTCTCGATTTCGAATCTCATTTGATACACGCCCGCCGCAAGCTGAAAATTTGTGGGCAGCATGTTCATCAGGCGGCCGTCTTCATTGGTTTTTCCGCTCGCTAGTTCCTGCCATGTCCCGTTCGCGTCGCGCCGTGACAACTGCACTGCAATGCCGCTTGCGGGCCGGCCTTGTGAGGTATCGAGCACGTGGGTGGTGATCGGACTTTTCATGAACGCACCTTGCAGAATAGAGTTGAAGTAAATCGGTTCATTCGCTCAACAACTTTTCCAAGCGAATCTTCGTAATCTTGCTCTGCTCTATTGCCGCGATTTGCAACTCCGTCGCATGATCATTCGGCAAGCGTGATTGCAGAATGGCGAGCATCTCTGCTGCGCTTTTGCCGGTGGCGCACACGATGAAGAGGTAGCCGAACTTGCTCTCATATTGCGTATTGCCCTCCGCCAACGCTTTGAGCACTTCTTCAGAAGCCGCGCTCACGCCCGCTTGCTCTCCCGCGGCCCATTGCTGTGTGCTCGCAAACTTCGCGCGCAGCGAGTTGAGGTCGCCGATCTTCGGATGATGCGCGAACGCTTCGAGCCAATCGTTCGGCAAAAGTTTAAACCAAATTTCCTCCGCCGCGGCAAACAGCTCTTCTTTGGTTTGAAAAGGAAAGCGCTGCGCCATGAGCATGTTCCACCGCGTGGAACCGCAGCAGCGTTCGAGTTCGCGCCGGCGTTGCTCGGGAGAGAGTTGATTGAGCTCGGAAAGAGTCATGTTACCTGAATTTTGCGCAGTGTTCGTCCATTTGTTCGAAGCTATCAGCAACGATTTTTTGTCAAACCGAAACCGCAGTTCAACAGGCAGCGCGACCGAATGTTAGGCGAGCGCTTTGACCTTCTTCACCAAGCGCCGATACTCCGCCAGCATCTCCGCTTTGTCCAGCGCTTCGGCAAATTGCGCGAGCCAATCGGTTATGTAGGCCTCATCGAGCTTGCCGCGTTGCGCGATCAAGAGCGCTTCCACGTCCGGCCAATCTTTGCCACGCCCGGCAACGACTTTCTGAATAACGAGATCCTCTGCCGTACAAATCCACGCCGAGAAGCCGTTCAGGTTGCGGCGAATGGCGCGTTCGACCATCAACTCTTCAAAGCCGGGCAAAGCAAAAAGAAAATCCACGGTCACGCCCGAAATTTTAACGGCGAGAATCAACGGATTCGGAGGCGCATGTTCGCGCGCGGGTTGGGTAAACTTCGCGGACAATAGCGCGCGCATACGGCCGTAATCCGTATCCGGCACGAGCACTTTGAGATCAATGTCATGGGTGGCCCGGACCACACCCCATTGCGCCAACGCCAGCGCGCCGATGAGGGCGTAACGGCAGTCATTTTTTTCCAGAAACGCGACGGCTTTTACGAGCGGCGCTTTTAGCTCTTTTGGCACGCTTCCGCCGCCACGCTTCAAACTTTTGGATTTTGGCATAATAATCTTCCAACTCTTGCTGGCGCAGTTTCTCCTGCAATGGCGTCGGCTCCGGCGCGAGGTTCACACAAAACTCCCACAGCGCGGCGTATCTCTCCCACAACTCTTGCGGCGAGAGCTTGCCCGTCTCGCGCACGCGTTCGACAAGCTCGGCTTCGTTCCATTGGCGATAATACTCAAATGCCCGGCGATAAAGTTCTTTGTCGAGGGTCATGTGATTTTGAAGTTGATTATCAAAACTCATGAGAGGCTGGCGCAATTTCCAAAAAATTTTTCGAGGCGCTCGCGAGCGCTCGTTCTGTTAAAAGCCAAATCAAAATCAAAAGCCAAAGCGTAAGCGTGTAAAAGCGTAAAAGGGCTAAAGCTTAAAAAAGTACGTCCTGCGCGCAACGAAATCCGACATAGCTGTTCTGGTACCTCACTGAGTTCGTGTAGCGACCGGCGCAACGGAGATCATCGGGATTGTTGCCTCACGAACCACCGCGCAACACACGACTTTTTCCCGTGCTCGGCCCTTTGGGGTTGCGATCCGGACTCGGGCGGCTCTTGTAATAATTCATATCATACGAGTCCTCGCACCATACCCATACATTACCGGTCATGTCATAGCGCGACTTTGGCCGCAATCAAATTTCACCACAAAGACACAAAGGCCACAAAGAAAAGCCTTTGTGAACTTGGTGTCTTTGTGGTGAAAAAGATTTTCGTGGTCGTGATAATTTTTTCGGAGTAATACTCTATACAAGCCAAACTCATTCGGCTCAAATGAGCCGACGGGCGCGGTATAAACAAAACCGTCATCATAACCTTCCCAGATCGTCCAATTTTTAAAAACGCGTTTAAAAGATTCATCGGCAATGTTGCCGCCTTTTTTGCCGCGCGGTGCATCGTTGCCCCATGAATACTTGTAACCTTTCGCGCCCGAGCGCGCGGCATATTCCCACTCTGCTTCCGTTGGCAAGCGCTTGCCCGCCCATTTTGCGTAAGCCTGCGCATCGTTCCAGCTCACGTGAATGACCGGATGATTCATGTCGCTCGGAACCACGAGTTCGCTTTTGGCATTGAGTCGCCAATTGACTCCTTTCCTCTCTCCCCATTCTTTTCCATCCCACACGAAGCTGAAGCCTTGTTTCTCTGCATTGGTTTTATAGCCCGTGGCTTTGACAAACGCTTTGAACTTGGCAACAGTGACTTGATACTTGTCCATGTAAAAAGCATCAAGATAAGCTTCATGCGCGGGCTTCTCATCGTCATAGCCCTCTTCGCTGCCCATCATGAAACTGCCGGCAGGTATGAGCACCATATCCGGCGGTGCGGCGGGTTTGGGTTTGATGCTTGGCGGAGGCGGTGCGATGATTTCCGAGGTTGCAGGCGCATCGAAGCCCGCTTTGCGCAAATTGAGGAGCAACCGCTTCACCCCGCGTGCATAATCTGTGGCGCAATCCACACGCTGAAAGCGGCGCAAGCGCAACGGCACGTCGCACTCGCGATAGAGTACGGGCACGATGGGCACGTTCTCATCAAGCGCAAACGCGATCTCGTCTTTCACATGCTTGGAACTGACGGAGGCGGGCGAGAGAATGATGAGAAAGCCGGCGCAGGCTTTCAAGGCTTCTTCCACCGCGTCATCCCATCTTGCGTTGAGCGGTATATCGAGTTGATCGATCCAAATCGGCACGCCCGCGGCGCGCAGGTCTTGCGCCAAGCGCAGCGCAAACTCGCCGTCTTCGCGGGCATGGCTGATGAAAAGGAATTTTTGATGCGGCATGTTTCCCTCGATTATACGAAGTCGAACTTTCGCATGTGGCCGTGGCGCCAGGTCGTCGCGGCAAAAGTCCGGCTCGCTCGCGCTTATTTAAATGCTTTGCGAATGCCTTGAATAACGGTGAAGATCAAGGCAAGTCCGCCGAGGCCGACATAGATTTCATGGTCACTGATTTGAGAGAGGAGCGGAGGATAATACATGCTGGCAAGCAAGAGGAGACCCCCGACCAACCCCGGACCGCTCAAGAATAACGTGGCACAGCTTTCAAGCCGAATTTTTCGGCGTTCGCGCAGCGACCAAAAGACATAGAACACCACCAATAAGATCGCCATTGTGGCCGAAACCAACGTGGCGGACGATTTCATTGGCTACCCCTTGCTTTGCTCATGAATGTCAGCTTGATCGTGAAATTTGGTCTCGTATTTTTTTAGAGAAACCCACACGCCGAGTGTTGCGCCAACGGCGAGGCCCGCGCTGAAGCTGCCTAAAATTCCAAACCCGAGCGCCGCTGCGATGATCGTGGCGCCCGCAAACACGCTGAAAATGATTTCCCAATAATTTTTGATGGCTTTGATCAAACTGGCAGAAGGGGCTTCGTTGATCAGCATGGGAACGCTCCTGGTGATTTTGGGGAAACGTAATGTTGATTCGCGTTGAACATAGGCGAAGCCGAATTAAAAGTCAAGGCATGATCGGTACCAGCCACAACTTTTCTAAACTATTCAAGTTTAGTAAAGCTACTGCGCCAAACTTCCCCAGAGCCTTAACCGGCTCACCCCGCCATCGGGAAAAATATTCAAACGCACGTGCGTGAACGGGCCGTGCGCGCGCAATTCATTTTCAAAAAGATGCTCCGTGTGCGCCTGCAATTTCGTGCGCGGAAGAATTTCCTGCCACGCAATTTCGGGCTGGCTCAATTCATCGCCGGTGTTTGCGGTGTGATAACAGCCTTCGAGCGAGCACGTGTCGGGATAGTTGCCTTTGAAGTGATTCGTATCTACGCACACGCGTTTGATCAAACCTGCATGGCCGAGTTGCAGAATGATCCAATCATAACCCGGGCCGCGACGGCGTTTGGTTTCCCAGCCGTCGCCCATGTTGGTCGAGCGGCCGGGCATGATGAGATTTTCCATCGCGCTGAAGAACATGTCGCTGCACGCGAGCGGCAAGCCGCCGTTTTCAACGGCAACGAGATCGAGCAACTCATCCTTTTTGAAGCGCGACCAATCCGGTTGCGCCACGCCATACACGCGCAAACGCGCCACGCCGCCATCGGGAAAAATGTTGAGGCGAATATGCGTCCATCGCTTCTCACTCGCCACGGCGAACAAATTCTGCGAGCCGGGCTTGAGCGGAGATTTTGTGAGAATCGTTTGCCAAGCGCTCTTTGCGAGTGAAGCGATCGTGGCATCATCGGCAGCGTGACATGCTTCGAGCGAAGCATACGGCGGATGATTGCCGAGAAAATGATTCGTGTCAATGTCCACGCCTTTAATCACACCGGGAATGCCGAGCTTGATGATGCAATAATCATGGCCGGGCGCGCGCTTGCGCCGGGTTTCCCAGCCGTCCATCCATTTGCCGAACTCCGTGTACTTGTCGGGAATGAAAATCCCGCGTCCGGGTTTGAGCAAATTTTCCTTCGGCGCAAAGAACTCGTCGTTTGCATACAGCGCGCGGCCGCCCACGCGCTCGGAAGCGAGATCGATGAGGCCGGCAAAGGTTGCGATGGAGTTTGTTGGTGATGACATGTTTTTCCTTTTGATTGATGACTCATGATGATTGAATGACTTGCAATTTTCTTCTCGTTGTCATTCTGAAAGAATCTTCCCTAGCGCTTGAATCAAAGTCGGTTTCGAGAATTGTGCCGAGCACGAGGGATGGTTCTTTCAGAATGACAAGCTGGAGAAAGTGCGCGCTCACAACATCATTCCACAGGGAAGCGCGCTGAAATTTCCTGCCTCAAAAATCTTCTCTCCCCGCAAAAAAGTTTTTTCGATCACGCCGAGCAGCTTGCGGCCTTCATACGGCGTGACTTTATGGCGATGCTGAATCATGCTCGCATCAAGCGTGAATGCTGCTTCGGGATTCCAGACCACGAGATCGGCATCATGGCCCGGTGCGATGGCGCCTTTGCGGCCGCGCATGCCCACAAGTTCCGCGGGACGGCGACACAGCCATTCGCTCAAATCAAACAGCGAGAAGCCGCGTGGTTGCGCCGCGGTCCACATGACGGGCAGAGTGAATTGCAAAGAAGCAATCCCGCCCCACGCGCGCATGAAGTCGCCCTCTTGAAGCCGCTTCATCTCCGGCGGGCAGGGCGAGTGATCGCTCGCGATGAAATCAATCACGCCGTTTTTCAAAGCAGCCCAGAGTTGTTCGCGATTGTCGCGTTCGCGAATCGGCGGCGCACATTTGAAGCGCGTATCGCCGTCGGCGATTTCCTCGGCAGAGAAAAAAAGATAATGCGGACAGGTTTCAACGGTGAGGGGCAGGCCTTCGTTTCGCGCCTGTTGCAGCATGGGAATAGCCGCGGCGGAAGATAAATGCACGACATGCACTCTGCAATTGTATTGCCGGCAGAGCTTGATCAAAAGCGCAATGGCCTCAAGCTCCCACGCGTGCGGACGGGAGGCGAGATAGTTTTGATAGCGGCGCGGAGCGACACACCCCTCAAGGGGGGAATTGTTGGGGAGTTGTATTTCGGCGTGAACAAGGAGAGGTAAACCGTGTTGAGCGATGATCGGCATTGCTGCGCGCAAATCGGCTTCGGTTGTGTTGGGAAAATCGTCAATGCCGGAATGAACTAGAAATGTTTTCACACCGAGTACGCCGGCGCCGATCAAAGCTTCAAGTTCATGATGATTACCGGGTACGAGGCCGGCGTGAAAGCCGCAATCGACCCAAAGCTTTTTGCTTGCGGCTTTGCGTTTTTCTTGCCATGCTGCGAGCGAGGTCGTGACCGGTGAGCTGTTGAGCGGCATATCAACGAGCGTAGTCACGCCGCCGGCTGCCGCGGCGCGCGTGCCGGTTTCAAAACCTTCCCATTCGCTGCGGCCGGGTTCGTTGAGATGCACGTGAATATCGACGAGGCCCGGCATGATGACCAGATCGCCGAGGTCTTCGAGCGGATATTGTCTTGAATCGTGCTCATGCGCGAGCACGGCGATAATGAGCCCTTCTTCAACGTGAATCGTCGCGGCGCGCAAACCTTCGGGTGTGATCACGCGACGACTACGGAGAAAAAATTCTGAAGGCATATTGCGTCCTTTTCATTCAGAGCAATCAGACCTTTGAACGCCGAGGATCTACTGACATAGGATTGTCACGCGCGAGTTTTATTTTCCACAAGGAGAACAAAACGCATGAACAAACGCATACAAAAGCCTTTATCGAAAGCGACGATCACCCCGGAGCACATTCTTGCGCGGCATTCACCGGCGGTTCGCCGCATTGCGGGGCGCTTGCGCACGTTGATTCGCGCGGCTGCGCCGGAAGCGGTGGAGGCGGCATATCCCGGCTGGCACGCGATCGGCTATCGTCATCCCGAGTGCGGATATTTTTGCGGTCTCTTTCCTTTTGATGACGGCGTGAAACTGATTTTTGAGTTCGGCGTTTTGCTGCACGACCCGTTCAATCTGTTGGAAGGAGAGGGCAAACAGGTGCGGCATATTGCCTATCGCAAGCTGCGCGACATTCGAGAAGAACCGATCAACTTTCTGATCGAGCAGGCACTGCGCTTGCGCGTGAGAAAAGGCAAACCAAAGCAAAGCCGCGGCTGAACGCTCCGCTAAATCATCTTCGCGGCGAGTTGGCCGAGCGTGATCATGGCGCGCTCGATGCGCTCGGTATAAGAATAACCGCAATTCAAGCGGATGAAGTTGCGATAGTGCCGCTTGGGAGAGAACAGCGGGCCGGGGACGACGCTGATGTTCCTTTCGAGCGCCTTGTAATAAAGCTCCAACGAATCGATGGCCGGCGGCAATTCCACCCACAATACGTGCCCGCCCATGGGGCGCGTCATCTTCGTGCCTTCCGGAAAATATTTGCAGATCGCTTGCGACATGCACTGCACCTGCCTTTCATAAATCTTGCGCAGATGCCGCATGAAGCGATCGTAACCGCCGTTGCGCAACATTTCGGCAATCGCCATTTGCGGCAAAGTGGCCGTGGAAATCGTGTTGGTTAATTTCAAGCGCCGTACTTGATCGCGAAATTTTCCGGGCGCGGCCCAGCCCACGCGATAGCCCGGCGAGAGCGTTTTTGAAAAAGAAGAGCAGGTGAGCACCATGCCGTGTTTGTCGAACGCTTTGCAGGGCTTGGGGCGCGTCGTGTCGAAATAGAGATCGCCGTAAACGTCGTCTTCGAGCAGAGGAATGCCGCGCCGCGCGAGCATTTCCACCAGTGCTTTCTTATTTGCTTCGGGCATGCAGCCGCCGAGCGGGTTGTGAAAATTTCCCACGACGAAACATGCCGCAATTTTTTCGCGTCGCAACGCCGCTTCCAAACCGTCCAAACTCATGCCCTCGCGCGGGTGCGTGGGAATTTCGAGCGCTTTGAGATTCAGGCTTTCCAAAATTTGAAGAAAACCGAAATAGGTCGGCGACTCCACCGCCACCGTGTCACCGGGTTTGGTCACGGCGCGCAGGCAAAGATTGAGCGCTTCGGTTGCGCCACAAGTGACGATGATATCCTCGCTCGCCAAGTGCCCTCCCCAATTCAACGAGCGCCGCGCGATTTGATGCAACAACTCGTGATGGCCCTGCACCGATTCGTAACGATTGGTTTCAACGACCGCGCGCCGGGCAATGGCGCCGATCATGCGATTCAATTTCGCGCCGGGCAACAACTCCGCGCTGCCGGTCGCCGAACCGAGCGGAACATTGTTCGGATTCATGGCGGCCTCGTGAACTTCCGCCGCGAGCAAGCCGATATCGACTTTCGTCGCGGAAAGCGAGGGCTTGGAAATGCGCGGCTCCGGCGGCAATTCGCGTTGGCGCAAACGCACGTAGAATCCCGATTGCGGCTTGGCTTCGAGCACGCCGCGATCTTCCAACAGCGCGTAGGCCTGTAAGACCGTGGACATGCTCACGCCGAGTTGTTCGTTCAATTTGCGCACCGAAGGCACACGCTCGCCCGGGCGCAGCGTGCCTTGTTCAATCATCGTGGTGATGCGGCTTGCGACTCTTTCATAAAGATGGGCTTTGTTTGCGATCATGCGCGCACTCATATTTCTGGCTCCGAGCAACCTTTGCTTTCGGCAAGCGTATCGTCATGCCGTCACAGATACAATTTTTTTCGAAGATAAACTGTTCCGGTCACAATTGCAAGCAACTGAATCTGTTCTGGGGAGATTTTTTTCCTATATTGGGAGAAATTATGAAGGAGCACGACGTGAGTAAAACATTTGCCGGGCGCGAGGCGCCTCGCCTCCTCGTTCTATCTGCCTTCGCCGCCGTATATTTGATTTGGGGTTCGACGTACCTCGCCATTCTCATTGCGATTGAAACCATTCCGCCGTTATTGATGGCCGGCGTGCGCTTCCTGGCCGCAGGCTCAATCCTGTATGCCGGGCTCCGCTTTACCGGCGCGGCGCAACCGACGTTTTCGCAATGGCGTTCCGCGACGTTGATCGGCGCATTGTTGTTGTTGATCGGCAACGGCGGGGTAACGTGGTCCGAACAAACCGTGCCCTCGGGTATTGCCGCACTGATGGTTGCCACCGTGCCGTTGTGGATGGTCGTGCTCGATTGGATTTGGCACGGCACCAAACGCCCCAGCCCGCGTACGATGATCGGCGTCGGCCTCGGTTTGACCGGCATGATGGTGCTCATCGGTCCGAGCAACGTCGGCAGTGAGCACTTTGATACGCTCGGCCTGACGGCGCTCTTTTTGGCGACCGTGGGTTGGGCCGCGGGTTCGCTGCAATCGCGGCGCGTCGATCTGCCGAACTCGCCGTTCATGTCCACGGCCATGCAAATGCTCTGCGGCGGCGGTTTGCTTTTTCTGGCCGGAGTTTTTGCGCGCGAGACGAGAACGTTTAGTTTCACGGCCGTTTCCGCACGTTCGCTCGTCGCGCTGGTTTATCTCATTATCTTCGGCGCGCTCATTGCGTTTACCGCATATGTCTGGCTCTTGCGCGTGAGCACGCCCGCGCGGGTTTCGACTTATGCTTATGTGAATCCCGTCATTGCGCTGCTGCTGGGATGGGCCTTTGCAAACGAAGCGCTCACGCCGCGCTCCCTGCTCGCAGCAGGCATCATCGTCGCCGCCGTGGTGTTGATTATAACTGATCGCGCAAAAAAACCGAGCAGGTCAGAGTCGGCTGCGCCTTCACGTGCTCAAACGCAAGCAGTTGGTGAAGTGTGCCTCGAAGAAGCAACTTGATTTGGCAAGTTTGATTTGAACACGCCGTCTCTTCCAAGCGTCATTCCAAAGGAATCTTCTTGCGAACCGGGCACAGGGCCGAGTGCTTAAAATGATTCCTCCCGAATGACGTTTTTGAATGATAGCTTCACACTAGTGACAATCATCTGTTACCTCAGGGATGATCCTTATGCCTTCCTCCAAATCAAAACTCTTCGACCTCAGCCACACCATCGAGCACGGCATGATCACGTACAAAGGTCTGCCCGCGCCGATCATTTGTGATTATCTCAGTCGCGAAGCTTCGCGCGCGCACTACGCCGAAGGCACGGAGTTTCACATCGGCAAAATCGAAATGGTGGCAAACACCGGCACGTATCTCGACAGCCCGTTTCATCGCCATGCGCACGGCAAGGACGTGTCGGAGTTGCCGCTTTCTTCATTGGCGGAATTGGAGGCCGTGCTCGTGCGCGCAACACAACGTGACGCGCGCGCGATCACACCCGCAGCCTTTCGTCATCTGAACGTGCGCGACAAAGCGGTTTTGATTCACACCGGCTGGGATCAACATTGGCGCACGGATCAGTATTTCGAGAGCCATCCGTTTTTGACCGCGGACACTGCGAAGTATTTGGCGGATGCCGGCGCCGTGTTGGTCGGCATTGATTCCTTCAACATTGACTGCACGGATGACGGCCATCGCCCCGTGCATAGCATTTTGCTCGGCGCGGAAATTCCCATCGTCGAGCACTTGTGTGGATTGGAGCATTTGCCCGATTCGGGCTTCCGTTTCTCCGCAGTGCCGGCAAAAGTGAAAGGCTTCGGCACGTTTCCCGTGCGCGCGTTTGCGAGCATAGGGTGAGTGTCCGTCTATTGTTTCGGTCACTTTTTTTTGCGATGAAAAGACCATGGAATTTTCAAACGTCTACAACGACACGACCCGCGCGGAATCATACGCCAAGCTCGAGTTTCCCGGCACATACTATCTCGCATTCCGCGATCTGCCCGCAATCATCAACGAACACGTGCGCGGCACAAGGGCGCTCGACTTCGGTTGCGGCACGGGACGTTCGACGCGGTTCTTGCGTGAACTGGGGTTCGAAGTCGTCGGCGTGGATATTTCCGAGCACATGCTCGCACAGGCCCGCGCGCGCGATCCCCGAGGCGCGTATTATCTCGTGCCGGACGGCAATCTCGAGAAGATGGCCGAAAGGTACGATCTCATTCTCTCCGCGTTTACGTTCGACAATATTCCAACGACGGAAAAGAAGCTCGCGCTCCTGCAGTCTTTGCAACGCTTGCTGCGCCATGGCGGCCGTCTTGTGAATTTGGTTTCTTCTCCGGAAATTTATCTCAATGAATGGGCTTCTTTTTCTACGAAAGATTTTCCGCAGAATCGCTCCGTGCAAAGCGGCGGGAAGGTGCTCATCATCATGTTAGATGTTGATGATCGACGGCCGGTTGAAGATATTCTCTGCACGGAGGAAGATTATCGCGCAGCATATCAACGCGCGGGTTTGCAAGTCATCAAAATTTACAAGCCCCTGGCGAAAGCGAGCGAACCTTATCCGTGGGTCAGTGAAACCGCGATTGCGCCGTGGGTCATCTACGTGCTCGAACGCACGGCTTAGAATTCCGCCGCGCGGTTTGGGATTCTCCTCCACACAGAACGAATGAACTCTGCAATGACAACCTTGGCGAATGCGCACCCGCGACATTTAACCGGCACGGAACTTCAAGCCGGATTGCATGCAATCTTGCAATCGCCGAAAACCGAAGGCGTGCTCGCGCTCATCGTGCGGCGTCCGCAAGTCGATGCGCGCGAAGTGCTGGAGGTCGGCGAACTTGATCTCAACGACGGCCTGGTCGGCGATAATTGGAAATCGCGCCGCAGCTCGCGCACGGAAGACGGCAGCGCGCATCCTGACATGCAGCTCAATATCATGAATGCGCGCGCGATTGCTTTAATCGCGCAAGCAAAAGAACGCTGGGCGTTGGCCGGCGACCAATTGTATATCGACTTCGATTTGAGCGAAGCGAATGCGCCCGCCGGAACACGGCTCGCGCTCGGCGCGGCCGTTGTCGAAATCACGGCGCAGCCCCACACGGGTTGCAAGAAATTTGCTTCACGCTTCGGCGTGGACGCGGTAAAATTCGTCAACTCTGCCGTTGGAAAAGAATTGCACTTGCGTGGCGTAAATGCCAAGGTCGTGCAATCGGGCACGATTCGAATCGGCGACACGGTGAAGAAACTTTGAAGTGCGCTGAGTTGGTTATGAGCAATTAATAATAACGCCGTTCTCGCGTTGTCATACTGACAAGAGCCTGCCCTCGTGCGCGCCTCTGTTTTCAAAACTAGTAATTGATTCAAGTGTTAGGGAAGTTCCTTGCAGGATGACATTCCCCCAAAATGGAGCCGCTTCATGAACCCCGAAGAAATTCTCCGCCGTGAAGAAACTCTCGATCCCGAAAACTGGGACGAAGTGCGCGCGCTCGGCCATCGCATGGTCGACGACATGATCACGTATTTGCAAACCGTGCGCGAGCGGCCTTCGTGGCGTGCGATCCCGCAAAGCGTGAAAGATCATTTGCAGCAACCGTTGCCAATTGCGCCGCAAGGCGCGGAGAACGCGTATCATGATTTTATCGAAAACGTGCTGCCGTATCCGCACGGCAACATTCATCCGCGCTATTGGGGCTTTGTGAACGGCACCGGCACCGCGCTTGGCATGTTCAGCGAGATGCTCGCCGCGGCGATGAACCCCAATGTCGGCGGCGCGGATCACAGCGCAATCTACGTCGAGCAGCAAGTGCTCGAATGGTGCAAGGCCATGCTCGGTTATGCGCAATCGGCGAGCGGCATTTTGGTGAGCGGCGGCTCGATGGCGAATTTGATCGGGCTTGCAGTCGCGCGCAACGCGAAGGCCGGCTTCGATATCCGAAAGGAAGGCGTTGCTGCAGCGCGCGGCCTGATGACCGTGTATTGCTCCACTGAGACGCACAGCTCGGTGCAGAAGGCCGTGGAGTTGATGGGCCTCGGCAGTAAAGCGCTGCGCAAAATTCCGGTGGATAAAAACTATCGCCTCGATTTCGCGCAATTGGAAAAAACGATTGCGGAAGATCGCGCCGCCGGGCATATTCCGTTTTGTGTGGTGGGCAATGCGGGCACCGTCAACACCGGCGCAATTGATCCGCTCGCGCAACTTGCGGATTTGTGCGCGCGCGAAAAACTGTGGTTCCACGTCGACGGTGCGTTCGGCGCGCTCGCCTATTTGGCGCCGGAGATGCGCCGTCACCTCCGCGGCATGGAAGCCGCGGACTCGCTCGCGTTCGATTTGCACAAGTGGATGTACATGCCTTATGAGGCCGGTTGCGTGCTCGTAAAAGATCGCGAAGCGCATCAAAACGCGTTCACGCTCGTGCCCGAATATCTCGTGCAGCACGAGCGCGGCTTGAGCGGCGGCCCGTTTTGGCTTGCGAATTACGGCATTCAGCTTTCGCGCGGTTTTCGCGCGCTGAAAGTATGGCTCTCATTGAAAGAGCACGGTGTTGACAAATATCGCCGGCTCATTCAACAGAACATTGCGCAAGCGCGTTACCTCGCGCAGCTTGTTGAAAAAGATCCTGCACTGGAATTGCTCGCGCCGGTTTCGCTCAACGTCGTGTGCTTTCGGTTTCATTCAAAAAAGATTGAAGCAAGCCGGCTGAACGAATTGAATCGGCAGATTTTGATGGCACTGCACGAGCGCGGCATCGCTTCGCCGACCTCGACGGTGCTGCGCGGCACGTATGCGATTCGCGCCGCGATCACCAATCATCGCAGCCGCAAGGAAGATTTCGACGCGCTCGCGCGCGAAACCGTGCGCTTGGGCGAAGAGTTGCTGCCGGCGATTGAATGAACGAATTCCATTTCCTGTCATTCAGAAATCTTTTTGAGCATTCCCCTTCCTCCGGAGCTTAAAAAGATTCCCCGGGAATGGCACCATCTCTAAAAAGAGGAGTCCGAGCCTTGGCCGACATTCTGCACGATTTTCCCGTCAATGCCTCCGCGCCACGCGTGTTCGAAGCCGTTGCCACACCCCAAGGTCTCGATGCGTGGTGGACACTGAAATCATCCGGCAAGCCCGCGCCAGGAAATGAGTATGCTCTATTCTTCGGGCCGCAATACGATTGGCGCGCAATCGTAACCCAATGCGTTCCCAACGAAGCATTCGAGTTGCAAATCACCCGCGCGGATAAAGATTGGACCGGCTCGCGCGTCGGGTTTCGTTTGGAAGAGAAACAGAACAGCACGCTCGTGCATTTTTATCACCTCGGCTGGCCCGAGGCCAGCGCGCACTATCGCCAATCGAGCTACTGTTGGGCGATGTATCTCAGATTAATGAAGCGCAATATCGAAGCCGGAGAGCTCGTGCCGTATGAAAAGCGTTTGGAAGTCTAAATGCAAAAGATCAATCTCAAACAAAAATTCGGTTTGTTCGCGGAGCATTGGTCCCCGAAAATCGTGGGCGAACTGAACGGGCAACACGTGAAGCTGGCAAAGCTCAAAGGCGAGTTCATTTGGCATCAGCACGAGCACGAAGACGAATTATTCCTTGTGATGAAGGGCAAGCTGTGCCTGCAATTTCGCGAGCGCGAAGTTTGGTTGGAAGAGGGCGAGTTTTGCATCGTGCCGCGCGGCGTGGAGCACAAACCCGTTGCCGAGGAAGAAGCACATGTGCTTCTTTTTGAGCCGGTTTCAACCTTAAACACCGGCGATCAACGCAACGAGCGAACCGTGACACAACTCGATTGGATTTGAATCCGCAAACATCTTCATCCCAGCAACAGGAGAATCACATGTCCGGCCTGCGTTATCCCATCGGCCCATTCAAGATGGAAGAAAATCTTGCGCCGCAACGCCGCAACGAACTCATCGCCGAGATCGCGGGCGCGCCGGCAAAATTGCGCGCGGCCGTGCGTGGATTGAACGACGAGCAACTCGACACGCCCTATCGCGAAGGCGGTTGGACCGTGCGCCAAGTTGTGCACCACGTTCCCGATAGTCACCTCAATGCCTACATTCGCCTCAAGTGGGCGCTGACGGAAAACGAGCCGAGCATCAAAGCGTATGACGAAAAGCTTTGGGCGGAACTGCCGGAAGCGCGCACCGCGCCGATCGAAATTTCTCTTGCGCTGTTGCAAGCATTGCACGAGCGCTGGGTGCTGCTGTGGCAAGCGCTCAAGCCGGAAGATTTCGCGCGAAATTTGCGCCACCCCGAGCACGGCTTGCGCTCGGTGGATTGGTTGCTCTGTTTGTATGCCTGGCACGGTCGCCATCACACCGCGCACATCACGTCGTTGCGCGATCGCATGGGGTGGGATTGAGGCAAGGAGCCAAAAAAGAAAATGAGCCAAAGAGCCAAAGAGTAAAAGATCACGGAGATTTCAATTGGACAGTGTTATTCTCAAACGCTTCGATCACCCCGATGAAGTTCGCCATTTTGAAAAAGGCAAATTCGAATTGGTCAAACTCGGGAATATGACCATAGGCCGGGCGAGTTATGAGCCGGGCTGGAAGTGGTCCGCGCACGTCGGTCCTGCGGCCGGAACCGCAAGTTGCGAGGTTGAACACGTCGGCATGGTCGTTTCCGGCCGCGCAAAAGTTCTAATGAACGACGGCACGGAAATCGAATTGACGCCGGGCGTACTATTTTACGTTGCGCCGGGGCATGATAGCTGGGTCGTCGGTGATGAACCGTACGTCTCGCTGCATTTCATGGGCGCGGGTGATTATGCGAAATGATGGCCGCGTCTGTAGAAAGCGCAAACTTTACCGTCATAGCAAACACTTCGCACGTAATGCCTCAGTTACCGGTGGAGTAGCGCAGGCGTCTCCGCCTGCAGACAAGGAGTTCTGCGCTACGTTCTCCGCCAATAACTGAGGCATTACCCTGGCACGCAGATTTCCATTGATCTTCACGGATAGAATGCGTGGAAATCCTTTTTGATCTGTGTCCGAGGATTTTGATAGCGGCGTGGCCGCATGAGGTTCATCAAAAATGATTTGGCTTTGTGAAGCATGCCGCCGCTCGCGTTCGTGCTGATTGTTTGCTCGGCCCTCATGCACGCCGGCTGGAATCTGCTCCTCAAGCGTGCGAATAACAAAGAAGTTTTCATGTGGTGGGCGTTGTTGCTCGGCACGCTGCTTTATTCTCCCCTCTTGCTGCGCGCGTTGCCGATTTCTTCGCGCGTTTGGTTCTTTGCGGTTGCCAGCGCGCTGCTCGAAATAGTTTACTTTCTGCTGCTGGCGCGTGCGTATGCGCTTTATGAGGTCTCCCTGATCTATCCCATCTCGCGTGGCTGTGCGCCGGCATTGCTGGCACTGTGGGCCGTGCTCTTTTTGCAGGAAAGTTTGCGCCTGTTTGGCGTGATCGGCATCGCGTTGGTGCTCGCGGGCGTCCTCCTCATTGGCAATGGCGGCTTGCGCCATTGTAAACTTTTGGGGAAAGGGGTTCTTGCCGCGTTCGCCCTCGCCGGATGTATTTCAAGCTATTCCATTATTGACGCCGCCGCGGTCCGGCTCATGCCGGCCGCGCCGTATACGGTGCTCATCATCGGTTTGACCGGCTTGTTCTTTACACCGATTATTTTGCATAAACACGGCAAGCATGCGGTGCAAATGGAGTGGCGCAAGCAATGGCGCGCGATACTTGTCGTAGCAATTTTGCACATGCTGGCTTATCTTCTCGTGCTGCAGGTTTACGCCACCAGCCGTGTGAGTTATGCCGGCGCGCTGCGAGAAATCAGCGTGGTGTTCGCGGCCCTGGCCGGTTGGTTGTGGCAAGGTGAGTCGTTTGGCAAAATCAGAACGCTTGGCGCCGCGCTCATTTTTATCGGCATTCTCGTCATGACGCTGGCAAAATGAAAATTATTCGTGAAGGAGGTGTTATGCTCAATACAAGCTCAAGAGCCATAAAAGCAAACACAACAGTTTCCCACGAAAATAAGACTGCCGCGACAATGTTTTCGGATTTGGCGGGAATTTCTTTTTTGTGGATGAAACGTTCTTTGCGGTTGCCAGTGGCGGCGGTCTTTTTGTTGATACCGCTGCTGTTGCACGCGCAAACCATGACCGTCGAAGAGTACGAGCCGAAGTCCACGCTCGTCGTGCCGCAGCATCCCGTCACGCGCGCGAAGTATCCCTTCATCGACGTGCACAATCATCAATGGCGCTTGACGAGCGGCGCGGTGGATACGCTCGTGCAAGAGATGGACAAGCTCAACATGGCGGTCATGGTCAATCTCAGCGGCGGCACGGGCGAGGCGCTGAAGAAAAACGTGCAGATTTTGAAGGCGCGTTATCCCAAGCGTTTCGTCGTCTTCGCCAATCTCGACTATGCCGACGTCAATCATCCCGACTACGGCAAACGCGCCGCAGCGCGCCTCGAACAAGACGTGAAGAACGGCGCGGAGGGTTTGAAGATTTATAAAAATCACGGCCTGACCCTGAAAGACAGTTTGGGCAACCGCATTCCCACGGATGACCCGCGCTTCGACCCGGTGTGGGCCAAGTGTGGCGAGCTTGGCATCCCGGTGTTGATTCACACCGGCGAGCCGCATCAATTCTTCGAGCCGATTGATCGCTACAATGAACGCTGGCTGGAACTCAAGCAATTTCCCGACCGCGCGCGCCCACCGGATAAGTTTCCTTCGTGGGAGCAAGTGATGAGCGAGCAGCATCACGTCTTCGCCAAACATCCGAAAACGATTTTCATCAATGCGCATCTCGGTTGGCTCGGCTATGATTTGGCGCGCCTCGGCGAGCTGTTTGAAAAATATCCGAACATGCATACCGAGCTTGGCGCCGTCATCGCGGAAATCGGCCGCCAGCCGCGCTTCGCGCGCGCGTGGTTCATCAAGTATCAAGACCGCGTCATGATGGGAAAAGACATTTGGGCGCCCGCGGAGTATCACGTCTATTTTCGCATCTTCGAAACCGCGGACGAGTACTTCGACTACTATCGCAAGCGCCACGCGTTTTGGAAGATGTACGGCCTCGATCTGCCCGACGAAGTTTTGAAAAAAGTTTATTATAAAAACGCGCTGCGCCTTTTGAAGGGCGTGGATCGCAACTTGTTTCCGCAATGAAAGTGAAGCCTCATGTATATTCCGAAGCATTACGCCGTGGCCGATGAAAAGGTCGTTGCGGATTTTGTTCGGCGCAACAGTTTCGGCATTCTCGTCACGTGCGCGCAGGGCGTTCCCTTTGCGACGCACTTGCCGCTCGAATACGTGGAGAAGAGCGGAGAAAAATTTCTCTACGGCCATCTCGCGCGCGCCAATCAACAATGGCGTGCGTTCAATTCGAACACCGAAGTGCTCGCGATCTTCTCCGGGCCGCATGCCTACGTCTCCGCGAAGTGGTACAATCACGTGAATGTGCCGACGTGGAATTACATGACCGCGCACATTTACGGCACGCCGCGAATCCTTGCGGATCATGACGAGTTGCATGATATGTTGAAGCGTTTGGTCGATCAAAACGAGGCCGCAACCAACCCTGAGTCTCCCTATACCGTCGAAAGCTTGCCGCAGAATTATGTGCGCGCGCAGATGAAGGGCCTCGTCGGCTTTGAAATTCGCATCACGCGCATGGAGGGAAAATTCAAACTGAGTCAGAATCGCGAGCGGGAGGATTTCGAGAACGTGATCGCGAAGTTGCGCGCGAGCGGCGAGCCCGATGCGCAACAGGTGGCGGAAGAAATGGCGCGGATTCAACCGGAACTTTTTGAGCACTAGCGCGAGGCCGGGATGCCGACTCTCCCTTTTATGCAAGTCGACGCGTTCACCGCGCACCCACTGGAGGGCAATGCCTGCGCCGTCGTGTTCGATACGGACGAACTCAGCGACGCGGCCATGCAGGCCATTGCGCGCGAAATGAATCTTTCCGAAACTGCGTTCGTGCGGCGCTCGAAGCTTGCTGATTTCGGCGCGCGCTATTTCACGCCCGCGGAAGAAATTCCGCTCGCGGGCCATCCGACGATTGCGACGACGTTTGCGTTGATCGAAACCGGCCGGTTGCAACTGCGCGGTGATTACTCTCGCATCGCGCTGGAGTTGAAAGTCGGTGCGATTGCGGTTGAGATTTATGCGCGGGAGGGCACGGTGCAGCGCATCGTGATGAGCCAAAAGCAGCCGCAATTTTTAGCGAAGTACGATGCCGATGAAATTATGCCGATCTTCGGATTGGCGGCGAATGATGCGCTGCCCAAGGTTCCGATTCAAACCGTGAGCACGGGCACGCCGCAGTTGATGATTCCGCTGCGCAGTCGCGAGGCGTTGCAGCGCGCGCAGCTTGATATTGCGGCGTATGAAAAACTCCGCAGCCGCGCGGATTTTTTCAGTCCGCATTTGTTCTGCTTGCAAGGCTTCACTTCCGAGGGGAGAACCGCGGCGCGGCATTTCGGCGTGCCGCCGGATACGCTCGAAGATCCTTTCACCGGCTCTGCGACCGGCGCCATGGCAGCGTATTTGTGGCATTACGATTTGATCGAGCACCCCACGTTTATTGCCGAGCAAGGGCATCTCATGCAGCGCCCCGGTCGCGCGTTTGTAGAAGTTGTGGGTTCACGTGAAAATATTCGAACCGTCAAAGTCGGCGGCAGTGCCGTGACGGTTTTGCGAGGAGAGTTGGTGCTTGGGTGACGAATTGGTGGATTTATGGATGGATGGATTGTCGGAGTAATGGTTCTCATTATATTCCAATACCCATTACCCCTTTGCCCCATCGGTTCCTCACTCCACGTGCAGCAGGAATGCTTGCAAGTATCGCCCTTCGGGGTGATAGATGTTGATGGGATGATCCGATGCGTGATCACTGTGGCCGAGAATACGCACGTTGCGTTTGGCGTCCACTGCGGCGCCGAATAGAATTTTTTGAAAAAGGTCGGGCAGAAGAGGTTGCGAGCAGGAGCACGTCAAGAGCAACCCGCCCGGCGAAATAATTTTCAGCGCTTGTAGATTGAGGTCCTTGTAGGCGCGTGCGGCATTCTCCAAGTCTTTTTGGCGGCGCGCAAAGGCCGGCGGATCGAGAATGATAAGATCGAACTTCTGCGTCGTGCTCCGCAGAAAGTGAAAGACATCGGCCGTCACAAAGTTTTCCGGCACGATCGGCAGGTTGTTCAGCGCGAAGTTTTGTTGTGCTAATTGCACGGCCGTGCTCGAAGAATCAACTGAGACGACGCGTCGCGCGCCCGCGGCCGCGGCATAAACTGAAAACGCGCCGGTATAACAGCAGCCGTTCAAAACGTCTCGCCCTTGGCAGAATCCCGCAATCCAACTGCGATTATCGCGTTGATCCAAAAAGAAGCCGGTCTTTTGCCCCTCCTTTACGTTCACGTTGAAACGCAAATCATGCTCACGAATTTGAATATGTTCAGGCGGCTCTGCGCCGGCGAGCACGCGCACGGATGGTTGCAAGCCTTCTTCCGCCAACGCTCCACCAATACTGCGTTCGAAGATTCCATGCGGCTGCAAAACGTGTTGGAGGCTTGTGACAAGTTCTTGGCAGCGGCGCGACATTCCCAACGTGCTGATTTGCGCGACCAGAAAGTCGCCGTATTTGTCAACAATCAAACCGGGCAGGCCATCGCCTTCAGCATTGACGACGCGAAATGCGTCTGTGGCATGCGCCACCAAACGCTGCCGCAGCGCATAAGCGGCGCGAATCTGGTTCTCAAAAAAAGCTTGATCAATCGGCGCATCTTGCCAAGTGAGCATGCGGCAAACGATCTGCGAATTGGGATTGTAAAAACCACGCCCGAGAAATTGGTTGTCCGCGGCGAACACCTCAATGACATCGCCAGGTTCAGCGTGGCTTTCGACGCGCGCAACCGCGCCGGAGAAAATCCATGGGTGAAAACGCAGCACGGAGCGCGCGCGGTCCGCTTTAAGATAGAGTTTGGGCATCGTCGTATGGTTCATCTTTTGGTTACGGCTCAATCTTAATCTTGCGCCATTCCTCCGGCGCGTCGGGGAATTTCATTTTCAAATCTTCCAACGCCTCGATCAGCGTGGTTGCGACCACGAGATTGCGATACCATTTGCGATTTGCGGGCACGATGTGCCACGGCGCCCAGTCCGTGCTGGTATTGCTGAGCACGTCTTCATAAGCATTCATATAATCCTGCCAAAGCTTACGCTCTTCCAAGTCTCCGGGGTTGAACTTCCAACGCTTTTGGGGATCCTCCAAGCGTGCCTGCAGGCGCTGTGCTTGTTCTTCTTTGTCAATATGAAGAAAGAATTTGAGAATCGTCGTGCCTTCTTCGGCGAGCATGCGCTCAAAGTTGTTGATTTGTTCATAACGCTGGCTCCACACCTCTTTCGGCACAAGCTCGTGCACGCGCACCACCAAAACGTCTTCATAGTGGCTGCGATTGAAAACCACGATCTCGCCTTTGCCCGGCACGTGCTGGTGCACGCGCCAAAGATAGTCGCGATCCAATTCCTCCGGTGTGGGCTTCTTGAACGAAACGATGTGCACGCCTTGCGGGTTCACGCCCTCGAACACGTTGCGAATCGTGCCGTCTTTGCCGCCGGTGTCCATGGCTTGCAGAACGAGCAGCACCTTGTGTTTGTGCTCGGCATAAAGCAATTCTTGCAGCGCATCGAGCTTTTGATTGAGCGGCAGAAGCATTTGCTTGCCTTCTTCTTTGCCTTCTTTGAATTCGCCCTTGTCGTTGGGATCCCATTCTTTCAAATCCACTTTGCTGCCGGGCTTGACGCGATAGCGTTTCATGGCTCTCCTCAGGTTTGGTTGATGATGATCTGCCGACTGCGAAAAGCTGATAACGACTTCCTCGAAGAGGTCATTTTGCAAGAATCTTTTTCAGCGCTGGGTATAAGCTTCAAAAAGGGAAATCCGCTTCGCCATTGTTGAAGCTTGAAGAACTCTGCTCCAGCGCGGGCTTCGCATAAATTACGCGTCCCTCGCCGTCGATCCGCAGCAAGCCGCGGCGCTCTAAGCCCCGCAAAATCTCCTCGGAATTGAAGCCCTTGTATTTCTTCAAATGAGATTTGATGCTTTTCAGAAGCGAAACTTTTTTGCCGGGGCGTGCATTGCCGTTTTGCAAAACCTTGTTGAAATAAACTTCAATCAATTCCTCGACCCCGAGCTCCTTGTTTACAGCGGCCGCGTTGGCTTGAGCCGTCTTTCCGTCGAGACGAGCCGCTTTGCGTCCTTCGCGACGCAGCAGATTGACGACGTGATCCAAGTCCGTATCTTGTGACAGAATCAAAAACTCGCTTCCGGGCGGCAATTCCGTTGCAAGCTTCCCGGCCCAAAACGTCAAGCCGAAATCCGCCGCGTTCTTGCCCCTTTTCTCCATGCCGATGATTTCCAATTTGCCCTCGCTGATTGCCTTGCCCAACAATTGCACCAAATGAATCGGCACTTTCGGCTCCGCCCCGCCATAGCAAGCGATCGCGCGCGTAAAAGTGGCAAGCGTTTCCGGCAATTGCTGAATCTGATTCGGACAGTTGTCGAGATCGAGAAGCAGAACGCGGGTGGGAGGTTGCACTGTATTCATAATGAGAGAGAAAAATTTGAAAAACCTCGAGCTTGCTCGAGCGCAGAGTTTTTATCAGTTATTGTTGGAAAGACAGAGAGCGCGCGCAAAGACTTGCAAACAATCAAGCGCCACTGTTACTCGAAGGGATTGAGGTTAAAAATGCTCGCGCGGCCCTCAATAATAAATCTCCGCGGACCACACGACATTTTGCGCCCAATCCGCGGCGCCGCCCACGTGCTTGCCGCTGGCGCTGAACGTGCCATTGTAAAAGCCGAGCACGCCTTTCTTGTCCGTGCGTTTGATCTTCACCGCTCCTTGTTCCGCAATCTCCATCGTGAGTTCTGCCTGCACGGCATTCTTGGTTGGATAGTAAGTCGCTTTGAAATTGTTGCTTTGCCCGATGCGACGCCAGACGCCGAGGAAATCATTTTCACTCTCAATCCAAATCGCGCCGGGATTCGAAGCCTCCAACTTCGTCGCGGGCGCGTCAAAAAAAGGTTGTGCGCGCCAAACGGCTTGCTTCACCCAATCCATACTGCCTTGAAATTCACGGCTGCCCGCGGTGTTCGCACCGCGATAGCTTCCCAAGGCTTTGCCGTTATCCGTTCGTTTGAACTCCAACGTTTCACTGGCCGGGTCGACAAGAGCCAAATCCGCGGACACGCCTTCCTTGGTGAGGAACCACATGGCATCGAAAACGTTGCTCTCTCCGCGCCGTCTCCAAATGCCGGTGAATTCGCTTTCTTGTACGATCCAAACCGCGCCGAGTGCAGCGTCACTGAGGCTCACCGTGGCGCTGCTTATGTCATCATCGGAGATGACTTTCGCCAGGCTCGAGCACATGTTGGAAATCTCGTCTTCGCTGTTGCCGCGAATGTTCTGGCTCTTTTTCACTTCCGCGGTCTGCACGTCGATGAAGCGCGAGTTCAGCGTATAGGTTTTGCCGGTACGCACCAAACTGCCCACCACTACCATCTTCGCGCCCAGCAGCTTGCCGATTTCGACCATAGCTTGTTCATCCACCACGCCGGAAATTTGCAGGCTCTGTTCTTCCATCACACGCACAAGCTGCGCGCGCTCGATGATGCGATACTTGCCGCGGCTGCCCAGTTCGGTGCGTAAAATTTCAGAGGCCGCCAGGCCGAGCGAAGAATCGCAGCCGATGCTCTGAAAATCGAGCACCGCGATGCGCGGCTTTTCCTCTTGTGCAAAGCAGGCGACCGCGAAAAAGATGCAACCGAGAATTGTCAACTGAGCACTCTTGAACCACATGGCACAACCCCTTTCCTGAGTGAAAAATCTGAATCGAGTTTAGCTTTGATTCCTCGCTATACGAAGGAGGAACCGAGTCGGTTTGGGCTTGCAGTGTGTGACGAGGATAATGTGTGAAAGTGGGGAGAATTTCTCAAGAGTTTGTTTTGCGGCTAAGGTGGAGACCGAGTGAGCGCAAAATTGCGAAAACTTAATCTGCATCTGATAAACTTAAGAGGTAGTTTAGGACGGATTTTTCTTTTCAATTCTAAAGTAAGCCGCCTCGTGATTGAGTTGAATCGTCCGCGGGTGGTGAAAGGATTATTTTGAAACAAGGAGATGACGTCATGATGCCTGGAAGCGCTGGGTCGAAATATGGAATCATGGAAGATGAGATTCCATTGCGTTTGCAAAATCGCAGGGAGGCCAGCTTAAAAAAAACAAATCATCAACAAGCAGAGTTGAAAGACATTCGTTTGGTGCTTAGGAAGTTACTACTGATGAAAGACAAATCACAATTTGGCTGAAATTAACTTTTCCAAGCAAGGAGGAGTTATGTTGAGCAATAAGACGGAATTTGTTGCGCAGCAAGACAAGCAGTCACCCAAAGCATTTTTTAAAATCACCATTCGAAACGGCCTTTTGGCCTTCGATGTACAAATGCCCCTGAGTTGGGCCGTCTTAATCCTGAGCGTGTTTCTCGCTATAATTGGCTATCCCAACTGGATAGAAGTTTTGTTGCAGATTCTGCGTGTAAAATGAGTTTCAGGAGCGGAGTTTCCTGGCTCAGAATCAAAGTATGCTGTTAGTAACGTATTAGGAAGATGCAATGTTTTCAATGATTGAACTTTGGACGGCCCTTTTGGAAAAAGGCTGGCCCTTGTTCAATCAAACTTTGGAGGATTGGTATACGTTGATGGTGGCTAACGCTCATTTGACTTGGTTCGATCTCGATCTGCACCAGGCCTGTAATCTGACGTGCGACCATTGCTTTTACAATGATCACTACTCCACGTCAACCTCTCCCGCGCTCGCCCCTAAATTTTTAGAAGAGGCTATTCGACAAGCGTTCGAGATGCAAATCAAGGTCATGACCTTCAGCGGTATGGAGCCGGCACTTGGCAAGAATTTTCGGGTGGCAATTCAAATGGCACGCGCGGCGCGAGAACAATACGCGCCGGCGGCCAAGATCGGATTGATCACGAATGCTCTCACCTTGCCACAACATCTATCCTTCTTGGAGAGCGAGCCGCCGGACTTCATCGACATTTCGATAGACGGATGGAAGTCGCACAATCGCATCCGTGCCAATACTCGCGATCGCGTCCTTGCCAATTTCAAACAGGCGAAAGAGTGTTTGCACAACACGCGTGTGGGTACCTCGACCGTTTTGCGGAATGACAACATCGACGACGTCATTCTCATGATCGAGCGTACAGCAGAGTTCAACCAATTTTTCTATTTCGAGCCTGTGGTAGCAGCGGTTGATAAGCACATCCCTTCATTGACAAGTGAAAATCTTATCCACTTCGTGCAGAGATTGCGGAAGACGGCTGAAAATTTTTGCGGGGAGGAATTGCACTTCTCTCTTCTGTTGAACGGCGACCAAGCTTTGCCGCTATTTTACCACGGCCTTTTGGAGCCGGAAGAGATCGAAGAAGACGAGCTGCACTCGCTGTATATACGGCAGCGTTTTGGGCGAGCGGAGATAGACTTCATCCTGCGCATCATTCCCGAATATTATTGGCGCGGGGCGCGGCTTTCTTACGACGGTTATTGGCTGGGCACGTGCGATTTATTGCAAGCGCCCGATTTTCGCGAAGTGGCGAGCGGCAGCTTTGTTGAAACGCCGAATGTCAAACAGCTTTTCGAACGTTCTTTGGCGCGCGATACGCTTTTTTATCAGTCGTTGCAGGATATTTTTCTGAACCCCTGTGGCCACAATGAGCGGGAGCAGCAGTATTGTTTGGGATGCTTCAGCACGCGAATGGTGAAGATGATGCATCAACGCTATGGCGCCGCCTCTGCCATTCCTGCCGGCGCAACAATTTTTCCACATGACACCTCTCTCTGATTCCATCGCGGAAACAAGATCAATCCAAGATTTCTTCGACGCCTTCGCGCCGCATTACGATGCTTTTTATGAGTTGATTGATTACCCGGCGTGGGCTGCCATCATCCAGCAACAACTCGATGAGCTGCTTCCAGCGTCGCGCCGTATTCTTGAAGCCGGGTGCGGCACGGGCGCAATGTTGTGCGAGATTGCGAGGTATCCAAACCAGAATTGCGTCGGTGTTGATATTAGCCCGCGCATGTTAGAAATCTGCCGAGGCAGATTGAGACTTAGGCAAAACATCAAGCTGGTGCAAAGCGACTTGTTTGCGCTTGGTTTTCAAGCGGAATGTTTTGATGCCGTACTGGGTGCATTTAGTTTGCTCAACTTTTTCCCCTCCTTCAGCCGCGAGGCTTTACTGACAGAAGTGTGGCGTGTGTTAAAGCCCGGGGGCATTTTTCTCACCGACTATTTTACGACGCATCGTTTTCAACAACTCTTGGAAGCCGCAATGCTAGGCACAGATACCTCCCATCAAGAAACTGCCTTCTCAATCTCTCAAACTTTTCCCGCCCAAGCTATAAATAACGTTCCAAGTTTCGTGACGCACGATCAACTCATGTGCGAAAGAATTTTACGCGTGGCTGATCGAACCATAAAACATCCGATCTACTTTCTTGACCCGCAGCAAATGGCGCTTGACTTTCGCGCTGCGGGTTTTCAAATTATAAGCAAAATTTCCCTCGTGCGCGACAGCTCTGCCACTGCTCCCAATCGTGTGACGCTGATTGGACGCAAGCCATGCCCAAGCTTTATTTCGAAATAATTGACGAGTGCATCGACAAGTTCCGGCTCGACGAACATCGCACATTCAATTTTTCGCTGCTTGATTTCAGGGACGAGGTTTTTCACAACTATGGTTTGAAACCTCCTCTCGAATCCGCCGCGCTCACT
This sequence comes from bacterium, assembly GCA_037444905.1. Taxonomy (GTDB): domain Bacteria; phylum Zhuqueibacterota; class Zhuqueibacteria; order Zhuqueibacterales; family Zhuqueibacteraceae; genus JABWAN01. The sequence continues at coordinate 22,727 of JBBILN010000053.1, read as the reverse complement.
CTCCTACTTGAGCACGCGCAAGAATATGTTCGCCGCTTCGGCATGAGAAAGCCGGCGGTGCAGAAGATCACCGACTATCTCTATGCCGATTTGAAGAACCTGCCCCCCGCAGATGAAAAAGTACGGGAGATTTATCAGGTTCTGTTTGAAGGTCGGCCTGCCAGCACGGTGACGCACTTGAATTCCAACCACATCGCACGTTTCGTGGGATTCCTTCCGCTCAAACATTATTGGGACAATTCCGGCTTGATTTACCAGCGCGTGTGCGAGGACGAAACCAGCTTCTCGAAAGTCTATCTTTGTCAATATTGCTACGACGAGCAACACTCTCGCCCGGCGGAGGTGTTATGCCGTGAAATTGAAATTCCTCAACACGCGCTCAACCCCGATCTACTTGAACTCATATTGAGTGAATTTCATGAGCAAAAATTTCATCCCAATGCGGAATATTTTGGCTTGCGAAACGAGGATCAGGAATTGTATGAGCTTTATGGTCCGCTTTTCGATATGCTGAATTGGGGGCCCTCGAATCTCGAGACGGTGATGAACTATTTCGAATCGCGCAGCAAAGAGTTGTCTTTTTACAATTGTGTTTTTCCGCTGGTTTTGCACGGCATTTATTACGGCATTGCCTATTTCGATTTGCCGCCGGATTTCTTTCGTCACTTGCGTGAAGCCGCGGAAACGTTGAGCCGCATGCTCGTCAAGGGCTGGACTTACGTGCATCACTACTTTCCCGCGATCATCATCGATGCCTACAATAGCCGCATGCTCGCGCGCTTTACGCGCGGGCACGTTGATTCTACCGAGGACGTCGTCCGGCTTGTGAATAGCAAAGTACCTTTCCGCTTTTGTTATGATCGCAACGCGGGTGTGATTCGCTATTTCAAGTTCACGCCCGGGGGGATTAACAAGGAGCTTTGTCAAATAGGATCGCAGGCTGGCATGGAAGCGCATGATCCAACCTTTCTCGCAAGTTTTGAGCAACTCGATGCCGGCCTCAGCCCCGAACGTTTATATCCCGTTGCGCAAGAAATCCTTGGCCACGATCTCATTTTTCTTTTTGACATGGCCAACTTGCCGGGCAAAGAGAAATGCCGCCCGATTCTGGACAGCCACATTGGGCAAGCCGCTTTCGTTTTGCAAACGATGAAGGACCAGGGTGAGCGCAAGGTTTACGCAGAGCGCAAACAGTTGCTCGATATGATCGCGCACGATACGAAAACCATGCACGAGCTTTTGATTGCGGATTTGCAGGAGGGCATGGATTCCGATTTGGCGGCGCTGCAATTGGAGGAGCAGCATCGGAAAGAGCGCATGATGTGGAATTATCTCTTGAGCCAGCCGAGCAGGTTGGGCGAGGAAGCGAGCGAATCGGAAGAAGAACAGGCGGTCATGCTTGCCGAGCTTTTTGTGGAGGTTTTCATGCGAACTTGGCGGGCATGGTTGAAAAGCCGCCGCTATCGCGCCAGTTTTCGACGCAATCGCAGCGCTACTTTTCCTCTCGATGGCGACTCGCCGCGCCATGAGGTTGCCGCCTATTTGCAGGCGCATGCGCAAAACAACAACGCTGCGCCGGAAACGGCATGTTTAACGATCTTGCGCGATAGCTTTAGAGACTTTTCCCCGCGCGCGCAAATTCGTGTGGCGGCCCCGCCGATGCGCTTGGTTAATGAAGCCCGTGTGCGCATCGAAGCAATCCTGTATAATCTATTCAGCAATTACTTCAAACACGCAGCCCCCTCGCCGCTCACCGGACGCAACGAATGCACGATGATTTTTTCCGCGACCCCCTCGGCCGGCGGAGCACACCTGCACTTCGAGTTCAGCAATAGCACTTCATTGAAGGAACAGTTTGCGGAAGAAGGGCGCGCGCGTTTTCGGTTGGGCCACGAAATGCACGGACTGCAGATCATAAAGTATCTCATCGAAAATGATGCCGGAGAGCGGCGGCCGAAATTCAAAATCCGTCACGAAAACTACATGTGGCGCCTCGAAATCGGAAGGGAATGCCGTGGCTGTAAAGAAGACGCGATGGTCCATCCTAATTCTTGAAGATCATCCTGATCTGCGCGAAACGTTGCGGAGCAATTTTGCCGATCTATGCGGCGAGGCGTTGCGTGTAGAGTTTGCCGCGAGTATTTGCCATGCGATTGACAAAATAAAAAAGCAAATGCGCCGCGGAGATCCTTTCGACGTTTTTTGGATCGATCTCTACTTGGACTACTTTTCTTACGAAGACGAACTTGGCGAAATTGTCACGGTCGATTCCTTTTCCCAAATCATCGATACCGACGCTTTTTTTCAACGCTATGCTCTCTCCTCTGTTAGCCTCTCCGAGTTGATCCACAAATTGCAAATCAAGCTTGAGCCTGCGAACAAATCGTGGCAGACTTTTACGCCCCTGGAAAAATTGCGTGTGCTCGAAAGATTTCTGCCCTTTTGCGTTCCCATGGCGCATTCTACGTACGCGACCTTCTTGGAGACTTGCGAGTTTCATCTGCGCGGCGAAGACGCCATGAGCGCGGAGCTGAACGAAGCCAATCTTTATGCCCGCTACGCGTTGGATTTTGTCTTTCGCCTGTTTCTGTATTGGTTGAGCAGTCCGCGGCAACGGGAATTCTCGCCGTTTGAAGAGGCTGCTATTGCGGGCGGCGAAATGCTCAACGTTCCCATTTTGCCCGAGCGGCAAAATAAAAGCGATCAAAGCTGGACGATTTTTCACACGTGGGTGCAACAGTTTTATGATGCCGTGGCCATGGGGGTTTCCGGTTTTGAAGAATACACCGCCGTTAATCTTTTATTGCAGGAGATCAAAAGAATTTCTTACTACGGCTATCCGCAATTTTTAGTTAACACTGCTTATCAGAGAAGACGACAAGAATTGGTGAGCTCTACCACCGTCGGGACTTCGCAAAACGTTATCGTTGCCAGCAACAACTTCAAAGGCGAGAAAAAAGATCGCGAGTTTTTGGAGCACCTTTTCCGGATTTGTCGACGCTTACGGCGGCCATATCTTGTGCTCAAACGCCACCGGCGAGGTGCGGGAGCTTTTTTGCTTCCGCCCAGCGAGTTGAACCATGACGCCATGGCGCTCGCGCGCGAAAAGTTGCACGAATACTTGCTGACGGATAATGAGCTTGGAATTGCGTTTTCCAGGCGGGCGTTCTATCCCGAGTTGACCGCGAACTTCGACAAAGTAGCCGCTGACGCGCGCGCCCTTGTGCCGCAATTGCTCGATAAGGCCAGGCAAGATTTGCAGGCAGACGCCCTTCTGCGCCAACCCGCGACCATTAGTCTGCGGAGCTTTTGCGTGCCGCTCAGCTTTCTTGGCGCCTCGGTGCGCCGCGATTCCTTTCATGTTGAAATCCGTTCGGACACAGGTACAAACCTGCCTTTAAAACTACGTTTTGATGAAGGCCGCTGGCTGTTTCTTGAACTGGCGCGATGCCGTTGGTTCCCAAAGTGTTTCTATATGCACAGCACCTGGACCGCACGCGAAAATCAAAGCGGACAAAAGAGCTATTTTTTTCCTGCCAGCCAAGTGCTGCACAACGCGCTGTTGCGTGCGGCGCTAAAGCATCGTGAGTTTTTTCCGGCAGTAAGTATGCTTGAAAACCGGGTCATACTTCTGCCGACTACGCCTTCATTCAACGAGAGGGAGGGCGATTATATGGCAGCATTTGACTGGGGGGTCTTCTTTGAAACGACGTTTGGTGATTTCGACGCTTCACATCCGCAACCGGCGCGCATGGCTCCTGTGCTGCAAGCCAAGCGGCTCTTGCTGTTGCTGCGCTATTTACTCTCCGAACTGCAAATTCGTCGTCTTGCCGCTAAACTCATTAGCAGAACAACTCTCACACCGGAGGCGCTTTGCCATATGTTGGAAAGCTCGGAATTCTCTTCCGGTGAAGAGGTGATTCAACAGTGTTGGCGCCAGGTAGAAAAGGCGGGTGAAATTCCTCATTTCGTTGCGAACAACTATCTCCCTGGAATTAAAAACACATTAGCGGTACTGCTGTGCTTCTATACTTTGCCGTCTCCCGAGTTGATGACCCTCTTTCATTTCTGGCAGGGCAAACAAGTCCCCCCTGACAACACCCGGCCAACGGAAAAGTTTTCTTCCATCAACAAGAAATTGGGGAAAGTGAAATTTACCCAAAGCGCTTTTTTGCCCGCACAGGCGGAAGGCAAAAGCAAATTTCTATACATTCCACCTACCCTCCTCTATGCTCATGAAGCTGGCGAAACTTCACCAGGCGGCTTGCGCGCGAGGGGCGACGCTTGTTCAGGCCAGACACTGGATTTCATGACCCTGGAATATCAAGAGCTGCTCCATCGCCTCAATGCGCTGGAATTGTGACAATTCTCACCACCCGCCACCACTCGCCAAGTAGAATTCACCTATTGCACTCCGAACTTTTCAGAGTTTGAACACTTAAAGAATAGCAAAGCAGGCCAGCAAGTGCTTTGTGCGTTAAAGCGTCAAATTCACCAGGTCGGTGTCAACAAACGTTATTTACCCCAAAGGAGATAGCCATGTTACTCGACTTCTTTCCCGCGATCCGCAATCGTGCTCCAACTGGATTGTTGACTTTCCGCGCAAGGCTGTATGACGGCTCGGAGATCACGGCCTCGATCGCCGATGTTGAATTGCGCTTTCGCACGGGCATTGGCGTTTACCGCGTTTTTTTGAGCCATATCGTGCGTTTGAAGAACATCGCCAACGTCGTGACCTCGCGCCAATACCTTTGGGCCAACAAGTTCGAAATCGTGTGCGACGATGATACTTTGATCATCGGCAAGCCGATCGGCCCGAATCGACTATGGCTTGTTGATGAAGCCAGTCCACACCGGCGCGTGCATATCGACATCTGGGAAATCGATTGGCTGGTGCTGTTGCCCAATCATCATGCCTGAGTTGCCGTTGGTTTTGGCAACGCCCGAGCCTGGGCCTTGCGGTCCGTTCGAGCTGCGGAAATCCGATGCAGGTGAAACCAATTTCTTCGCGCGCTTTTATTCGCCCGCCCTGCTGAGGCACCCACTCCGTTCATAAAAGCCGATGCGCTCAACCCGTAAGTAGAAACCCACAATCGCACTTTCGCCCTGGGCATATTCCAGGGCGTTTTTATTTTTGGACTGCTTTTTGTTCTTATTCCTCCTGTCCGTTCCAACGTGGAATCGCAATGAGTGCTGTAAACCTCGCAAGCACGAAGCTTAAAATGGGTCCACAAGAAGTGGTCACGTTGCGCACATGAGAATGAATGTTTCGTGATGAATCATATGAATCATTCGAAGGGCGCTTCGCAGTCTCTACATTAGACCGGACAAACACCTCGCAAATTATTTTCACCCATTGGACGGGTTGTCTCCCACCGAATCGCAGGCACGCCAGTTTCGGTGCTTCCCGGCTTTCCGTTTGTCTCGCGCCGGAATTTCTTCGACATGAAGTCGTTGCGATGTCTTCTCACCTTTTTTTGTGAAAGTGATCTGCGCCATGTCGAAGTCGAATATAGTGCTGTTCCGTCACGTGCTTTGGGGCGTTGGCAGCCTGCTCACACTTTGCACACCAATATTCTCACAAGCGCGGTTCTCGCCAAGTATCGGACAGACACACGCAGATTATTATTACTTCGAAACGCGCATCACCCTTCCCGTTGCACCGGAATGGTTGAGTGTAAAAACGAAAACGCTCGCAACGACGGCAAAAAACTCTTCCAGCAATTCGAGCCAGTCTCACGCTTTGCAGCAAACGCTTTCACGTTTTGGCGCAAGCGTGAAAAACGCCTCTTCCCAAGGCGTGCATTTGGTAAAATTGTCCGGCCCGGAAAATGTGCATGCGCTGACAGCCGAGTTAGCGCAGCATGAGGAAATCGCTTTGGTCGCGCCGGTGTTGCTCTCCGGCCATGTGCGACAATTGGTGACAGATGAGTTTATCGTAGGGATTGAATCTGCTTTGCATGAAAGCGAGTTCGCGCAACTGGCAGCAGCACATGAAGCCACGATCATCCGCAGACTCGAAGAACAAGTTTTCCAATTGCGTGCACGTTCCGGTAAAGATGGCCTGCAAGCTGCGAACGAATTTCATCAACTCCACGGCATTGCATTCGCGCAGCCGAATTTTATTTACCCCGCGGAAGACCTTCGCGCCGGCATTCCGAATGACGCTCATTTCAAAGAGCAATGGGCGTTGCAGAATCATGCCCAAAGCGTAGCTGTGGGTGATGTCAATGCTGATGGCCGTGTAGAGTATGTCAACGGCGTGGCGGGCGCTGATGTTGACGCCGTGCGTGCTTGGGCGTTGACGCGCGGCAGCGCGGAGATCAAAATCGCCGTGCTCGACTCCGGCATCGATCTCGACCATCCCGATTTGCAAGCGAACTTACTTGCCGGCTACGACGCTGTCGCGCGCGACTCCATTCCGAATGATGATGACGTGCACGGCATGGGCGGACACGGCACCGCGGTCGCGGGCATCATCGCCGCGGTTGCAGACAACGGCATCGGTATCAGCGGCCTCGCGCCGCATTGCAGGCTCATTCCGATTCGCGTGTTCGATGAAAACACCACCGATGATGTTTCGCTCGCCGCGGGCATTCGCGCCGCGGTGGACTTGGGTGCAGACGTGCTTAACAACTCGTGGGGCGGCGGCTCGCCTTCGGCTGTGATCACGGAGGCCATCAAGTATGCGCACGATAATGGCCGTAACGGTCGCGGCTGCACCATAGTTTTTGCCTCCGGCAATGCGGGCAACGGCAAAGTGATTTATCCGGCCTCGCTCGCGCAAGTGATCGCCGTCGGCGCTTCGAACATGTTTGATGAATGGAAAAGTGCGGGCAGCAGCGACGGCCAAATGAAATGGGGCTCGAACTACGGCGCCGCACTCGACGTCGTTGCGCCCACATTGGTATATACCACGGACATCGCCGGCAGCGAGGGCTACAGCAATGAGGATTACTACCGCACTTTCGATGGCACTTCCGCGGCATGCCCGCACGTGGCCGCTTTGGCAGGATTGCTGCTCTCACTTAAGCCCTCGTTGACCGCGCACGAAGTGCAGAATCTCATCGAAGCCTCGTGCGATAAGATCGGACGCTACGCATATGATGTGGCGCGACCCAATGGTTGGTGGAACGCGCGTTTTGGCTATGGTCGCATCAATGCCTATCGCGCGCTCAAGCTTGCGCTCGGGGAAGATTTCGTGCCGCCGCAGATTGCGCACACGCCGATCGTAAACGTTGATGCCACTGCCGATCTAAAAATTTCCGCGCTGATCGCGGATGCGAGTGGCATTGAAACGCACGGCGCCTCCACCTCCGCGAGCGGCGCACCTATTCCCGGCGAACCGAGTTTGGCGTATCGCGTTAATCAAGGTTCCGGCTTTAGTGCTTGGCAATTTTTGAATGACCAAAACGGCGCCGAAGACCAACGTTTCGATTTCATAATGCCGCAACAAGCACAAGGCGCGCAAATCGAGTACTATTTTGCCGCGCGCGATGCTTCCTCCAATAAGAATAGCGTGACATTTCCAATGGCCGGACTGCACGAGCACGCCGGCGAGATCGTTTCTCCGTTGCAATGCTTAACTTTTTTTTCTGGGGAATTAAAGCACGAACGCCTGCACAGCAGTGAGGCGCCGAAAATTCTCTCCGCGGAAAATTCTTGCGTGGTTTCCACTTTGGAAGTTCCCGCTTCATGCAAAATTGCCGACCTCGACGTTGAGGTTGACGTGCGACACAATTATCTTTCCGACCTCATTCTCGTTTTGGAATCGCCCGCGGGCACGCGCGTTGCGCTTTCCAGCCGCAACGGCGAAGATGAAGATGATTATGAAGGAACCGTTTTCGATGACGAAGCTGCGACGCCGATTGCGGAAGGTGTGCCGCCTTATCGCGGCGCATTTCAGCCTGACGAGAATTTGGCGCAGTTCGACGGTGAAAACGCGGCCGGCATTTGGAAGTTGATCGTGCTCGATCGAGTGGAAATGGATGGTGGTTCATTGGAAAGTTGGGGATTGACCTTCTCATATGCCGCTCCGAACAGCCCGCCTACACAAGTTGGCGCTGCGCGCGAAGCAATGCCGGCGCAGTTCAAACTCTACGATAGTTATCCGAACCCTTTCAAGCTAGCGCGCGCCGAAGGCAAAACTCCTCGGACGCGCATCACTTTTGATCTGCCGAGTCACACGCGGGGCACGGCCACTCTGCGCGTATACAACACGCTCGGTCAATTGGTGCGCACGCTGGTGCAGCGCCAATTGGCTGCGGGCAAACATGAAGCATGGTGGGATGGCAAAGACGAAACGGGCCGAAGCGTTGCTGCGGGAACATATCTCTACGTTTTGCAGGCAGGCGATTGGGTGGGGAAGAAGAAACTTGTGGTGATGAGATAGCACCGTAATTTGATGAACATGGTTCGCACGGATGAAACCCAATGTTTTCATCGCAACGAGGAACACCCCTCCAGAGCATAGGTGTCAAGCTGAGAGAGCATGTACAGCATATTCCCCCCTTGAGGGGGTGTTTTTGAAAACAAAGATTAGCTTAAAGATTGCCATGCAACTTTGCAGCGCTTCTCAAAAGTGCCTTTATTGCTACAAGATGCCGACCGACACCCCCCTAACCCCCTCAAGGGGGGAATTGTTCGAGCACGCTGCTAAAGCTTGACGCCTATGCCCCTCATCGTGGGAGTTATCGGATTGCCTTAGAATTATACAAAAGGTTCCGCGGTTTTTACGCTTCGCTCTTCCTGCAACTCCCACAACTTTCCCATTGTATTTTTTCCTTCCTCGTTTAATTTAGACCATCGCAGTCATAATTTCTCTTGCTCGAGCCGCCTCATAACAACTTGGCGGATCGAGTTGATCAACTTGAAAGCGTGTGCTCACTTTGAAAGATTCCTTTTTGCAGCGCTTGCGCAAAGACGCACCGCTGAATTTCGCGCATCGCGGCGCGCGCAATCATGCGCCGGAAAACACGCTCGCAGCGTTTGAACGCGCACTCGCGCACGGCGCGGATGGCATCGAGTTGGATATCCGCCTCTGCAAAACCGGCGAATGGGTCGTGCTGCATGATGCCACGCTCAAACGCACCACCAACGGCCGTGGTTATGTGCGCAGAGCGCCGATCGAAAAAATTCGGCGTTTGGATGCCGGCCGTTATTTCGGCGAGCAATTTCGTGATGAGCCGGTGCCGACGCTGGCAGAAGTGCTGAAACAGACACATGGCAGGTGTCTGCTCAATATCGAGATCAAAGCTTTGCCCACTTTGCCGGGGCACTATCTTGCAGATCTCATCGCACTCTTGCATCGTTACCACGTAGCGCGCCAGTGTATCATTTCCTCCTTCAATCCCATCGTGCTGCGCCGGTTTGAGCAACTGGACGCGCACATTCCGACCGGCTTGTTGCTCACTGCCAACCTCTCGCGCCAAAGCCCAAAGAGTTTGTTGCACAAATTCACCAACGTGCGCGCCATTCATTTGCACGCACGCGTGATGACGCGAAAGATGTTTGACCAAATCAAGGCCTTGGGACTTTTTGTAATGGTATGGGGCGCGGACACACCGCCGCGCATGCGCGAGATGATCGATTTGGGCGTGGATGGCATTATCACTGATGAGCCTTTGGAGCTTAGCAAAATTTTAGGAAGGTATCACGCGGCATGAGAAAATCGTTACGTCGGTCGTTTACACCCCCCTGCCCCCCTCAAGGGGGGAATTGCTCAGGAAGCGCACTACAAAATTCCCCCCTTGAGGGGGGTGCCGTTAGTGCCGCGGCCATACCTGGCATTCGAACGCGCGCTCGGTGCAATTTTTCTTATCTGCATCTCTGCCTCTTTGCGAGCGCGTTTGTGTTTGGTTCTGCGGCAGCCCAAGAATACCTCTGGCCCACGGAGGCGAGCCGTTTCATGACTTCGTCCTTCGGCGAATCGCGGCCGCGACGGTTTCACGCGGCGATCGATATCAAAACGTGGAACCGCACGGGCTACAAAGTCTTCGCCACGCGCAGCGGATATGTGGAGCGCATCAGTGTTTCGCCTTTCGGGTATGGCCGCGCAGTGTATTTGCGTTTGGATACCGGTGAAACCGTGGTGTATGCGCATTTGGAACGCTTTAATGGTGCGTTGCAGGAAATCGTCGAGCGCGAGCAAGAGCGTCAGGGCGCGTATCGCATCGAGAAATATTTCAACGCCGGAGAATTGCCGGTGCAACAGGGCGCGATTGTGGGCTATTCGGGACAAAGCGGCATCGGCGTTCCGCATTTGCATTTTGAGATGCGCGATGCGCAAAACCGGCCCATTAACCCGTTGCACAAAAAATTCGGTCTCGTTGATAAAGCCGCGCCCTCGATCAAAGAGATTGCGGTCTCGCCTTTGGCGGCCGGCGCAATGGTCGATGGCGATTTCGCGCCGCGTTTATACAGCCCCGTGCTCCTCAATGGCCGCTTGACTCTTCCACAGCCGATTCGTGTGAGTGGCAAAGTCGGATTCGCGGTGGAGGCGTTCGATCGCACCACTGGCGTCAACAATCAATTTGCCGTGTATCGCTATCAACTCTTCATTGACGGCAGCTTGCAATTTCAATCGCAGTTCGACCGTTTCTCTTATTCCGAAAATCGTTTGATTGATTTGGTGCAGGACTATTATTTGATGCGCCACGATTGGGGCAGATTCCACAAACTCTATCGCGAAACCGCCAACACGTTGGAGATTTACTCGAATCTCAATTCTGCGGAAGGCGCGATACTCATTGCCGGCACGGAAAACGAGCAAACCAAAGGCGAGGGACGTGACGCCGGCCGCGGCTTGTCGTGGGGCTTGCACGACTTTTTGATCGTCGCGGAAGATTTCGACGGCAATCGCACCACTGTGGCAGGGCAACTGCTCGCCGGTCCGGCGTTCGAATTGCAAGTCACTTCTCTTGAGCCGCAACCGACGCGCGTGCTCTTCAATCTTAGCCTGCCGAGTGCGCATGAACTGAAGCACGTCACCGCGGAAACCACGGCACAACGCTGGTTCGGCACGCGCAGGCCGGCGTGGCGCGCCGCACAGGCCGAGCTTGCCGCGCATGAAGCCCCGCTTTTGGACGCGCAAGCGCTCGCGCCTCTGCCGCAGGATAGCGCGCTCTATCCGCAGCCTGCGATGGCATTGCAGCGCAGCGAAAAAGTCATTGTCTATGGCAATGGTGCGAAGCTATTCCGCATCGAGGCGCGAGATCAGCATGGTATTTTTTCCATACCTGCTTTTGCGTTCGTGAATGACGGCGTCGTTCCTTCACCACCCTTTCATGTGGAAGTGAAAAAAGATTTCTATACGCACCATCTGCGTTTGGAAATCATCGCGAGTTTGCCTTTGCTCGAGCCGCCGCATGTGAATTTTCGAGTGGAGGAGCGTGCAGTTGCCGCAAATGTTATCGCCCAAGAGCCGAATCGTTATATTGCAACTGTGCCACTGGCCGCGATTGGCGCAGACTCAGTTTGGCTCGTCGTCACGGCAAAGAGCTCTTCGGGCGCACAATCGCAATGGGAAGAGAAATTCGGCAATTTCGCCATTACGCCGGAACGCGGCGGAACTTTACGCGCCGCGGAGGGCGGCATGCAAGTGCGCTTCGAGCCTTCGGCGCTCTATTGGCCGTTGTATGGCCGCGTGCAAATCAAAGCGCAACGCGTGAATCATCCGTTGGTGATCGGCCCGGTTTATCATGTCGAGCCGCAAGACGTGCCGTTTCGTGAAAGCGCCGTGCTCGAAATCAACTATCCGGATTCCGTGAGTGATCCTTCCAAACTCGGCCTCTGCGCACGCGACGGGGAACGCTGGAATTTCAAAGCGGCCAAGCACAATCCCTTTACACGCACGTTAACGGCTGCGGTATCAAGCTTGGAAGATTTCGCGATCATGAAAGACGAAGAGCCGCCGTTGTTGGTGATACAGTCGCCCAGCGCGAACGTGCGAACGAAGACGCGCCGTCCCCAAATCCGTTGTCAGGTCGTGGATCATATTTCAGGTTTCGAATCGGAGCGCGCTATTCAATTGCGCCTCGACGGCAAGCTTTTGATCGCGGAGTATGATCCGGAGCGGGAGCTTGTGCTTTATCAACCGAAAAGCGACTTGACTCCGGGCACGCACACGCTCACTGCGCGCGCGGTAGATCAATGCGGCAATGTGACGGAGCGTGAAGCGAGTTTTATCGTGCCCTGAGAAATCACTGCCTCTCGTCCTCGTTTTCGCTTTCTCGCAAAACGTTTTAAGAAAATCTTCCTCCTCGCATTGTGATTCTGGAAAAACCTCTCTATTGGCATTCATGTTTTTGGTTTCTTCCCACACCCAAACCGGAGCCTCTCTCGTGCAAACTCTCCACGTGCAGCTCGGCGCGCGCAGCTATCCCATTTTGATCGCGCCGGCATTGCTCGATCAACTCCCCTCGTTGCTGCAACAATATCAGCTCGGTTCGCGCTTCGTGCTCATCACGGATGCGGTAGTGGATAAACTCTACGCGGCGCGCGTGCTGGCTTTAATGCAGCAAGCCGGATGCAACGTTCATAAAATCGTCGTGCCCGCGGGCGAGCGCTACAAGTCACTCGCCATGCTCAATCGCGTCATCGCGGAAATGCTGAAAATGAAATGCGAGCGCGACACGAAAGTAATAGCGCTTGGCGGCGGCGTGGTTGGCGATCTCGCCGGTTTCACGGCCGCCACCTACATGCGCGGGCTCGAATTCATTCAAATACCGACAACGCTGCTTGCGCAAGTGGATGCGAGCATCGGCGGCAAAGTGGCAGTGAACCATCGCCTCGGCAAGAACATGATCGGCGCATTTCATCAACCGCGTTTGGTTGTCATCGACACCGCTGTGCTCAACACTTTGCCGCCGCGTGAAATTTTGTGCGGCTTGGCGGAAATCATCAAACACGCATTGATTCGCGATCGCGCGTACTATGATATGATTGAACAAAATCTACCCGGCCTTTTGGCTTTGCACAGCGAAACCCTGACCACGACGATCGCCCATAGCTGCGCCATCAAAGCTGCCATCGTCAGCACGGATGAAAAAGAATCCGGGGTGCGGGCCCTATTAAATTTTGGACACACCATCGGCCACGCACTGGAGGCAATTTGCGGCTACGAAAGCTTGCGGCACGGAGAAGCCGTGTTGCTCGGCATGTTGGCCGAGGCCTATCTTTCTAAAATGACACAAAAACTTTCCGGCGCGGAGTTTCAACGCGTCGAGAACTTTCTGCGCACGCTTCCGCTAAAACCGGCATTAGCGGGTATCTGTATTGATGAAATAGAGGATTTCGTGGCTCGCGACAAAAAAGCAAAGGAAGGCGCCGTTCGCATGGTTCTTTTGCGAGCTATCGGAGATGCCGAGGTGACGCCGGATTGGCCGCGCTTGGCCGGGTTGCGTGAAGCGGTGGAATATGCACTCGCAGTTTTTGCCATTCCCCTCATGCCGGCCGAATAAGCCAGCGCCCTCCTCGATCTTCCTGCCGAAGACCCCGCGCGGCAAAACCTTTTGAACGAGCACGAATTCCTTGTATTTGGGATGGCATACATCCACATAATATCTGGCGAGCGAGGCGGGACCCCAAGCATAACCGTTTTTTTGCAACGTATCACAGCGCGACGATAACTTTGACAAACGAGCATGCATCCGACTCGACTTCTTCAAGGGAAGCCTCAGCCATGAGCGAGTTGTTCTATTTTTCCTTTGCCGACCTAATGGTCAGAGTTGAGTATAGCCATGAAGCGAATGCTTTGCGTTACGCCTCGCATCGCAAAATGACGTTCAACGAGCGCGTGGTTGTGGAGCAATACTTGCTTAGCAATTTTGCGCAGAAGACCGGGTATTATAAGCAACAGGCTTCGCTGTTCGTTTATCTTGGCCTGGAAGCCCAATTGGTGAAAGATTTGAATTTGTTTCACCTCAAGAATACGCTAAAGACGTTGGTTGATAAAGAAAACGACGTGAAGGCCTCGGTGCAGGGTTTGATCAGCTCATCGATGCAGAATTACTATTTTGAACAAATCGGCGACGCCATCGTTGCGATGCGGCAGGAAGTTCAAAACGGTTTTTCCACGGAGCGGGCGCGGCCGCTGCGCAAAAAAATGGAAGAGTTGGTGCAGGCTTACAATTTATACTCGCAACAACAGCTCAGCGTCAAACAGGTTGTCCCTTTAGAGTTGCAATCGTATTTCGGATTGGACGTCATGCCGAGCACTCCGCCACGCGGCGAACGGATGGTCGAGAACCGCGACGAGTGATCGGTTGGAAAGCAAGGAAGCTTTATAGAGGAGATTTTGTTATGCGACACTTTCGTATCATTGCGCTGCTCGCTGCAGCATTCACGTTCGTCGAAGGCTCTCTGTATGCGCAGGGCTTGGGCGGGCGCTTCATGTTTGGCTTTGGCGCGGGCACGCAGCGCTTATACGGCGATCGCAAACCCGCCTTCGGCATCGGCGGCGAAGGTTTGGTGGGCTATCGCTTGACTGATCGTTTTGGAGTGACGGCCGCGCTCGGTTATGCGGCGCTCCCGTTCAAGCAACGATCCCAGCAAGATACCACAAAATTTCTGAGCCTAACGACGAATACGATTTATGGCAATCTGCTCTTCGATATCGAGTTGATCAACAGTGGGAAATTTCATCCTTATTTGATGTTCGGCGCCGGCGGTTACAATTTCAAATTCACAGACGGCAAGGGCAAGAATAAGCGCATCAATGAAGCCACCGGCATTGGCGGCTTGGGTTTTCGTTACCTCGTCTCGCCGAACATGGCGTTGAATGTGAATGGCGCCTATCATTACACCACGGGCGATAGACTCGATGCTTTTGTCGATCGCGTGGCTGGAAAAGGCAATGGCAGGAATGACGCCTACTTTAGCGGGCGCGTGGGTCTGACTTTCTTCAAAGGCGGAAGCCCCGCGAGCGGCGACGAACGCGAGCTTTTTTCGGATGAAGAGCAGGCGCCGATCGAAGAGTCCGAAGGCGGGTTCGACGAGTTCGCCCAGGAAGGCGCAGAGGAGCAATCTGAAAATGAATCAACTTTTGCCTCGCGTTTGGATGAGCTGGACAATTCCGCCAATGGCGGCGCCGGCGCCGGCATGCAGGAATACATTCGCCTCAAATCGCAAGTAGACGAGATCAATCAAGACATTGACAGCAAGGAACGTGAAATCACTTCGTTGCTGGCCGCGGTTGCGGAAAGCAAGAAACAAGTCGGCAGCGCGCAAAAGAAGGCGAGCACCACGCCTCCGCCGGTGATCACCGGCGCCAGCTTTTCGCGGCAATATGAGCAGGCCTTGCAGACTTTTTATCTCAAACGCTATCCGGAAGCGATTCAGATGTTCACGGATTTGGTGGAGCGCTTTCCGGCGCATTCGTTGACGAGCAGTTGCCAATATTGGATCGGTGAAGCGCATTTTCACGCCGGCAATTATTCGGAAGCGGTTGCGATGCTCAACAAAGTGTTGGAGTCGGCGCGCTCGATGAAGAAGGACGATGCGCTGTTGTTTTTGGGGCAATCCTACGCGCAGCTCAACCGTGTGGACGACGCGCGACAGGCGCTCAACCGATTGTTGCAAGAATTTCCCGGCAGCGAATACGCTTCCAAAGCGGAAGCGCTGCTCAGCAAGATGTGATGGTGCCAGCTCGGACGGCCACTATTCAAGAAGTCCGCAGATTCATTCACAGGCTCAAGCACGAAAGCTGCTGGAAAGCGGCTTTTGGCGATTGCAAACTGCCCTTTGCCGGCAGACGTATTTTAATTTTGAGCCTAACGATTCCTCATTAGAGATGAGGGTTGGCGATGGCCAAGAGCAAAGTCAAGAAACGGGTCGGCGTTGCCGGGGCCCTGCCATGCTCGCAAGCCATGCTAATGGTTTTGCAATTTCATCGTCAACCCCCTGTGGTCGTTCATGTGAGAAACTGGTATGAAGTCACCGAAATTTTGCCTCGCATTATTTATTGCTGCCAGCCTGCTGTGTGGTGAGAGTTTGGCGCAAAGCCCGCGCTGGTATTTCGGCTCCGCGCTCGGCGCGCAACAATGGCTCGGTCCTCTCAACGCGAATATCGGGCTCGGCGGTGAAGCGACCATCGGCCGCGCCTTCTCGCAACGCACGGCCCTGGCCTTCGTTGCCGGTTTCGCTTCCATGCCCTTCCAGCAATCGACGCTCAATAACGGCGTCAAGTTCATCCTCGTGCCGCGTGAAGCCAACTTGTTCTACGGCAATTTTCTGTTTGATATCCACCCCTTGGGCCATCGTCAGATCGTTCCCTACTTTCGTTTCGGCGGCGGTTTGCTGAATGTGCAAGTCGGCTCGCAGCCGCGTAAGAATTATGCCGCGACCGTGGTGGGCGCCGGTTTGCAATTTCAGGTGAATCGCGACCTCGCCATCAATCTCACGGGCAACTATCACTATCTTGCCGGACAAGTGCTCGCCGGCTTCGAAAGCAACAACATTCCCACCGGATATTTCGCTACGCGTTTGGGTTTGACTTTTTCCACTTCCTCCAGCGATGACGCAGAGGCGGACGACTGGGTTACGACGCTTGATTCCGAGCTTTCACCTTTTAAAGAAACACCGGAAGCAGGAACGAATGCGGCTGCCGCGGCGCAGGAAAATTTCACCGTCACAGAGGCACAAGACGAGGACTCTGCTTCTGTTGCAGATGACGACAAAAGAGAAGACGACGGACAGATTGCCGATGACAACAGTGCAGAAGATACTGCTGCTCTTTTTGCCGATGATGACAGCGAGGAGTACGACGAGCAGTTTGGCGATGAACCTGCCGAAGTATCGTTTAAGCCGGTCGCGGAGGAATCTCAATCTCTCGCAGAAAAAGCTGCGCCCAACGCCGAGCGCGCTGAGGAAAATGATGCCGCGCTGGAAGATGACCCCTTTGCGCGCTTCAACCGCAAAGTCGATTCATTAGAGCAGGAACACGAAGCCGAGCCGCCTGCGCCTCCGCAAGCAGACGAATCGCCGTTGGGAGACGAACCGAAATTCGAAGACTTTTATCCTTACGCCAAATCAGATAAAGTGGAGCGCTACAAAGAGAACTTGTTCAAAGATGAACCTGCGCAGGAGCACACAGCATCCGAGGTCGAAGACACGCCGCAGGTTTCCGCTTTCAAAGCACGTCTTGACAAGTTGGATGAGCAGGAAGATTTCTTATCGCCCGCGACAGAGATTGCAGAGGCGCCGGTGCAAAGCGAGTTTCCTGTGGAAGAAGAAAAGCGCGCGGCAATCTCGGCAATTGCGCCTGCAAACGCACAGCCTACGCCTCTGCTAAGTGAGCGCGCGCCTGAGATCGACGAAGCTCCGATGCAGAAATCACCACCGGATTTCAGCGCATTTGAAACACGCATGCAAGATTTGGATCGGCGCTCTGAGCAAGTCGTGGAATCCCAGCCGCGCATGCCCGACATGCAAGAAGCGAGGCCAGCCCCATCTGAAAACACGGCGCCGCAAGCTTCGCCGCAGCGGAACGAGTCTCCGTTTGTTCCGGAAAAGGCCAAACCCTCGACGCCAACGTATGCGGCCCAGAATGGAAAACATGTAGAAGAAGCGCCGGTATTGCGCAAAAAGCAGAGCATTCCGCGAGCACAACCGCGAGTCTCAGTTCCGCCGCAAACTTCCGCGCCACATGAAGTGGAAGATGAAGAACTCCGTGAGCTGCGCGCGCGCTTGGATGAGTTGGAAGGCGGCGCTTCCTGGTTTGGCAGCGAGCAGGGCAGCGCAAGAGGCTATGTGCGATACTCGGACGAAGAAGCGGAAGAGCTGCACCGGCTGCTGGACAAAATCACCGGCGAATATACCGATGAGCAGCGGACGCCACAGTATGCCGAGAATTTAACGGACGCAGCAGGCGAGCTTGACGAAACCAAATCCCCGGAAGCCATCGAGGCCTTCAAGGATCGTTTGGGCTTGTCGGATGATCAACAGCAAGCCACTGCCCCGATGGAATGGGATCAGCAAAAGTTGAAATCCCAAATCACCAATCTTGACGAAGAGCTCGAGCGCAGCGAAGAAGACCTTTCCGCGATTCGCACCGCGCTCGCGCAATCCGCGACCAACGGCGCGGCATTTCCAACCCGGCCCGTGGTGACGCGCGGCAGTTTCGCACAAGGCTATGAAGGCGCGCTGAACAGTTTTTACATGCAGCGCTATGCAGAAGCCATCGGCAGATTCTCGCGACTGCTCGAACAATATCCCTCGCACACCCTGACGAGCAATTGCTATTACTGGCTCGGCGAAGCGCAATTTGGCTACGGCGATTATCCAGCGGCGCTCGCCTCGTTCAATCGCGTGCTCACTTTCGAGCGCTCACTCAAAAAGGACAACGCGCTGCTCATGCTGGGCAAGACTTATATGGCCATGAAGCGCCCGATGGATGCCCGCGCCGCATTTAATCGTTTGCTCTCGGAATATCCTGCCAGCGATGCCGTGGTAAAGGCACAGGAGGCGATGAAGACCATGTGAAATCCGCGCCAATCCGTTTCCCTCACTTCCGTGTTTCTGCAGTCACAGGAATTGTTATTTGAAAGAAGCGATGAATCTTTATCGCCAAGGTTGCCGTGAGTAAAGCCTTCTCATCTCGCGCTCGAGACTTCAAATGACAGCCATGGATGACTGAGGCAGCGCTCCTCTCCCGCCTTTCCTCTTGCGGTTCTTTCTCTCCCGCTTTATATTGCTCACACTTCCAACGGGCTTTTCCTCCTACTCACACAAGAATCTTTTCGCGCGGCTGCAACGAGGCGTGTGCTCGCAAAAAGATTCCAACGAACGGCCTGAAAACCATTATGCAGAAATTCACTCTTGTCCTCCTCGTGCTGCTCTTCAGCTTGACTCTGCTCTTTCTCGCTTTTAGCCGCAGCAAGCGCGACCCGAATGATTTGGTCATTTGGACGCAAGACCTTCCGGCCGGCCGCGCCGTGCTCGATTCGTTGCTTGATCGCTTCGAACGTGCGAACCCCGGCATCCGCGCGAATCAAATCTATTATGAAACCGAAGAGCTGCGCAGCAATTTCATCGTTGCGGCGTTGGGCGGCAGCGGCCCGGACTTGGCATATGGCCCGGCGGATATGGTCGGCGTGTTTCACGTGATGGGTATTATCCAGCCTTTCGACGAGTTTTTTTCGGCGAGTGAGTTGGCAAATTTCGACCCGCTAGCGCAAGTGCGTTACAAAGGCAAGCTCTATATGCTCGCCGATCGCGTGGGCAATCATCTCACGCTGGTTTACAATAAAAAGCTCGTGCCTCATCCGCCACGCACCACGCAAGAGCTGCTCGAAATGGGTAGAAAATTAAGCAAAGATACGGACGGCGACGGTCGCATCGATCAATACGCGCTCGCGTGGAACTTCATCGAGCCGTTCTTCTTCATTCCCTTCCTCGGCGGCTACGGCGGCTGGGTGATGGACGAGGACGCGCGCCCAACGCTCAACACCGCGGCAACGATCAATGCGAGCAAGTTCATCGGCCAATTGCGTGAGCAAAAAATCGTTCCATTCGAATGCGACCTGAACATTGCAAACGAGCTATTCAAATCCGGCAAAGCCGCAATGGTCATTAACGGCCCGTGGAGTTGGGGCGGCTATCTCGATGCCGGCGTGGATATCGGCGTCACGCGCATTCCGCTCGTTTCCGAAACAAGGCTGTGGCCCACGCCCATGATTTCCGCAACCGGCTTTTGTTTGAACGTCAACGCCACCGGCGAGCGCCGTGAGCGCGTGCTCAAGCTGCTGCGCTTTCTCACCGAGCCGGAGAATGAGTTGGAATACACGCGCGCCATCCGCGCCATTCCCTCGCGCCTCGAAGCGCGCCGCGATTCCATCTTCTTCAAAGACCCGATCTTGCTCGGCTCGCAAGATCAAATCACCGTCGGCAAAGCCATGCCCATCGCCCCCGAAATGCGCGCGATTTGGGACGCGATGCGACCCGCGTATCAAAGCATTTTAAACGGCCAGCTCACTGCCGAGCAAGCCGCAAAGAAAATGCAGGCCGACGCGAATAAGTTGATCGCAGAGATGTTCGCGCAGTGAGCGTGCGTAATCGTTCGTAGTAGCGCCTTCAGGCGCTCTTTATTTGCAACTCCTCTTTCATTGTCACTGGAAGAACCTTCCCTCGCGCTGGGAATCAATTCAAGAATTAGAGAAGCACCTTCCAAGATGACAGTTTCACGAAGCGCATTACAATCAAATTTGAACGAACAAATGTTCGAAGAGCCTCAAAGTCTGCTCGCTAAAATTCAACTCGGCGAAGATTCCTTTCTGGAGTTTAAAGAAATCGTCGTGAAAAGCGGTCGCGTGCAAAGCCCAAGCGTCGAAAGCATTGCGGCGGAGTGTACCGCGTTTGCGAATGCGCACGGCGGCGTGCTCCTGCTCGGCGTCAAAGACAATGGCGAAATCGCGGGCATCGCTCGCGACGAGCTTGCCATGGTGCAAACCTGGGTCGAGAATCTTTGCCAAAACAATTGCGACCCGCCGCTCAATCCCATCATTACAAAACTCGCTTTGCCGAATGCGGTTGGCGAGCAGGTTCTCATCATCAAAGTGGAAATCCCCCAAAGCCTTTTTGCGCACGCCACGAGCAGCGGCGCGTGGTATCATCGCGTCGGCTCTTCCAAACAAAAGCTTTCCTCCCAAGCACTTGCACGGCTGCTGCAACAACGCAGTCAAGGCTATTACTTCGAAGAGAAAGCCGTGCTACAAGCCGCGTTGGAGGACATTGACGACGAGCTTTATAAAAAATATCATGAGCAACGCCAACTCGGCCCACTCGAACAAACGCTGCTTCCGCTCTCCGAAATTTTTGTCAATCTCAAAATCGCGAGCCGCGAACCGGAGCAATTGCGGCCCACGGTCGTGGGCTTGCTCGTGTTCGGCAAAAAGCCGCAGCGCTATCTGCCCAACGCGGTGATCGACTGCGCTTTTTATAACAGCACAGAGCCGGACTCGGACAAGCTCATCAACGCCACGCAATGTGCGGGCACCGTGGCGGAGCAAATCGTCGCCGCAACCGAGTTTGTGAAGCGCTACATGGAAGTGCCGGCCAAGAAGGATGAAACCGGCAGGCTCGACTTGCCGCAGTACTCTTTGCGCGCGGTACACGAAGCCATCGTCAACGCCGTGGCGCATCGCGACTACGCCATTGCCGGTTCGAGCATTCGTTTGCTCATGTTCGAAGATCGCCTCGAAATTACCAGCCCTGGCCGTTTGCCCAACACGATCACGCTCGCGAGCCTTTATAGCGGCGCCGTGCCGTATCGCCGCAATCAGTTGCTCGTCGGCTTTTTAAAGGAGCACATGAGTTCGATCACGCTGCGCGCGTTCATGGAATCGCGCGGCGAAGGCGTGCTGCTCATTCTGCGCGAGAGCGAAAAAATCTCCGGCCGCAAGCCGGTTTACGAAGAAATCGGCGAAGCGCTCAAGCTCACGATTTATGGGAGGGAGAATCCGAATCGGATGCGGGGATGATGCAACGAGCGAAGTCAGACTTGGACGCAAACTGCTGAGATCGCGTTTGAAGCTCGTCGAGTCCAAGTCTGACTTCACTCACAACTCCGCTAGGAGTGCAATGTTTATAGCAAGGCGCCGCACGAATTCCCCAAACTCCGTTAGGAGTGACATGTTTTGTTTCGCAGCGCGCTTTCACAATCAACAAATCCACATGCCACTCCTTACGGAGTTCAGAGCATTTCGGGCGCTCGCATTCTATAAGCATTTCACTCCTAGCGGAGTGCTTCGAAGGACGACTCGGCAATGATAACGAATGGCAAGCGATACAAATAGCTTTTCGCAAATAAAGGCATTCCCATGCGACACCGGAGCATCTCAAACGGAAAGGAGAGCAATGATGAAGCATGATTCAGTTACTTGCGTAAACACGCGGTTCGCCGCAAGCCGGGCCGTCTTGGTCATTGCCGTCGCGTTTCTTTTTAGCACGGGCAACTCTCAAGAAAAAGGCATGGTGCGGGCCTTTACCACGGATTTTGAAGAGGGAACATTGCGCGGCTGGACAACCGTTTTTGATGCTTTCAAATTCCAACCGACACTGGACGATAATCCCGCCGTGCGGCGTAGAGCGCAAGTTTCCCAACATCAAGGCAGGTATTGGATCAACACGTATGAAAAATATCAAGGCCTGCCCGGGCAAAAGGCCGGAGAGACGCAGGGCGAGGCGCCAATCGGTTACATGTACAGCGAAGAGTTCATCATTAATACGCCCTACATTTCTTTTTTGATTGGTGGCAGTGATGATGATGTTCCTTGCGGAGTCGCTTTGCAGGTGGAGAATAATCGAGTCCGACAAGCGCGCAGCAAGGACATGAAAACGTTGCAGCGAATCTATTGGGAGGTATCGCCATACCGAGGCCAGAAGGCAAGGATTATAGTGGAAGACTACGCCACGAACGGCCACATCAGCTTTGATGATTTACAATTTCTCACGCAACTTCCTCTCAACGTGCTTCCCTCTCAAATTGAAGGCGAGCAAACCGCAGCGGCGGCGGCTTCGCCCGTAGCCCCAAAGGAACTCAATCTGCCACCGGCTCATGCACAAGCGTTAGAAGCTCTAGCGCAACAGGCTCAAGCGGCTCAAAAAGCTGTCTCGGAGGAATTGGAAAAGCAGGGATTGGGCGAGTTGGCAAAACAAATGGAAGCAGAAAAAAGATCGAATCAAATCCAAGACGCCTCCGGCACTTTGGCGTTCGTGACCAAGATGGTGGA
>JBBILN010000052.1:0-63956 GCA_037444905.1 bacterium | reverse complement strand
CGCAGTTGATCATCTCCGGCGATTTGAGCACCGTGTATGTGGACAACGTCTATCTCCACAGCAACCCCACGGCCGTGGAAGATTCCCCTTCGAGCGTTCCGGATCAGTTCGTCTTACAACAAAATTATCCCAATCCTTTTAATCCCGGCACAACCATTTCCTTTTCTTTGCCGCAAGCGAGCCATGTGCGTCTCAAAATTTATGACTTGAATGGAAAACAAGTTGCATCACTGCTGGATGGGCGAATGAGCGCAGGCACTCACTCCGTGCAATGGCAGGGTGGAAATTTGCCCAGCGGTTTGTATTTCGCCGCATTCGAGGCCGGCGCTCACAAGTCTATTAAGAAGATGATTTTGGCAAAATAGCGTCTGAACAGCCGGCAAGAGCGCTATAGCACTGAAAGCAAACCAGGCTTCTTGAGGAAGCCTGGTTTTTTTTTGCGATCGCAATCAGGTTTACACAATCAATCATTCCCCACTTTGGTTGCCGAAGCAGTACCGAAACCAACCGCCAATGCCAGAGCGTGATTATGCGATTATGCAAACAAACTCAGAATAAAATTCTGAAAGTTTTTGGGCCACACACAGATCAACAACACACGCGGAAAAAGCTTCGGTTTTTCAGCGTGTGCTTTTGATCCGTGTGTTGCTCACACCTTTCGGAACACGCACACGGATCAAAAACGCACACGGAAAAGCCTCTGACTTTTCCACGTGTGCTTTTGATCCGTGTGCTGCCCGAAGGGCCAAGTTCTCAGCTTGCCTGAAAACTTGCGTAGGCGATTAGTCCCCCAAACTCAGAAAAAAATTCTAAAAGTTTTTTGGGCCACCCACGGATCAAAAACTCACGCGGAAAAAGCTTCGGTTTTTCAGTGTGTGCTTTTGATCCGTGTGTTGCTCACACCTTTCGGAACACGCACACAGATCAAAAACGCACACGGAAAAAGCCTCTGACTTTTCCGCGTGTGCTTTTGATCCGTGTGCTGCCCGAAGGGCAAAGTTCTCAGCTTGTCTGAAAACTTGCGTAGAGTATTACTCCGGAAAAACTATCACGACCGCGAAAATTTTAAATTGACAATTGACCATTCACAATTCACCATTCGCAACTGACAATTCAATTCGTTTGGTTGCGGCTACGCTGCCTTATGAATCCGAATCATTATTGCGCGACATTTCACGGCTGCGACACGGCGGCCTTTGCGGCGCACATTCCTCCGTGGCGGCAGCGAAAGCGGGACTCACCGAGTGCTCCGCCGTTCTCGCAAAATATGATCGAAAATGCCGAACACCGATTCTGCGTGTAAGCTGCACGTTGGTATCATGATTTTGCAGAGCCGTTTTCCCTGCGGTTGCCCATCTCGGATTTTGAGTCAAGCTGAAAACCAAAGCCCTTCGGCCGGCGCACGGATCAAAAAGCACTCAGAAAAGCCGCTTTCTCCGCGTGCGCTTTTGAGCCGTGTGCAGCCCCAAAAAACCTTCAGAATTTTATTCTGAGTTTGATTCGCCAAGCGCATCGAACCAGCACGCTCCCTTCTGCGGAAAAATTCCGCGTTTCCGCACTTCCTCCCGCGTGGGCAATAGTCTCTCACACAAGCTATCGGCCTCATCTCTTCGAGTTTAACGCTCCGGCTTTTCGCGGCATTGCCCTTGCTTTGTTCAAATGCGAAAGTGTGGCGAAAACTTTTAGTTTGCAAAGAATGCACGCTTGAAGCTTGCGCTACAAATAGTATCGGCTGTGTTTTTTTTCAAAAGAACTCATAAGGCGGCGTCGCCGCATCCAAAACTTTACTAAACTTGAAAAGTTTAGTAAAGTTCTGCCCGAATAAGATTCTCGCGGTCGCGATATTTTTTTCGGAGTAATACTATAATCGGGAGCGACAATGTCGAAACACCTCAAACTATTCGCTCACTGTTTGATCACGCTGTGCGCCATTTCTACACAAGCCTTCGCGGATGAAACCGTGAACGCCAAACTGGGCCAAATTCACGGCACGGTGATCGAGCACAAATCGCGCGCGCCGATGTTGGGCGTGTACATTCGCGTGCTCGGTTCACGTTTGGGCGCGGTTACCGACGGCGAGGGCAAGTTTGTGATCGCGCGCGTGCCTGCGGGAACTTATACACTCGAAGCTTCACATCTCGGTTATGAAAAGCAACAGCGCGAACAGTTCACGGTGCGCGCGGATTCTTCCGCGCACGTTGCGTTCGAATTGATAGCGACCGATGTGAGTCTGAACGAAATCGTGGTCACGCCCGGCAGCTTCAGCATCATGCGTGATGAACCCGTCACACAGCAGGCGCTTTCGCGCGAAGACATTCAGAGCCTTCCGCACTTCGGCGAGGATATTTATCGCGCCATCAAACGGCTGCCCGGCATTGCGAGCAACGATTACTCGGCGCGCTTCACCGTGCGCGGCGGCGAGCACAACGAAGTGTTGGTGCTGCTCGACGGCCTGGAATTATACGAGCCGTTTCACCTCAAAGATATTTACGGCGGCGCGTTCAGCATCGTGGACGTGCAAGCCATCGGCGGCGTCACGCTCATGACCGGCGGCTTTCCTGCGGAGTTCGGCAATCGTCTCAGTGGCGTGTTCAATCTCGCCTCCGTCTCGCCGCAAAGCAGCGGCAGCAGAACCGCGGTGGGTTTGAGTTTGATGAATGCGCGCGCGATGAGTGAAGGCAAGTTCGCGGGCGATAGAGGGCAATGGCTGGTGTCCGCGCGGCGCGGTACGCTATCTGAATGCGGAGACGAATGACGAGTAGGCGATTAGCTTTTCAAAAGTAGAATAAAATTCTAACCTCTTTCCAACGGATAGAAGAACCCAACTGCTTAGGATCGGCGATTAAATGACTTTTTTATTTGCTCCAGCGTCATTTTCAAAAGCAGCCCAACTCTTTCCCCGGCCCCCTTCTCTTAGGAAGAGAAGGGGAGAAACAAAAAAGCAAGCTCACAGCGCTTCGTCCTGGTTCTCCCCCTTCTCTTTTTAAGAGAACGGAGCCGGGAGGATGAGTTCTGGTTGCGTGTAGGCGTTTAGTGTCATTGCCTCAAGAATGACGGCATGGTACAAATGGGAAAGTTCTTTAAACGACATTCCTTAATGTGGCCCATCAGTTGGGTTCTTCTATCCGTCGGAAATTTTCAAGTTTGTTCGGTTGCGGCTTGTCGAGGTTGGATGGAATTCATTGGAAACGATTCAATCTCATTTGATTTCACGAGACCCCCATGCCAAACGTTACCCACCTGAGCTGTGTTTCTTGTTCACGCCTCTTCCAGCCGGAGGAGATTGACTACACCTGCCCGGACTGCGGCCCGCTGCACGGCACGCTCGAAGTCAATTATGACTACGAGGCCGTAGCCAAAAAACTGACGCGCGAATCGCTCGCCGGCAATCGCGACGCCACGCATTGGCGTTATGTGGAGTTGCTTCCCATCAACGACCCTCGCCATATTCCACCATTGGCAGTCGGCGGAACTCCCATCTACCCAAGCCATGCTTTGGCGCAGCAATTGGGACTAACCTCGGTTTGGATCAAAGATGACGGCCGCAATCCCACCGCCTCGTTGAAGGATCGCGCCAGTTCTGTTGCCGTGGTGAAGGCGCTGGAAAAAGGCGCAACCACGGTTACGGCCGCCTCGTCCGGCAACGCGGCTTCCTCATGGTCTGCGTTCACAGCTTTGGCGAATTTGCCCAACATGATCTTTGTGCCGCAACATGCGCCACCCGCCAAGCTGGCGCAGCTTCTATTGTATGGCGCAACCGTGATTCAGGTCAAAGGCACTTATGATGAGGCATTCGATCTCTGTGGCCAAGCCGCGGCCGCGTGGGGATGGTACAATCGCAGCACGGCCATCAATCCCTATCTCGGCGAAGGCAAAAAAACCGCGGCTCTGGAAATCTGCGAGCAATTGCATTGGCAGGTTCCGGATTGCGTTTGCGTTGCCGTGGGCGACGGCTGCATCTTGCAAGGAATGTGGAAGGGCTTCAAAGATTTTTATACGCTCAAACTCATCGATCGTTTGCCTCGCATGATCGGCGTGCAAGCGCAAGGCAGTGCGCCGCTTGTTGATGCCTGGCAAAACGGCGCGAGCTTCGCTGAAGCGATCGCGCCTCAAACACTTGCCGACAGTATTTCCGTTGGCGTCCCGCGCGATCAAGTCAAAGCCCTCGCCGCCGTGCGTGAGTCGCAAGGAGAATTCGTCGCGGTCTCGGATGAGGAAATTCTCGCGGCCATGTCGGTTTTGGCGCGCACGGCGGGCGTGTTTGCCGAGCCTGCGGGTGCGACGGGTATGGCCGGCCTCATCAAACTGGCGCACCTGGGGCGTTTGCCGGCGGCGAGCACTGTGGTGGTCATGGTCACGGGCAATGGCTTGAAAGACATCGCCGGCGTCATGAAAGCCGTGCACCGCCAGCCTTTGATAGTAGAAAACGATCTTGCGGAGGTCGCGACCCAATTGCATCTAAGGATCGCCGATTAAATAACTTTTCCATTTGCTACAGCGTGATTTTCAAAAGTAACCCAACTCATCCCCCGGCCCCTTCTCTTGGGAAGAGAAGGGGAAAAACAAAAGAGCAAGCTCACCGGGCTTCGCCCTGGTTCTCCCCCTTCTCTTTTGAAGAGAAGGGGGCTGGGGGGATGAGTTCCAATCGGGAAAATTATTTAAACGAAATTCCTAAACATATCACCGGAGTGATCATGATTGATCTGCAACTTTATGAGGAAGTGTTGCAAAAAGCCGTGGCGCGGGCGCGCGAGCAGAACGTTGTGGTGCCCACGTTCCAGCAACTCGCGCATCCCGATATCATTCCTGCACGCGTGACGGCGCGTTTGCGTGATATCGGTTTGTGGGAAGTCCATCCTTTAAATCTCTTTCGCACCACATGGAAAAATGAGGCGAAAGAAAAAGGCGGCGCGTTCGGCGCAGTAAACTTCATGGAAATTCCGGCAAGCCTGAGCGGCGTACCCGCGCGCATTTTCGCATTGGTCGGCAAATGGTTCCCTACGGGCGCGCACAAAGTGGGCGCGGCCTTCGGCTGTCTTGTGCCCCGCTTGGTGACCGGGCAGTTTGATCCGACCACGCAAAAAGCCGTGTGGCCTTCAACCGGAAATTTTTGCCGCGGCGGCGCATACGATTCCGCGTTGTTAGGCTGTGACTCCATCGCCATCTTGCCGGAAGGCATGAGCCGCGAGCGATTCGAGTGGCTGCAAACGCTGGCCGGCGAAGTCATTGCCACGCCCGGTTGTGAATCCAATGTCAAAGAAATTTATGACAAATGCTGGGAGCTGCGCCGCACGCGCAACGACATCGTCATCTTCAATCAATTCGAAGAATTTGGCAATTATTTGTGGCACTATCACGTCACGGGCCAGGCCGTTGCCGAAGTCTTCGAGGGCATGCGATCCTCGGGCCAACGTTTGGCAGGATTCATTTCAGCCACGGGTTCCGCGGGCACGTTGGCGTGCGGAGATTATTTGAAACAAGAATGTGGCGACACCAAAATCGCGGCGGTGGAAGCGCTGCAGTGTCCTACTTTGTTGTTGAACGGATACGGCGGCCATCGCATCGAAGGCATCGGCGATAAGCATGTGCCGTGGATTCACAACGTGCGCAACACGGATGTTGTGATCGCCGTCGATGACAATGCGTGCGTGAATTTGATTCGTCTGTTCAATGAACCGGCCGGGCAGGATTATCTTGCCGCCGCAGGCGTCGCCTCGGATTTCATCGCAACCCTGCCGGTGATCGGCATCTCGGGCCTCGCCAATCTCATCGCTGCCATCAAATTCGCGCGCTATTTTGAGCTGGGGGAGCGCGACGTGCTGTTCACGGTTTTCACCGACTCGATGAGCCTGTACGCGAGCCGGCTGGCGGAATTGCGCGAGACCGAAGGCCCATACACACGCGAGCACGCGATTCGCGATTATCATCGTTATTTGATGGGATTGAGCGTCGATCACATGCAGGAACTCACGCATCCCGAGCGCAAACGGATTCACAACCTCAAATACTTTACCTGGATCGAGCAACAAGGCCGGGAAGTCAAAGAACTCGAGGCGCAGTGGCATAACTTTCCGGATTATTGGCTGGCGATTCAAAATCAAGTGAAGGAGATCGATCAACGAATCGAGGAATTCAACGCGCGCGCGGCGAGGCTGTGAGATTCAAATTGAAGAGAAATGCAATTGCTGGAAGAAACCAGTGAAAGGAGAAAACGTGAACGACATTCTCGGCAAGGCGCAGCGATTGGAATCTGAGGTGGCGGCTTTCTTATGTGATTTGGTGGCGATTCCTTCGACCAGCGGCAAAGAAGGCCCGGCCATCGCGCGGATTCAACAAGAGATGGAAAAGGTCGGCTTTCATGAAATTCGCCGCGACGCGTTGGGCAATCTGATGGGGCGCATCGGCCACGGACCGCGCGTGCTGGCGATCGATGGCCATTGCGATGTTGTGGACGTCGGCAATCCCGCTCTGTGGGAAACATCGCCGTTCGAGCCCGTGACCAAAGACGGAAAAATTTACGGCCGCGGCGCGTGCGATCAAAAAGGCGGTTTGGCAAGTGCGATTTATGCGGGAAAAATCTTAGCCGAGATTGGCGTGCCGGACGAAGTTTCGGTTTGGGTGATCGCGACCATTTTGGAAGAGGACATCGAGGGCCTCTGTTGGAAATTCATGGTTGAAGAAAATCAGTTTCGGCCCGAGGCGGTGCTGTTGACCGAGCCGACGAATCTCAATGTTTATCGCGGCCATCGCGGCCGCCTTGAAATCAAAGTGAAAACCGAGGGCATTTCGTGTCACGGCTCGGCGCCGGAGCGCGGCGTCAATGCGATTTACAAAATGGCGCCCATCATCCGCGAAATCGAAGCGCTGCACACGCGCTTGGGGCACGATCCCTTTTTGGGCAAAGGCAGCGTCACCATTTCTGAAGTGCGATCAACTTCGCCCTCGCTCTGCGCCGTGGCCGACTCCTGCACCATTCACCTGGATCGCCGCCTCACGGCTGGAGAGACCATTGACAGCAGCCTAGCAGAGATTCGCAGCCTGCCCGCTTTCCAACAAGCGAATGCCCAAGCCTGGGTGCCGGAATATCGTGCTGCGAGTTATACCGGCAAGGTGCATCCCATGCTCTCGTACATGCCCACGTGGGTGCTGCCCGAAGACCATCATCTGCTCAAGCTCGCGCGCCAGAGTTATCGCGCGTTGTTCGAGGTTGAGCCGAAAGTTGACAAATGGACTTTTTCCACCAACGGCGTGGGCAGCATGGGCATGTATGACATCCCCACGCTAGGATTTGGTCCGGGCAACGAAGTGCTGGCGCACGCGCCCAATGAACACATTCCCATCGATCATCTCGTGAAAGCCGTCGCTTTTTATGCCGCGTTCGCGCGCGGCTTTTGAAGATAATCCCTCAGTTACGTGTGGAGTAGCGCAGGCATCCTGCCTGCAGACAAGATGTCTGCGCTACGTTCTCCACCAATAACTGAGGCATTACCTGTGAAGGTGTTTCTTTCTTTCCAAATAACTTCTGCACACCGCGTTTCATTACTTTAAACAAATCTCCGGAGCATTTATGGTTGGCTCATTGAAAGGCAAAGACTATATCTCCACGCAAGATTGGAGCCTCGCCGAGCTTGAAACGGCGTTGCAGACCGCCGCAGAGTTGAAATTCATGTTCAAGAACGGCATTCCGCATCGCTACTTGCCCGACAAAACGATCTTCCTGTTGTTCTTCGACAAGTCGACGCGCACGCGCAATTCCTTCGAGGCCGGCATCACGCAGCTCGGCGGCCACGCGCATTTCATCGATTCCTCCACCTCACAGATTTCTCACGGCGAGAGTCCCAAAGATACTGGCATCATCTTGTCATCCTATGGCCATGCCATTGCAGTACGCCATGATCTGGTTCCTGGCGAGGGCAATGCTTACATGCGTGAAATCGCGAAATGGACGGAAAAGCCGGTCATCAACATGCAGTGCGACGTCGACCATCCCTGCCAAACGCTGGCGGATTTGATGACGATTCGGGAGATATTGGGGCCGAACTTGCGCGGGAAAAAAATTGCCGTTTCATGGGCCTATGCGCCTTCCTATGCCAAGCCCATGTCCGTGCCTCAGGGGCTGTGTCTGCTTCTGCCGCGCTTCGGCATGGAGGTCGTGCTGGCGCATCCGCCGGAATACAAGCTCATGGATGGTGTAATGGAAGCAGCGCGTGAAAATGCGCGCCAAGCCGGCGTGAAATTCGAAATCGTTGAGGACATGGATGCCGCGTTCAAAGACGCCGACATTGTTTATCCCAAAAGCTGGGGAATTGAATCGCTCTTTCACGAGCCGCAAAAGGCGTTGGAGATTTCCAAAAAATATCGCGCGTGGATTTGCGACGAACGCCGCATGAAACTGGCGAAACCGAATGCCATCTACATGCACTGTCTCCCCGCCGATCGCGGCAATGAAGTCACCGATGCCGTGCTCGACGGCCCACAGTCCGTGGTCTATCAGGAAGCGGAAAACCGGTTGCATACCGCCAAAGCGATCATGGCGTTGACGATGTAGAGATACCTCAGGCGCAATGCATTTTTTGGGGGGTGAGCATGATACATGATCCAAGAAGAAGCGCAGTGCAGGTGAGAGCGGCATCATGGTTCGGCCTGTGCGGTGTGAATGAGTTGTGCGAGGACAGCAGCATCGATCGCGCCGTGGAAGCGCACCACGACGCCAGAGGGAAATTCAATCACGCAGGAAGGCGCTGGTGCTGCGGGCGTAGTGCGGAGGGGAATGAAATCGTTGGGAAGCTCATCTTTCGCAATGGACGCAACGTAAATATCCCTTACGAAAGTTGAAAGATGGGGCCACCGAGGGGATACCTCGACAACTCTTTTACTGCACCTTCTCGGGCTCCCACCAGGGCAATAAAATTTCGCGCAGCTTCAACAACGTCTTGCCGCGGCCTTCATGTAAACGCATGGAGTTTCCAATCACAGAAAGGCTGCTGCTCAACATTGCGGCCGCAGCCATGAGCGGGTTGAGCCAGCCCGCGAGCGCGATGCCAATGCCGATCGCATTGTAAAAAAATGCCCACGTGAGATTCTGCTTGATCGTGCGCACGGTGCGTTGTGATATTGCGATCGCCTCGGGCACAAGTTGCAAATCTTCGCGCATCATAATAAGCGGCGCGGATTCGCGCGCGATCTCCGTGCCGTTCCCCATGGCCATGCCCACTTCGGCTTGCGCCAATGCCGGCGCATCATTCACACCATCCCCGACCATCGCCACAATTTTGCCTTGCGCTTGCAATGCGCGTATCGTTTTGATCTTCTCTTCCGGCAGCGCTTGCGCGATGAAATCGTCAATGCCTGCTTGCCGCGCCACGGCAGCCGTCGTATGCGCGCCATCGCCGGAAAGCAAGCTTGTCGCGACGCCGAGTTGTTTGAGTTGCGCGACGACTTCGATAACGCCGCGCTGCAATGAATCGCCGAGCACAAGATAACCCGCGTGCAGATTGCCGGCGAGGCCGAAGAAAACAATCGTGCGCCCGATTTCCGCTTCGCGTTCGACCAATTCTCGTTGCTCGCGTGGCAGTATAAAATTGTGCTCCCGCACAAAAGCTTCGTTGCCGATAACGACGCGCGTGGGTTGCGCACCCAATACCAAGCCCGAGAGACCGCGACCTTCCACTAATTGCACCTCTTCCACACCATAACGCGCCAAGCGTTTTTCTTCGCACGCTTCGACAATTGCAGTTGCAAGCGGATGATTCGAAGCTTGTTCCAATGAAGCCAGGAGCGCGAGCGCTTCATCTGCGTGCAAGCCCGCCCCATGCACACCGAGCAATGCAAATTTCCCTTCCGTGAGTGTGCCGGTTTTATCAAACACCACATGCGAAGTTTTACCCGCAAGCTGCAACGCTGCGCCGTCGCGAATGAGAATGCCACGTTTCGCCGCGAAGCCAATGCCCGCGGCCAACGCGAGCGGCGTGGCCATGCCGAGCGCGCATGGGCACGCAATGACCAACACCGTAATCGCGCGTAAAATTGCGGCTTCGACACTCACGCCGGTCAAGACCAGCACGAGCACTGTGCCCAGCGCGAGCGTGAGCACGAAAGGAATAAACACGCGCGCGAGGCGATCCACTAAGCGTTCGAGCGGAGATTTTGCGACGAGCGCGCTCTCCACCATTTTAATCAACTGCGAGAGAAACGTGTCTTCGCCTACGCGCAGCGCTTCGACAATGAGGCGCCCATTCAATAGCATGGCCGAGCCGGTAACATGATCGCCTACCCGTTTGTCGATGGGGCGCGATTCTCCGGTGAGCAATGATTCATCAAGCACGGCCGTGCCGCTCACAATACGGCCATCGGCGGGAATTTTCTCGCCGGACTTGACGATGAAGTGATCGCCGACTTGGAGTTTCTCGAGGGCAACGAGGCGCTGTCCCTCCGGCGCTTGCAGCCGCACTTTCTTCGGCAACATTTGATAGAGCCGATTGATGTTCGCCGAGGCCTTGTGCTTCGCCGTCACTTCGATGAACTTACCGAGCAGCACGAGCGCGACGAGATTGGCTGCGGTGTCAAAATAAAAATGATCGTCGCCGCGCATGATCGCATACACGCTATAAAAAAACGCGGCAAAGATGCCGAGCGAGAGCAACAGCTCCATCGTCGGCGCTTGCGCACGCAAACTGCGCCACGCCTTTTGGTGAATCGGCGCGCCGCACCAAAACACCGCTGGCGCTGTGAGCGCGAGCAACACCAACGGAATGAGCCGCTGAATTTCCGGCGCAAGCTCTTGAAAGTAGCCGACGTAAATCACATACGTGAAGAACGCGACGTTCATCATCAGAAAGAACGCAACGCCCATTTTCAAAAGCAGCGCTTTGCGTTCGACATAATGCGCTTCGCTTGCCGCGGCGCGCGGCGTTACGCCATAGCCCAGTTTGTTGATGACAGCCGCAATGCGCTCCGAAGAAGTCTGCTCCGGCTTGTAATGCACCTTCGCGGTGTCTGCGGCATAAATAACGCGCGCTTGCACCACACCTGGTTCTTTGGCCACGACTTTTTCGATAAGCCACGAGCACGCGGAGCACCACATGCCTTCGACGTGCAGCACCATCTCTTGCGCGTCTTTCAATTCTTCGTTTGAAATTGCATCGGCGGGCGTCTCTTCCTCTGGCCGCGAAATAATGCCGAGGCGCAGGCTGGTTTGATAAAGCTCCGAGCTTTTGAAATCGCCTTCGATCACGCCGCTCTCGCAAAGCAGGAGGAAAACTTGACGGCAACCGGCGCAGCAGAAGTGATGCTCGGCTTGTTGAAATTCTGCGGTATAGAATCGTTTGGGCAGGCGTAGGCCACACAGATCGCATGCGCTCGTCGCGGGCGCGACCGTGGCTTGGAGAAGAAGCGGAGTAGTGGCGGCAGTCATTTCTTGCTCTCAACCACGGCGCCGTTTTGATACTTCACGAGGCGCACGGGATGTTGTTCGGCGACGATGATCACGACGATCATGATCAACACGAACAACGCAATGGTGGCGTACATGGCTTTTTTCATGGAAAAGGACTCTCTCAATGTGTAATGCCTTTGCTAAAAATGTCATTCTGTAAGAACCTTCCCTCGTGCTCGGAAGAACTTCATGCACATGAGGGTGTGTCGCAAGTGCTAGGGAAGTTCCTTCCAGGATGACAATGTGGAGGTGATGCTTTTAACGAAGTTGTTGCCTTAATCGATGCGCGCCTAATGAATTTTGACGATCACATGCGGTAATGAGCCAATTTGAACTCATCCCCCCGGCCCCTTCTCTTAAAGAGAAAGGGAGAAAAGACCTGCATGAATCTTCGACTCTCCCCCTTCTCTTCTCAAGAGAAGGGGGCCGGAGGGATGAGTTCGAAAGCGTGAAGATTTCCGAGCTTGATCATCAAAACTCATAAGGCCCAACTACGAACTCTTTCTCCGGCATAAAAAACACGGCTTCGACTTCACGGCGCACGGTTGCATTTTGCGTGTTAATTGCAACGAGCATTAGTCGGTTCGGGCCGGGCTTGAGCGTCGTATTGCCGCGCGAGGCGCTGATGGAAAATTTCAAAGTCCGCACTTCGCGCGATTTGAGTGCCAGAGGATTATTTTCTAAATGCAGAGAGCAGAGCGGAGCGTTGGTGCCCTGTTTCGCGCATTCGAGCAAAAACGTGCCGTCGTTCATGCTGCGATTGGAAATGCGCAAGGTGTAATCATTGTAGATTTCGCCCTGCTCGGTTGCGCGAAAGAGCGTGGCGCGGTCGCCGGAGATGCTCACCGAGAGTGGTTGGCGCAAATGAATCAACGCGGTGAGCGTAATCGCAAAGATGACCGTGATCGCGACGATGGCCCATCGCTTCGCATCGACCAAGCCGAGTTTTTCAAACCAGCGCGTGCGTTTGTTTTCTTGCCCCCACGAAAACGTGATGAGCGTGGGCAGCTTGAGCCGGGTGAGTACTTTCGTGCATGCGTCCACGCAATCGCCGCAATGAATGCACTCGGTTTGATAAGGCGAGGTGCGAATGTCGATGCCCATCATGCAATCGCGCACGCAGGCTTTGCACTCGATGCACTCGTCCGTGCGCTCGGTGTGATAGCGCACGATTTGCGTCTTGGCATCGGTGACCACCATTTGCATCATGCCGTATGGGCAAGCTTTAGTGCAGAACTTTTCACGCCAAAACATGACATCGACAAAAACCAAAGCGGCGATACCTAGGATGATGCCGGTGGTCACCGGCCCAAGATTCCCTGCAAAAATCTCGCGCACCATGCGATAGGGATCGACAAAATAGGCGACGAGATTGAAGCCAATCAACACGGCAACGACGCCGACCGCGAGCGCAAGCACTGCAATCGCGCCGAGTTTGCGCCACGAAAAACCGCCGCGCTTGGAGACTTTAAACCAACGCTGCGTTTTTTTCTCAAACCAATGCGCAAGTTCGTTGAGCACGGTTTGCGGACACATCCAACCGCACCACACGCGTCCGTACATCATCGAGAAAATCACAATGAGCCACAGCATGAGCATGAGCACGAAAAAGAGCAGATAGAACTCGTCGATCCATAGTGCCGTGTTCATGAAGTAGAATCGCAGCGTCGGAATATCCAGCCGCAGAATATTGAGAAACGGCAGAACGACGATGAACGCCGTGCTCAACGCCAGCGTGAGATGGCGTTTGGATTTGTATGTCGTGAGCGCAAACATGGAAGCATCAATTACTTTCTAATGATCAACTCGTGGCGCAACCTAACTCATCCCCCGGCCCGTTCTCTTAAAAAGAGAAGGGGAGAAACGCCCGACCACGTTCCGGCAGCCCTCGCTCTTTTACAAGAAAGGCGTTTTCAAAACTTCGGATCAGCACTCCCCCTTCTCTTCACAAGAGAAGGGGGCAGGGGGGATGAGTTCCGTGATGCGAGAACTCTTTGCTTGCTAGCCTCCAGCAAATCGCTTACAGAGAATCAATGCCCGCTCGATTGCGGCGCAGAGGAGATTTTCTTTTGAATCTCTTCTTGCTGCAAATCATAGCCGGACTTCCAATCCCAATACGTAAAGAGATAGTAAACACAAAAAACGACGATGACGCCGTAGGAGATTTTCAAAAACCATCCCGGCCCGCGTTCGTGATCTTGCGGAATGAGTTCATCGTCATCGTGAAATTTTTTATCGCTCATGAGTATACTCCGTGTTCAGTGATCAGGGTTCAATGAATAGTGTTTACTGCTCACAATTCATTGCTTTTCAGCGCCATTCACCGCCGCCACATTGGCATTGCCGGATTCGGCTTCGGCCGCGGCGAGCTTGCGCGCCTGCTCCACGCCTTCTTCGCGCCACTTGAGGTTCGTGCCGAGCTTTTGAATATAAGCCACGAGCGCAATTGCTTCCTCTTTCGGCTGGCCGTTCTTGTCAAAGAGCCACGTGTACGCGGGCATGAACGAGCCCGGCGAGGTGCTGCGCGGATCGCGGAAATGATTCAAGTGCCACGTGTTGTCATACTTGCCGCCGACACGCGCCAAATCCGGCCCGGCGCGGCGTGTGCCGAGCAGATGCGGTTTGTCAAAGACGTATTCGCCCGGCTGCGAAGGTGGTGCTTGAATCAACGCACGAATGCCGAAGCGTTTGAAGGTCTCTTCTTCGCCCATGCCGTAGCGTTTGGTTTCAGCAAGCAGGTTGCGCACTTGCTGCGTGTGGCAATACATGCAGCCTTCGCTTTCATAGATGCGCTTGCCTTTGAGCTCTAACTCCGTGTACGGCGTCGCGTCTTTCGTTGCAGTGTTTAATTCTTTGCTCATGAGCGGCACGATCATCGTGAAATACGTGCCGAGCGCCATGAATGCCGCGACAAGTAGCACGAGCATCACGGCTTTGGATTCGAATTTCATGTCTTCGCTTCCTTTCAAGTTTAAAATGCAAGGCGCAAGGGGCACGGTGCATGGCGTTCATGCTCTATGCTCCACGCCCTCTGCGCTAGGCCATTGCAAGCTGCGCGTTTTCGCTTCTCACGGTTTTATAAATGTTGAACGCGAAGATGATTTGCCCGCTCACCATTAGAAGCGCTGCGATCATGCGCACCACATAGTACGGATACATAGTCTTCACCGTATCCAAAAACGAGATGGTGTGATCCATCCATTGCAAGCCTTGCAAAAAGCCGCCGATCCACAAGCTCACCGAGAAGCCGAGGAAGCCGACGAACGAAAACCAGAAGTGCCATTCGCCCAACTTGTCGGAGTAGATAGGGCGCTTCAAAATACGCGGCAATGCGTAATAAATACCTGCCATCGCGAAGAAAGAAAACGCACCGAACACGGCCATATGAGCGTGGCCGGGAATCCAATCGGTTTTGCTGACGATTTGATTGACGCTGCGCAACGAGTGCATCGGGCCTTGAAAGCAGGTGAGCAGATAGAAGACAGTGCCGGAGAGCAGAAACTTCACGATGTAATCACCTTGCGCCCATTTGCCGCGCAAAGTGCCGAAGAAGTTCGCGATCACCGTCCACACCGGAATTAATAGCGACACGCTGAAGAGAATGGCCACGGTTTGCAACCACGTCGGAATCGGGCCAAAGATGATGTGATGCGCGCCCGTCCAAATATAGAGCAGCGCGATGGTCCAAAATCCGATAATCGAAAGTTTGTGGCTATAAAGCGGATTGCCCGTGGACTTGGGAATGAAGTAATAGGCCATCGCCACGCCGAAGGGCGTGAAGATCAAACCGACCGCGTTGTGGCCGAACCACCAATTCACATTCGCATCGTTCACGCCGGAATAAACCGGAAGATTGCCGACGATCCACAAAATTGCCGTCCACAGAATGGTGCCCATCAAATACCACAGGCTCACGTACATTTGATTGTAAGTGCGCTGCGCAATCGTGCCGAAGATATTGACCGCGAACATGACCCATGCGATCGTCACGAGGATGTCGAGCCAGCCGTTCAATTCCAAATACTCGCGCGCTTGGGTATCACCCGCAGCGAGTGTGACGACTGCGGCGAGCAGAATGACGATCCACAATGCGAGCGTGACCATGCCGAGCTTTTCACTGAAAAGCTTTGCGCCGCACAAGCGCGGTACGACATAATAAGCCAGCCCCATATTCGCGGCGAGCAGCCAGCCAAAGAGCACGCCGTTGGTGTGAATAGCGCGGATGCGGCCAAAGCTCAATGCGCCAATACCGCCGAGAAATTCCGGAAAGATGAACTTGATCGCCATGATCAAGCCGATCGTAATGGTGATGAGGAAAAACGCGATCGCGGTATACATAAAGAAACGCGCGCTGCGATCCTCATGTTGGATTTTTACTGCGGGTTCTGCCATATTCCTTCACTCCTTTATTGAGGTTGCATTGCAGTGAACCGTCAGCAGGTGACTGCGTGAGAGCCGATTTTTATTTTTCGCGCTTCGCTAATTGCCGTTCGCAACTTGGACCTTGTCGCGATTCTTATCTGCTTCTGCGCGCAGGAAGAGCACCGTGGCCCAGCGGTCGTTGTCGCTCATCACGCGAAGCCACGGCAACATCGAAGTGCCGGGCACACCATTCGTAATGGAATCATACAAACGCGCGTCGCTCAAATAGTCCACAAAAGGTTTCTCGCCCCATGAAGTCACGACGACGAGATTGCGCGGCGCGGGCACGAGACTGGGCGCGATCAAACCCTTGCCATCCGCGGTTGCGCCATGACAGGAGGCGCAGTAATTCATAAAAAGCGTTTTACCGTGCGCGACATTGGCTTCGTCCATCGTGAGCGGATTCTTTGCCTCCGCGGGCACCGCTTCATAACCCAAGGCATTTGCCAGTGCGAGTGTGTCTTCCGCGGTAAGCGAGCGAATGTAATTGATCACGTCCCACCGTTTGTCGGAGGAGAGCACCAACTCAAAGGCCTGCATGGCTGTGCCGCGCACGCCGCCGCTGATGGAAGTATAAAGACGCTCGTCGGTGAGATATTTCACGAATTGCGCATTGCGCAAGTTTTGCGGTTTGGGATTGAGGTTGAGCGATTGCAAACCTCGACCATCGGCGCGGCGGCCATGGCAGCCCGAACAGTACTCGAAGAAAATCGCTTCGCCCGCTTTGATGGAAGCTTCAGTCATGGGCTTGGGATTCTGCAACTCTTCGCTTGTGCTCGCGGAGTAAATGAACCCAACCAGAAGAAGCGCGAAGCCGGAGACCAGCGCTGTTGTGGAAAATTTGTTTTTCGCGATTGAGAACATAAACTTGACCTTTCAATCCTATCCAAAGAATACACATGAGGTACAACACTAATGGCAACAGCTTGCTTGATTGCTATGCCCGCTTAACCAACTTAAGTAAGGCACGTGAAATCCGCGCAGGAGCAAGATGACGCCCATAAAGATAATGGCGAACGCGGCGAGTTGCTCCGCGCCTTTGCGCAGGCGCAGCGAAAAAAATGAAGACAAGCTTCCCATGAGCAGCAACGCAGGCATGATGCCGAGGCCGAATGTCGCCATCATCAATGCGCCGCCGGCAACGCTGCCGCTCGTCGAAGCTTTGGCAAACATCGCGTAGAGAATGCCGCACGGCAACAGCGGCGTCAGCATGCCGAGCGCGAATTTGCTCGTGAGCGTGCGCTTGCGCAGCAAGGCGCCATGCACTTTGCGCAACACGGCGCCGGCTTGGCCGGTGATAAAAAAACTCGGCACGGCGATGAAGCCGAGCATGCCGATTCCCGCAAGAATCATGATCGCGCCGCCGACAATAGCGATGGCCTCGGCGACTTCGTTTAACATCGCGCCCAATGCAATGCCAAGCAGCCCCGCGAACACGCCGAGCAGCACATACGAGGTGATGCGGCCGGCGTTGTAAGCTGCGTGCATCTTGAGCGCAACGCTATTGCGGGTGGTCTGTGCTGCGCCGTTGCTGCTCGCGGCGTAGGCGAGCACAATCGGGCCGCACATGCCGAGGCAATGCAAACTCGTGAGCATTCCGGTGATGAAGATGAGGCTATAGTCGATCATGGCTCGTTGCGCGCACTTTACACACTACTGCGCATATACTTTTGCGTTGTCCACTTCCAACTTTTGCAGCGAAGAAAGATACAGTGCCAATGCTTCCAACTCTGATTTGGAATATTCAAAATCCGGCATGACGGAGCCGCCGACCAGCGAGCGCGGATTGAGGTGATGTTGAATCATCCATGCGGGCGAGCGTTGCAAGCCATAGACGCTCAAATCCGGGCCGATTTTTCCGCCCACACCGTTGATCGTATGGCACGCGTTGCAGGCTTTCTTTTCAAACAACGCTTTGCCCGATGCCACCGTGACGGCAACTTCGGTCGGGCGCTGCGCCTTCCAATTTTTCGCGTCGACAAATTTCGTCACCGGGCCTTGCATGAGATTTTCGCCGGTGAGGCTCATGAGGTAAATCGTCAGCGCTTCGATCTCATCTTCCTGCAGTTCCATCTTCGGCATGATGGATTCGAGGTTATTGGCTTTCGGCTCGACAATGGATTCGCGCAAGTAAGCTTGCGTCCATTTGGCGCCGACGCGCGTCAATTCCACGCCGAGCTTGCCGTTGGACACGCCTTCAACTTTGTGGCAGCCATAGCACGCTTTGCTCATGAACAACTCCGCGCCATGGCGCAAAGTCGGCGTGCTTTCGAGATATGGCGCGGGATGGCACTTCGCGCAGCCGGACTCGATGTATTTGCCTTTGAGCAGCGGCTCCATCCAATACTTGGATTCACCATGGGCGTCAAACTTCGAAAGGCCGCGGCCATTGCCCGCGTGACACGTGGTGCAACCAAAGGTGCGATAGGGATGATTGCCTGCGACTTTGGGATGCGTGCGATAGGGCTGCGGTGCATCCGCGAAGCGCGGATCATCCACGCCGGCGTGGCACGTCACGCAACGATCCACACGCTGCTTGCCAAACTCGGTGATCACGAGCTGCTCGATGCGCGGCGCACGATTCGCAATGATGGCTTGCATTTGCGCATCATCGGTTTTCGCGGCGACCATTTCCAAATAGGTGGATTGATTTTGGCGCCACTCGTTATTGTAGTTCTTGTACATGATGAAACCATTTCCCACCAAAAGAAAAAGCACCCCGACCACGAGCGCAATTTTTATAGGCAATCCGACTTGCATAACCGCTCCAAAGAAATTTCATTCGTCATAAGACAAAGCGATTGGCGACAAAACTATTTTAAAAGCGTTTTGTCGAAAATAGTCTTGCATCAAACTAATGTCCGCCGCTCGCGGCTTCCCACGGTATCACGAAGCCCCAGTTGGGCCCGCGGAAGAAGGTACCGATGATGATGAGCACGAGCATCACAATCAAAAAAGTGAGAAACAGGCCATTGGCCAGCGCGCGTTCTTTCGCGAACCAAACGCCGATGCCGACTTTCTTGCGATCGATATAGGGCACGAGAACCAGCGTGAGCACGATCAATGTGGGAATCAACACGCCGCCGATGAAGGCCGAGTAGCTCACCAATTCTTGCAGGCCGAGAAAATACCACGGCGCTTTCGCCGGATTGGGCGGATGATTGGGATTTGCGACTTCTTCCAACGGGGCGTCAAACATGAATGCCGCGAGCAACAACAACGCGGCCATCACCACAAACACCACCAGCTCGCGCATCAACAAATGCGGCCACGTGAACACGGAATCTTCCGGCGGCGCGCCAACGGTCGGCTTCGTGCCTTTGACCAATTCCATCAACCCATAAGTCTTGTTGGGGTCTTTGGGAAAAACGTGTTTGGTGTCGACTTCACGCATGGAAATTCCTCGCTGGGATTATTGGATTGATGGATTAGTGGAGTGATGGAGAGCTGGAGTGATGGAATGCATTACTCCAGTGCTCCAACAATCCAATGATCCATGACTCTACAACTCCACCGCTCCAATTTATTTTTCATTCTCTCTGGGGTGCGCCAAGCCGCCGTCTTTGCGGATGCGCCAAAAATGAACCGAAATAAAGATCGCCATCAGGCCGGGCAGAATGACGACGTGCAAAACATAGAAGCGCACGAGCGCCTCTTGGCCAACCGTATCGCCGCCTAACAAGAATTCGCGGATCGGTTGCCCCAGCACGGGCGCATAACCCGCGATGGAAGTGCCGACCGTGATCGCCCAAAATGCGAGTTGATCCCACGGCAAGAGATAGCCGGTGAAAGAGAGGCCAAGCGTGAGCAGCAGCAGCACCACGCCAATGACCCAATTAAATTCGCGCGGCGGTTTGTAAGCGCCAGTGAAAAACACGCGCGCCATGTGCAGCACCACGATGAGCACCATCAACTCCGCGGCCCATTTATGCACGTTGCGCAGCACAAAGCCGAAGTCCACGGCGGAGCGCAAATCGAGCATGCGGTTGTAGGCCTCGGTCGCGGAAGGGAAGTAGTAGAACATCAACCAGATGCCGGTGAAGGTCAGCGTCGCGAACAGCACCGTCGCGATCAAACCGAGGCCGAGCGTGGTGGTGAATTTCAATGTGCGCTTCTGCACTTTCACCGGATGAATATGCAAGAAAAGACTATTGAACACGGCGAACGATTGGCCTTCCGCATCTTGCGGCATCTTGCCATATCGAAACACCGAGCGATAGACATTGCGCACAAACGTTGTAAGTGTGCCCGACGATGGTTTCGTTTTCGTCGCGGGCGCGGTAGCTTGACTCATGAGAGGTCTCCACAAGAGCTTGCGATATTGCTTCGAAGTTGCTTTGCAATATTTTTAGAATGTCATCCTGCAAGGAACTTCCCTCGCACTCGGCACTCTTCCCAGCGCGAGGGAAGGTTCTTGCAGAATGACAACGTGAGGGGATTTCAAATCATCAACTGCACAAGCACATGTTGCAGCGCAGGTGTCGTTGCCGGTTTCGCGCGCAGACTGGAAGCCCACGGTGCTTCACACTCGAAAATAAGTTCCGGCGCCCACCTTCACGCCTTTGTCAACTTCCAACTCGCCGTTGGGTGCGATGCTCACTTGATACCATTCCAAACCGCGGGGCGCGGGGCCGCCGGTCACGTTGCCGTCGTTGTCGAATTGGCTGCCGTGGCAGGGGCATTCAAAGCCCGCATCGGAAGTGCGCACGGTGCAGCCGAGATGCGTGCACGTGAGCGAAACCGCGGCAAAGCCTTTCTTCTCGCGAATGACCACGACGCGCTCGTTCTCAAAAATTTCTTTGATGCCTTCTTTGAAGTCTTCCGGTTTGCCCACGCGAAAGTTGGTGGCCGGGCCGTAGTTCACGGCGGGTTTGAGATACAGCAAATTGCCGATGCCGGCAATCAAACCGGAAAAGCCGACGCCGACCCAGCCCAGGGCGCTGAGAAAGGTGCGGCGGTCGATTTCAGGTTGCTGGGTGCGAACGTGTTTCTTCTTCATGCGTCTTGGTCTCGCAGCATTTGGAATTTGGGTTCTTCAATATCTTTGAATTGATCGGTCTTCACAGCCCACACGAACGCCAGCGCGAAACCGGCGCCGAGCACGAGGCTGAGAAAGATGAGAAAGTAAATGGAGGTCATCATGTGGGTTTGTCCTTTCGATAATTGGATTGATGGATTGGTGGATTTTTGGATTAGTGTAGTGATGGAGTTTTGGAACCC
The DNA here is from genome assembly GCA_037444905.1 of bacterium. Classification (GTDB taxonomy): domain Bacteria; phylum Zhuqueibacterota; class Zhuqueibacteria; order Zhuqueibacterales; family Zhuqueibacteraceae; genus JABWAN01. The sequence goes on along the minus strand of JBBILN010000052.1, from coordinate 42,880 downwards.
CAAATCCCATCACTCCACCAATCCATCACTCCATCAATCCAATTGCTTCATCCCGCCTGCCACGCAAACTCTTTGGCATACGAAAAATGCTCCATCGTAATCGCGCCGGTGGGGCAACGTTTGGCGCAAAAGCCGCAACGAATGCACAGCTCTTCGTCTTTAATAATCGCCGAGCCGAGTTCATTCAAAGCCGCGTTGCCGCCTTCGGCAATCACGCTTTGCAGATCGGTTTCATAGCGCTCATTAAATACTTCAATCAAACGCGGCTCCAATGCAATCTTCGAGAGCGGCACGAGCGCGAGGCAATACGTTGGGCACACATCCACGCAGCCGTTGCACATCACGCAAAGCTCGCCGTTGAAGATCGTGTTGATATGGCATTGCAAACAGCGCGTGCCTTGCTCGCGCGCCACGACTTCTTCGAATTTCAACTCGACGTTTTCAATCGTATTGGCGCGGCGTTCCACTTCGAGCGCCGGCGGATTTACGCGATCCAGTTGGAGGTAATGCTCGGGCATTTGATGCAACACCGGCAAGCGCCAACTCGGGCGATACTCGGTTTGCAGCGCTGCTCCGCGCAGATATTCATCAATAGAAACCGCGGCGCGTTGGCCCGAAGCCACGGCATTGATGAACAACCGCGCGCCTTCGGCCACATCGCCGCAGGCAAAAATATCGGGCACGTTGGTGCGCTTGGTGAGCGGGTCGATTTGCACAATGCCTTGCGGCGCGAGCTTCACGTCTTCCACGCCTTTTATAAAATTGAAATCCGCGCTTTGCCCCACCGCGAGAATCACCGTGTCGCCGCTAATGACTTCGCCGGGTTCATCATAAAAAGTCGGGCTGAAGCGGCCGTTCGCATCGAACACGCTTTTCACTTTGCGCGTGGCCAAGCCGGTCACTTTGCCGCTTTCGCCCACAATTTTCAGCGGGCCGCGCGAGGTGTGCAAATGCACGCCTTCTTCCACGCCTTCGGTGATTTCAATTTCATCCGCCGGCATTTCTTCGCGCGATTCCAAACACACGAGATGCACTTCTTTCGCGCCGCCGCGCAAGGCCATGCGCGCCGCATCCGCCGCTTCATAAAAATCTTTCGACTCGGAACGGAACGAACCTTTGCTGCGCAACGCCGTGCGCGCCACGTCGAACGCCACATTGCCGCCGCCGATGACGATCACACGCTCGCCGAGTTTGGCTTTCTGGCCGAGATTCATTTGTTTGAGGAAATCGATGCCATGCAGCACGCCCTGCAATTCGTCGCCTTCCATTTTAAGCTGACGACTTTTTTGCAAACCCGCGGCAATGAGCGTCGCGGCGTAACCTTGTTGCCGCAATTGTGGAATGGTAATGTCTTTGCCGATGGTAGTGTTGAGGCGAAGCTCGACGCCGAGGCTGAGAATGGCGTCGATTTCTTGTTGGACGAGTTCGCGCGGGAGGCGATAGAGCGGAACGCCGATGGTGAGCATGCCGCCGGCCACCGACTCTGCTTCGAAGACAGTGACTTTATAACCGAGCAAGGCGAGATCGTGCGCCGCGGTCAAACCCGCAACGCCCGCGCCGATGATGGCGATTTTGGTTCCGGCTTTGGGATTGTTCGGATCGCGCCGCGCCGTGGAAAATTGCAGCGTCGCAGCCGGGTCGCCGGCTTCAACGCCGTGCTGCTCATTCACAAAACGCTTGAGCGCGCGAATCGTAATCGCATCGTCAATATCACTCCGACGGCACGAGATTTCACACGGCGCGCCGCATACGCGACCGCAAATCGACGCGAAAGGATTCGGCCCGCGCGCATGGCGATAGGCATCGAGGTAGCGACCTTCCGCGGTGGCAATGACATAGCCGCGCGCGTCCGTGTTCACGGGGCAACCCCATTGACATTTGATTTGCCTGCGCCAATAATCGATATCCGCAACTTCTACACGAAACTGATCGGCACTCATGTATGCTCCGAGGTAGCCAATAGCAACGTCAGTGGGCTATTTGATAAACGGCTTGCCCGATTGAAGACGTGGTGATTTCACGACGCGCATAACTTTGCCTCGCCAACTCAGCGATGGTTTTGCTGCGCAAGATTTCTTTCACTTTTTCTTGCGCCTCCGCCCACACCAAATGCACGGCGCACCACGAATCGCGCGGGCAATAACCAGAGTGAATCAAGCATTTGTTCAGCGCGAGCTTGCCTTCTGCGGCTTCCACCACCTCCAACAACGTGATCGCTTCCGCCGGTTTTGCAAGCTCAAGGCCGCCGCCCACGCCTCGCCGCGATGAAATCAAACCGGCTTTCGTGAGCAACGGCACGATTTTGCGCAGAAACTCAACGGGAATCTCCCACTGTTGCGAGATTTCGTGGGTGAGTACTATGGCGCCTCGAGGTTGTGCGGCAAGATGTAACATCGCTCGCACCGAATACTCGCCGGTCATGGTTAATTGCATCATATCACGTGACCTTTTTCGAAATCGCAGCTTCGTACAGTGATTTGCGTGGCAGGTTTTCTAATTAATAGAAAAAAGATCGTTTTTATCTTTTTTGGAGTGCAAAATTCGCTTTCCAATTTTGTGCCAAGGTTTCAGCCCTTCGTGAACTGATTGATTTTATATGGCATGAGTAACATGCGCAGGGCGTAGAGACAGAGCGCTATTCGCATAGCTAAGAAAAATGTGGCGGGGAGATTCTTACTTATTGGAAAATTCGAAGGATCGTCACATGGCTCATCTGCGTCAAGTCGGCGGCGGCTATCAACTGCAATAGTACTGGGACGGCCACAAGCGCATCAAGCATTTTCCCAAAGGCGTGCGCAAAACCGTAGTTGAAGCGGAACGCAAACGCATCGAATCGGAACTGGCGTTGCACAAGGCCGCACTCAAACGTTTCGGCGAAGACCGCGCGCCGTCAAGTTTTTCACACTCGCGGATTTGTCCGAGCAAGCGCTCGCTTCGCGTGAGCATGAAGTAGCGAAAGAAACCATTGCGCGCAAGCGTCGCGCGATGATACTCTTTTTCGCTGCGATTGGCGAGCACACGCTCGTGGCCGCGATCAAGCCTGCACACTTCGCTCAATTCCGCAATGCACGTTGCGAGGCGAGGCAAAGACTCTATCAACAGCGTGGCTGGACTTGGAACGAAGACAAGGTGAAGCGCGGCGTGAACAAGGACATCGAGAATATCAGAACGGTGTTGCGCATGGCCGTGATGAAAGGCCTCATGCCCGCGCAATATCTGCCCAAAATCGAAAAGCTCAGAGTGGATCGCCGGGGGTTGCCTTCGTTTTTGAACAACGAAGAAATCCATCGCATGGCCGCGCAGCTTGAAGGCGAAGCCCTGTTGGCATTTTGGAGCCTGCGTTACTCTGCCGCGCGCCGCGGCGCTTGATGCCTTCGGCCGCACGGTGGCAAACATGGGCGTGGCCGTCGGCGATCTCGACCTCGCCGTGGTGAATGGCCGGGTGACGCGCGGCTCTCTGCTCAAGAATCCCGAATCTCCCGGTTATTGGGATCATTATGCCGAGCCGAATTTTCTGTCTGAAAATGAAGGCGCCGGGAAGTTCCGAAATGCCGGCGCCCAAGCGCCGTCCTTTTGCAGCGAAACCGAAAACAGCCGTGGCCTGGCGTTCGGCGATGTCGACAACGACGGGGATATCGATCTACTGGCGGCAAATGAAGGAGGCCGCGCACGCTTGTATCGCAACAAGGTTTCGAACAAGGGCCATTGGCTTATCGTGCGCGCTTTCGACCCCGGCCTCAAACGCGACGCGATCGGCGCGAAGATTTTTGTCGAATGGCCGGCCGGCAACGTCGAGGCGTTTCCCGGCGTGGCCGCCGATCAAATCATCACTTTGCAAAAAGGTCTTGGGAATCGACTCGAGCGTGTACCTGCTCGAGGGAGCTAGGCAATGCAACCTTTGAGCGCATTTGAGAAGTTCGCGCACCTAACTATTCCCTTGAGGGGGTGTTCATGAGGTCGAAAATCAAGTCACACCTCTTCAAACGACCTCGATTTTCTTAAGAACGGCATTCGATATTGTCACGTTATCGAGCAACACCTCCCTGGCCCCCTCAAGGGAGGATTTGTCAAACGCCAGCTTAGAAACTATAGCATATTTTCATTCGCGAAGCCATTCCATGCTTCCAACAAGCGGCGGCGCTTGACCCAAAAGAATTTCGTTGGCCATACAATTGCGCGTTTGCTTTGTCCGAAGCCGGCTCATCTGAGGCGCTCGCTTGGCACGAACGCAGCCGTTCGTTGAATCCGAATTACGCCCCTTGCAAGCTCGTTATGGCCAAGCCTTGATCATGGTTTTGATGGTATCGATGTCGATTGGGAATTTCCAGGTTACGTGCGGCACAAAGGCGCGCCACAGGACAAACAGAATTTCATTTTGCTTTAGGAAGCCAACGGCTGGTATCTCGAGAGCTTGCATCGCATCGACCCAACGCTGCATGATCGCGCCTGGCAGCTTGGCATCATTGCCGGAGAATTTTGCGGCAGTGATGCCGGTGCGCTGGCAGGCACGACCACCCGCTTCCAATTGAACTATGATTTCGTGCAGAAGACGCATTGGTCGTTTATCGGTCCCGCCGGCGGCAACATTCCGCCGCAAAACGCGCAACATCGCGCCGATTTGGATTTGCTGCACAAGACGCTGGGGTATCGCTATGTGATTCGCACGGTGCGCCATCCGGCCGATGTGAAGGCCGGCGACGGCTTTCCGCTGGCGTTGGAATGGGACAACGTCGGCGTCGCGCCGTTTTATTACCCGTGGTCGATTCACGTTTATCTTACTGCTTGAGTCGGGTTGAAGCGCAAGGTTCGACGGGCGCGCGTGAAACGTCTTCGGCTGTGCCGCAAAACTTTTCGCTTTCGGTTTTTCCGAACCCGACGCCTTTTCCGGCCCGCATCGAGAGACGCTGTGACGGCTTTGCCGGCATGAGCGACGTGGAATTGGCGATTTTTGATTTGCAGGGAAAACTCGTGCGGAGATTTCCATTCGCACAACCCTTGCGTGACATTTTATTTTAAGGTAATGCGAGTAATGCCTCAGTTATTGGTGAAAAACGTAGCGCAGACATCTTGTCTGCAGACAGGATGCCTGCGCTACTCCACCCGTAACTGAGGTATTACTAATGCGATCAAAAACTACTTGACAATCTCAAAAAGCGCGATATTTTATGCTCAGTAAATAGGATTAAAAAATCCATTTAATATACTCCCCGGCGTATGAGACACACTTAACGTTTGTGAGAGGCCGAGCCATGAACATGTTCCGCAATCCAATCCTACGGGCCGATGAGTGGCGGCACCAACTGCTGATCTTCACCGCGGGCCTGTTGTTGTTTGAAACGCTGACCGGGCTTTCCATCTATCTTTTGCCGTTCAGCGTTTCGAATCAAGTGATGGTGTTGTTGCACACCGTTGGCGGTTTGGTGTTCGTCGTGCCCTATGCGTGGTATCAGATCCGCCACTGGCGGCTGTATCGTCCCGCCAAAATGCATAATGTCAAGCTTACCGGTTACATTGCAATGTTTGCGACCGTAGTCGCCGGTGTTACGGGATTGGTTCTCACCTATCAGGCCGTTTTTCAAACGAAGATCGGCCGGGTTTGGGACCTCATTCACATTGTTTCAACGTTCGCGCTGCTCGCAGCCCTGCTGCCGCATATCTTCGTAATCGTGGTTCGCGATTTCAAGGCGCGCGCGGGCGAAGGTATGCAACCGATCATCAACATGGAAAAAAGGTTCGGATTCCAAATGCTTCTCGCGGTCGGCATCTTGGGCGCAATGGTGGCGCTTGGAGTTTATGCCTATCGGCCCGTTAAACTGGTAAATGAGTTTCCGCCGGATTATAGTCATCTCTACGGCCCCGACCGGCCTTTTGCTCCAAGTCTCGCTCGCACCAGCACCGGCGGCGCGTTCGATGCACGCTCGCTCGGCGGATCGAAGTCGTGCGGCACTTCGGGATGCCATGAGGCGATCGTGCGCGAGTGGGAGGTGAGCGCGCATCGCTATGCGGCCATGGATCCCGCGTTTCAAGCCGTGCAAAACGTGATGGCCAAACAAAACGGCCCGGAGTCCACGCGCTATTGCGGCGGCTGTCATGATCCGATCTCGCTGTTTTCGGGCGCTAAAAATATTTTCACGGATGATCTGACCAATCTTATCGGCTATCAAGAAGGCGTTTCCTGCATCGCCTGCCATGCGATCAAAGAAACCGACGTCAAGGGCAACGCCAATTTCGTGATGACGCAGCCGCGGCGTTATATGTTCGAGTTGCACGAAGGCGCGGCGCCGCGCTTCATGCGAGACTTTTTGATTCGCGCTTATCCTCGTTATCACATCGAGAGTCTGCAACATCGCCTGTTCAAAAGCCCGGAATTTTGCGCGGCGTGTCACAAACAATTCATCGATCAAGAGATCAACAAAGTGGGTTGGGTGCAGCTCCAAAACCAATACGACAATTGGCGCAAGAGTCGCTGGAATAGTCCGGGCGATCCCGCGAAAACGATCGAATGTCGTGAATGCCACATGCCCTTGCTAGACTCGTATGATCCTTCAACCGGCGATCAACTGGATTATAACCGCACGGCGAGCGACGGCAAGCACCGCAGCCATCGCTTTTTGGCGGCAAATCAATTCATTCCTACGCTGTTGAAGTTGCCGGGAGCGGAAGAGCACGTGGCATTGACGGAGCAATGGCTGCAAGGCAAGTATGAGATTCCTGAGATCGCGCACAAATGGAAAGCCGGACCCGCTGTGCCGGTCGAGTTGGTCACGCCGAAAAACATCGCGCCGGGGCAGGAAGTTAAATTTCAAGTGCTGCTCGCGAACAACAAAGTGGGCCACGATTTTCCCACCGGCCCGCTGGACATCATTCAATCATGGTTGGAAGTGGAAGTGCGCGATCAAAACGGCAGAGAGGTTTTTGTTTCCGGCCGGCGCGATGCTCGGCATTTTATTGAACCCGGCTCTTTCATCTTCAAAGCCGAAGCCGTGGATCAATACGGCAATCTCATTGACCGGCACAATTTGTGGGAGATGGTCGGGGTGCGCTTCCGCCGTTCGCTGTTTCCGGGTTTTTCGGATAAAGCAGAATACACCTTTATTTGCCCCGGCGATGTTCCCGGCAACAGCGCGCAATTGTCCGCGCAGAACGAATATCAATTCCGCGTTCCGACCGATCGTATCACTGAACTCAATGTTACGGCAAGATTGCTGTATCGCAAGGTCGATCAATTCTTGCTGAACTTTCTGTTGGGTGAGGAGAAAGGCGTGACTTCACCGGTTTCCATGGTTTCGCAGGACACCAAAAGAATCGAAGTGCTTGCGGCAGGAGCACGTTGACATGAGCGGCCAATTGTCGCGACGCAATCGCAAGCTTCTTTTTACTGCATCCGGCATCGGCTTGGTGCTCCTCGTGACGGTTGCGGTGATCTGGTTTCAGTTCAAGCCGGAAGCGCCATATCGCCCCGGCGAAAAAATCACCGGGCTGACTTCCGAGCTTGCGCGCTCTTTGCCGCAGGACGCGCCGCGCGTGCAATTCGTCGAAGTCGCGAAAATTTCAGGCATCGACTTTCAACACTTCTCCGGCAAACGCTCCAGCCAATTGCCGGAAGACATGGGCTCGGGCGCAGCGTGGGGCGATTATGACAATGACGGCCGGCTCGATCTCTTTGTCGTCAATCAGGTCGGGCCGTTGACTCTGTCTGAGCAGGAGGTCAAAAATTCGCCCGCGCGGTGCGCGCTTTATCACAACAACGGCGACGGCACTTTCGTTGAGGTTGCGGCGCAGGCCGGCGTCGATTATCGCGGATGGGGCATGGGCGCGGCCTGGGGCGATTATAACAACGACGGCTGGATCGATCTGTTCCTCTCGACTTACGGCGAGAATGTTTTTTATCACAACAACGGCGACGGCACTTTCACCGACAAAACGCGGCCAAGCGGCCTCGGCGGGCGCAACGGCTTCTGGGCCGGCGCGGCGTGGGCGGATTTCAATCGCGACGGATTTGTCGATCTCTACGTTTGCGGGTACGTGCAATACAGTTACATCGAGCCGCAGCAGGTTTCGATGCAATACGACGTCGAGGTTCCCGCGAGCATCAATCCTTCCACGTATCAGCCGGCGCACAATCTCCTCTATCGCAACAACGGCAACGGAACGTTCAGTGAAATCTCCGCGGCGGCCGGCGTGGAAGACGTGCAAGGCCGCAGCCTCTCCGCGGCGTGGTGCGATTTTGACGAAGACGGCTGGCCTGATTTGTACATTGCCAACGACGTTTCGGACAATGTTTTCTATCGCAATCTTGGCAATGAAAAATTCAGAGACATTAGTCACGCCGCATGGGTGGCCGACTATCGCGGCGCAATGGGCTTGGCAATCGGCGATTGGGACGGCGATGCGGACATGGATATCTTCATTACGCACTGGCTGGCGCAGGAAAATGCCATCTATAGCAACATGCGCACACAGTATGCTCGCTTGAAAGACGCTAAGCCCGGACCACTTAAATTCATGGACGAAGCCGATCGCTATGGTCTCGGCCAGAGCACGTTAGACTACATCGGCTGGGGCACTTCTTTTTTTGATTATGATAACGACGGCAAACTCGATCTCTTTGCCGCAAACGGCAGCACGTTTCAAGAGCGGGACAAGCCCTGGCTACTCATTCCCATGACGCTGCAATTGTTTTGGAATCGCGGTGCGAGCGAAGGCTTTTATGAAGTCTCAGCCGCGAGCGGCGAAGTTTTCCGGCAAAAATACGGCGGGCGCGGCGCGGCCTTTGGTGATTACGACAACGACGGAGATGTTGACGTCTTTGTGGTCGTCAACGGCGGCCCGGCTTTGCTTTTACGCAATGACGGCGGCAATCAGAAAAATTGGTTGAAGGTCGATTTACGAGGCACAAAGAGCAATCGTCAAGCGATTGGCGCAAAGCTGCGCCTCGTTGCCGGCGAGTCGGTGCAAGTTCGACAAGTGGGAGCACAACCTTCTTATTGCTCGCAGAACAGTTTGATCGAGCACTTCGGCTTGGGCGCGCACACGCAAGCTGATACGCTGGCGATTGTTTGGCCCAGCGGCACGCAACAAATTCTTACGGGCATGGCGGTCAATCAAACCGTGCAAGTGGTCGAAGGCCAAAAACCCTAAAGCGGACCAGCCGCAACCCCAAAGCCCGACAGGAGAAAACAGAGCAAACAGAGGAGACAATGATTGGGAAATTCTCTTTGACTTTTTAATCTCTGTTTACTCCGTTTTCTCCGTGTAAAAATCTTTGCTTTTTTTGCACAGATTGGACTCTTTAGACACTAATGCGCCGGCGTGACTCATGAAACGAAGCCTGCTCCTCATCTCTTCCGTCTTCATCGTTCTCTTCGTCTTTATCACTCTGTTTCGTACCGGCCCGTCTCAAATGGACTCCAATACCGCCGCGGAAAAATCGTTCGCGGAGAAAGAACGGATTCGGAAATTTTGGGCGATATACCGCGAAGCCACGGACTATCGCATTGCCGGCAAGGCGCCGGAAGCCGCGGAGGCCTATCGGCAAGCGCTCACGCTCAACGGCCGACACGAAGACGCTTTGTATTATTTCGGCAGCATGTGCTTAGAGTTGGGGCAATTCGAAGAGGCGCGCAAAGCCTGGGAGCTGCTGGCGCAGGTCAATCCACATAGCGCACGCGCGCATTTTCGTTTGGGCGATATTCATCTGTGTTTCGAACGACCGGAGCTTTTTGATCTTTCTGCTGCGGAAATGGAATTTCGTCGTGCGCTCGAGATCAACAAAGAAGAAACCGGGCCCACGCTGCGTTTGGGCCAAGTCGCGTTGATGCGGAATGATTTGCAGCAAGCGCAACGCTACTTCGAGGTCGTGCTCGGATTTAATTCCAAAAGCGTTGAGGCGCATTACCTGCACGGCTATATCGTTTGGAAGAAGGGAAGCGTGCCCGAGGCGCTCGCACTTTTTGCCAAAGCAGCGGAATACTCGCACACCATCAAGCCGGTGCAAGGCGTCACCAGCGAGGGCGATACCAAAACCGGACGCGCTTTGGATCAACAAAAAAACCGTTATTGCCAAACGCCGTTTCATAACCTGCCCGAAGAGCTGTCCCAGCTCGAAGCCGCCGACCTTGCGGAGCACATGCAGGAGAAGTATCGTGCGTTGGAAAATTTTCTCCGGCAAATTCAAAGCGCAATGAAACCAAATTCCAAACAATAAATCCGGCCGCAGGAAAATTTCATTATTCCCGCCTTTTCACCGCGTTCCGTTGTTTTATCCTCGTCTGCTTTGCAACCTCTGGCCGCAAGCAACCGGCCTTGAACAAAGCGCAACTCGTTCGCTTGCTCACGCGGCGCAACTTGGGTATGGCTTATTTGGTCAAGCACATTAGAACTCTTGCCGCCGCTGACATGTGGCTTTACATAATTCGGAGCTGCTGCAAAACTGATCGTTCTTTTACAAACTCGAATGGGCCGCGGCTTTATGTTCTAAAAGTAGGCTCGCAGCTTATGCTCTCTTGCCCGCGAGCATGAGGTTGCGGCTCAACAGCGCCACTTGAATGCACGACTTTTCAGTTTGCGCATTCTTGGCGCGCACTAATCCCAATTCGTGATAGTTTTTGCTGTTGCCGATCGCGCCTTCAATCCGATTGCGCTCACGTTGTTTGCGCTTGCGCCAGCGCTCTTCGGCGCTCGAGACCTCGTCGTGCTTGCGCCGCCCCAACGGTTTGACCGAGGGCCGAATCTCTTTCTCCTTGAGATAATCGCGATTCTCGCGCGAGCCGTAGATTTGATCCATCGCAACATATTCCGGCAAGTGCTCGAATCTTTTTTCAAATGAGATAGGCCTTGCGCGCCACGCGGCAGTGAAACGCCCCGCGCTGCGGGGATGAAGTATTGCAAGTAGGCGCTTTCGAGGATGGTTTGGAGAATTTCTTCATCGCTGGTTTGATACTGATGTTTGAGGATCAGCGTGCCCAACACGAACCGCGCGCAGTCCCGGTCGCCCATCTGCCGCAAAGAGCTTGGCATAGGAGAGTTCCCATTCGCGCCAGTTCAGCGTGTGCGCCAACGCACCCAGCGATTCTCGCGATCCAACTTGCCCTCGAACGGCAGCGAGGCATTAAACAGATCGAGTTGATTGGGGTCGGGTTCTTGGCAGATGTACATGCGCGCCTCGTTGGGGTGAGGTCCAAGTGCAAGGGTTTTGACGGGATTGGAGAAAAAAGCCTGCACTTGAACAACACAAGATACTCATGAACCCCGCGATTTTAAAGCGTTCTTTGCAGTTTTTGAGTTTTTCAGGAGACCCTAATAAAACCCGGATTTAAACGAGTGATGTTTATGTCGCCACTCGAAGGGAAAACGCCAGCATCTTTCTGCCTTAAGGTTTTTTTAGGGGACGTGTTTGACGTAAGCCGAACGAGCCGGAGCTAAACAAGAAAAGCTTATCCGCCGACTTTTCAGACACGGTGAAAACTGGAGCCCTGGTGAGCAGCACACGGATCAAAACCGCACGCCGCAAAGCAAAGCTTTTCCGCGCGTGCTCTTGAGCCGTGTGGAATTTAAAAATGCAGATTTCACGCCGATTAAAAAGCGCAAACGGATAAGTCTTTTGATTTTTTCGCGTGCGCTTTTGATCCGCGTGTGGCCCCAAAAACTTTCAGAATTTTGTTCTGAGTTTGAAAGGCTAATCCGCTTAACGTTGTAGCACTAGGCCGCCAGCGCCGTTGCCTTCACGTCTTCAAGCCTCGCAATCAACTCGTCAATTTGCGCCGAAGTGAAAAGGCCTTCCGGGCCTTGCGGTGTCAGATCAGTGAATGGCGACTCATAAAGCAGCGAGGCCTCCATCACGCCGTGCTCCGTAAGATGGTTCACAATGAGATTCACGAACTCGATTTGATTGGCGCTCAACGTTTTGCCCAACAAAAATCCTGCGAGGGCTTGTTTGGCGGCCTCGCGATCCAAACCCACAAGCGAACGCACGAACAAACCGAGGCCTTGGGATTCCTTTTTGGCGCGCGCAATTTCTTCTGCTCCACCCACGCCGTTCTCGGCCAGCATGCGCTCCAGCTCGGCCAGGTCGGTGGCGGTCAGCGCTTTATTCATGCGCAGCTTGTGAATCGCAACGTGATTTTGATGCGCGCGCAAAAACGCTTGCGCCTTCTCGCGAAATTTTTCAAACTCTACATCGGCGTGCGCGCCGAGCAATTCCACGCGCAGCTCAGCGCCCAGCTCGTCGGCAAAGTCCGTGTAAATGGGCTTGCGCTTGTGCTTCTCAATGAGCCGCACCAAATCGCGCAGCTTGCAGCGCACCGACTCCAGCATGGGCGTCGTTACGCCTTGCCACCATTCCTCCGTCTGCACGTCTTGAATCAGCGGCATGCGTTCCCGTATCATCGGAATCGCCGCTTTCTCTTCCAACAAATCTGCAATGCTTCTCACTTGATCGTGCAGGCGCTCGAAGGCGGGTTCTGAGCGCAAAAGCGCCAATTGCAAATTGAGCAGGAGCAGATCGAAACGCTTTGCTTCCTCCGTCTCCATTTCCAATTCCGAGGGCAGCCCGGCAACTTCCTGCGCGAGTTCGGACAAGGCCTCACGCGATAACGTCGTCCACGCCTGCGCCTTCGCGTATCTCTCCACCAGCCGCCGTTTGGGACGCACGACAAAATTATCAAGATTCATCGCCGCCACTTCGCGGTGCAAAATTTCGGCGAGCGCTTGCCGCAATTCGGCTTCGGTCTTCGGCAGGCCATACGCCGGCGCCTGTTCCTTCACCTTGTCTCCGCCAACCACAAGCCTCTGGTCCAATTCGCCGAGCATTTCGAGCCGCGCCTTGAACAGCCGCTTGCTCAAAGACTCAGACACAACGCCGTCAGTGGTCTCAGGGTTTTGGCTGAAAAATTCGAGGTTCTGGCAATAATCAAAAATATAAAAAAACTGCTTATCCCGCCCCGGCCCGAACAAGTCTTGGCACAAGCGCGTGCCGCGGCCGACCATTTGCCAAAACTTGGTTTTTGAGCGCACCAGCTTGAAGAACACGAGATTCACCACTTCCGGCACGTCGATGCCGGTGTCGAGCATGTCCACCGAAATGGCGAGATGCGGCATTTTTTCTTTGTTTGAAAAGTTGTCGATAATGTTTTGCGCATAGTCGGTGCTGTGCGTGATCACGCGGGCGAATTCGCCTTTGAGATGCGGATAATTCGCATCGAACCGCGCGGCTATGAAATTCGCATGCGCCTGATTCTTGGCGAACAAAATCGTCTTGCCCAGCCGGTCGCCGCCCGCCACCTTCAAGCCGCGCGTCATGAGATGCGCCAACACTTTGTCAACCGTGTCTTTGTTGAACAGCCATTTGTTTACAGCTTCAGGCTCCACGCGCTCGGGCACGCCATCTTCTTCGTCCCACTCCACCGCGTCCCACTGCTCTTTCTCCTCTTCGGAAAGCTCATCGTAATTGATGCCCTCGCGTTGAAACTTGAGCGGCACCGACACCGATTTGGGCGGAACCAGAAATCTGTCTTTCACCGCCTCTTCCAGCGAGTAAGCATCCGTGGGCACACGATTTTCAAGGTCAAACAAGCTGTAGGTGTTGCGATCCACTTCCTCCTTGGGCGTGGCCGTCAAGCCGACCAACAACGCATCAAAGTAGTCGAAGATGGCTTTGTATTTCTGAAATACGGAACGATGCGCCTCGTCGATGATCACCAAATCAAAATGGCCCACGCCAAAGCGCCGCTGGCCGTCGCGGGTCTCATCGATCAGCCCCATCATGGTGGGATACGTAGAGACAAAGACTCTGCCTTCCGTATCTTTCTCCGTGACCAAATTCACCGGCGCGGCATCCGGCAAATGTCTCTTGAACGCATTCACCGCTTGATTCACCAGCGCCACGCGGTCGGCCAGAAAGAGGACGCGCTTGACCCAGTTGCAGCGCATGAGCAGATCGCACAGCGCAATCACCGTGCGCGTTTTGCCCGCGCCCGTGGCCATCACCAACAAGGCCTTGCGATCACGGTCGCGCTCAAACGCCTCGGCGGCGCGCCGAATGCCGCGCTCCTGATAGTAGCGATCGGCAATCTGCGTGTTGATCTCCGCCTGGGCCAGAGGCTTGCGGCTGCCGCGTCGTTGAATGAGCAGTTCCAGTTCCGCTTTTTTATAAAACCCTTGCACCTGTCGCGGCGGATAATTGGCATCGTCCCACAGCCAATGCTCATAGCCATTCGAATAAAAAATCACCGGCCGCTGACCAAACATTTTCTCCAAACAATCCGCGTAAAGCTTGGCCTGCTCGTGCCCCGCGCGGGCATCGCGGCGCGTGCGTTTGGCCTCTACCAAACCCAATGGCTTGCCATCATCGCCCCAAAGCACGTAGTCAACAAAGCCCTTGCCTTGTTTGTTGGGCATGCCCATTACTTCAAACTCGCGGTCGCGAGGCTGGTCAAGCGCCCAGCCTGCTTCTTTTAGCAATAGATCAATGAAGTAGTCGCGGGTTTCGGCTTCGGAATAATCATGCGTGTCCGGCAGCGCCGCAGCGGCCTGCTTTGCGGCAGCCACTTCGGCGCGCAACTCTTCATCCAGCGCCGTCTTGGCCGCCAGCAGCGTGGCAAGCTTTTCATCGCGCGCCCGCAACTCCAGTTCGAGTTTTTGCAATTGCTCGAGCGTTTGTTTCGGAATCGGCGCGGTCTTCGGCAACGCGTTGGCATCGAAGAGCAAGCCGGGCGCGGGCCGGCCGGCGCGGCCATACGTGCGCGCCAGCCAATAACTCACATGGAACAACTCGCGCACGGCCATGAGCGCATCTTCAGCTTGAATCGGACGCGGGCTGTGCACGGCCTGATTGCCGATGCGCGCGATGATGCGCGCTTTGTTGAATACCGCCTCGCCCGCCGTGGTTTTGAAAGTCGGTTCATGAATCAGCGCGCTCAGATTGTCCTGATAGGGCAGCCGCAACGAGCTGTCGTGCTTGTAGACCCACGCCACGGCCAGCTCGAGCGCGCGCCGCGCATGGAAGCATGCGGTGCGCGGATCGGGATAAACCGCGTTCGCTGCTTTGTCCGCGGCTTCATACACCGCCGGCCATTCGTGTTGGAGGAAAATGAAGTTGTTCATGCGAGGCTCAATCTTTCAATCGCTTCCGCTTCTTGGCGCCGAGTTGTTTGAAGTTTTCCGCAGAGATCACCGGCTTGCCCGTTTGCGCTTCAATATCTTTCCTCGTTCTTCCCGCCACTGCGCCGCCGTCTTGTGCATCTTTTTTGAGCGGCACAAACCCTTTGCTATCGCGATCACGGTGCAGTTTCGTGGTGGTAGCCTCGGCCAGCATGGTCAGAATCAACTCAATGTCCGTCATGTGATCGCGCAGGTTTTCGCGTTGCAGGCCTTTCACTTCCTTGTATTCTTCCACCTTCAGATCAAAGGCGCCCTGCATAATTTCGTTGGTTAGAATGGCGAATTCCAAACTGCTCTGCGCGCCGCGATTCTTCCATTCATCGGTCAAATCCTGCCGCACCGCGATGCCGCGCAGACGCTTGTCGATCCATTCTTTGGGATAGCCTTTCTTTTCATACAACTCCTGCATGCGCGCCATGGCCAATTCGGGGTTCTCGATCTCATCGATCCGTTCTTTGCCGACCCGCGCCAGCCAACGTTTGAGCGGCTCGGCTTTAGGTGAGGGAATGGCTTGGATGATGCGAAAGATTCCTTCGGTGTTGGCGCAATTGAGCTTTTGCGGGCCGCCGGCGGTTTGGATCGAAAGGGGGGTGGCAAATTGCCCCCACCCTTTGGAAAGTTCGGGGTCGCGGCGCCGCATGTCCTTGAGGTAGCCTTGCGGGTCAACTGAATCCGTCAAGGCCGAGATGATGTCGGTGATGACAAACCACCATTCGTTGTTGTGCAACGTGCGGCGGATTTCACGCTTCTGAAAAACCGCCACGCGCGTTTCAGGACCAGTGGCTTTTTCTTTCATGAATCTGATCTCCCTTTTGCTGAAATTGGAATAACTTTCCATTTCATCTCATAGCTCTCCTCGAAACGCGCGGTGCTGCAGCGCGGCGAACAGCGCATCCAACTCTGCCAACGAGGCGCGATGGGCGGTTTTTAGTTTCTCGACGGCGGCGACGCGTCGGGCGAATTCACGCTGCAATTCGAGCGGTGGAAGTGGCACCCTGAGATCGCGAAGAATCGCCAAATTGATGTTCTTCTGGGCAGATTCTGGCGCTGAATCTTCGAGCCTTTTCTGAAGAAAAGACAACCAACTCCGTACAAATTCTACGGTCGATGGTTCGTCGGCGCGGAAGCCAACAACACTATCAGGGAAGCATGCATCAAAAGTCAAAATCCCCGTTTTTGCGATGTTGGCAGCAATTGTAATACAGAGCGTTCCCGCAGGCCAAATCTTACTTTGTCGCAATCCGATTTCTGAGTAAGTACTGATGTGATTGCGAACATAACCTTCGCAGTTTGCAATATCGCCAGTTTGCACGAGTGGATATGGTCCACCCAACAATTCGGGTGCGTTGCGTGGCCGGTGTTTCGACATTCCACGATCAAGCCGACCGACTTCACTGAGTTTATTGATCGGCCACGCTCTGGTGTTCAGCACCGGATCACCGAACATGTCGAGAAAAATAGCTTGCGTGAGCGTATCGAGTTGGGCGAGGGTGGCTCGGCGCTTGGCCCGCAACGCCTCCGCCCGATCCAGCACCTCCGCAATCCGCCGCTGCTCCGGCAAGGGAGGAAGGGGGATTCGCGATTCAAAAATGATGCGATCAGAAACGGCAGGATAGCTCGCGCCGGTGGCTTTATTCACCATGTCGGCCACGAAGGTTGGGGTCTTGACCCAATGGAACAGATAGCTGCCATATAGCAATTCTGATCTAGGGCGTAAAACACAAAATCCGGTCGAAGCGGTTGCTCCGTCCAAATACGCAGGAACGCGAGCAACACCATTGAGATTGGGGCGAACAGTCGAAACCAAAATATCACCTTGCGCCACAAGTTGTCTAGCGCGGCTTGGTGCCTCACTACACATAACTTCACGCGCTCCCAAAATTAGTTTTGTATCTTGATCAATTGCGCTGAGATCGATGTATTGAAAGACATCGCTTGAAACTGACAATATAGGATTCCAATTTTCGATGGGATCAACGAGATCGCCGAGTATGGCCATTTTCCAATCACTCATTTCAACATCCCCTCCAATTCCTTCATCCCTTGCTTAATCTCCACCTCTAACTTTGCGAGACCGGCGAGAATTTCTTGCGGCGAACGGTGCTCCACTTCTTCATGAATCACTTCTTTGTAGCGGTTGAGACTCAGGTCATAGCCCTGGCTGGCAATGTCGGCCTTGGCCACACAGAAGCTCTGCGCGGTGCGGGGGCGTTCGCGTTCTTTGCCATCACGCTGGCGCCAGCGCGCGAGCACGTCGGGCAGATTGTTCTTCGCATGTTCTTCTGCGGTCAACGCAGCGCGCGGGATCGGGCCGAGCTTGTCTTCACTCAACAAAGCCGTGCGCTTGTCGTCAAGGCTCCAACCGTCGGCCTCCACATCGTAAAACCACACATAATCCGTGCCGCCGCTGTTGGTTTTGGTAAAAAGCAAGATCGCGGTCGAAACACCTGCATAAGGTTTGAACACACCGCCGGGCAGCGAGATCACGGCGTCGAGCTTCTGCTCTTCCACCAACATGCGGCGCAATTGTTTGTGGGCATTGCTGGAACCGAACAACACGCCGTCGGGCACGATCACCGCGGCGCGGCCACCGGGCTTGAGCAAGCGCAAGAACAGCGCGAGAAAGAGCAACTCGGTCTTTTTCGTCTTCACGATTTGCAGCAGGTCTTTGGCAGTGTTCTCATAATCTAAACTGCCGGCAAACGGCGGATTGGCAAGCACGAGCGTGTACGCCTCTTCGTCGCCGGCATGATCCTGCGCCAGCGAGTCGCGATAGCGGATATCGGGATTTTCCACGCCGTGCAGCAACATGTTCATGCTGCCAATGCGCAACATCGTATTGTCGAAATCAAACCCATGAAACATGCGCTGGTGAAAATGCTTCTTGAGCTTGGCATCGTGCAAAATCTGCGGGTGGCGCTCGCGCAAATACTCTCCCACGGCCACGAGAAAGCCGCAGGTGCCGCTCGCGGGATCGCAAACCAGATCCGTGGGCTGCGGCGCGGTCATCTCCACCATCAGGCGGATGATGTGGCGCGGCGTGCGGAACTGGCCGTTCTGTCCGGCCGTGGCAATCTTCGCCAGCATGTATTCGTAAAGATCGCCTTTGGTATCGCGGTCGGCCATGGGCACGTTGTCGAGCAAGTCCACGACTTTGGAAAGCAACGCCGGCGTGGGAATAGTGAAGCGCGCGTCCTTCATGTGATGCGCGTAAGTGGAATCTTCGCCGCCGAGCGTGCGCAGCCACGGAAAGACGTGCTCAGAGACCACGGTAAACATCTCCGCCGGCGCAAAATGTTTGAAGCGCGACCAACGAAAGTCTTCGTAGGATCGTTTCTTCGCGTCTTTGCCCGTGGGAAAAACGCGGCGCTCCATCGGCTTTTTCAGTTTGGTGGATTTGTTTTCTTCGAGCGTGTGGAGGTCGTCGAGCCGCCGCAGAAAGAGGAGATAGGTGATTTGCTCGATCACTTCGAGGGGATTGGAAATGCCGCCGGACCAAAACGCATCCCAGATGCGGTCGATTTGATTTTTGATTTCACCGGTGATCATGAAGCCGCTTTTCGTTTGAGTTTGTTCCGAAACGAGTCTATGCTGATTATGCGGATTAGGCGCACGAAGTTAGGATAAAATTCTAAAAGTTTTGGGGTCACATACAGATCAACAACACACGCGGGAAAAGCTTCGGTTTTTTCAGTGTGTGCTTTTGATCCGTGTGTTGCTCACACCTTTCGTGATCACTCACACAGATCAAAAACGCTCACGGAAAAAGCCTCTGGCTTTTCCGCGTGTGTTTTTGATCCGTGCGCTGCCCGAAGGGCTGCGGCTTTCAGCTTGTCTGAAATCCGCTGTAACTTTTTATGCGCAACGGATAGATTAAGGCCAAGTTATATTGAGGGCGCATCCTAAATAAGTTTGCGCGACGGACACCAGCCATGGATGGAAGGCGCCCGTGATTGCCATATATTTTTTTAGTGGATCAGCGTGAAAAGACCGTTTGGGTGTGGGTTCCGCTTCTGAAAAAGGCTCGTCGCAAAACGTCAACGCGCGCAAGATAGAGATTCGAGAATACTCTCACAATAAATTTTTCCGTTTGCCGGCGTGCGCGCAAAGTATGGGAAGAACCCTCCGCGCCGAAGTGGAGCAAGCAGGAACGCCATGGCAGGAAAGCCGGGCAGCGCCATCCGCATGTGCTCGAGACGGTGGGTTCAAAGGCGCGGGGCATGAGGCCGCTTAAAGCGCAAGCGCACGGTCATCTTCGCCTCGGGGAAAAGCGCTCTGGGGTAATGCCTCAGTCATTGGCGGAGAACGTAGCGCAAACATCTTGTCTGCAGGCGCGGAGGCCTGCGCTACTCTCCCCGCAACTGAGGCGCTGCCGCTTTGGGAAATTTCGTCTTGACATCGCGGCCGGAATGAATTAACTTGGCTGAAACAAAAATTTCATCACGATTTGGCAGAGAACTCGTTATTGCCATGGCGCTTCCTTCGCTCTCTCCCGCGCGTTTGCAGGAACTATTCGTGCGCCTCGTTCAAATCAACGCCGTCGCGCTGGCGGAAAGGGCGATGGCAGATGAAGTGCATGCGCTGTTGCGCGCAGCCGGCCTGAGCGTGCGCGAAGATCACGCCGGCCGCAAACTGAACGGCAATTCCGGCAATCTCATTTGCCTTCCTTCCGACTACGATCCTCACGCGCCGGCCATCGCGCTTTCGGCGCATCTTGATACGGTGCAACCCACGGCCGGTTTGCGGCCACGAATCGACGCAACGCGGATTTGCTCCGCGGGCGACACGATTCTCGGCGCGGACAATCGCCTCGGCGTAACCGTGCTCGTTCATCTGCTGCTCACGCTTGCGCAAAAACGATTTGCGCATAAAAATTTTTTGGTCGTCTTCACGGTCGCCGAAGAGATCGGCATGCTCGGCGCGAATTGCCTCGAACTCGCGGAGTACAACATTCGCAGCGGCTTCGTGTTTGATTGCTCGCGCCGGCCCGGCGTTTACATCCGCGAGTGCGCCGGCGCCGCGACATTTCAAGCAAAATTTTTCGGCAAAGCCGCGCATGCCGGCGTCGCGCCCGAGCACGGCGTGAATGCCATCGCGTTGGCGAGCAAAGCCTTGGCGCGCATTCCCACGGGCCGCATTGATGCCGACACGACCGCCAATTTCGGAAAAATTTTCGGCGGCGGCCCGACCAATGTCGTACCCGACCTCGTCACGCTTGAAGGCGAAGCGCGCTCGTTCTCTCCGCAACGCTTGCAACAGCATCTCGCTTTGATCGAGAGAAACATTGCCGAGGCCGTCGCGCCGCACGGCCGTTTCGAATTCACCAGCCAAAGCGATTTCGCGCCCTATGTGCTCGCGCCCGATTCGCCCGCGGTGGTTGCGTTGGAACAAGCGCTCGTCGCGGTGGGATTAACGCCCGAGCCGATTCGTTACATGGGCGGCAGCGATGCGAACGCCTGGAACGCGAAAGGCATTCCCACGGTGAATATCGGCATCGGCGCGCAGAAGCCGCACACGTTTGAAGAGTTTGTGTTGCTCGAAGACCTCGTCAAGTCCGCTGAAATTGCATTCGCGCTTATCCAACCGGATTGATCCATGCCGCGACGCGCTTTCATTTCCCTCTGCCCTCTGCTCTTCGCCCTCAGCGCTTTCGCCCAGCCCAAAGGCCATCTCGTCATCATCGGCGGCGGCGAGCGCGGGGATGAGTTGATGAAAACCATCGTGCGCCTCGCGGGCGGCGAGCGCGCAAAGATGATCGTTTTCACCATGGCCACAAGTTATCCGCAAGAAGTCGGGCCGGAATTGGTCACAGAGATCAAGCAACTCGGCGTGACCGAGGTGCGCGCGATGCATCTCAAACGCGAGCATGCGGATATGGATTCCGTGCTGCAACTCTTGCAAGGCGTGACCGGCGTGTATTTTTCCGGCGGCGATCAAAGCCGCGTCACGGCCGCGCTCAAAGGCTCGAAAGTGGAAGCGCGCTTGCACGAGCTTTATCACAACGGCGCGGTGATCGGCGGCACGAGCGCGGGCGCGGCGATTATGAGCGAAGTCATGATCACCGGCGATTTGCGCCGCCCTGTGGGCGACTCTTCATTTAATACGATTGAAGCAGAGAACGTCGTCACGACACCGGGCTTGGGGTTTATGAAAAACGCGATCGTCGATCAGCACTTCGTACGCCGCCGGCGCATGCATCGCTTGCTCAGTGTCGTGTTCGAGCATCCGCAACTCGTCGGCATTGGCATTGACGAAGGCACGGCGATTTGGGTGAAGCCGAATCAAACATTCGAAGTGCTCGGCGTGAGCGCCGTGCTCGTGTTTGATGCAACGCGCGCGCAGGTATCGCGCACGCCTGGTGAGTATGCGTTGCACGCCAACGACGTGCGCGTGCATGTTCTGCGGCGCGGCGCGATTTACGATCTGCGCAGCCGCAAAGTCAAACGCATGCACGCCGCAAAAGAATAAGCGCAACTCATTTTAAAAGCATTTAGAAGACAGAAAGAGGAAGGACAGAAAAATGTTCTTTATTCTTTTTCGAGTGTTGACAGCAATTTCTCTCGTCTGAAACCAGGCTTTGTTTTTCAGTCCCACATTTTTCTGCCTTAAGCTTTTGCCATAAAGCCATGGAGACGACTCAAGCCGAGTTTGGCGTTGACGTATTCATGCAGCAGAGCCGTTTTTAAAATCGTCTTGCCAATAATAGTTTTGCTTGCCGCTTTTCTGTTCATGAAAGAACCCTTGCGCTCATGACGAAAATCAAGCTCCCGCATTCGCTCGTGCTCGTGTTCGGCATCATCGCGTTTATGGCCGTGCTCACGTGGCTCGTGCCTGCGGGCGAGTTTGAGCGCGTCGAAAAAGAGGGGCGCACGATGGTCGTGCCCGACACGTACCATCGCGTCGAGGCGCAGCCGCAGGGCATTGCCGCATTGTTGAGCGCGCCCTCGCGCGGATTCGTCAATGCCGCGAGCGTGGTCGCGTGCATCTTCATTGTCGGCGGTGCGTTCGGCATCGTCAACGCCACGGGCGCCGTCGATGCTGCGATCAAAGCCTTTATGCGCAAAGTGGAAACCACACCCGCATTGCGCACGTTGACCATTCCACTGCTCACCACGATCTTCTCGCTCTGCGGCGCGACGTTTGGCATGAGCGAAGAAGTCGTCGCGTTCGTGCTCATCTTTATTCCGTTCGCGCGCGCGTTGGGTTATGACTCGCTTATCGGCGTGGCGATTCCGCTCGTGGGCTCGGGCGCGGGCGTGGCCGCGGCGTTTATCAATCCGTTTAATGTCGGCATCGCCCAAGGCATTGCCGAGTTGCCGCCGTTCTCGGGCTTGGAATATCGCTTGATCGTTTGGGTCGTCGTCACCGGCCTCACGATTTTTTTTCTCATGCGTTATGCGCAAAAAGTGCGGCGCAATCCGCAAGCGAGTTTGGTTTACGAGCTTGATCAAACCAGAGAAACAACCGCGCAGCAACGGCACACTCTTTCAGATTTTTCCAAACCGCGCCAATTCGTGATCGCATGCGTGCTGCTCAGTTTCGTGGCGCTCATTTTTGGCGCGATCAAATACGAGTGGTACATCACGGAGATCAACGCGCTCTTTCTCTTCATGGGCATGATCGCCGGTC
Source organism: bacterium (assembly GCA_037444905.1). GTDB lineage: Bacteria > Zhuqueibacterota > Zhuqueibacteria > Zhuqueibacterales > Zhuqueibacteraceae > JABWAN01. The sequence goes on along the minus strand of JBBILN010000052.1, from coordinate 20,092 downwards.
TCGCGGCGCGCATGCGCGTGAGCCAAATCGCCGAGGCGTTCGTGAGCGGCGCGAAAGACATGATGACCGCGGGCTTGATGGTCGCGTTCTCGCGCGGCATCCTCATCGTCGCCACGGACGGGAAAATCATTGACACGATTCTCGCGAGCCTTTCCACGTGGGCGCAGCAAGCGCATCCGCTCGCCTCGGCGTACTTCATGTTCCTCGTGCAATCGTGCATTCACTTCTTTGTTTCTTCAACCAGCGCGCAAGCCGCGTTGACCATGCCCATCATGGCGCCGCTGAGCGACTTGCTCGGATTCTCGCGGCAAACCGCGGTGCTCGTTTATCAACTCGGCGCGGGCTTTGACAACATGATCATTCCCACTTCCGGCGCGACCATGGGCGTGCTCGGCATTGCGAAGATTCCGTTTGAAAAATGGCTGCGCTGGATGCTGCCGCTTGAGGCTTTGTATTTCATTCTCGCGTTCATTCTCATCGCGATTCCCGTGCTCTTCGGCTGGGGACCGCATTAGTTCACACATTCTCCAACTCACATTCACGACGGAGGCTTTATGAAAAGATTTGCTATCGTTCTCTTCACCGTGCTCGCGAGTTTGGCCGCAACCGCCGGAGCGCAAGATGATATTAATATCATCACCGCGAACAGCGACGTTTTTATTTCTTCCGGCGGCCGCCTGGTGCTTTCCAGTCCGACCACGAATCGCGGCATGAATCGTTGGGCCCATCTCAATCTTGCCGTTGAAAAAGAGAACGTCTATAACTTTGACGATTCTTCCACGGTTATTGGGCCGCCGACGGTGGATTCGACTTCGGCCGCGCGCAAAGCGGATTACGTCTTGCGTCACGTCATTAGTCCGGCGCAGGGCACCGAGGGAACTTCGCCTGCCGGCTCCACACTGCAACACGTGATGACCGTGTACATTTGGAAAGATTTGAAAGGCGTGGTCGTGGCGTATCGCCTGAAGAACACCGGCGCTTCACCCGTTTCGGGCAAAGCGTCTTTCGAGCTGTATCCGCGCATCGATCAAAGCTACAACGATCACAAACTGCGCTGGTCGGCAACGGAAAACATTGCGTATTATTTTCGCGGAACGCTCGCGCACTTCATGGGCGGAAAATTTTTGAGCGGGGCGGCGACCGGCGTGCGTTTGAGCGCGGGCACGGCGTTTTATGTCAGCGGCACGTTCGCGGAAACGCAACCGGACAGCGTTCGTTTTAATGCCGCGAACTACACCGGCTTTGACGCGAGCGTGGATTCGCCCACGGGCACGCGCGCCATGATTCATATCAATGCCTCGCAAATTACCGTTGCGCCCAACGATTCTTCCGCAGCATTCTATTATGCGCTGGCCTACGACGTGAGCGAAGCCGGCATGATTCAGGCGATCAAAGACGCGGAAACGCGCTATCGCGAGCGCTTTCCGGTATCCGTTGCCGAACGCGAGAGCGAGGCGCCGGCAAGCTTCGCGCTGCAGCAAAACTATCCCAACCCCTTCAATCCCTCGACCGAAATCAAATTCGATTTGGCGCAACGCGGCCACGTGAGTTTGAAAATTTATGACGCGATGGGCCGCGAAGTGCGCACGCTGGTGGATCGCACCATGAACGCGGGCACGCATGCTTTCACGTTCGACGCTTCGGGCTTGACGAGCGGCATCTATTTCTACACGCTGCGCACGAACAACTTCACGGCCACGCGCAAGATGGTGCTCATGCAATAAATTTTTATGCGCAATTTAATCTCGTGCCCACGAAATATACGAAAGAAGCTTTTCGCATGCTTCGTGGGCAGCCTTCGCTTTGATTGCAACGGCGATCAATCATGACCAACCCTGCTCCTGCGAAAAAAACGCGCGCGAAAGAGACGCTGAAGGGAAAAATTTTGCGGCTCTATCAAAGCCTTCCGTTGCATCAAAAAAAAGTGGCGGACTATTTTCTCCATCATCAGCCGAACGATTTCACTTTTCTTTCGACCGATGCGATGGCGGAAGCGTTGGCCGTGAGCAAAGCCACGGTGGTGCGTTTCGCGCAGAGCCTGGGCTATGAGGGCTTCACGGAATTGCGCAGCGAAGTGCTTGAACTGTTGCAGGCGAATCTCGCGCCCGCAGATCGCGTGCGACTCGCGCTCGCGCAACATGAGCCGGAAGAAGCGCTCACGCTCGTGGCCGAACACGAAGTGCGCAACATTAACCAAACTTTGCAGCATTTGGATCGAAAAATTTTCAACGAGGTGGTGCAAATGCTCGTCGGCGCGGAGCGCATTTACACCATCGGCCTCGGCATTTCTTCTTTGCTCGCGGAAGTGCTCGCGTATGAGTTGAACCAAGTCGCGCTCGACGCCCGCGCGCTTTCGAGCACGAGGATGCGCTTTGTGGAGCAATTGCTGCCCGCGCGGGAGAACGACCTCGTGGTCGGCTTTTCGTTTCCGCCCTATTCGCGCGAGACGATTGAGGCCGCGGCATATGCGCAAGAACGCGGCTTGCAAGTGATCGCGCTCACCGATAAACTCAGTTCGCCGATCACGTTTCACGCGAACAAAGTGCTCGCGGTGCGCACGCAAAACATGCTCTACACCAATTCGATTTCGGCCATCTCCGTCGTGCTCAATGCGTTGGTCACGGAGATCGCGTTGCTCAACAAACGCCAGGTCGAAAAAACTTTCACCGAGTCTTCGCGCATTCTGCAAAAGATCGGCGAGTATGTGGAGCATTCGTAGTAATGCCTTCAGGCATCCGCCGTTGATTCACATACGACGTCTAATGAGTTTTGACGATCAAGTTCGGAAATGAAGTTTTCCATCCGAACTCATCCCCCCGGCCCCCTTCTCTTGGGAAGAGAAGGGGGAGCGCAGGTTTGAAACCTTGAACTTCCCCTTCTCTTTTCAAAAGAAGGGGATTGAGGGGATGAGTTGAAGTTGGCGATTACCGATTTTGATCGTCAAACTTCATTAAGACGTTACTACGGGTGCAAGTGCAGATGAGCACGGCGCATGATCTTGCAATAAAACAAAATCAACGGCATTGAAAATTTTCAATTGCAAATTTTCAATTTTGAATTTGCAATGCTTTCGCTTCTAACCATGACTCCCAGCCTCCCATGTCCCTCACACGACGCGAATTTCTCGCACTCTCCGCGGCCACGGCTGCGAACGCGGCGCTGCCGCAATTGGCCTCCGCGGAAAACGGCTCCGCCATTTTGCAAACTAAACCTGCACGCGGACCGATTGCGGTTTCTTCGGGCAACGGCCTCAAAGCCGTGGCGCGCGCATATCAATTGATGACGGAAAAAAATGAAGACCCGCTTGATGCCGCGATCGCGGGCGTCAATCTTGTGGAGTTGGATCCGAACGATCAATCCGTGGGTCTCGGCGGCTTGCCGAATGAAGAGGGCGTGGTGCAACTCGATGCGTCGTGCATGCACGGCGCAACGCGTCGTGCGGGCGCGGTCGGCTGTCTCGAAGGCATTGCCACGCCTTCGCTCGTTGCCAAAGCGGTGTTGGATTACACCAATCATGTGTTGCTCGTCGGCGCGGGCGCAAAGAAGTTCGCGCTGGCGATGGGCTTCAAAGAACAAAATCTGCTCACGGAAAAGAGCCGGCAAGATTGGCTGCGTTGGAAAGCGCGTTTGCACAAGACGGATAATTGGCTCGATCATGATGAAGACGTGCGCATCAAATGGACGCACGGCACGATCAATCTCTGCGCGTTGGATGCGAACGGCAATCTCGGCTCAGTGACGACGACAAGCGGCCTGTCGTGGAAATTGGATGGTCGCTTGGGCGATAGTCCGATCATCGGCGCAGGGCAATACTGCGACAATCGCGTCGGCGCTGCCGGTTCCACCGGTCGCGGCGAATCGAACATCAAAGCGTGCGGCGCGTTTTTAACGGTCGAGTTGATGCGGCAAGGCGTTGCGCCGGAAGAGGCTTGTTTGCGCGCCTTGCAACGCGCGGTGGAAATGTCGGAAGATCGTTTGTTGGATGAAAAAGGCCGGCCGCGTTTTGATCTGCAATTTTACGCGCTCACGAAAGACGGGCGCTTCGGCGCAGCCTCGATGTATCAACCGCCGGCGGAGTATGGCGATTGGGCCAAGTTCGCGATCGCGGATGCGAACGGCGCGCGGCACATGAACATGGCGCACTTGTACAAAACAAGTGAGATGCCGAAGCAGATGTGGTAGCAATAAGTAAAACGAACCCTCACACGTTGTCATTCTGGAAGAACCTTCCCTCGTGCTCGCGACTTAATCTAATATGAATAGTGTTCCAAGTGCGAGGGAAGTTTCTTACAGAATGACAATGTGGAGGAGCCAGCGTGAATCAAACTTTCAACGGTGTAATAGCATGGAGTCCTCTTCATGAAAAAACTCTCCTTCATTTTCCTCGCCGCTTTCATGCTCTTCGCAACGACGGCGCGTGCGGGCACGACCGGAAAAATTTCGGGGCGCGTGCTTGATAAAGCCACGCGCGAAGCATTGCCCGGCGCGAGTGTGCAGCTTGAAGGCACGACGCTCGGCGCGGCCGCGGATCGCAACGGCGCGTTCATCATTCTCAACGTGCCGCCCGGCACGTTCAAAGTGAGAGTGAGCTACATCGGCTACGGCACGGTGTCGATTGCAAACGTGCAAGTCGCGGTGAATCAAACCACGAGCTTGAACATCGAACTAGCGCAAACCACGGTTGAAGGCGAAGAAGTCACGGTTGTTGCCGAACGCCCGTTGGTGAGTAAAGATGCGACGAGTACCGTCAATGTGGTGAGCCGTGAAGAGATTCAAGCTTTGCCCGTGCGCGATTTCGTGGAAGTGTTGCAACTGCGCGCGGGCGTGGTGGGCGAGGGCAACACCATTCACATTCGCGGCGGCCGCAGCAATGAAGTCGCGTATCTCGTGGACGGCGTGTATGTCGAAGACCCGCTCTTTGGCGGCTTGGGCACGCGCTTGCACAACGATGCGATTGAGCAACTCGAATTTCTCACGGGCACGTTCAGCGCGGAGTATGGCGATGCGCTTTCCGGCGTGGTGAATATCGTGACGCGCGAAGGCTCGGAAAAATTTTCTGCGAAGCTCGATGGCCGCACGAGCGAGTTTGCGAGTCCATTCAAAGGCTATGATGAGAATCGCGCGATTGCAACGATCAGCGGCCCGCTCATGCGCAATCTCAGTTATCTGCTCACGGGCGAGCGTGATCGCCGCGGCAGTTGGTTGCCGTTCGGTTATAATCACGATCTCTCCACGCTCGGCAAGCTGACGTATAAAATTTCTCCCGCGCTGAAAGCCTCAGTGAGTTATCGTTTCGCCGACGGCGAGCGGCAGAATTACAGCCACTCGTGGCAATACATTCCCGAACAATACTATCAATCGCGCACGCGCAGCAATCAAACCACGCTGGCGTTCAAACACGTGCTCTCCAAATCCGCGTTTTACGATCTCAAACTTTCATACTTCGAGCAACGCTATCGCCTCGGCATTTTGGATGAGAACGAAAATTTTCTCCCGCCTGCGGATTATCTTCCCACCGCGGAGCGCGTGTATCTTTCCAATCTCGGCAACGGCTTTGAATTTTATTCCAAAGCGCATCCCGTAGAATATGTCGATAGCCGCACGAAGACATTCAACGCGAAGGCCGATCTGGTTTGGCAATTCGACAATCAGCACGAAGTGAAAACCGGCTTCGATTTCAAACGCCATGATTTGGATTTGTACAACATCTTCGATCCCAAACGCAATTTTCCTTACCTCAACGACTACAAGCGCGAGCCGGTTGAGGCCGCGGCATATGTGCAAGACAAGATGGAGTTCGCCTCGCTTGTCGTGAATGCGGGCTTGCGTTTTGATTATGCGGATCAACGCGCGCCGTTTCGCAACGATCCGCTGCGGCCCACGGCGACTGTCGCCTCCGAAGCGAAGTGGCAAGTGAGTCCGCGTTTGGGCATCGCGCATCCCGTCACCGAGCGCACGAATTTGCATTTTTCTTACGGCCACTTTTTTCAAAATCCCGGCTATCAATTTTTATATGAGAACAGTCAATACGATCTCAACGTGCGCGAGCCGCTCTTTGGCCAGCCCGATCTCAACGCGCAGCGCACGGTCGCGTATGAAGTCGGACTCGCGCATCAACTCGCGACGAACGTGGCTGCGAGTTTCACCGCGTATTATAAAGACGTGACCGACCTCATCGGCACGCATTACTTCTTTCCGTTCGTCGATGGCCGCTTCGTGGGCTACACGCTGTACGTGAATGAAGATTACGCGAACATCAAAGGTTTTGAAATCGATCTCACGCTGCGCCGCGCGAAATACATTGCGGGCGGCTTGACCTACACGTATGCGCAAGCGAAGGGCAGCGCCTCTTCGGAAGCGGAGCAATATCCCGGCACGGAAGAATCGACGCTGCTCTATTATCTCGATTTCGACAAGACGCATTCGCTCAATGCGAATGTGAGCGTGACTTTTAATAACGGCGAAGGCCCGCGCATGTTTGGCGCAACGCCGCTGGCGAACACGTATTGGAATTTCGTCGCGCGCAGCAGCAGCGGCTATCCCTACACGCCCGGCGGCCGCGACGTCGGCTTTGTGATTCGCAACTCCGAGCGCATGCCGTGGACGTTCTCGCTCGACGCGGAGGTTGGGAAAGATTGGAAGATCGGCGGCGTGCAGTTCACGACGTTTCTCGAAGCGCTCAATCTCACGGATTTTAAAAACGTGTTGTTTGTTTATCCCGACACGGGCTTGCCCGATGCAACACTCACGGGCAACAATTCGGAAGAGTACATTCGTGATCCTTCGAACTACGGCCCGCCGCGCAGAATGCGGCTGGGCTTGCGGGTGAGACTGTGATGAATGATTCCCCCCTTGAGGGGGGCCAGGGGGGTGTTGGTAGCATGAGCAATCTTCTTCGCCTGTGATTAGTTTCGACGCAATCAAGAACACCCCCCGAACCCCCCTCAAGGGGGGAATTCTAAGTGCTGCTTCATTGTAAAGACGTTACTGAATAACTTATCCTCGAATGCCCATGAAAAAAATTCTGACCCTCCTCTGCGCCGCTCTGCCTCTGCTCGTGTTCGCGCAAGACCGCGAGCGCGGAACGCTCGACGATTTTTTCAAATCACCCGCAAGCCTCGCGGGCATCAAAGATCGCGCGGGCGGCACGCACAACAAGAGCAACATCGGCCTCTTCTTTGAAAATCGCGGCAAACTTTATCCGCGACGTTTGAGCCAAGGCCCTTCGGGCGAATATCCGATTGGCAGCGGACGGCATTATATCTTTCGCATCAATCCGTGGGTCGGCGTGCCCAACAATGTCGTGCAAGGCCGCTTCACCACGAATGAAGAATGGGAAGCGCTCGGCGGCTTTCATAACACCGCGCTCGCGCAAATCGCGTTCAGCGACAAGCCCGAGACCTGGCCCGCGACCGGCTGGCCCGTGAAAGACGCGAGCGGCAATCCCATCTTTCGCTCCGATCAAGACAGCTATTGCGCGTACAGCGATTCGAACAACACGCGCGGCATTCTCGGCCTGGAGGTGCATCAAACCGGCTATGCCTACGGCGTGAAGTTCGCGGCGGATATGATCTTCTTCAAATTCGATATCGTGAACAAAGGCGCGAAAAGACTCGACGATCTTTACTTTGCGATGTATCTCGATATCGATGCCGGCAATGTGTCGGGCGGCGATCCCGAATGGGCGGACGAGAAGATCGGCTTCAACAAAGAGCTGCAGCTCATGTATGATTACGACGCGGATAATTTCACCAGTGAATGGCCCGGCAATATTCCCGGCGAGATGGGCATCGCGTTTTTGCGCACGCCGCAAGTAAACGGCAAAGAGTTGGGCGTCACCGATCTGCACTGGTTCTATTATGATGATTTGGTCGACGTCGATTCCGTGCAATATGGCATCATGGCGAGCACGCAGAGTTTGTTCAACTCCGCGGAGGGCTCAAAATTTTTCCATCCCGGCGCGAACGCGCCAAACATTCGCTTCGATGATCTTTCCACGCAAGACCCCGGCGGCAATGACACCGATGCGGTTGCCGGCTCGGGTCCCTATTCGCTCGCGGTCGGCGACACGCTCACGTTCATCACCGCGCTCGTGGCCGGACCGAATCGCGAACAGCTTTTTGCGAATACGCGCATCGCGAAAAATATCGTCGATCTCAATTTCGAAGTTGCGCGCCCGCCGGATGTGCCCAAGCTCACTGCGGTGCCCGGCAATCGTCGCGTGACGTTGTATTGGGATGATCGCTCCGAGCGCACACGCGACAAATTTTCGAACGAGTTTGATTTCGAAGGCTATCGTCTCTATCGCAGTCTTGACAAGGGCGCAACGTGGGATCAAATTGATCGCAACGCCGTGCCCACTGCCGGCCCTGATCCCGTGCCGCTCGCAACGTTTGATCGCGTGAACGGCCTCGGTAAAGACACGGGCTTGCAATACAGCTTTGTCGATACCAGCGTCGTGAACGGTTTTGAATATTGGTACTCGCTCACGGCGTATGATCGCGGCGATGCCAATATCGAAAGCTTGGAATCGCCGCGCGGCTCGAATTTGGAAGTGAGCAACATCGCTTCGGCCACGCCGCGGCAGGATGCGATTGGCCGCACGCCGCCGTTGCCCACCTCGGCGCGACAAACCGGCTCGGGCAATTCGAACTATCAAATCGTGGTGAATGCGAGCGATCAAACCAGCGTGGCGGGAAAAACCTATGTCATCGAGTTTGCGCCGCATGCTGTGATTCAGCGCGGCAATCTGGCTTCGAGTATCAGCGTCGCGCTCGCGGATGCGAATGCGGCCACGAGCAACAGTTATGTGATGCGCTTTGATACGTCCGCAACTTTTCATGTGATCAATCCCGCCACGAACGATACGTTGCTGCGCAATGAGAAATACGCTTCCGGCGCGGAGATAAATTTTGCGGGGCTCTCCGTGATCATCAGCGACGCGCCCGGCGTGTCGCTCGATTTTCTGCCGGAGAAAGGCGATGAAATTTGGATCGGCCGCGGCGTGCGCGCATTGAGCGGGAGCGAGACCGTGCTCGCGTTGCGCGCTTTCGAGGCAGGAAAGCCGTATGCGACGAGCAACGGCCTGGTCTTCGCATTGATGCCGCCCGCGCAAAATCCGCAGCCGATCACTTACAAAGATCGCTTTGAATTTTCCGTGAGCACCGCAAGCGTGAACGCGGACGCGATCAAAAACGAGTTGCAGCGCATTCGCGTCGTGCCCAATCCGTATGTGGTCGCTTCGCGTTTTGAAGAAGAGTTTGGCGCATTGCGGCGCGAACCGTTGCGCGTGTTGAAGTTTACGAATCTCCCGCCCACGTGCGAGATCAACATCTTCACGATTGACGGCGATTTGGTGAAGACGCTGCGCCATGACAACGGCACGGGCGTGGAAAGTTGGGACCTGCGCTCCGAATCCGGCCGCGAGATTGCGTCGGGCATTTATCTCTATCTCGTGCGTGCAGAAGGCGCGGAGAAATTGGATCGCTTCGCAGTGATTAAATGAAGCGATGTGCAAAACGATTTCCGGCAAAACGATTTAAAGCGAAGGCAGAAAGATGAAGGGCAGAAAAATGTTTTTTTGAGCCTCCACTGCTTTGCACAATCCAAGCTTCATTTTTCTGTCATAGCTTTTCTTCAAAGCTGGTGATGAATGAAAAAACACATGAGGTGCTTTATGATAAAAAAACTTTTTATCTGTATCGCGCTCTGTGCGACAACGCTTGCTTTCGCGCAGAATGCGAATCTCGGCACGTCCGGCGCGCAGTTCTTGCAAATCGGCGTGGGCGCGAAGGCGGCTGCTCTTGGCGGCGCATATGCGGCGATGGCGCACGATGCCGCCGCGCTCTTTTGGAATCCCGCGGGCATCGCGAGTGTGTCGCATCAATCCGTTTATTTCGCGCACACGCCGTGGCGCGCTTCGATTCAACTCAACTCCGCGGCCTATGCGCTGCGCGTGAAAGATTTCGGCAGCTTCGGCGCCGCGGTCACCGTGCTCTCGATGGATCGCATGGAAGTCACGACGGAGTATGAACCCGAAGGCACCGGCGAATTTTTCGACGCGCAGGATTTGATGATGAGCCTCAGTTTCGCGCGCCCGCTCAATGATCGTTTCAACGTCGGTCTCACCGCAAAGTACATTCAACAAAAAATTTGGAACGAGTCCGCCTCGGGCATCGCGTTCGATGTGGGCACGCAATATCGCTTGTGGTTCAACAATGCCGTGATCGGCATGAGCCTCACCAATTTCGGCGGCGACTTGCGTTTCGACGGCCGCGATCTTTCATACAGGTTCGACACCGACACCGGACTGCCGCGCAATCGTCTCGCGCCGGGCAAGTTGGAAACCGAAGCGTATCCCTTGCCGCTGCACTTTCAAGTCGGCCTCGCGCTCGACGTCATGCGCTCCGGCGATTTCGCATGGCGGCTCGCCGCGGACGTGACGCATCCCAATGATAACAGCGAGCGCGTGAATTTCGGCAGTGAAGTCGCGCTGTTCGAGCGCGCGTTTCTCCGCGGCGGCTATCGCTACAACTACGATGACGAAGATGTGAGCCTTGGCTTCGGCCTCGCGTGGCCCGTGACGAACGGCAATCTCGCCCTCGACTACGCTTATTCGCGCCACGATCTTTTATCCGACGTGCATCGCTTCGCGGTGGGCTTGAACTTTTGAAACGCACGCTCTTAGTAACGCCTTCAGGCGTTTTGCGTTAATAAGCGTTAAACGCCATTACCCGAGCGAGTCTGAGCTAAACAAGAAAAGCTTGTCCGCCGAAATTCACAGAAGTCACCGAGCGTCGCCGAAGAACCAGCTTTTTTCGGTGAAACGCGGTGACTTCGGTGTCGCTCGGTGGAAAGTTTTTTTTTTTACAACGATCAAGACTCATATTAAAGCGTTACTGCAAACAGAAGAGTGGATCGCAAATGAATCACACTTTAGTTTTAAACCTACCCGGTGAAATTTATGAGCCGTTGCTCGCAACCGCGAGGCGGCTCGAGAAAACGCCGGAAGATTTGGTTCTCGAATGGCTGAAAAATATTTTCCAACAAACGGAAGCGACCGACGATCCATTAGAGAAATTCATTGGTGCCTGGAAGAGCGGCATTCCAAATTGGAGTCACCGCCATGATGAATACCTTGGCGAAGAGTATTTGTCGCATCATCGAGACAAGCACTAGAAGAGCCCTCATTGCTGCTTTGTTCGTAATCCGTGACCACCATTTCTCACAAGCCGGTTTCACATGTTTGCTAAAATTCTCTTAAGCCTCACGCTGCTCTGTTGCCGCCTCGCTTTCGCGCAAGGTTCCGTGCTCCTCGTCGGCGGCGGCTCGGAAAATTATAATGACTGGTCCGACGAGCCGTATCGCTGGCTCGTGGAGCATGCGCCGAATCGCAACATTCTCATCCTCGATTACAGCTCGCCTTCGTCTTTTCTTCCAAATTATTTCAAGTCTCTCGGCGCAACGAACGCGACGAACCTCGTCATCAACTCGCGGGCAATGGCGAATGATTCGACGACGTATCGCGCGCTGCTTGCCGCGGACGGATTCTTTTTGCGCGGCGGAGATCAATGGCAATACGTCTCTTTATGGAAAGGCACACTCGCGGAGCAGGCCTTGCGGCAGGCATTTCAACGCGGGGCAGTCCTCGGCGGCACGAGCGCGGGCGCGATGGCATTAAGCGAAATCGTGTTCGATGCGCGCACGACCTCGGTTGATTCGCGCCAAGCTTTGCGCGCGCCGCTCAATGCCGGCATCACGCTCACGGATGATTTTCTCCGCCTCGTGCCGAACACACTGGTGGACACGCACTTTCACGAGCGCGGCCGCCTCGGACGTTTGCTCGCCATGCTCGCGGTTTATCACAACGCGAAGCAGCGTTGGGTCAACGGCCTCGGCGTGGATGATCGCACTGCGCTCGGCATTTCGAGTGACGGCAGCGCGGAAGTGTTCGGCTCGGGTGTCGTTGCTCTGCTGCGCGCGACGGAGTCAACGCAATACCGCGTGCAAACGGCGAAGCCGTTGTCGCTCTCGCATATCGCCTATGCGCAAATGACCAAAGGCTTTCGCTTTGATTTGCAAACGGGTCAAATTTTGTTCGTGCCGCCTTCGGCATTGCGATATACGTTGGAGCTGTTCGTCGCATTCGAGAACGCGCTTATCATCGACGGCAGCGATCAAACCACGGATTGGCTGGCAAGCGCCGGTAGTGTGAATAAATTTTTAGCGACGCTCGCGCCCACGGACACCGTTGGCATTATCTCTTCGCCTGCGACACCAAACGCGGCGCAAACGCTCGCCACGCATTTGAGCCAGCGCAATGTGCCGCACCACTTGCTTTGGCTTGATACCAACACGAAGAACAGCGCGACATTGGCGCAACAGATCGCGGCATGCGACGGCTTCGTATTCGTGGGCAATCAATTGGACAGCCTCGGCGTTTTTCTTTTTCAATCATTGGCGGGATATGCTTTGCAAACGCAAAGGCACAGCAACATTCCGCTTTTGTTTTTGGGAGATGATGCAAAGTTCGCAGGCGAGATGGTCGTTGGGCAAACGGAGTTTTCAACGACCGCAGCCTATCGTGGCCGGCTCACACTCACCTCGGCATTGCAATCGCTGCCGGCGATCATCATGCCGCGCGCATGGCAAAACGCCGACTATCATGAAAACCGCATGTGCGGCCTGTTTTGGGGCATCGCAAAAACCGACGCGCATTACGGCATTTTGCTCGACGCGGGCGCGCATCTGCAAGGCACAGCCATGCGAGCGCAAGTCTTTGGCAACACGCCCGCGATCTTCGCGAACGCCGCGCGCGCAGAGTGGATCGATTTCTCCACGTATCGTGCGTCGAACAGTGCTGGCCCGCGCCAATCCGCGGCGCTCACCAATGTCATGCTCCACGTCGTTGCGCCGGAGCAGCAGTTTGATTTTTTTCAAGGCGAGCCGGTGCAAGTCGAAGCGCGCGCGGCGCATACTCCAAAAGAATTTTCTCTGCATCAAAACTTTCCCAACCCTTTCAATCCCACCACAACGATAGCATATGAACTGCCGCGCCGCGCCCGCGTGACGTTGAAGCTGTATAACCTGCTCGGGGAGGAAGTGGCGACCCTCGTGGATAATGAGCAAGTGGCAGCGGGACGACACACCGCAATTTGGAACGGGCGCAATCGGTTTGGTCAGCCCGTTGCGAGCGGCGTATATTGGTATCGCATGCAAGCCGGAGAGTTTGTGCGCGTGAAGAAGATGGCGCTTGTGCGGTAGCTCGGAGAGTTTTTTCACCAGCAAAGAGACGCTGCCATCATGCCGGCCCTTTATTGATGCGCTGTGGCACATGGGTTTGGTCGTGAAAATCGCGTTCGTTTGTCGGACTCATAATGCCGGGCTCGCAGGTTCAAATCCTACCCCCGCGGAGAATATCTTTCAAGTAGGCAAACAGTTCGAGGTGGTGTCGCTTTGCCGTGGCCAAAAGCAGGAAGCATTGCTGCGATCCGTGAATTTATTGATTAGAACAGCGCCTCACAAGGGGGGCGAGTTTCAAAGACTAAGGCAAGAATACACTAGCCTCTAAAAAGTGAAATCGTTGCTCTAAAAGCAAAAAATTTTCCCAACGGGAAACAACTCAACCGATAAGAGCTTTTCATCTGTCGGGTTGTTTCTATCCGCTGAAGGCTTTCTTTTTGGTTGCGGCTCGTCCGCTTTGCGCGACCTCGTGTGAACCTGCAAACAGCCCGTTCCTTTCTGCCGGCACCACGCGAGGATCTTGTTCTCGCGAGATGATTGCCAATCGCCACACGGCCATCGCGCGTGCAGCCTTAAGCTCCGGCCGCTGCCCGAGTGTAGAACGAGTGGCTTTGCCCATCGCGCTCTTGGGCAATACATGTGTGCTATTCTGCTAGAGTGAGGCTTCAAGCTCTCACAAAATGGGCAGAGCATGCGAGATTAGTCCGCCACGCCTCGCAGCGCAATTCTACAGAAACTTGTTCGGCAAAATGAGTGGGCAGTTGAAAGGTTTCCTGTTCGAGACGGTTGGAAAACAACCGCAGCCCGTGTCATCCCACAAGAGCAATTTCATGCAATATTGGAGGAAAATGCCTTTTCACACGTGGGAGAAGACGCAGCGGGTTCGGCGGGCGTAATGCGAAGTGGAATGAAATCGACGGGAGGGTGATCGGTCGCGTCCTTGTTCTCTGGCGTGGCCGTTTTCGCCGCCAAGGCTTCGCGCAGGCAATATTGCTTGAGCCAGTAGTTGAACTTCGAGTATGCGAGACCTTTTTGTCGGCAAAATGCAATTTGCGAAAGCGAGCTCGTCAAATATCGTTTGATGACCGCGAACCTCTCCCGCGCATGCGCTGGCTGGCGATGGTGTTGTTTCATCTCGTACTCCTTGCGATCGGACGCAACCTAAAAATCCCAGCCGAAAGAAGAAAGATGGATGCACCGAGGATACACAGTTTTGACAAACCGATTTAACCTTCCCATTTGACCTGTGGTTCTGCGCGTTCAACATAGCTTTGGATCAATCACTGCTCATTCAAATGCGTGGCGCCGCACACCAATCTGCCGGAGCCGCTGCATTCGTAGCAAGAGCTTTCGCGAGGGAAACCGTCGGGGTCTTCTTCTCTCACCCTGCCGCTGCCGCCGCACTCATCGCAACGCACGCTCCCGGAATTGCCGCAGTAATCGCACACGAGCATCCCTGCCGCGCTCTCGTCTCCCAGGCTCGCGGATTTGCGCGCCCATGCGGCCGCAGCGGGAAGGTTCTCAGATACTCCGCGACCAGTTCTATACATTACGGCGAGATTGTACATGGCTTTGGCGTTACCTCGGTCTGCAGCGGCTTTGAACCAGCGGTATGCTTCATGATAACTCTGTGTTACACCGGTTCCAGTAGCGGACATGTAGCCGAGATTCTTCATCGCCTCGGCATTGCCCAGCGCCGCGGCTTCGTTGAACCATACGCGCGCTTGCGCATAATCTTTTTTCACGCCCAGACCGTCGAGATAACATTGGCCCGTCAAATTCATCGCTTCGACATGTTTGGACTTTGCCGCCTTATGCAAAAGCTCAAGTGCTTTGGAATAATTTTTTGATTCTACCGCGCCCGCGTCGAAATAGAGCAAACCGAGATTGGCCACGGCTTCCACGTTGCCGCGATCGGCGGCTTGCACGATCAGCTCGACGGCCTCGATCATATTCGGCTCGACGGCATCGCCGTTCCAATAGAGCACGCCGAGGTTGTTGAGCGCGACCGCATCCTTTTGCGCAGCGGCATTGCGCAGATGACTCAACCCTGCGCCGGGATTTTGAGCGATGTCAACGCCGGCAAGCTGCTGCGCCTGTAACGACAAAGACCTGAGCAGGGCGCGTGGATTATTTTGGGCTGCATTGATTTTCGCCTGTGTTTGCGCACCTTTGGCGAGGCCGCGCTGAAAGTTTCCAGTCACGATATCCAGCGCCGCGCTAAAAGCCGAGCCGAGGACATCGATATTGCTATACGCCGCGGCGTTCTTCATTTTCGCCATCATGTAATACGTGATGACCCCCGGCGGCTCGTCATAACCGTTCTTGATCGCTTGCTCAAACAAGCGGTAAGCGATATCTGCGTTCCTTTCAATGCCGCGGCCGAGGTAATACATTTTTCCCATCATCACGAGAGCTTCGGTATCGTTTTGCCCGCCGGCGCGCTCGAAAAACTCTCGGGCTTTGCCATAATCCTGCTGCACGTGTTCGCCGTTATAATAAAGCTTGCCCATGCGTGTCAAAGCTGGGCCGAAATTCTGCGCCGCGGCTTTCGAGAGCCATTCGAAACCTTTGGCTTTATCTACGCGCGTGTTGGCGACTCCTTCAAAGTACATCATTCCCAAACTCGCCATGCCTTCCGCGTCGCCAAGGTCTGCAGCCTGCTTGAACCAGCGCAGCGCTTTTGCGCTGTTCGGCGCGCCCGTGAGGCCTTGCGCATAGTAAGTCCCCAAGACATTCATGCACGAAACGTCTCCCGCCAATGCGCCCTTCTCATACCATGAAGCCGCCTCGATATAATTCGATCTTTCATCGTGCAAGTCGCCGAGGCTCGACATTGCAGGTGCATAGTCTTGGGCCGCGGCTTGGCGATACCACTCTTCCGCTTTCTGCAAATCTTTTTCAACGTGAACGCCGTTGTGATAGAAATACGCGAATCCGTGCATCGCTTCCGGATAATTGGCCAACGCGCCGCGGCGGCAATACTCATAGGCTTTCGCGGAATTTTTTTCAACGAGAACGCCGGCTTCGTAGATATCTCCCAGCATCGCGCTGCGCGAAAGATCGCCGTTTGCAACCGCGCTTTCGAGCCAGCGCATCGCTTCCGTAACGATGCCGCCGGCTTTTTTCCTCGCGGCAATCTCCAGCCATTGCAGCGCTTCATCATCATTGCGTTTTGCGCCTTCGCCCTGCAAGTACGCCAGGCCCAGCCGGCGGATCGCGGGCAGGTAATCGAGCCGCGCCGCGGAGTTCAAAAGCTCGAGCCCGCGCGCGTTATCGCGGGTTTCACTCAAGCCGCAGAGCATCGCCTCGGCCAGCAAATATTGCGCTTCCACCGAGCCGTTCTCGGCATGACGCTGCGTTTCTGCGAGTGCTTGTGCTGCATAATTTTTTGCGAGAGCCTCATCTTTGGGGAAATCACACTCGCCGCGCGCATGGAGAATGGCGAGCCACATTGCTGCCAACGGCCTTCCAGCTTGGGCCGCATATTGAAACTGCTCGTTTGCCAAACGCAGGTTTTGCGATTGGCCGAGCCCCAGAAAATGCGTGAGCGCCGCGCCGTGCATTTTATCCACAAGATCGTAAGCGTAAGCTGCGCCTACATTTTTTAGCCGGATGCCAGCATATTTTGTTGCTGCTCCCACCAACAATGCGCGCTCGGACAATGAAACCGCCGTGCCAAACCGATCATGCACAAAAGGATCACCGGGATAAAATTTGTCTTGCTGGATCCAATCCTCGCCCATTCTTTGAAAGAGATAAACGGCGCCGCCTTCTTCCTTGCGACTGTCATCATCCATCACGCCTACGATCGCAAAGTTATCGTTGATGGCCACGGCGCTGGCAAATCGGTCTTCGCGCCTCACGTCACTCACTTTCAACGCCTTTTGCAGCCGCCATTCTTTGCCCTCGAACCTGTAAATGTAAGCGGCCATATTGCCTTCCGCGCCAACTATGGCATAGTCGCCGGCGATGTCAACCGCCGCGCCGAAAAATCCGTTTTGAATCGGCTCCGGCGGTTTGACCCGCTTTGCTTTTTTCCATTCGCCGTTTGCGAGCTCGTAAAAATAGATCGCGCCCGATTGCGCTGCTTTGTCGGAATCCTTCGCTACGCCCGCAATCGCATGCTTACCGGAAATCGCCAGGGCGCTGAAGTCCTGCAACGACTTGGCCGGATCCAATCGCGCTCTTTTGCCGAAAAGAATCTTCAAGCCGACTTCACCAATTTTTGCTCCAGTGGAATGGCCCTCCGGGTCGAACTTCGCCTTTTCCTGCCACGTTTCGCCGTTGCGCTGAAAGAAAGAGATTTCTTTGCCGCCGCCGGCAATGGCCCACACGCCCGAGAGCGCAACCAACTGGCTCTTCTCTTTGGCAGACAGCCGCGCGGCTTGAATCCATCTTTGGCCGTCATAGCGATACACGTAAGCCTCGGCGCCGCTCACGACCGCATAGTCGCCGTCAATATCCACGCGAAAGGCATACAGATTTTGTGTTTGCTCGTTTTCACGCAGCGTCGCGACCGGTTTCCACGCGGCGCCATCGTATTCAAAAACGTGTGCTGCGTTAATCGCGCCGATGATCGCGCGATGGCCAGAAACCGCCACGGCTCTGCCGAAATGAGAATCCGGCACTTCGTGCGGCAACGCGATTTTGATTTCACCGTTGGTTTGCGCGAATGAAGAAGCGACGTGCAAGGCGAGTATCACAGTGAGATAGATTAGCCTTTTCATAAAAGACTCCAAATAAGTGCGAGTGACGGATTTATTCCAAACCCGGCAGCTCGCGAATCCGAGTATAAACTTCCCCTTCGCCGCCGGAGAGTTGGGCGATTTGCAGGTACTCGGGCGTGACGATGACGTTGCACATTATACCGTCCATGGACAGCACTCCCGGTCGCACAATGCGCCACGGACGCTGCCGCTTTTCGTGCAAAGCTTGATACGTGCCCTCCGCAGAAAACTCCAGCACACTTGTGTTGATCAGCCACCGCTTCTTCTTGGGGTGATAAACCGCGCCGCGCACGCCTTCTTTGGAAGTGACCCAACTGCGGCTATAGTCGAAGCCTTTCCACATGCCGGAGAGCAGCTCGGTTTGCTCGCGCACCATCGCCTCGAAATCGATATCGAATCGGCCGTTGTCGACGGCGAGAGTTCGCCCAGCGCCGTCTGCCTGCATTTGCGCAGCGAACGTTCCGCGAATGCCGGCCGCATTCACGTGCTCGACGTGCACGGTTCCTAAAACCGATTTGTAGATCCCGGCTTCTTCGATCGGCATCATTCTCAAGAAGACAGCCCCGGCTTTTCCTGATACTGACTTTTCCTCCGCTACCATCTCATACTCTCCCGGCGCCGTGATCTCGGCAAACACGAGTGAGAAGGTCTCGATTTCATAGAGGCTTTTGCGCAGCACGCCGGTGAGGGCTAACACGTTTTCCTTGGGATATTGGATGCTCAACGAATCGGCCTGCCATTCCTTGCCGCCAATGTCAGCCTTGAAAACGTCGCCGCTTCTTTCAGGCTCTTGGCTTGTTTTAGGTTCTTTCTTGCAAGAGATGAGCACTGCTGCGAGGAGCAACGCGGCCCACATTGCCGTCGTTGAACGCGTGCGAACGCATTTCGCGTCGCGTCCGTCATTGTGTTTGGTTGATTGCATAAGATTACCTTGAGGTTTGGTAAAGTCCGGAGCAAGGCCGGACTTGGGCTCTACGGTTTCGCGGTCAACCGTGATAGTTATGCACAAGCCCGACATTGCCTTTCATTATCTGACGAGCAACATTTTTCTCGTTTTTACAGTAATGCCTCAGTTATTGGTGGAAAACGTAGCGCAGACATCCTTGTCTGCAGGCGGGGACGCCTGCGCTACTCCACCGGTAACTGAGGCATTACTTTTTACAAATCCCTTTGTTTCGATACGATAGAAATACACGCCCGTCGCTGCGAAACGGTTCCCAGCTTCGCAAGTCAATCACTGCTTGTCCCAATACGGAGTTCACGGCAGCAACAAAGAAAATGGCGGCAAACAAAACGGACTTCGACGTGCCCAACATACGATGCTCCTCTACAATTCCTTGGCGCCGAGATGATTCAAGCTTGGGATCTGTCTGGCAGATTCTAAGAGAGGTTCTTTCGCGCGAAATACTGAGGGCAAAAATGTCTGCAAGATGCTCGCGCTCGCCTCAATCGCAAGCCGAAATTGCCCCTTAAAGCATGGAGTAAAGCCGGATTTGCGCATGTCGAATTTCGCGAGCCCTCGAGATCGGTTTGCACAAGTCAAGCTTGGTGTTCAAATTTTATTATTGCCGGGAAGATGTCTTTTTCTGCAATCAGAGTCATTGCGCCGTTTAGAATAGGCATGAGCATTTGGCGCAGAGGAAATAAGCCAATGGCTTAATTGTGGGCGAGGCGCAGGCTTTCATAAAAAGCATTATCACAGCATTTGAAGCAACAAACAGGAATTTTCTTAGCGCTGTTTTTGCCATGCCCCCAACTGTTCACGCACCAACGCGGCCTCGGGATATTGGATGCGCTCAAAAATTTTCAGCGCAGATTCGGCATGCGCAATCGCTTCCGTGCGGCGGCCAGCGATACTTAAAACCTGGCTTATGTTCCAATGCGCTGACCCTTCACCCCGAAGATTGCCGGTCTCGCGCGCGAGGTTGCGTTGTTTTTGATAAAGCCTCATTGCGCGTTGCACTTCGCCGCGTTCTTTATAAATCACACCGAGATTTCCCAACACAATCACTTCGCCATTGCGGTCGCCGACTTCGCGATAAAGGAGCATTGCGCGCTGCAAGGAAATGAGCGCCAAGTCAAACTCGCCGGCAGCCAAATAAACCGTGCCGAAATTGGCA
>JBBILN010000051.1:0-64617 GCA_037444905.1 bacterium | reverse complement strand
ATTTCACGAGCAGGCGCTTCGAGCTGTTGCAACTTCCGCGCGGGCAAAAACTGACGCGGGGGATTTGTTTTGAGATGGCCACGGAATCGCTTGCATCAAGCGCGCGCAATGCGTTTATTAGCTCGCTGCGATGAGTCATCAAACCAAAAATAAATTCAGGAAGGAGGATTTATGGCTCGTATGTCGGAGTTCGGCCGCCAGGAAATTTCTCTGCCGCGATTCGAAAAGAAATGGCTTTACTTCGCGGGCCTTGGCGTGCTGCTCTTATGGTTTCTGTTGTCGTCTATTTACATGATTGATGCCGATGAAGTGGGCGTGATTCAACGCTTCGGCAAGTACGTGGGCACTTCGCAACCGGGTTTGCACGTGAGAATCCCTTTCGGCATCGAAACCGTGTCGAAGGTCAAGGTGCAGCGTGTGTTGAAAGAAGAATTCGGCTTTCGCACCGCGGCCGCCGGTATCCAAAGCCGCTTCGAGGGCGGGGATTTCTCGCAGGAGTCGCTCATGCTCACCGGCGATTTGAATTCCGCCATCGTCGAATGGATCGTGCAATATCGCATTAAAGATCCCGCGAAGTATTTGTTCAGTGCGCGCAACATCACCATGACGCTGCGCCACGTTTCCGAGTCCGCGATGCGCACGGTGGTGGGCGATCACAGCGTCGACGAGGTCATCATTGCCAATCGCGAAGAAATCGCGGTGAGTAGCCGCGATTTGATTCAAGAAATGTTGGATATTTATGAAACCGGCATCGACGTCGTCACCGTGAATTTGCAGGACGTGAATCCGCCGGGGCCGGTGCAGCCCGCGTTCAATGCCGTGAACGAAGCCAAGCAAGAGCAGGAGCGCATCATCAATCAAGCGCTGGAGGCTTACAACAAAGTCATTCCGCAGGCGCTCGGCGAGGCGCAGCAAATCATCAGCGAGGCCGAAGGCTATGCCATCAATCGCACCAATCGCGCTTCCGGCGATGCGGAAAAGTTTCTCGCGGTCTGGCAGGAATATAATCGCGCGCGCGACGTGACGCGGCGGCGCATGTACCTCGAAACCATGCTGGAAATTCTGCCCAAAGTGAAGGATTTGTACATCATCGATGAAAAGCAGCAAAGCCTCGTTCCGCTGTTGCAGATGTCCGGACAGGCGTTGAAAGGAGAGCAAAAATGAAGGCGAAGCGAATTCTCCTGGCGCTCGCGACGTTTGTGTTGCTGCTCGTGAGCAACAGCGCATTTTATACCTTGACTGAAACCGAACAAGCCATCATTACGCAATTCGGTTCGCCCGTGGGCGCGCCGATAAAAAGCGCGGGCTTGCACACGAAAATGCCGTTCACGCAGAAAGTCACGATCTTTGACAAGCGCCTTTTGGAATGGCAGGGCGACGCCAACCAAATTCCCACGGAGGACAAGAAGTACATCTGGGTAAGCACGTTTGCGCGCTGGCGCATCAAAGATCCGCTGAAGTTCTATCAATCCGTGAGCAACGAGATCAATGCGCAAAGCCGCCTCGACGACATCATCGACGGCGTAACGCGCGACGTGATTTCGAAACATCCGCTCATCGAAATCGTGCGCGACAGCAACCGTGAAATGACCACGGTGGAAGAAGGCATGCGCGAGGGCGCGGTGGCGACGGTGGCGATCAAGGACATCGAGCCGATCAAGTTCGGCCGCGAAGCGATTACGAAACTCATTCTTGAGCGCGCGCAAGTGACCATGCCGCAATACGGCATCGAGTTGGTCGACGTGCGGCTGCACCACATCGATTACATCGAAGAAGTGCGCAAGAAGGTTTACGAGCGCATGATTTCGGAACGCAACCGCATTGCGGAGCGCTATCGTTCGGAGGGACAGGGCGAGCGCGCGAAGATCGAAGGACAACGTGAGAAGGAATTGCAGCGCATTCAATCCGAGGCCTATCGCACCGCGCAAAAGCTCAAGGGCGAGGCGGATGCGAAAGCCACGAAGATTTATGCGGATGCGTACAATCGCGATCCCGAATTCTATTCCTTTTTGCAAACGCTGGACTCGTATCGCAGCACGCTGCAAGGCAACAGCACGATGTTTCTCAAAACCGATGCGGAATTTTTGAAATATTTGAAGAGCATTCAGGGGAGATAATGCAGTGGGGAGAAGAGCGCAAGGTGAAGGACGAACGCTTCTTCCTTCGCCTTGCGCTAATTGCGTGCTACTTACTCGTCCCCGAAACTCGTGCCCACGGCCTTCGCGGCTTGCACCCAGCGATGCTCGCGCGGAACGGTTTTCAATTTTGCGATACATTCAGAAATCGGCATGCCGACATATTGGTCGCCTTGCAGCGCGACCATCTGCCCGAATTTCCCTTCGGCACATAGTTGCACGGCCAGCGCCCCGAAATTCGTAGCGAGGATGCGATCGCTCGCACTCGGGCTGCCGCCGCGCTGCAAATGGCCGAGCACGGTTACGCGTGTTTCCAGCTCCGTACCACGTGAAATCTCATCGGCAATCACCTCCCCAATGCCGCCGAGGCGTTTCGCGTCCGTGCGCTTCTCATCCAGCTCCTGCACCACTTCGCTCCCATCCGGGCATTTGCAGCCTTCCGCCACACACACAATGCTGAAGCGCTTGCCATGCGTGCTACGTTCGATGACTTTGCGGAAGAGCACTTCCCAATTGAATGAAATCTCGGGAATCAAGATAATATCCGCGCCGCCGGCCAGGCCTGCGCCGAGTGCGATCCATCCCGCATAGCGCCCCATCACTTCGATCACCATGATGCGATGATGCGAGGAGGCGGTCGTGTGCAAACGATCGATCGCTTCGGTCGCCACCCCCACGGCGCTGTCATAGCCGAACGTGACATCCGTGCCGTCAAGATCGTTGTCAATCGTCTTGGGCACACCAACGATGTTAAGGCCGTATTGCGCGAGTTTGTGCGAAATGTGCATGGTGCCTTCGCCGCCAATCGCGATCATCGCATCAAGCCCCCAGCGTTTATAGTTTTTGATCGCGCGCGCCGAAGCATCGACGATCACGGTTTTGCCGTCCGGGCCTTCTGTGGGATAGTGCCATGGGTCGCCTTTGTTCGAAGTGCCAAGGATGGTGCCGCCGAGGTTGATGATGCCCGAGACTTCGCGATTCGACAACTCGTGCATGCGGTCCTCCACCAAGCCTTCAAAACCATCTTCAATGCCGATAACCGTCGCACCATATTCGTTCATAGCCGGCTTGGCGACCGCGCGAATCACAGCATTGAGTCCGGGGCAATCGCCGCCGCCTGTGAGTATGCCGATCCGCATGAGATTTTTTCCGTTCATTTCAGATCCTTATTTGTTTTAAAGTGATTGCATGATCATTTTCATGTCACCATCTTTTGCAGTTGCCACAACCATATAATTGCGTTTTTTCCGAAGAAAGTCAAGCTGTGCATTGGCGGATGGACAATGCCTCAGAACATAAATGAGCAAACCTAACCTGATGCGATGAATCTCTGGGCCATGCAGAGGTAACCGTGCTATGTTCTCCACCAACAAGAGAAGCGTCACAAATTTTCCGAATTTTCGCTTGGATTTACACGACCTGCTTTTTACTTTATTTCACTTGCAAGTGCGTATGGCGCCGGCTGAAACAGCGCGATTCTCGTTCAAATCTCGTTTCCACAATGAAGAAGAAAAAAAATCTCACGACGCAGGCGATCGAAGATTATCTCAAAACGATATACGGCCTGCATTCGAGCGCAAAGAAAGCCTCGACCTCCGCGATTGCGGAGCGTTTACAAGTCGCGCAAGCTTCAGTGACAGGCATGATCAAAAAGTTGGCGGAGATGAAGCTGGTCGCATATTCGCCTTATCAAGGCGTCACACTGACGGAGTCCGGCGAAAAAATTGCGCTCGAAGTGATTCGGCACCATCGCCTGCTCGAACTCTATCTGGCCGAAGCCATGGGTTATAGCTGGGATAAAGTTCATGACGAAGCTGAAGAGTTGGAGCATTACATCTCCGAAGAATTTGAAGAAAAGATCGATCAATTTTTAGGCCAGCCCACCATCGATCCGCATGGCTCGCCCATTCCCACCAAGGAAGGCAAGTTGCCCGAACTGACTTGCTTTGCGCTTTCCGAGGCCAATCCGGGCGAACGGGTGATCGTGCGTCGCGTCTCCGATCGCGACGCGGAGAAGCTGCGCTATTTGGGTAAGATCGGCATCTATCCGCAAATCGAAATTCTCGTTATCGACAAAGCTCCGTTTAACGGCCCGCTGCACATTCGTTTGAACGACGCCTCCCACCATCTCGGCCACGAAATTTCGGATTCGATTCTCGTCGACCGTGTGGCATAATTTCTTTTCGTTCGTTCCGCATAACAAAATCGCCTCTCCTTCCCCACATTTCTCCCGCAATCTTGTTGCATTGCCGGTATAACCACATGGCCTGAAGTGCAGGTTCGCCTCTCATGCCTTAAACCGGATATTGCGAAAAATTCAAGTCTCGCGGATCTTCGCAAACAAGCTGTTTCACATCTCATTCCTTCGGAGTCTAGTTTTATGAAAAAACTCATCACCTGGAAATTGTTGCTCGCGTTTGGCGCAACGATTTTATTACAGGACGTTGCCGCGGCAAAAACTTGTGTGGAGGCCGCAGAAGGTGGAGCGAAATATTCACTGGCCGTATTGGAATTGGAAGGCAGTGGCCGGGTTTCTTCTTCGGATGCCAGTGATTTGTCGGAGCGATTGCGCGAGGAATTGCGTCGCGTCGGCATTTTTCAAGTTGCGGATAAAACCGCGCTGAAGAGCGCACTTGCCGGCCGCGGATTGAGTCTGGCCGGTTGCAGCACGAAAGACTGCGCAGTACAAATCGGTCGCGCCGCCGGAACGAAATTGGTCGCCTTCGGCGGTGTCAGCAAAGTCGGCCCGATGTATTTCATTCAAGTGCAACTCGTGCACGTTAAGAGCGGCGAGGTGGTGGAGAGCGTAAATGAGGATTTTGACGGCGAATATCCGGCGTTACAAGCGCACATGGCAACAGTCGCGCGCAAGCTTTCCGGGCAGGCGCAAAGCAGCACGACCGGCGCTGCGGCCCCAGCGGCAAATTCCGGCGGCGAAGAAACAATGAATCAGGCAACGCCGGCGGAAAAATCGGTATCGGAAAACAAGACCGGCGACACTTTCGATTACAAAGAGTCCGCAGAGCTCGGCAAATCTTCAAAAGGCGGCGGCAGCAAGGCGTTGGTGATTGGGTTGGTCGCGGTCGGCGCGATCGGCGGCGGTTTTCTCATCAGCCAGGCCTTGAAAAATGATGACAACAATGGCACCAACCCGCCGCCCGCGGGCGGCAATCTGCCCAATCCGCCGACGTTTCCGTGACATGACATAGTTGGGAAGTAGCGCAAACTTGATAACGAAAATTTGCATTCAGAATTTTCATAAGGAATCTTCGCAAGGATTGAACTTTCAAAAGAGGTTTGCTCGATGAAGCGACTTGTTTCACTTTTCACATTGGCTGTGCTGATTTATGGGAGCGCGGGGGCTTGGGCGCAAGAGGGGGATAAACCCACGCTCACGCAGATAACGTTTTACAATGTCGGTGGGCAAAAAATTTTGTGTTCCAGCGGCGGCTACGTGTCCGTGGAATTGTTGTTCGATAAGGCCATGTCCAATGCCGTGAAGCCGACAATCAAATATGGCCGTAACGGCAACTACAATCTCACGCTGCCGTTGGACGGCGATTGGGAAAATAATACCCTGTATCAAGGCTCGTTTACGGTCTCTCCGAACGTGCCTTCGGAACCCGACGGAGAATATTTCTTTCTCGTGTTCGGCGCGCAAGACACGTTTAAAGTTGCGATGGATTCGACCTATAGCGATAGTTTGAACGCGTCTTTGGCGATTTATCGCAATAGCAGCATTGATGCAGCAAAGGACAGTATCGACTTCGGCGTGGTAAAATTTGGCCAGAGCAAGCTCGATAGTGTGCGCTTGACGAATCTCGGCTGCGGCAATATCACGATCAACTCGGCAACGGTGCTCAGCACGACACACTTTGCGTTGCTCAATGACCTTCCGAGCACTTTGAAGAAAGACGGCAGTGTGGTCGCCTATCTCCGCTATCAACCCGCAAGCCGGCAAGCGCACCAAACGCGCCTGCGTGTGATTTACACCGTGAATGCTCTCGGCGATCAACGAGACACGGTTGAAGTCGTGTTGCGCGGTCGCGCGAAAGGTCCGCGCATCGTAGTTGCGCCCACGGCTCTCAACTTTGGACCGGTCGGCGTGAGCAATTCGTTGACGCGGCAAGTGTTGGTGATAAATTCTCCGGCTGCGGAGACGGCCTCGAGCGATACTTTGCGAATTGACAAGGTCGCGACGACGTGGAACAATATTTTTCAGGTTAATCCCTTGGATCTGCCGCGCGTCATCGCGCCCGCGGATACCGATACGGTGCGCGTCACTTTCAAACCGATCGAAGCGATTGCCTACAACGCGAATCTGCTTTTCACTTCGAACGATTCCGGACCACAAGTTGTAAACAGCGTTCCTTTGAACGGAAGCGGCACAGTCTATCAACCGCCGCCACCCATTGATACATTGAACATCGACTGGACGCGATTCGGCGGCTATCCCGGCTATGCTTCCGGCGACACTCTCTATGTTTGTCTACCTAGCCGAATCGCCAATATCGCCTACGTCCGCTGGAAAATTATCACGTCGAATATCGCACCGCAAAATGCCAAGGACTACACCGGCTCCGCAATTCCAGATACGGTGGGCGGCGGATTCTGCTTCAAGATTCCTTTGGCAAACATTGTCGCCAGTGGCCAAAATTATTTTTGGATTTGGCTGGAGAGGGCCAACGGCGCTTCCGGCTTCGGCTCGGCTTATTATAGCCCGTTGTATTATTATCGCGGCGCACCGGCTTTTGTGAATTGGAGTGTCAGCGGTGGTTATTGGCCGGGCGGCTTTGCCAATTTCACGAACGCCAATCTCATTCCGATTTGTTGGACCGTGCAGGACGGCCGCAACGTCGCAGAAGTGCGTTGGAAGCTCGTGCGCAATCCAATTGCGCCAACTAGTGCGGCAGATACTTTGAACGGCGGGCGCTTCACACTGGCGCTCAATGACACTTTGCAATCGCTTGCGTGCGCGAATTTGCTGTTGAGCAAACTCTTTCAGATTCAGGGTTATCAAGGTAACTGGTATGCTTATTTTTGGGTGATTGACAAGGCGGGAAATTCCGGCCATGCCAATGCCGTTACCTTCCGCTTCAAGTTGGATACCACTGCGCCCGTTGCGCCCGGCGCTCCGACCGCGCGCACCATTCCGGTGTTGACATGGATCCAACCAAACCAAACCCTGGGTTTAACGCTCACGTTGCCGAATGGCGCAAAAGACGCCGCCCGCGTGCGCTGGAAATTCAAAACGCCGCCCACGAGCTACAGTGCGCCCGATGGCGAAGCGCTGTTGGCGCGTTCCGGCGACAATGTCAGTTTCAACGTGTTGTTTAACGATCCGGCGTTGTGCGGCGACGACTCTTTGTATTATTGGGTCGCAGATTCCGCGGGCAACGCGAATCCACTCAACTATTCGCTGACGCGTTATCGTTTCGATATGTGCCCGCCGCCGCCGATCACCACATTGAATGTTGATTGGACGCGATACGGCGGTTATACCGGTTACGTCAGCAATGACTTTCTGGAGATTTGTTTGCCGATTAACGTGGGCAGCGTTGCCGCTGTCCGCTGGAAGATCTTCTCCTCCTTCGTTGCGCCGCAAAGCGCCACGGACACCACCGGCTCCGCAATTCCAGATACTGTCGGCGGTCAACTCTGTTTCAGAATTCCTTTGCGGAATTTTGTCGCAACCGGCCGGAACTACTTCTGGATTTGGTTAGAAGGCACGAACGGCATTTCCGGTTTCAATTCTGCCTATTACATGCCGTTGTATTATTACACCGGCGCACCCGCTTTTGTGAATTGGAATGTCAGCGGCGGTTATTGGCCGGGCGGCTTTCCCTATTACACGAACGCCAATTACATCCCGATTTGCTGGACTGTGCAAGACGGCCGCAACGTTGCCGAAGTGCGTTGGAAGCTTGTGCGCAATCCGATTGCGCCAACTAGTGCGGCTGATACTTTGAACGGCGGCCGTTTCCGGTTGGCGGCTAATGACACGACGCAATCGCTAGCCTGCGCGAATCTGCTGCTAAGTAAGCTCTTCCAGATTCAGGGTTATCAAACCAACTGGTATGCCTATTTTTGGGTGATTGACAAGGCGGGAATTTCGGGACATACCAATGCCGTTCCCTTCCGCTTCAAGTTGGATACCACTGCGCCGACCGCGCCCGGCGGACCGAACACGCGAACGATTCCAGATACGACATGGTTCGGCGCAAATCAAAATTTGGGGTTGACGCTCACGCTTCCCATCAACGCAAGAGACGCCGCGCGCGTGCGCTGGAAGTTCAATACCGTGCCCACGAGCACGGGCGCACCCGACGGTGAAGCAGCATTGACGCGTTCGGGCAATAACGCGAGCTTCAACGTATTCTTCAATTCTTCAGTGCCGTGCGGCGACGATACTTTGTATTACTGGGTCGCAGATTCCGCGGGCAATGCAAATCCGCAGAACTATTCGCAGGCACGTTATCGTTTCGATATGTGCCCGCCAACGCTGACACGCGTGAAAAGTTTGACGAACAACATTGCGCCGATCGGCCAAGCTTTCACCGATCGCTTGTTGGTGCAAGATGCACATTCCGGCGTCGATACCGTGTGGGTAAATTATCGTCTCGGCGGCGCGAGCACGGAAGCCCCTCCGCTGCCGGCATTCCGCGTGGGCAACACGGATACTTTTCAGTTCACTATTCCGATTGCGGGCGTAACGCGCCGCGGCATTGAGTTCCGCGCCACGGCACGCGATCGTGTGTTGCCGGCGTACAACGGCCCCAACGTCAGCAACGGCCCGACCAACGGTCCGACTTGCTATGATTACGATGGCGGCGGAGACGCTCTTGCAAGCTCGCCAACGGATGACACGTATTGGTATCCCATCCGCACGCGCACGCTCGGCGAGGGCGATTATCGCGTAGACGCCAATGGCAATCCTGTTCCGTTGGTGTCGGGAGAGGATTCGACAGCTTATCAATTGATTTCGATACCATACGACCTCGTCAATAACAACGTGCTCAACACGCTGCAAGACGATCTTGGTACGTACGACCTCAAACAATGGCGCTTGTTCGATCTTATCGCTTGGAATGTCACGACGCGAGTGCCGACGTGGCGGGAAGCAAACAGCTCCGGCGCTAGACCATTCGTACCCGGCCGAGCTTTCTTCCTCATCACGCGCAAGCCCAATGTCGTTTTGGACAGCGGGACAGGCACAACGCGCCGCACCGTTTGCCCAGATACATTGACGCTTTTCGAAGGCTGGAATTTGATCGCTACGCCCTTCAACTTCCCGGTGCATAAACGCTCGCTGCGTTTGATCAACGCCAATCAAGACACCGTGAGTTTGTGGTCGTTTGAGAATCAATGGACGTTCACGGATGTGATGGATGCGTGGCGCGGTTATGCGGTTTACGTCGTGCGCAATCCGAACACGCAGCCGGGCACGCCGATTCGTTTGATCGTGCAACCCGTGGCCGTGCCGGGCCGCATCGGCAAAGCTGCGGCGCAACCGTTCGCTTTGCAAGCGCAAGAGTGGGCGGTGCAAATTGCCGCGCAGGCCAACGGTGCGCAGGATCAGCTCAACTGGGCCGGTGTGCGTGCAAATGCACAAGTCGGTTATGATGCGCTCGAACTGGCAGAGCCTCCGGTGATTGGCGGATACGTCTCCGTCTCTTTCCCGCGGCCGGAATGGCAGCAACCTGCCGAACATTTCGCCACGGACTTCCGTCCGAGCAGCGACGAAGAGCATGCTTGGGAATTTGAAGTGGCCACGAATCAAACGCACGCGAATGTGCGTGTGTCCTTCAACTTTCTCGGCGAGTTGCCCGCTTCTTCCAATGTGTACGTGATTGACGAAGCGCTGGGCATTGCACAAAACCTCCGCACGAATGCGGAATACACTTTCCGCACTGGCGGTGCACCCGTGCAGAAGAAGCTCAAACTCATCGTGGGCAGCGAGCACTTTGCCGCGAAGCAAGCGGGCGAGATTGCGCTCGTGCCGGAGAAGTTCGAAGTGTTGCAAAACTTCCCGAATCCGTTCAATCCCGAAACGAGCATTCGCTACAATCTGCCCGAAGCCGCGAACGTGAGCGTGGTGATTTACGATCAACTCGGTCGCACGGTGCGCACGTTGCTTGAGAATGTCACGCAGCAAGCTGGCTATCAGAACTTGTTGTGGGATGGTCGCGACGCCGCGGGCCGCCCGGTGGCAACCGGAATTTATCTGTACAAAGTCACCGCGGGCAAACAGGCATTGGTGAGAAAGATGGTGCTCGCAAAATAAGGAGCCCAAAAAGATAAAGAGCCAATTAGCCAAACAAATGAGGAAATCGAAACGCCGCTTGTTGAGCCATCAGCAAGCGGCGTTTTTGTTTTTTGCACTTCCCTCCCTCTGCGGGTAGATTTCGTGCAGGCTTTCCACCTCTACTCACCTCCACGTTCTTTTAGCTTTTGTCAAGCACTCCAGCCAGGTCGGTTGCGAGTGACGCTGGGTTCTCACATTCATGCAAGGAGAAAGTCGCCATGTCATGGAAGAATCGTTACAACCCAACCGCGGGGACGCAAAGTTGGATGCTGGCTGTGATGCTCGCAATGCTGTTTTCGGTTTTGTGCAATTTATCTCTCAAAGCGCAAAACGCTGCTTCACCTTCCCCAGCAATCAAAACTTCGGAAATTCCGGAGCGTTCTGCGGGTTCTTTCCTCGATGAAATCAAAGTTCAACAAACCATCAAACATGTAATACCACGCGAGGGCAACGCGAGCACCGGGCTGGAAGAGCCCGAACCGAATGCGCCGCCGCTCAACAATACCATCGAGGGCATCAACTTCGATGAAAACGCGACGTTGAACGGCAGCTATTTTATTCCGCCCGACCCAATTGGCGCAGCCGGGCCGAGCCACGTGGTTTCCGTGACCAATTGCTCCATCGAATGGTTCACGAAAGCCGGTGTGAATGAAAAGAGCGACGCGCTCAGCAGCTTCTTCACCAGCCTCACGCCGTTGACGGCTACGTTTGATCCCAAAGTGATCTACGACCAATATGCCGGGCGTTTCGTGGTGATCACATTGGAGCGGACGGACGTGGCTTTCGGCGCCGCGAGCAATACTTCGCGGATCTTGGTGGCGGTGTCAGACGACAGCAACCCGAACGGCACGTGGTACTTTCATGCCATCAACGCGAAAATTGCGATTAGCGGCGTTGATTGTTGGGCGGATTATCCCGGCCTGGCAGTTGATGACGAAGCGATCTACATCACCAACAACATGTTCTCTTTTACACCGACAGTGTTCGGCGGCGCGCGCTTGTGGATCGTTCACAAAACGCCCTTTTATACGGGCGGCGCAGCCACCGTCACGGTGCATGATCCTGCCACCGCGGTGGGAGTAGCAGCAACCACGACACAACCGGCGCACATGTTCGGCGCCGGTCCGGCCGGTGTGGGCACGTTTCTCGTGCGCTATTCCGGCTATACCGACGGCGTGAGCGAGTATTTGAGCATCATTCGTGTGGACGCGCCCACCACTGCGCCGAGTTTTTCGCATCAATTCGTGAGCATGGGGGACGTGGATCACACCGCAGTGGGCACACTGCCGGATGCGCCGCAACTCGGTTCGGCTTTTTTGATCGACACCGGCGACCGGCGCGCCTTACACGCCGTGTGGCGCAACAACGCGCTGTGGGTGACAATGCATGTTCTTCCTGCGACCGGCCTGAATGCTCTGCAGGTCACTGCGCATTGGGCAAAAGTTAATACCTCCACGCTTGCCACGTTGGCGCTCGCAGATCAAGGTGACATTGGCGGCGAGGAGATTACGCCGGGCGCGCATACTTTTTATCCGGCCATCGCGGTGGATGCGAGCGACAATGCCGGTATCGGCTTCGCTTTGAGCGGCCCGGGAAATTTTCCCGGCGCATATTACACTGCGCGGCTTGCGGGCAATCTTCCCGGCGTGGTGCAGCCGCTTAATGCGTTGCGGCAAGGACAGGATTATTATTATCGCGCATTCGGCGGCAGCCGCAATCGTTGGGGAGATTACAGCGGCATGTCGATCGATCCCTCCGATGATTTGACCTTTTGGATCTTCAACGAATATGCGCTCACACGCGGCACCGTGCTCGGCGGCTATCCAACGGAAGATGGGCGTTGGGGCACGGCGTTCGGCAGCTTCAAATTCGGCGCGATCACGCCGCCCACGCTGGAGTGGGCCGTGCGTTTCAACGCGCCCGCGGATTCCAATGATGTGGCGTTTGCCATCGTAACCGATGACCACGACAATTCCTACGTCGCGGGTTACAGTTTCAACGCCGCCGGCGATGAGGATTTTCTCGTGATCAAATACAACAGCGCGGGCGTGAAGCAATGGACCGGACGTTACGATGGTCCTGGCCATGACAAAGATATCGCTTACGCAGTCGGCGTGGATCACGACGGCAATGTTTACGTTGCGGGCGCGAGCACGGGCGCGGGCGGAAACTTGGATGCCGTCACAATTCAATATAACAGCACGGGCACGCGCAAATGGGTGGCGCGCCACAATGGGAACGCCAATGCACACGACGGCCTCAATGATTTGGTGTGCGACGGCTCCGGTAATGTTTACGTGACGGGATATGCGACGACCGCGGCCGGCGGCATTGATTTTCTCACGCTGAAATATAACAGCGCAGGCGTCAAACAATGGCAGGCTTTAGAAAAGGGCGCGGGAAGCGGCGAAGATCGCGCGAATGAGCTGGCGCTCGATGCTTTCGGCAATGTTTATGTTGCCGGCTATAGCCTCAATGCCGCAGCGAATTTTGATTTCACCACGGTGAAATACAAAAACAGCGGCGCGAAAGAATGGAAGATGAATTTCAACGGCGGCGCCAATGGGAACGACGGGGCGAACGATCTCGCGCTCGATCCGAACGGCAACGTCTATGTCGCGGGCTATAGCAACAACGCCGCGGGCAATGAGGATTATCTTCTCATCAAGTATAACACCAACGGCGTGCTGCAATGGAACGCGCGCTACAATGGTCCCGGCGCCGCTACCGACGTGGCGAACGACGTGGCGGTTGATGAAAGCGGCAACGCGTACGTCACGGGCTCAAGCACGAACGCGGGCGGCAATCGCGATTATGCGACGCACAAATATAACAGCGCGGGCGTGAAGCAATGGACCGCGCGCTATAACGGCCCGGCCACAAGTGATGACGAAGCGCAGCGTGTGCTCGTCGACGGCTCCGGCAACGTGTTCGTGACCGGCAATAGTTTCGGCGGCGCGACGAATCATGATTTTGCCACGGTGAATTACAACAGCGCCGGCGTGCAACAATGGGTGCGTCGTCAAAACGGCGCGGCAAGCGGCGCGGACCTTGCGGTCGATATGGCGCTGGAGCCTTCGGGCAATCTTTACGTCACCGGTTCGAGCCGCAACGCCGCGGGCAATGAAGATTTTTACACGGTGAAATACAGCCCGGTCATTCCCACTTTGGCTGCAAGCTTTGCTGAAATAGGGCAGCAGATCACCGTTGAAAAATCCACTGCGCTGGCGCCAGCCACATTCAGTTTGGAACAGAATTATCCGAATCCCTTCAATCCCACGACGAGCATTCGCTTCCATCTCGCGCACGCCGGACAAGTGAAGTTGGCGATCTACAACGTGCGCGGAGAATTGGTGCAAACGCTGTTGCAGCGCGAGCTGGCGGCGGGAGCACACGTGATTCCGTTCAACGGTCGCGATTTCGCTTCGGGTATGTATTTCTATCGTCTCGAAACGAGCGCCTTCACCGCCACGCGCAAGATGATTTTGGAGAAATAATTTTGCAGAACACATGAGTCGGAATGTAAACGCCACTTGTTGCGCAATCAACAAGTGGCGTTTTTATCCCTAAGCCACGGTCGCAAAGGGCATATCACCACAAAGAACGAAAAGACTTTAGCTCTTTCTCGTATTCACTGTTCCTGCACGCGTTATCTTCTTCACCTGTCTCACCCCAAAATAAACCACCGGCCCGGAGAGCAATGCCGCGGCGGCGATCAAAAATTGTTTCGCATCGAACGCGCCTTCGCTCCACACCGTGCTGCCCATGGCCACCAGTGCGATAAGATAAGTCGGAATCATTGCGAGCAACAAACCCGGCTTGCCGAAGGGAATTTTAAACGGCC
Organism: bacterium; assembly: GCA_037444905.1. Taxonomy (GTDB): domain Bacteria; phylum Zhuqueibacterota; class Zhuqueibacteria; order Zhuqueibacterales; family Zhuqueibacteraceae; genus JABWAN01. The sequence continues at coordinate 50,333 of JBBILN010000051.1, read as the reverse complement.
GCGACATGTCCGCGTGGGTGCGCCGCATGGCCCAAACGTTTGCATACAACAAGAGATTGCTCGACATTTGAAACCACGAATAGATGATAATGAGCTGCGTGAAATCGAACAGCGCGAGCAAGCTGTACGTGATACTGCCGAACAACAAGGCCAGCGTGGGCGTGCCGAATTGGGAATGAATGCGCGTGAGGCGTTTGGGCAGAAAACCGTCCTGCGCGAGCGCGAAAGGATAACGCGAAGCCGCGAGCATGGTGACGTTCAAAAGCAGTGCGTTGCTGCACAAAGCGCCGAACGTCATCAAATGCCCGAGCCATGCCCCTCCGATTTGCGCCGCGGCAGTTGCAAAGTATGCGCCCGCCCAATCCTGCCAATTGCCGAGCGCGGCAAGTCCTGCAATCGTCGGAAGCACGTAGCTCAACATCGCGAGCGTGGCCGCGAACAACAATGCCGGCGGAAAAACGCGCTGCGGGTTTTCAACTTCCTCGGCGGCCGCGGAGAGTTTATCGTAGCCCGAATACAGCCAAATCGCAAGCACGAGCGCGCTGCCGAAACCGGTGAGGAAATTTTTGTCCGGCGCAAACATCGGCGCAAAAGGATTGTGCTGCCATTGCGCCACGCCGAGCACGAGCATAATTGCGAACGGCGCGAGCAGAATCACGCTCAACAATATCGCCGAGTTGCCGACCACGTTGATGCCGCGCAAGTTGAGATAGTGCAGAATCCAAATCAACGCGAGACACGTGAGCCAGTGCGGCAAGCCGCTTTCGACTTGCGGAATCCAATTCTTCAAATAATCCGTGAACAGCACGGCGAACAAGCTGTTCGTGACCACGCCACTCATCCACGCCCACCAGCCCGCTTGAAATCCCCAGAAATCGCCGAACGCCGCGCGCGCCCAACGATATTGCCCGCCCTCGACCGGCATCATCGTGGTCAATTCCGCCACGGCAAACGACACCGGTACGCTGAACAAAAAGGGCATGGCCATGAGCGTGAGTAGCGCAATGCCCGGCCCGGCGGTGGAGATCATGTCTTCCAACCCAAACGCGCCCGCGCACACCGCGCCGTAAATCATGAACGCGAGTTGGAGGAAGGTTGCTTTTTTAATCGTGGTTGATGACATAAGTTGCGGCGCTTTCTTTAGGCTCATTGCGTCTGTTAATTGTGGATAGTGGATAGTAGATCGTGGATTGAAAATCGAAGAGCACAATCTACTATCAACGATCCACGATCTACAATCTACTATCTTCAATCTTCGATCCTCAACTTGCTTCTTCCACCTCCCTCGCCGCGCGATGCCCGGATTCCACTGCGCCGTTCATGTAACCTTGCCAGCCCGCAGTGTGCTCGCCCGCAAAATGAATGCGGCCCTCGGGCTTTGCGATCATCGTGCGCACGGTGGTGATTTCGCCGGGGCGGAAATACGCATACGTGCCGCCCGCCCATGGATCTTCCTGCCACCACTTCACATAGCCGGCTTCAAAATATTTCGGCGCTTCGGGATGAAGCTCCGTAACCTTCGCGAGAATTTTTTCCACGCGCTGCTCGGAAGGAATGCTCGCCATCTCCATTCCGCTTTTGTCGGGAATATACGCGAGCAAAATGCCGCGCGGGCCGGGCTGGCCGCCGGTGGCTTCATACACGGAACCGATCATGTTCTGCAAACTCTTGCGGCCCTCTGCTTCATACTTCAACCAAAAGCGCTCGCGAAATTGCAGCGGCGCTTTGAGAATTTGCCCGTAAGCCAGTGTGTTGATCGCCTTCATTTTCTCCGTGGAGAGCGCGGGCGTGATTTCCATCTTGCGCACGCACGTGAACGGCGCGGCAATGACCACATGTTCGCCGCTCATCATCTGCTGCTTGCCGTTCTCTAAAAAAGAAACCTGCACGCTCTTCGCGTCGTGCGCGATCTTCACCACCGGCCGCGCGTAGTGAATATGCTCGCGCAAATGTTTGGCGAGTGTCTTCGGCACTTGATCATTGCCGCCCGCGACGCGGAAACTCGCGGGCGCCTCGGGCAATGCAAACTCATTGAGCATGTGCAGCGCGGAAATGCTCTCGATGTTGATCGCCATCAAACCGGAAATTTGCCGCTGCATTTGTTCGATCATGTCCGGCGGCGCGTCCATCTGATGGAGAAATTCGAAGAACGAGAGCTTGTCCAATTCCGGCAAAGAGGGATTGCGATGCTCGAAGGAATCAACCTTCTTCGTGATTTCTTCCAAACGTTCGTGCGTCTTTCTCGCGCGCGGCGAGTATTGCAAGCCTTCGTCTTCGTTGTCGCGAAAGCTGCCACGATAAAGCGGCAATCCAAACTCGTCGATATAGCGCAGCAAATATTCGTGATTGCTCTCCACCCATTCCGCGCCGCACTCGGCATAAAGCCCGTCCACAAACGGTTCGCGCACAGTGAAAACTCTTCCGCCGGCGCGATTGCGCGCTTCGAGAATGCTTACGTCATGTCCCGCCTTCGTGAGTTCAAAAGCAGTCGTGAGCCCGGCCAGACCCGCGCCGATGACGATGACCTTTTTCGGACGATCGGTTCTCTGTCGCGAGAAAAATTTTGCCGCGCCGGATTGCGCGAACATTGTTGCGGGGCGCAGGGGAAGCGTTGCGAGCGCGAGTGAAAGGGTTTTGAGGAAGTCACGGCGGGACCAGGATTGATAGCTTTTCTCGGAGGGAGCGAAATGTGACGGCATGGGCGATGAATCTCCTCATTCACATGAGCAACCTGTGAGCACGGCGCATTTTTGAAGGCGAATAATAACGGAATCGGCGCAATTTCGCAAGGCGAGAAATGTCGAAGGAAAATTATAAATTGAATTTGAGACCGAGGGGTTTTACATTGGCTCTGTAAATTAGCGTACAAAAGCGTCGAGTATCAGGTCAAGCAGAACGGAGGTTTAGTATGAAAACGGCTTCGAGCAAAAAGCGGAAACGGATTGTCGTGAGGCACGTTGGGCTCGCGGGCCTTAAGAAAGATTTAGCGGCTTTCGAGAAAAAATATGCCATGCCGACTGCAACCTTTGTGAAAAAAGTTTGGAGCGGCGAGTTGGACGAGAGTAAAGACTTCATTATTTGGCTCTCGCTCGCTGAGATTCACAAAGACATGATGAATGGGAGAAAGCATGACGTTCGATGAGTAGGTCTCGATTATTGCAAAGATGTTGGAAAGGCATTGGGGAATTGCAGAGGTACAAGTTATCCCAAAGGCATTCAACCCCAATCACGGAACCATCAATGGTACGATTACACTCCTAGATGATTCCTATATTGACTTCTTTGAGGAAATTCTGGTCTCATCGAATATCATCAACAAACGAAGATACAGTTACCAATACGTGAAAAACCAAAATGAAGGCTTCCGCTACGACAATTACCCCAACCACCCCGGCTTGCGCCCGCCGTTTCATCACAAGCACGTTCCCAAACGGCGACTCGCTCACTTGAAAGAAACGCCCAAGCTGATCGACGTGCTCGAAGAGGCGCTGCGACACATGTTTTTATAGGGAGGCACAATGATCTTTATTATTAAAAAGAGGTTTTGAAAAGCACGTTTTGCACAGGAGATTTCTGATCATGAAAACGGCCGCGACTCAAAAAAAGTGGAAGAGAATAACCTACAAGCGCGTTGGTCTTGCGGGATTAAAAAAAGAACTGGCTGCCTTTGAGAAAAAATACGGCATGCCCACCGAGACCTTCGTGAAAAAAGTTTGGAGCGGCGAATTGGAGGAGTGCAATGACTTTATCGATTGGCTCGGGCTTGCCGAGATTCATCAAGATATGATGAATGGGAGAACGGCATGACATTCGAAGACTATGCCCGAATCGTCGATAGCACGCTGGAGAAGCACTGGGGTATAGCTGAAGCGCAAGTCAACACCACAGAGCTGAGTCGCGTGTATGGCGTCATCAAAGGCACAATCATTTTGCTCGACGGCTCTTATATGGATTTTTCGGAGGAGATTTTCATCGTCGAAAACGCGATCACCAAAAAGCGATACCGCTACCAGTACGTCAAAAACAACGAGTCAATTTTCCGCTACGACAATTACCCCAATCATCCCGGCTTGCGGCCGCCGTATCATCACAAGCACGTTGCTGCCAAACGTCGCGTCGTTCGCATGAAAGAAGCGCCGAAGCTCATCGACGTGCTCGAAGAGGCGCTGCGGTATATGTTTTGATTCCTCCACTCACGATTTACCTTCCCGTTTTTTCAGATTGATTCATTATCCTTTTCAGCACTTTGCTAAAACCGCTTAATGAGCGTGGCCTCCACGCCCTCCAGCTCCGGTTTGATCACACACACGCCGCCCGCGCAGACTTTGCCCTTGCGGCGCGAGCCCGCAAAGAGGGAAAGATCAAAATTCTTCAGAAAATTCCAATCGAACTGGCCTCCGAGCCAGTAGTCGGTTTGCAATCGGTGCTCGGTGGTGCGTTCGGCAAGGAAAGAAAGCGTCCACGAAGGGGCATGGCTAAAGCCCAAAGCGAGCGCTTGATCGTAAAATTGCTGGTCGTCTAAAAACTTTTTGGTGTGTTGATGCTCGTATACGACTTTGAGCGAGTTGAAATCCGAAAGCTCGCAGGTCGTGCTGTTGACGAAGTTCAAGTAGCGTGCGGAGGGATCTTCCTGACGCGCGAGAGCGAAAAACCATTCCCAAGCAAAAGGCGTGGTCCACTCAAACTGGCTGTAATACTCCTCGTATTTGATTGCGCCCGCTTGGTCGTTCGTGCGGCTATATTGCGCAGTTAAGACACCGTCATTGATCACAGGATAGGCCGCTTCGAACGCATAGCCTTTTTCATCATCCGCGTCTTGCACAAGCTGATGGCGATTGAGCAACGTATAAAGATGCTCGCGCGCCGCCAACGGCGGATTGTTGAAGTAAACGCCCTCGAACTGCTCGAAATCGTCGTAGTCTTTGTATTCCGCGGAGAGGCTGAATGCGCCGAGCAGAACATTCGCATTCACATACCATGCTGCACCGGATTGCGCGACATTGGGATTATATTCGCGCGCATATTCGCCGTAGATGCTGCCGTGTTTGGCATTGATTTCGGTGTAAACCGAGCCCCAGCTCACGCGGCGCTTCGTGTCCGGATGTGTGGTTAGCATTGTGCCGCCGAGATGAACCGTTTTGAAGGGCTTAAGTTTCAACTCGCCCGCTTCGAAAATTTTCTGTCGTTGATTTTCGCGATTGATCGGTTGTCCGGCGAGCAACTTCGTTTCAAAGTGTTTGTGCACATACTCTGCTTTGAAACCGTCGATGCGGGTATCATGGCGCAATTGGCGATTCTCATAAAAGCGCAGGGTAAGTCCACGACCGAGTAGACTATAAAAATGCCCGAGCGTGAGCTTAAGCGACGAAGCCTCGTATTCAATGAAACGCTGCGTGAGCGCGGCTTTGCGAATGGCTTGATCGGGCGAGAAAATCGGCGGCGCGTTGTGGCTTTCAAAGCGCAGCCCGAGACGCCAACGCCGATACTGCCAATGACCTTCGGTCCAGTCTTCGAAAAAGTCACGGCGGTTTGCGGTTTGGCGCGCGACGTCGTCACTGGAATTGTGAGAATACTCAATGTGATTGCCGCCGGAAAAGCGGATTTGCGCGAACGTCACGCCAGAAGTGAGCAACACAAAGATGATGAGTATAAATGAGCGCATAGAGGTCTCGGTCTTTCATGGCTCGCAACATGACAGTTGCGGTACAGGCCCTCACGGCACAAGCTTGGCAATTTCTTCCGCAAGCTTTTTTTCATCGCCTTTACGGTACCCCATGTGAGTGAAGACGATGCGACCGGCTTTGTCCAACAGTACGCTGAGCGGAGGATTGACGCCATGATAGCGTTTGAAGACTTCGAGGTTGGTGTCGAGCAGGAACTTAAACGGGTAGCGGTTGGAATTGACAAAGCCCATCACTTTGCTCACGGTTTTGGGGTCGTCAATGGAAATGGACAAGATCGTCAAGCCTTTGGGTTGATATTGCGCATGCAGCTCTTTGAGCTTTTTCATCTCGGCGAGACAGGGCACGCACCACGTCGCCCAAAAGTTGATGAGGATGGGCCCCTTGCCGAAATTTTCCGAGAGTTTGTAGTTTTGGCCGTCAAGATCGGGCAGTGTGAAATCCGGCGCGGCGGTTTGCGCGGGCAGCGATACCGCAATCGACAACATCATCAACAGGGATGTGAGCTTCATCGTGATCCATCCTTCCAAGCAAGTTTCAATTTGGACTTGGCCAAGGGTCCAAAATTTTCACGACTCGCGCCAAGATGAGACGGGGCTTTACCTCACGGACCACAAGGCTTGCAAAACTTCCGCATTTGCGTTGCTCTGCAGAAACGCGACCACATGCAGCTCGCCCGACCACTCGGGTTTGAGCGCGAAGCGAAAATCATAAAACGCGCTTTCGTCTTTTGCCAATCGCACCGGCCGGCCTTCCGGATTGGAAGAAAGCCCGCGCACGACATCAAAAAAATGCTTTTGTCCGTTGGAACCCGGGGCCACGGCGAGGTCAATCTCACGTTCGATCAAAGCGACGTGCAGCATTGCGTTACCCTCGGATAAATCTTCATGCGCTTCGACGCGGACTCTGCCGGCAAGCGTGTTCGGTTCGGGATGCGTTTCAAACAATTCCCAAAAGTCGAGCGTGGCACGTGCAACGCGGCTTTTGCGTTCAGATAGAGCATTGGTTAATCTCTGCTCCAAGTTGATCGTTCCAGCCATGCGCTTGACGCCATCAACCACGACGAACGGCAACGGCGGACGATTGTAATAGCCGTAGCGCGCGAGGTTATCTTCTTCTGCGGCGAGAAAAAAAGGATCTTGCCGTCCAGGGAAATCGGGATGATACGACAGCGCAGCCACAGCATTGTCTTGTTGCGCCAGCGTGTTTTCGATGATCTCATCCGCTTCCGGGCAAGGCGGGCAGTCGGTATTGGAAAAGTGCTCGACCAAAATCTGTGGCGGTGCAAGCGTCAAATTTTGTTGTATCGTTGTGCGTCTGTTGGTGCTGATTTGCACTGTCTGCGTGCTCGCGAAATATCCGCCCTTCGTGATTTTAAGCGCATGCGTTCCGCTCAAGATGCCGTCAATCACAAGCGGCGAGCGTCCCAACGGTAAACCGTTCCACCACACGAGCGCGCCCGCCGGCTCAGTTTGCACCTCCATTTCGCCCACTACGGAAGACTGCTGCAGATCGAAATCAATCGTGGATTGTGCGCCGGCTTCGATTGCAACGATGATGGAATCCGGCGCGACGCGATAGCCCGGCAAAAACACATGAACGACATGCCGGCCCGCCGGAACTTCGGCAAACTGGGCCGGCGTTTTTTTGCCGCTATCACGATAATCGAGAAAGATGCGCGCTTCGCGCATAGTTGCGTTGACGGTCAATCCGCCCGCGCCGGGTTCGAAAGCAACCAGCCGGCCCTCTTGCGTGGTGCAGGAAAGCGCAAGCCCGGCGCAAAGCAGAACGATTTTCGTTTCGAGGTGCGGCATAGGCTTTATCGTAAGACGACAATCTTAGACGTGGCTTGGTGGCGGCCATATTTCAAACGAACGAAATAAACGCCGCTGCTCAACAAACGGCCCTGCTCATCGCGACCGTCCCAGCGTGCATAATGCTGACCGGGCGCTTGCGTTTGAGTCACCAGCACTCTGACTTCCTGCCCAAGTTGATTCAAGATCACCAGCGAAACATGGCGCTCCTTTTCCGTGCTTGGCAGAGTGTAAGAAATGTGCGTCACGGCTTCGGTGGTGCGTGAAAACGGATTGGGATAATTGGGGTGCAGCGCAAACGTGTTCGGCGCATCCGCAGGGGACTCCGCGACTGCTGTCGGGCTACGCAACCAACTCAACACGCGTGCGAGCAGCGTATCGCGCTCGGCGTCGCGATTCAGCGTTTCAAAGCCGAAGGTCATGAACACCACTCTTCCTAAAACGTTGCCATTCGTATGCAGCGCGCGAAGGGCGGGATAATCATTCGGCCTTTGGTAGTAGCTGAAGACCGGCGTTGCGTTTGCATCCGCAGGCGCGATTTGATTGGCAAATCTTCCTGCCGAAGGATTGATGGTGCGCGCGCCGTTGCCGCTTGCGATACCGATGGCCATCATGCCATTGCTAATGGGATCATTGACAATGCCCGAAACGGCGACGGAGTTGTAGTCGCGCTTGATATAAGCGGCATGCAAATACTTCGTGAAGAACGCCGCGCTTTTCGCGGTATGATAAGGGCTGTTGGGATCGGCCAGCTCATAAGCAATATCGACGCCGCTCAAATACAATCTTCCCCCGCTGTCCAGAAAATACGACAATGCTTTCTGTTCGGTGGAATCGAGCGTGGGTGAGGCCGCGGCGCACATCCATATGATCGTTTCGAAATTGTGCAGTTGCGTTGCAAAGGGCAAAACCGTTTTGCTCGCGACCAGGCCATAGGTTTCGCCGGTGCGCTGCAACGACGCCTTCAGATAGCTTTCGTGGCCGTCGCTCTCGTCATCCACCACCAACGTGTTCATGCCAAAGGTCACAAGGCGCACTTCCGCCGTTCCGGCGACGAAATGCGGCGAGGTGTAATCGAGCAGCGCCTTGCCGCTGCCGACGATGCCGTTGGGATTGATCTCGATCGTAACGATCACGGAGTCGCCGCCATGCAAAGCAAGCACGTCCGTTTGTCCCGCCTCGAATCTGCCGTGCGGCGTGAAATACGCATGCGTCCAACCTTGCGGGCTGTCCGAGCGCAAACTCAGCGCATAGGTATCGGCCAGCGCGCCGACGTTTCTGAGCCGGGCTTGTAAATGAATCGGGGCGCTGGTGCTATAAATCAACTCCGCAATCGGCGTTCTTATTTCAGCAAGATAGTCTTGCGAAACGAGAGGCCATTGTTCTGCTTGTTGAATTTCCGCGTTGCTGTTCAAGGGCGCGCCGCTTTTGTACACTTTCACCACGACGCGGCAGCTATCCGGGACGATATCCGGCGCTGGCGCATGTGGGGCCGGTACCGTGTAACGAACGGTCTTGCGAATCGTCTGGTTGACATTCCATGCGCCGCTGTTCATCACTTCGCCCAAGGCGCCGTTCATCATATCGCGCACCAGCCAATCGTGGACGTAATTCGGCAGAAAGGTCTGTCCGGGGGTGCAGGTATTGTTGGAAGTTTGGCCGTAGACAATGCCGTCTTCGACGAGAATCGCATTAAAGCGAAACTCGCCGGAGAGATTCTGCAGCGCGGTGAAATCGAACGTGGCGCTGTACTCGCGCGTGAGGGGATTGTAGCTACTGTATACCAGCTTGATTTTCACAGTGGGCGCTACCGCGGTGCGAGTCGCCGCCCAAGATCGCCAAGTGTCGCGAAAGATGATGCCGGTCGCGCGATCGAAGATGCCGGTGGGATAAGCATTGAAGCTCAAGGAGTTGATGATCGTGTTGCCCGCAAAAAAGGAGAAAGGCTCGCTGGAAAAATTGGCAGGTCCGTGATAAGCGAGAATAATCGTGTTGGGATAATTGCGCAACACCTCTTCGAGAGCGACTTGATCGCCGCACGGGCACCATTGGCACCATGTGCCGGTGCATAACTCCAATACCGGATTGCGCTGATTTTGAGAAAACAGCGGCGCAACCATAACGCCGGCCCACAACGTCAGCATGAGTGCAAACTTCGCGTTCGGCGGCCGAGTCAAATCCATCAAGTTCTTCATAACGCCTCCGCTCTGATAGATGAAAAACATTTTACCTTACGAGCACCAATTTTCGCGTGGCTCGATAAGTGGCGGCCTCTAAAGTGTAAAAGTAAATTCCCGGCGGCGCGCTTTTTCCGAAACGATCACGACCCTCCCAAAATACTTCGTAACGTCCGGGGGCGAGTTGCCGGCGCAACAACGTTGCGACCTCTTGCCCGAGCAGATTGGAAATTTGGATTTGGGTCGATGCGCTTCGAGTGCCGCCAATATCAAAAGCAATCAGGGTGCGCTGTGCGTGCGTAAAGGGATTGGGATGATTCGCATAAAGATGAAACGCGCGCGGCCCCGAGCTCGGCTCTGCTGGCACGAGACTGGGATCGGTTGAAGCCGTAAAGGTTAATACCACGAATTCGTTCGGGCTCTGCAAGTTCTCCACACGCACGGGCACCGAAGCGCGGCCTGGCGTCACCGGAGCGGTATTGAAATTCAAATGAAACGCCGTGGAGTCATGCGGTGCGAGCGCGGGAACGCCGGAAACAGTATCGGGAATGGTGTAAGCATCGACGTTCGGAGGATAGCACAAATCCGCGCTGCACAGCGAAGTGCTCCATCCTTGCGGCAGATTATTCTGCATGCGCAGCACACGCACCTGCAATGGTTGTGCGCGCATATTTTTGATCGTGCCATCCAAAACAATCAACTCACCCGGCAGGCCGGTGCGCGTGAGAGTGTCAGCCGTAAACATGAATGTTTGCGCGGAAAGAACGAGCGGCAGCAGCCCAAACAGGAAGGTCAGTTTGCTGGTCATCATCCACCTCGCCGAGGAAGGAATATTTAACATTATGGTTGTAAGATCGCCTTGCAATTCGCGCGCGGCGAAAAGTCATCGTCTGTGAGGAGGGTTGCCGGGAGGGAAATCCTGAGCCAATAGTAAATAAAGCCAAATCGAAAAGCAAGCAGCAGATTTTCGCGCGGAGGCGTTCAAAATAAAAAAGCGCACACGGCATATGCTTCCAAACGCCGTGTGCGCTTAAAGTTTTTTTTTGAGAACGTCACACTTTACACCTTACACGAGACAGGTCATGTGCAAGCTGCGCCACTCCCTACTTTCCCCTCCGAATATACACGCTCCCATTGAACGTGGAAAATTGAATCTCCGGGCCGCCGCCGTTGATGGTGCCGATCATGGCTTTCTCCAAACGGATGCGATACTTGCCGCCTGTGCCGCGACCGCCTTCTTCGATGCGACGCGTGGTTGGCTCGAGATTGATATCGAAGTCACTGAAGATTTCGCCATTATCGGATTTCATGCTCACCGTGGCTTTCACATCCGGCGGAAAGGTCACGTCAATATCGCCATTCAACGAGCTGAAGGACATGGATTTTCCCGGTTCGACTTTCGCAAAGCTCACGCGCACGTCCTCGTTCAGCGCATGCGCCACAACCGAACCACTCACGTTGTTGATGGTCACGCCGCCGTTGGTGTTGTTCACTTCGATCTCGCCGGTCACACCTTCGATCAAGATGTCGCCGTCATTCAAACAACTCAACTCGAGTGAAGTGCGCACCGGCACTTGAATGTTGAGATCGACGGTGCGATTCATCGAGCCGGCCTCGACTTCTATAACATTATCTTCTTCCTCCACCGCGAGTCCGGTCGTATTGATTTCCAAGCGTCGCATCCCTTGGCCTTTGTCTTCGCGCGTTTCTCTGTTTCCTCTGTTTTTGTTTTTCTCTTTCGAGTAGCGCGCGGTGCGGACAAGCGCTTCCACGATCACTTCCTTGCCGGCATAAGCTTTCACCGTGATGCCGCCATTCATCAACCCAGCCTTGAGCAGCGCCGGTCGCTCCGGGTTGGTCAGTGGAATGGTCAAACGATCAGAACTGCGTTCCGGCGTTTGCGCGTTGAGACTCAACGTCACGGCAAAGAGCGCCAGCAACAAACTTCTTGATAATGCTTTCATGTGTTATTCCTCATTCTTTACGATGAAAATATCGCCATTGAAGTTTTCAAATTCCAGCTCTGGGCCGCCTTTGCCGAGCTGCACGCCGAAAGCGCGGTCCGTGCGATACACGAATCTGCCGTTTTCGCGCTCACGCTCCGGCGCACGGCTGGCAATATACGTGGCCGGAAAGTCCGTGTAAATTTCGCCGTTGAAAGTTTTCAACCGCACGGTTGCGCCGAAATCCGGCGGCACACTGACACGCACGTCGCCATTAAGCGAGCCAAAGTATGATTCGCGGTCCGGGCTTTTCTTGAAGCCAATCTCGACGTCTTCATTCAGCGCATACACGTGCCCGCCGCCGGCCACTTGCAACATCGTCACGCCGCCGTTGATGTTGTCCACGTCAAATTCGCCGGTCACGTTCTCCACTTTAATGTCGCCCTCGTTCACGGTTTTGAGCGTGAGATCGGTTTCATACGGCACTTGCAGCGCGAAATCGAATTGCACCTCGTAGCCGTAGTAACGGCTGCCGCGATAGTTCATCTCGCCGTCTTTGCAGCGAAACGGGCCGTCAACGTAAAGCTTGACGACGTTGTTCTGCTCGGAAATGTCGAGCGCCACTTCCTGTTTGGCGAGCGCGAGTTTTTCCGGCGTGCGGCCGCGCACGATTTTCTTCGCGACGAGCTGCACTTCGTTGCCGCCGTAACCGCGCACCGTGATCGCGCCGTTCACGTTGTCGACAATCACTTGCTTGGCTTGTGTGGGATTGGAAAAGCGCAGCGTTTGTTTGATATCTTCCCGCTCTTCGAATTTAAAGTCCGAAGCGCCGAGAAAAAGAGCACAAGCAAGAAACATAGTTGTGAACATGACCAATCTCCAAGTGGTGTCATTCAGAAGGAATCTTTTTAAGCGCTGGGAAGAAGCCCAATCCGAGCATTGTGCCGAGCCCTAGAAAAGATTCCTCCTGACAAACTAGAGGGTGAGTGCGGCACCCAACGTCGGGGATCAAGCAACCAGCCTCAATACAACTCCTTCAAACCGATCTCCGCTTGCTTGCGCACTTCTTGATTGAGTTGCTCGTTTTGCATGAGTTGCTGCAAAGCGGTGTCTGCGCTCTTTTCCCGCAACTCCACGAGCAACTTGATCAAACGAATCTGCACCAGCGGTGACGTTTGGCGCGGCAGAGCGGCGACGATGCCTTGTCGCACCAAATCTTCGTTGCCATACGCGCCCAAGGCCTCCGCCGCGGCGAGGCGCACGTTCACGTTGGGATCACGGTTCAGCGTTTGGAGCAAGAGCTCGAGCACTTCGTGATCGGGCGATTGCATTTGATTGACCCAACTCACGCCCGCCAAACGATCGCTCGGCGAAGAGCGTTGCAGCAAAGAGAGCGCGACCGTTTGCTGCATGCTCTGCAAGTCCGCGCGCATTTGCGCGATCTCGCCGGCGTTTCGGCTCGGAGCGGTGATTCGTCCGCCGATAAAAATCCCGACGAGCATGAACGCCGCGGCAAAAGCGAGCTGCCACGCGGGTTGCTTCGGCCACCAACGCGCAAGCCACGCATTGAAACGTTCACGCCGTGAAGGCTCGCGCTGCAAACCTTGTTCGTATGCTTCCAGCATCGCATAAAACCGCGCGCGCAGCGCCGGTGAGGGCTGCTCCTGGGGCAAGGTTCCCAGTTGCGCCCACGTGCCCGCGAGGCTCGTGACTTCTTCGCGGCAATTCGCGCACGCGGCGAGATGTGTTTCCATCTCGGCGTGTGCGGCGGGCGCGAGGCTGCCGGCGAGGTAATCGGGAATGCGTTCGTGAAGTTGAGAACAGTTCATTGCGTCAGTTCCAAAAAATTTTCCCGTAAATCTTTCAGCGCCCAATGCACGCGCGCTTTGATCGTGCCCACCGGGCAAGCGAGCATTTCCGCGATCTCTTCGTATTTCAATTCTTGAAAGCGGCTGAGCACGAGCACCTCGCGTTTTTCCGGGGAGAGGCGCGCGAGCGCTTTGTGCAAAAGGGTGTGCTCGTGTTTTTCGGCGAGCGCTTCCAACGCCGGCGGATCGGGATGCACGTGATTGTCTTCCCGCTCTGTGAGCGGTTGCTCGCGCTGGCGCTTGCGATAGTGATCCGCGAATGTGTTGCGCGCGATGCTGTACATCCACACCGTGAACTTGCTCTCGCCACGAAACGTGTGGCGATAGCGCAGGATGCGCAGAAACACTTCCTGCACCATATCCTCGCTGGCTGCGCGATCTCCGCTTGCGCGCAAAAAAAAATTGAAGAGCATGGCGTGATGCCGCTCGAATAACAAACCGAGCTTATTCACCTCGCCCTCCCGCACTTTTTCCATCAGGCTGTTGTCAGACGGCGCTTGCACGCGTATTTGGCCTCATTGCTGGGTTCTGTATAATATACCGGGAAGGGCAGTAAAAGGTTGAATGGGTTTTGCGAGAAAATTGGTTGAGTTCCAATTTAGTTTTTTTGAGCGCAGCCTCGCCTTGATGTCATTCTGGGAGAACCTTCCCTCGCACTTGGCACATCTCTAAAAACGGGTTATGTCTCAAGCATTAGGGAAAGTCCTTCCAGGATGACAATGTGAAGTGCGATCCGTTCAACCGACAAAGCGCGGCGCTTCCCACGAATTCCCGAGAAAATTTTGAAGACTCTCCGCTTCGGCGAGAGTTTGAGCGCGCATTGTTTTCGAAAGCTTCTCAAACGGCTCAATCGCCAAACCCCAAAGCTTGCTGCGACGGGAATAGGTCCACACGCCAATGGCTTTGCCATTCAATAATACCACGTGCGAGAGCCAGCCTTGATTGCGATACACGCGCTTGTAGTTTTGTGAATCAACCAAAAGGCTTTTATCTGCATGCCCAAGCATGTACGGATCGAAGCTCGGCAAGAGGCGCAATGTTTGTCGCGTTAGCTTGCGCTTGTGCAACTGCTCGAGGTCTTCAAGGAGCACAAAACCTTTCACCTCAGTGTTTTGAATTTCGACTAACTCGTCCATGAGCGACGCGAACACCGCTTTGGCTTCGTTCATCGCAATGCCCGTCCAGCGCGAGAAATCTTGCGGGGTTGCCGGGCCATAGGCGCGCAAATAGCGGCGCAGCAGCATTTGTCGCGCCTCCAATTCGGGCCATTCTTTTTGCGGCGGCAGCCATTGATCGACACGAATGAAAGTAACCTCTTGGCCGCGCGGCGGCCCGTAACAAAGCAATCCTTCACAAAAAGAGGGCCGAAAGATATTCCAGAAAATCGCCATGGCCGCCCGCACTTTTTTTCCGACGCGCTTCTTTACTTGTTCCGTCAGCTCGCCTTGCGTTAATGGACCGGCTTGCAGCGCGTGCATCGTCGCGGCATGCAGGTTGTCTGCTTCCTTTGCAGAGAGGTCGAGTCGCGCCATGAATTTGTGTATGCGTTCGACTTGGCTCCTTTGCAATGCGGCAATATAAATTGGAAAATCTTCTGCAGTGAGAATGTGCAGCGTGCCGCGCTGCGCAAAAGTCTTAATCAACGTCCGGCTCTGCCACAATGCCGATTGAATGTCGACACGCTTGAGCGCATGATTGCGCGCCCACCACGCCATCTCCGCCGCAGACATGACTTGCGCCTGCATGCCGCACACGTCGCGACAAATGGCGAGCACCGGAGCAGGTTGGGAGTCGAGGAAATGGTGGCGAGCTAGACGGAAGGCCGAAACTTGCGAGCTTTTGAGCGCGGCATTCATTTAGGCGAATTGAAGTGAATTCTGCGCAGAAAAAGCAAAGAACTTTACTAAACTTTTCAAGTTTAGTAAAGTTTTGCTTCCGGTTTGAGCGGATGGTGTTGCACAAATTTGACGCGTCAATATAATGACGAAGCCGCGCTTTTGCAACCCTTCAAGCCCTCGTTGCACATGTTGGAGCGTTTCGACGCGCGGGATTTTGGCATCCCCAGCCAAGCCGTGTTTAAGCGAAAAAAAAATCCCCCAGAGCAATGCCCTGAGGGATTTTTTATTAGGAGAGGAGGAGCCGAAAGGGAAAACGCAGAGTGCATGGCGCATGGAGCCAAGTGCAAAGCTTATGCTCTGCTCTATGCCCTTTGCGCCAAGCGCTTTTATTTCGCCAGTACCATCTTTTTCGTGGCGACGAAATCATCGGCCTCGAGGCGATAGTGATACACGCCCGAGGGGACCGGCGTGCCATGTTGATCACGTCCGTTCCAAAGTACCGTATGACGCCCGGCTTCGCGGAAATCGTTCACGAGGCGAATGACTTTCTGGCCCAGCGTGTTGTAAATCGTGAGCTGCACGCGACCAGGTTTGGGCAATTGATACTCGATATTGGTAGTGGGATTGAACGGGTTCGGATAATTCTGGCTGAGGCCGTAAGTTTCCGGCAACGCGACCAACGCTTCCACCGGCCCGTGCAAAGTCGATTTACCGCTCGCGTCAATGTCTTCGAGCTTGTAGTAATACTTTGCGCCGGCCTGTACTTTGTTGTCCACGAACGCATAGTTGCCGTCGCTCCGCGGACGAATCATTTCGGAAGTGATGCGTGTGAACGGGCCGTGCAAGCTCTGGCTGCGCTGCACGTGGAATCCAACGTTGTGGCTTTCCCCGTTCGTGTTCCAACGCAGCGTCACCGTGCCCTTGGCTTCCGCGCTTGCGGAGAAACTACTCAACAACACCGGCACTTTGACGGCCCACTCGGTTTTGATTTCATCCTGGCCGTCGGAGATGACGCAGACGACGTAGGAAAATCCCGGCAGGCCCACGAACGCATAGCCGCTCGAATCCTTCCCCACCTTGCGCCCATCTTGATACCAAGCGTAGTGCAACGCATCGTTATCGAGATCAACGGCGCGCACGCTCATCTTCAACCTGCCCACGCCGTCGGTGCCTTCTTTGAAAGTCGTATCCGGCTTAGTGGGATCACTGCTACCCACGGGAACACGGCTTCTCAACTCCGGTGGACGATTGCGATTCGCCACTTCAATGCGCACCACTTCGATATCCACGCCGCCCTTGCCATCACGCGCATAAAATACCGGTTCATGCACGCCGGCGCTGCTATAATTGGTGAGCCAGGTGAAAGTGCGTGTATTCAACGAGTCAAACACCGAACCCGGCGGCAAATTGCTCGCGCCGAAGGTCATGCCGTCTCCGTCCGCGTCGCTTGCGCTCAAGCTGAACTCGACGCGGTCGATCTCCGTGACTTTTTGATCCGGAACATCGTTGAACACCGGGAAATTATTGGTGAAGCCCGTGGCGGTGAACGTCACCGACGGAATTTGGTTGCCGCCGCTTTTGATGCCATTCACTTTGTTTTCGCCTGCGACAGCGCCAAGCGTCAAGCTTACTTGTGCGATGCCGTTGCTGTCGCTCGTGGTGCTAAAGGAAACCAGATTTTGCTGGCCGTTCAAATAGCCGCCGCCTTTGGTGATTACGAAGTTTGCGCCCTCGCCCAAACTCGGATTGCCGTATTGATCGCGAAACAGCAATTGCAGCGGAAAGTTCAGCGTCTTCTTCACCGTGCCGCCTTGATTGTTGGTGCGGCTCACGGCTGCCATCGTCACTGCGGCCTCGGCTTGCGCATACACCGGAATGGTAATCGGCGAGCCGGCCAGGCCCTCCGCAATCACTTGCACGTAGCGATAGCCGCTGGTGTTGTCGAAATTCAGGAACGTGGTCGCAACACCGCCGCCCGTGGTTGCCACCGAGGTTTTCGTCAAGCTGCCTGTGCCTTTGACCAGCCGGAACTGCACCGTGTAGTTGTCGATGCCGTTGGCGCGCTCGTCACTGACTTGCACGCGAATCGGGCCGGACTGGCCGGCGACGCGGCCGCTGACTTTGGGAGTAAGCAACACGACGCAGCACGGCCTGCCGCCGATCGCTTGCGCGCTGAAATCAATGGGCGAGCCTTCGAGGCCGTCGCTACTCACGCGCACGGCATTCAATCCGGCTTGCTCGCCGAGCTTGAGCGTCACACGGGCTTCGCCGTATTCATTCGTTTTCACGTTCGTTGCGCTGAGCGTTCCGCCGCCGAAGGTGGTTTGAAACGTAACCGTGGCGTTGAACACCGCTTTGCCGCCATTGTCCGTCGCTCGCACGACCAGCGGCTCCGGCAAAGTTTCACCGGCAATGCCTTCTTGTTCATTGCCCGAAACGTATTCCAAATTCTTCGCGGGATTGTTCACGGCATTCGCCAAAAAGATCACCGGCGAATTGACCAAGCCCGGCGCCTCCGCGCGAATCTGGCTTTCGCCCGTGGTGTTCCCGAAGAGGAAGAACGCTTCGGCTTCGCCATTCACTCCGGAAGTAACTTTCATACTCGTTTCGCCGTTGCTCATCTTGCCCGCGCCGCTATGCACGCGGAATGTTACTTCACTATTCGGCACGCCATTGTTGAACTTGTCGCCCACTTTCACCACGAGCGGCAACCCCGTCGCGGTGTTGATATTGCCCTTTTGATTATTGCCGGAAACCAAGCCGACGCGATTCGCTTCCAAAGGCAGAAAAGTGACCGTAGCCGTATTCGTCAAGCGGATGCCGCTTGGAATATAAGCCGATATGATTTTATCGCCCGACTTTGAAGATTTGAATTTGCCGAATGCCTGGCCGTTTTCATTCGTCAATTCCGCAGGCTGCACAATATCATTCGGCCCGTTCGTCACTTCGATGATCACGGATTTGCCCGCGACCGGATTGCCAAAGCTATCTTGAATTTCAACGACCACGTCTTTATATGTGACATTATCCGCGCGATTGGCGCCCTCGGCAAGCACGCGTGAAGTGAGCTGGCTCGGATTGCCCGCACTGGCAAACGCGACGAACTGCATGGGCGAGCCTTGCAATGGATTCGTGCCGTCATTCGAGGTCGCTACCACAATTTGGCTGTCGGGCAAGGTTACGCCGCCCAAAGTCAACTTCACTTGCGCAATGCCGCTTTCGTTCGTGGCAATCGTCGTATCGGCTTTGCCGCTCGGAAACTTGCCGTCGCCGCGCGTGATGCGGAACGTGACCGGATGGCCGGCAACGGGATTGCCCGCACCCACGCCGTCCTTCACCAAAACTTTGAAAGGATTCGTCAATGGCGCGCCGGCGCCGCCGGTTTGGCGATTGCCGCCGTTGTCCGACATCTTGCGCGCACGGCTCGCAGTGGCCGTGGCATAAAACTTCAGTGGAGAATTTTTCAAAGGAATCGCACCGTTGGTGGCGCGCACTTCAACAATGTTGTTGTATGGCGCACCATTCGTGGTCGGGCCGAGCGTCAAAAAGATTTGCGCTTTGCCGCCGTTCGCGGTGTTGATCGTATCCGCCTGCTGGCCGTCGATGTTGCCGCCGCCGCCCACGACTTTGAAAATAACTTTGATGCCGTCGATGCCGTTGTTGAAACGATCGGCAACTTTCACCACGAACGGCGTCGGCATACGATTGCCCACCACACCCGAAGCGCTGTCGCCGCTCACTTCCACCAACGTATCGGGTGCGCTCACTTGCGCCTTCGCAGTGAACGTGCGCGGCGAGCCGTTGAGCGGAGGATTAGTCGAGGCTGTTACTTTGTGCTCGATCGGTTGCGGCCCGAGCTTCAACTTTGCACGGCCTCGGCCCGCGGTGTCCGTGGTCGCAACCACTTGCGCATTGCCGTTTTGAAAAACACCGCCGCCCGCGGTCACTGCGAACGTGACTTTTTGCCCGGCAATGCCCTTGCTCGCGGAATCCAAAACCGACACGACGAATGGCTTGGGCAGAAAATTTCCCACTACGCCTTCTTGCGCATCGCCGGAATCGCTGCGCACATTGCGCAAACCAAACGTGCGCACCGTGAACGTGAACGGCGAGCCGGAAATCTGCTGGCCGTTATAGAGCGCCGAGGCTTTCACTTTGTTGCTCGCGCCCGGCGTCGGTCCGCAGCGCAACGGCGCGCGCGCAAAGCCGGTGTTGTCCGTGAGCAGCGTGTCCTTCTTCTGTTTGTTGATGGTGCCGTTGCCATCGATTACTTCGAAAATCACTGGGTAGCCGGAAAGCGGCGTGTTGTCCTGCGTGAGAATTTTCACGCTGAGCGGCGTGGCCACGATATAGCCCGCTGACCCTTTTTGATTATTTCCCCCTCCCGTTACAAAGCTCCCCGGAATCGCCGCAATCGAAGTAAAAGTTTGCGGGCTGCCCGCCAATCCCGCGGAGGTGATCTCTACCTCATTCTGCACGTTGTTGTTCGGGCCGAGCGTGTAAGTGATGGAAGCAGTGCCGTCATCGCCCGTGTTCACGGTTTTCGTATTGACGTTGCCCTCGAGTTTGCCGCCGCCGGCTCTCACGGTGAATTTTACCGGCACACCTTTGACGGGATTCACGCCGGAAAAATCCGTCACGCGCGCCACCAGCGGCTCCGGCAACGGTTGGCTTGCCGTGCCGTTTTGATTGTCACCTTTGAACTTTTCCAGATTCGCGGCTGCACCCGCGGTCGCGGTCGCGGAAAACTTCACCGGCGAGCCGGTGAGCGTCGTGCCTTCGGCAATGCCGCGAAATTCCACTTGCTGTGTGCCGGCCGTGTCGCCCATCGTCCATGCCGTGCTCACACGGCCGTTGCCGCCGGTCGCCGGAGCGAGACGAATGTCATCGATGAAGAAATTGCCGCCGCGCGTATCGGTCACGAAACGCAAACGTTTGCTTCCCGCTTGGCCGTTCGTTGCCACCAAGCGATATTGCTCCCAGCCCGCGCTCGCCTCGTTGCGCACGAGGTCGATGACCGTTTCGTCGGCATTGCCGCTGCCGTCGTTCACTTCCCAACGCACGCGCGCCGTGCCGCTCATCACCTTGGCCCAAAACGAGAGCACATAGTTCGTGTTCGGGGCATAATTGATTGCCTGGCTCACGCCCACCTCCGCAGAGCGCCCCGAATTGATTTCCAAACTGCGTGTGCCGCCGTGCGGAGCGTTCGTGCTGGTTTTCGCTTCACTCGCACTCGCGCTGTTTTCCGCATCCCAATTCGAAGGGAAGCTGCCGTTCGTCGTGTTTTCAAAACCACGATTGCCGACATTGGCCTCCGCGGCCACCTCGCCGCCGCCGCGCAGCACGTTGATTTCTAGCGGCACGTTTGCAATCGCATTGCCGCCCGCATCCGTCGTGCGCACCACCACGTCGTTCGGCAGGTTCGTGCGCACGGTCGCAGTTTGATTATTTCCGCTGACCAAGCCGAGGTTTTTCGGCAAGCCGGTTGTGGCGTTGGCGGTGAACACGATCGGGGAGCCGAGAGCGCTGCCATCTTGCTTCAAGCTGCGCGCCTCGACTTTATTCACCGCTTGCGACACGCCGAGCGTGAGCGTCGCCGAAGCTTTGCCATCAATGCCGGTCGTGCTCGTGTAGTTCGAGAGGATGCCATCGCCCGCGGTAATCACCCAGCTTACTTTTTGGCCGGCAACCACGTTGTTCGCGACATCACGCACGGTGATCACAAAAGGTTGCGCGAGCGCTTGCCCCGCGGCGCCGCTTTGATTGTTGCCCGAAGTCAATTGCATCGCCGTGGCCGGGCCGCCGCTCGCATTCGCTTTGAATGAAACCGGATTCAGGCTTGCATGCGAAGCGGAAACCGTGATCTGCCCGGCGGTGGCGCCGAACACAATTTGCGCGCTCGAAAAGCCCTCGCCGTCCGTCGTGAAGCCCGGGTCTTCCAAACCATTCGGCACAAAATTCGGATTGGTGATGACCAGAATTTTATCCAACCAAGTATCGACGCGCTTCGCAATGAATTCGACGGTATGTTCGCCCACGCTGAAGGTGAAAGTATCCGTGCCCTGCGACACGTTCTTCATGCGATCCCAGTCCCAAAAGTTCCGCGCCTCGCCATCGAACACGAGATAAGTGAATTGCGGTCCGCCGTCCACTTTCACAAACCATTCGCCGGAAGGCAAAACGTTCTTGCGGCTGCGCGTCCAAATGTAATAGTCTCCCGCCTTCGTGATTTTGAACTTGAGCTTCACGCTCGCATCCGGGCCGCTGATATTGGGATAGAGCACGTACTTGCCGCGCGAAGCCTCGGCATCATTCCGAATCTCCATCGGCGCTTGCACTGTGCCTGCTTCCGCCTCAGAGCGAATGCCGCCGTCCGCCGCGGGCGGAACATCAACCGTGGCATTGCCCGCGGGCGTCACTTCGAAATTCACCGGTTTGCCCACCACGGGATTGTTCTCATCATCGAGCAGCTTCACCACCAGCGGGTCCGGCAAGGCTTGATTGACTTGCCCCACCTGATTATCGCCCGAAACTTTGCTCAGCTTCGCCGCGGCTTTGATCGGCACCGCCGCGCTGAAGTATTCAATGGCCGTGGCCGCGCCGCCGGGCTCCAGCATGAAGCCCGCATACTTTCCGGATTGGCGTTTTTGCGTGTCTGAAAGAATACGGTCGATTTGTCCGTCCACAAAAATGTTGAAGCTGTTGAAGGCATCTTGAATATCGTAGATCACCGTGATGATCGAGCTGTCGTCCGGCGTGGCCTGCAAAAGCGACGGGCCAAAATCGATCTCATCGCCCAATGTGCCATCCACGATATTGTACAAAGCCACTTCTTCGCGGTTATTGCGGAACAGGCGCTTGATCAAATAGCCGCTGGGATTGGCGATGGAATCGCTCGCCATCACGAGCACGCCCACGGCGCGACCGCCGTCGCCGTTCACTTCCGGCCCGAGCATGATCGAAACCTCTTGCGCATTCCGCCGTGTTTTGAGCACCGCGGCTTGCAGGCCGTTGCCTGTGTTCTGCGCCGTGTTGCTCACGATCTTCATATCCGGCCCCGCGGCCCAATCTTTTCCCAAGCTCGGACCCGTGCGGTTAAAATCGTCTTTCTTGGTGGCGAGCAAAGCCGTGGTGCCGCTCACCACGTTTGAAAGTTTGGAAGCATTGCCAACTTCGTCCAGCACTTTGATCGCAAAGAAATATTCCACGCCGCCGTCGAGGCCCGATATGGTAACCTGCTCTTTCGTGCCCGCGACATTGGGGGCTTTGGTAATGTTCGCCGGATTGGCGCTATCGAAATTGCTGCCATTGATCGGGCCGGTGGAATAGCGCACATCATAACGCGAGGCCGCGCCGATTTTGCCGTCGTCGCCGGGGGCTGTAAACTCCAACGTTGCGGTTGCAGACGTGGCAGAGAGGAATTTCAGGTCGGTGATTTCATCCGGCGCCACCAAATCCGCGGCCGTGGTTGCGAAGAAATCATCCACGGCGTTGGTAGTATTGCCGTTGATTTGCACGCCGGCATACAGCTCGGAGGCATTGCCCTGCAAACGATCGGAATCGCGCAGAATGCCGTCCAACACACCGTTGATCGTCACCGTGAATTTGTGGCCTTGCGCGTCGCTGGCAATTTCCACTTGGAAAACATCGCCGGCTTGCGGTGCAGGCGCATCCGCGGTGATTTTTTGGATGGGACTTGCGCTCGGCACGCCGTTCTTCACTTCATACAAACGCAAGGCCGGCGGATTGTCTTGCGAGTTGTGAAAGATGAGATAGCCATTCGCCTTGTTGAACACGGGATTGTCGATCATCACTGTGAGGCCGCTAAACGCGCGGCCCACAGCGTCCGTGCCCGTCCCATATTTGAAGCTTACTAAGCGCGGATTCACGATCTCGGTGGCAATCGCCAAAAAGGTGTCGAAATTATCGACGCTCGAAGTGTTCTTGAGCTGATTGCTCACAATCTTCATCGCGCTGTTCGCATTCCAGGCCGAGCCGAGACTCGCACGGTTGAAATCATCCGAAAAGGTCGCGAGCGAAGGCGCATGCTTGGCAATGATGGCGGCATAAAATTTATCCGCAATCTTTTGATAGCCGGCGTCGTTGGGATGAAGATTGTCCGCCAAATCCGCATTGACCAGGTTGTCGATGTCGACCAAAGTAATGTCGAAGCCCTGGCCCTGTTTGGTGTTCACGAGCTGGCGAATGAGCGTGTTCAATTGATCGGCCTGCGCCTGCTTGCCGTCTTTGCGGCGCGTGATCGTGGCTTGATAGATTTCGGTTTTGGGATTGAACTGCTTGATACGATCGAGGATTTCCGAAATTTCATCGCGAATCGCGCTGGCTGCCTGTCCGGTCGTGATGTCATTCGCCCCGATCATGAGCAGCACGGCTTGCGGCGGATTCGCGGCCAGATAGGTGAGCACGTTATCGCGAATTTCATCGGCTTGAAACCCGCCGTGGCCTTCGTGCTGCGTGTCAAAGAAACCCGTGCCGCTGCTCAAGCTGCCCACAAAGTCGGTTTGATGGCCGCTGCTTTGAAAGTTCCCGGATAAACGTGAGCGATATCCGCCCAGGTCGCTCGACTTATCGCCGTCGGTTATGGAATCGCCCAGCGGCATGATTTTGAGTTGTGCCGCGGCTTCTTGCGCAAGGAAAAAGCTGAGTGCGATCATGCACAACAGCTTGCTCCAAAGCGCGGTGGAATGAGGTTTCGGAGTTGATGATCCGAGGAACGTGCTCTCCCTGTACGAAATCATCTCAGATGCCTTCACGATGCTTGCTCCAATGATGTTGATGTCGCTCTGAGGTGTTTTGGCTAGATTGCTCAAATCTTAATTGGCTCTGAAAAAAGCAATGCGTATGCCAGTCAAAGAAAAGTAATTTTTAACATGCGCTAAGCGCGTTTCTGTCTAGGCCACCGCGCAAAAAATCCATTTCCGCGGCGAGCCGCGCGTTTCAAGGCGGACAGTGTTTCAGCTTGAACATAACGTGCGACGCACTTTATCAGTGCGGCGCACGTTGTCGCACACTTTCAATCAAACGCATAAATCCGAATCACCGGCTGCTCCAAAAATCCCAAACCCCACGGATGCTGCATGCTTGCCGGAGGCACAAATTCTTTCAGCAACCTGCCCTCGCGCGGCAGGCTTTCAAACAGTTCTTGCCAGGACTTTGTCATCTCAGGAAATTTCTTTTGCGTGGTCGGCTCATAGAAGCGCGCTTCCAACAAGCTCGACGTAATCATGACCTGTACGCCTTCCGCGCGCAATTCGCGCAGTGTCGGTGCGCGCCATTCTGCAAAAGAAGGAAAGCGTTCCAGCCCTTGCCGCAGCCCTTCCACGCATGTCGTGTCTTTGAAAACCTCGCGCATAATCCAGGCGGTGACCGGTTGCTGCAAAAGCTCTAGTTTGAAAGCCATGCGCATGCGGGTGGACTCTTCCGTAAACATTTTGAGCTGTTTCAGCTTGCGCCCCGTCTCATGCAGCGGCGGGAATTGCCATGAGCCGACGCGCGTGGCGATCATGATTTCCGGGCCGATGTTGTGATCCAGCCATTGTGCCGCTTCATTGCGCACGTCGGGTTGCGTCGCAATCCAACACCACTTCATCAAATTATAGCCGGGCTGCACGGAGAGCAGCAGCACGAACACTGCAAGCGCCCAGTGCAGTCGCACCCGGGATTGCAAAAGTGCCGCGAAGCGCTCCACAAAAATGGCGGCGTACATGCAAAGAAACGGAATCGCGGGAATGAGATAGCGGTCCACCTTGAGTGCGGAGCGCCCCAAGAGCAAATAAAAAAGTATTGGAAAGGAGAACAGCAGCACCTCGCGCGTTTGCGGTCGCCACATTGAGAGCAACAGGCCACCGCATGCCGCAATCATCAGCGCGACTCCCATTCCCCCCGAAGGCACGAGCGCGGTAAAATAGCCCAAGAAGCCGGATTCTTCCACGCCCAAATGTCCTACCCCAGAGTGCAGCAATTGGCTGAGCAAGCCACCGGCAAAGGCTTTAAAATCGAGCACGGCGTATGGCGTTCCCGCCAAAAATCCTAGGCCGGCAAAGACGGCGAGCTTCAAAAAATATTTTGTGAAGAAGATTTTGTGCCACACCGCATGAGCTTGGCGGCACAGCGCAAAAGCCGCGGTCAAAACGCTTCCGAATACCAAGCCGGTTGGATATTTCACGGCGGCCGCCAAGCCGGAAACAAACGCTGCGAGGACGAGCGTTTTGAGGCGTTGGCGTTGCAGTGCGACGCTCGCTAAGTGAAATGCCCACACCACAAAGAACGCGGAAGGCACGTCCGTGGAAATATAGTGCGAATCCGTGAAGTGCAAATAGCTCAACGTGAGAAACCAGGCCGCAAGCAGCGCGGTCGTGCGCCCATATAAGTTACGCACCGTGCGATGAGCGAGGAAAATCGTGGCGACTCCAAAGCCGGCGGTCAGCAAGCGGCCGAGCAAATGAAACAAGAAGAGATGCTGTTGCGCGTATTGATAAAGCTCATTGAGATTGCCGAGCACGCCGCCAAGCTTGAGCACTATTCCGGTGAGCAGAAAAAGCAATGCGGTCAAATAAAAGTACAATGAAGGATATTCGAAGAAGTGCGGATTGAGGTCATACTCCGGCGCCTGCAGCATCTTTAGCGCGCCCTGCACGATGAGAGGCTCATCGGGATGCAGAATATTCGGATAGCCAAACCACACTCCCCACACGCGTGACGCGACCGCCACAAACAAGATCAGTCCCAGCATCTTCGACAACTTTTGCTGTTGCAAGGCCGGGCTGTCAATCGGGCTCCCCGTTTCAAGCTTTGATACGATCATGGTCCAGGTGTGAAATGAAACGGCGTAAAAGTGATTGCCTCAACAGACAATTCGGCACCCTCACGCGCCTAAGCACATTTCATTTACCCGCAGTGTGAAAGCTTTGGCGAAAGCGCAAAAAACTTACGCAAGCACAAGGCCTTGAGAGTAATTGAACGGTGATTATGACAAATGCCGGTGTAACGCCGGTTAAAGCTGGCCGGCTAATCGCACGATCGCATCGCATTAGGTTTTCGATATGAGTACGCCTTCGAGCAGGAATTGCATATGAGTCAGAACGGCAAAGCGCCGCCGGCAACGCTCGCTGCAAACAAGCCGAACATCTCTTTTTTCTTTCCCGCATTTCACGACGCCGGAACCGTCGAGAAGCTGGTGCTCGCCGCCAGTGAAGTATTGCGCGAAATCGCCAATCAGTGGGAGATCATCATCATCAACGACGGCAGTTTCGACAACACCGGCGATGTTGCCGACGAATGCGCACAAAAGTATGAGAACGTCGTGGTGCAGCATCACATTTATAACATCGGCTACGGCGCGGCGTTGAAAACCGGCTTCTACA
Organism: bacterium; assembly: GCA_037444905.1. Taxonomy (GTDB): domain Bacteria; phylum Zhuqueibacterota; class Zhuqueibacteria; order Zhuqueibacterales; family Zhuqueibacteraceae; genus JABWAN01. The sequence goes on along the minus strand of JBBILN010000051.1, from coordinate 23,628 downwards.
CGGCGCAACACGAATTGATTTTTTATACGGACGGGGACATGCAGTACGATCCGTATGAGCTCAAAATGCTCTTGCCGCTGCTCAAAGGCGAGGTCGCGATCGTGAGCGGCTACAAAAAAAAGCGCGCCGACACTTGGGATCGCGTGCTGAGCGCGAAATTTTACAACTTCATCGTGCGATTAATCTTTCGCATTCACGTGCGCGACATCGATGCGGCGTTCAAACTCATGCGCCGGGAAGTGATCGACAGCATCGAATTGATGTCCAACGGCGGTTTCATCTGTGCGGAGTTGTTCGCAAAAGCGCGCAAGCTCGGCTACCAAGTCGCGCAGCTTCCGGTAAGCCATTATCCGCGCACGTATGGCCGCTCTTCGGCATTCAATCTTTTTTTCATTCTGCGTTCCACCATCGAGTTGTTGGAGCTGTGGTGGGAGATAATGGCGCGAGATAGTTTTTTCGAACTACGTCAGCGTTTGTGGAGATTTCTACTTTGCAGAAAAAAATCGCAATCGAAGGAGGCGAGCCGACTCGCAGCGAGTTCCTCGTCTTCGGAAAACCGCGTATCGAGGAGGCGGAGATCCAGGAAGTCCTCGCCTGTTTGAGGTCGGGATGGATTTCTACCGGGCCACGGGTCGGGAAGTTTGAGAGTTTGTTTCGGGAGTACGTCGGCAGCCAGTATGCGCTCGCCTTGAATTCATGCACCGCCGGATTGCATTTGGCGCTGCTCGTGGCGGGTGTGCAGCCGGGCGACGAGGTCATCACCTCGCCGATGACGTTTGCCGCCTCGGCCAACACCGTGATTCATTGCGGCGGCGTGCCCGTGTTTGTGGACGTCGATCCCGCCACCGGATTGCTCGACGCTTCGCAAATCGAGGCGAAAATCACGGCGAAGACCAAAGCGATTGTGCCGGTGCATTATTGCGGCCGCCCGTGTGACATGGACGCGATCATGGCGATCGCGCGCCGCCATAATCTCATTGTCATTGAAGACGCCGCGCACGCGATTGAAACCTGGTATCACGGCCAGAAGGTTGGAAATATCGGCGACTTCACGGTGTTCAGCTTTTACGTCACCAAGAACATTATTACCGGCGAAGGCGGGATCGTCACCACGAACAATGCCGAATGGGCGGAGAAAATCAAAATTCTCGGCTTGCACGGGATGAGCAAAGACGCGTGGAAACGCTATTCCAACGAGGGCTTCAAGCACTATCAGATTCTCTACCCCGGCTACAAATATAATTTGATGGATCTGCAAGCCTCTTTGGGACTCCATCAAATTCAACGCGCGGACGAGTGGCTCAAAATCCGCGAGCAGATTTGGAGCGCTTACGACGCCGCGTTCAAGGATCTGCCTTTGATTCTACCCAAGCCTGCGGAGCCGGATACCGTGCACGCGCGCCATCTCTACACGCCCTTGATTGATTTAGAGCGTGTGCGTGTCGATCGCGATACGATCCAACAAGCGTTGCAGCGCGAGAACATCGGCACCGGCATTCATTTTATCTCCCTGCACTTGCACGAGTATTATCGCCAAACCTTCGGCTATCAACCCGAGCACTTCCCCCATGCGCGCTGGATTTCCGAGCGCACGCTGTCTTTGCCGCTCTCGCCGGCGTTATCGGAACAAGACGTCAACGACGTTATGACGGCCGTGCGGCGCGTGTTGCAATACTATCATCGGTAAGGCGGCAAGCATTGTAAATTGCCAATTTCAAATTTTCATTTGGCAATTTACAATGCTGCTTTCCCTCGAAATATTCCAATCATCTCTCTTCCGCCCGGAATCAAAAACGCCCGCTCAAAAGCGTCGAAGGAATCGAATAACTTCTGCAATGACTCCGCATTGAAGCGTTGCCCGGAATAACAAGACTCGTTCGCGTGCGGCCGGGTCAAGATGCGGCTCGCGGCGCCCAGCCAATTGTTTTCCGAGGAGAGATTGCGAATCGGCTCCGCGATGATTACTTTGCGGCGCGCTGCGGCGAGCATTTTTTGCATGACAACCGTAGCGTTGGGCAGAAATTGATACAGGCTGCCCTGCATAACGATGATTTCCGCAGAAGGAATTTCGTCTTGCCGAATGTCGAACGCTTGCACGGACACGCCCTGTGCTCGGGCAGCGCGCACCAGTTGCGGCGAAAGCTCCAGCCCAAGATACTGCACGCCCTTTTTGCGCAGAAAGCGGCGATAAAGATAGCAATCGCCCGCGCACACGTCCACCACCTGTGCGCCGTTTGGAATCTCCGCAGCCAGTGTTTCATAACGCGCACGAAAGTGACGGCCAAACAACAGGCGGATCACGAGCTGGTAGACGCGTTGATTGGAATAAATGAAAGGCGAGGCTTGCGACACAGTGATGGCCATTTTATGAATGTCGAGCTAAACGGATTGCCTTTGGACGCCAGTGTGCAAAGATTCTTTTGCTGGGCTTTTCGTCTTCGCGCAGCGGGCAGCAATGTATCTCCTTAGATACTACCTGAATTTTGCACATAAGTTAAGCGAGCCCGCGACCATCATAGGTTTGATCGCGAGGCCCAGCCACTCAATTGGTGGCGAGTTTTGCGCAAGGAGTTTGTTTTCAACTCCGCTAAGCGTGCAATGTCGCTAGCAAGCTTCCACGAAATCTAAACAACTCCGTTAGGAGCGGCATGTTTGATCTCACATTGCAAGCCGCGCCAATTCAACAAAGTGTACATGCCACTCCTTCGGAGTTCTGGAACTCCACGCGCCTCGCGTCCTATAAACACCCCCCTCCTATCGGAGTTATGCGTGGCACATCATTGCTTTCGGCCTGATGGCTTGCTGCGTGCAAAAATTGAGATACTGACAGCTCTTTCATGTGGAGCCACCCAAGCGCTTCGGGTTGCAGCGCGCCTGAAAGTCCGGCGTTTCACAAAGAAAAGCAAAGAAAATGTCGCTCATGGCTAGCGCTGGGCAGAAACGCATGCGCCGCTTTTCTTCAAACCTGAAATTTGGCGGGTACCTCTTGCAAGTGTTTTCCAACAAGCCAATAGAAATTTTTCAGGATGAAACATGTCTGCTCATTACGAGTTCGATCTCGTCGTTATCGGCTCGGGCCCGGCGGGCGAGAAAGGCGCAGCCCAAGCGGCTTATTTCGGCAAGAAAGTCGCGTTGGTGGAACGCAGTCCGCACCTCGGCGGCGCGGGCATCAACACCGGAACCGTGCCCTCGAAAACTTTGCGTGAAACCGCGCTTTATTTTTCCGGTCTGCGCCAGCGCGGCCTCTACGGCATTGACTACTCTTTGAAAGAGAACCTCACGATCGGCGATTTCATGTATCGCAAGCAAATCGTCGTGGAGAATGAATGGCAGCTCATTCAACGTAATCTTGAACGCCACAATATTACGCTCGTCCAGGGCTTTGCGGCGCTGCAAGACGAGCACACTGTGTGCGTGCGCCAACCGGACGGCGCGACGCGTGAGCTCCGCAGCGACATCATTCTCCTCGCCACCGGCTCCGCTCCTTTTCATCCGCCCGAAGTGCCGTTCGATCATCGCGTGATTTATGATTCGGATTCCATTCTGGGCATGAGCCACATTCCCAAGAACATGGTGGTGGTCGGTGGCGGCGTAATCGGCTCCGAATACGCTTCCATCTTCACGGCGCTGGGCGTGCACGTGACTTTGATCGACTCGCGCGAGCGCTTGCTGCCTTTTGTCGATCGCGAAATCGCCGAACGCTTGCAGGGACAATTGGAGCGGCTCGGCTTACGTTTTCTCTTCAATGATCGCGTGGTCAATATCACCGTCGGCGAAACGCACGCCGAGCTGAAGCTGCAAAGCGGCGAAGCGCTGAAGTGCGAGATCGCACTATTCGCGGCGGGCCGGCAGAGCAACGTGCAAGATCTGAATTTGGAAAACCTCGGCGTGAAGCTCGGCAATCGCGGTTTGATTTTGGTGAATGAAAAATATCAAACCACAGTTCCGAACATTTATGCCGCGGGCGACGTGATCGGGTTTCCGGCGCTCGCTTCCACCTCCATGGAGCAAGCGCGCGTGGCCATGGTGCATGCTTTCAATTTACGCTACAAAGAACAGGTCGCGGCGACCTTGCCGCTCGCGGTTTATACCATTCCGGAAATTTCGATGGTAGGGTTATCAGAAGAAGATTGCCAGAAAAATAATCTCTCCTATCTTACCGGCAGCGCATTTTACGAAAACAATGCGCGCGGCCAAATCATCGGCGACTTGAGCGGCATGCTCAAACTGGTATTTTCACCCGTGGACAAAAAACTTTTGGGCGTGCACGTCATCGGCGAGATGGCTTCGGAGCTGGTGCATCACGGTGCGCAAGTGCTTGCAACGGGCGGCACGATCGACACCTTCATTCACGCGGTTTATAACTACCCCAGCCTTTCGGAAACCTACAAATACGCGGCGTATGACGGATTGGGAAAGCTTGCTCGATATCAGGCTTTTCAATCCTAAAAGCGAACGGACGCTCTTTTCAAATACGCTGGAAACAGAGAGGCTGCGCGCTGCTTTGCATCAAGAACATCTAAACCCGGAGGCCGCGGGAAGTAATCCCTCAGTTACGTGTGGTAGCGCAGGCATCCTTGCCTGCAGACAAGATGTCTGCGCTACGTTCTTCACCAATAACTGAGGCAATACCGCGGGAAGTTCTTAATGCTTGTATTTAGTGGTAAACTTGGGTATTTTCCACCTGCAAATTTTCGACATGCCAATGTATGCCAGCGAGCCGGGCAAGTGGTTCGCAGCACGATAACCTTGCTGCCCGAAGCAGTGCGGCTCGCATGCCGTGAGATGGGTGTGAGTTGAGACAATCGTCGTGATTTTCTCTTTGGAAAAAAAACCGCCGCTTTGTTTTTCGGTCGCGCAACGAGAAGGAATTCAGCTAAGATATGCGCGCGCTCGGCAGGCCCTTCTCATTCCTCAATATCCCACCGCAAAATTCCAAGCAATCACACAGAATAAACTTATCAAATCGAGCACGGGCCATATACCCCGTCCGCACGTGTTCGCCGGGGTATTTCGCATGGAGTTGCGTATTGACGTTTTGCCTTCCGGGCAGGCCCAGTCCGTGCACGAAGCTGTCAAAATTGAACTTGCGAAGCAAAAAGCTGTGGCTCGAGCAGTGGCACGTCTCTTGACAGGATCACAGTATGCAGTTCGAGACCGTCACAGCACGATGGTCTCGACTTTAGTACTCGCAAAGCAGCAGTGTGAAAGCCGCGTCTCAAGCAAAACATACTTGTTAAGGCGCGGAACACCCCGCAACACTTGTGTTGCGCGCGCTGCTTCTCTCTCACCCCGTTGTGCAACGCGACGCGGAATTGGAGCATCAAATCTCAATGAGTATACTTCTAAATGGCCTCCACCCAAATTGGCGCCACCTGGCGTCGCAAGCAACATGGTTGTATCTCCAGGCATTGAAAAATTTGGGTGCGGCATATCATCTAACTTTATCATAAGTGAGGAGGAGTTATGAAGTACAAACTAAATTTCCTGATGCTGGCCTTACTGTTGGGTGCTGCTTCGTTGTTCGCGCAAGACATGGCCGGCGCTGTGGCGATGGGTGTGCGCGGCGGCGTGACCAACTATCAAGGCGACGATTTCGACACCGCGGAAATACGTGCGTACGGAAGCGTATTTGGCGAGCATTTTCTCAGCAATCGTTTTTCCACGGAAGTCGCGTTGAATATCGGTCGTCTTGCCGCCAAAACCGGTTCGCAAGACTTTCGTTCGCAACTCACCGGCTTGAGCTTACTGGGCCGCTTGGGCATTTTGAAAAGCCATAGCTTTCGCCCATATCTCGCAGCCGGCGCCGAGTATACCGGAACCGATCCCAGCGAGGAACCCAAGCGCAATTACGACAACAATAATGTGTTGATTCCGCTCGGCGGCGGCCTCAGCTTCGGCCTGACGGATAACGTGGCGCTGGACTTCCGCGGCTTGTATCACTACGCGTTCACAGATTTGTTGGATGGCAAAGAGGCCGACTCGGATGACGCATTCATTACCGGCACCGCGGGCTTGACATTTTATCGGCATGGCAATCAAGATCCCGACAACGATGGCTTGAGCAATAAAGAGGAGAAGATGCTCGGCACCAATCCGAAAGTTGCCGACAGTGATGGCGACGGACTGAAAGACGGTGAGGAAGTCAACACGTACAAAACCGATGCGCTGAAAGCCGATTCGGACGCCGATGGTTTGAATGACCGCGACGAGATTATGACGCACAAAACCAACCCGAGCAAATCCGACAGTGACAGCGACGGACTTGCGGATGGCGCCGAGTTGAATACGCACAAAACCGATCCGCTCAAAGCCGACACCGATGACGACGGTTTGAGCGACGGCGACGAAGTGAATTCGACGAAGACGAACGCGACGATGGCGGATACGGATGGCGACGGTTTGAAAGACGGCGACGAAGTCAAATCCTACAAGACGGATGCGTTGAAAGCAGATTCAGACAACGACACATTGAAGGACGGCGACGAAATCGCGAAGCACAAAACCAATCCGCTCAAAGCCGACACCGATGACGGCTCCGTCGATGACGCAACGGAAGTCCGGAACGGCACGAACCCCTTGTTGGCCGAAGACGACGTGCCCAAAAAGGAAGTGTTGAAGGTCGAAGCCGGTGCGCCGATCGTGCTCGAAGGCGTGGTGTTCAAAACCGGCAAGTCGGATCTCTCACCGGAATCCGAGTCAATCTTGATGAAAGCCTTCAACACGCTCGAAGCCTATCCGCAAATGACGGTTGAGATTCACGGCCATACGGACAATCGCGGCAGCAAAGCGCTGAACACGAAACTCTCGTTGGCGCGCGCCGAAGCGGTGAAAGCCTGGTTGGTGAATAAAGGCATTGCCGCCTCACGCATGACCGCGAGAGGTATCGGCCCGGATAAACCCATCGCTTCGAATGATACCGAGGCCGGACGCCAGCAGAATCGCCGTATTGAATTCTTCCGCCTCAACTAAGCCTGCTGCAAAATTTTTCGAGATGCCACGCACTGCAGAAGTGCGTGGCATCTTTGTTTATTCGCTGCGCGATTATCATGCGAGGTTTCAAAAACTGTTGAGGAGTATCATGCCCAAAGAAGGTATCGGTGGAGTGGGGATCTTTCTACGCTTGCTCTTTGCGCTGATTTTGGTTTATGCCACATACAATCCGGAAGGCCTCTCCTATTATCACTGGACGGTCGTCCCGCTCAAACAAGCAACTAAATTCTCGTTCAGCGCTATTCATCCGCTCAAATTTTTGGCGGGCGTGGCTCTGCTCGTTGGTTGGGTTATTTTTCTACAAGCCACGCAACGCTCGTTGGGCTTAAAAGGGGTCGTGCTCGCGCTCGCGCTCTTTGGCGGCCTCGTGTGGCTGCTGATTTACTGGGACGTTTTCTCGCCGCGCGGCGCACGCGCGATCTCGCACATCGTCCTCCTCGTTCTCGCTTTAGTTCTGGCGACCGGCATGTCATGGTCGCACCTGAGCCGCCGCTTAACCGGGCAAATCGATACCGACGAGGTGGGCTGAAAATCTCGCCATTATCTTGCGTAGCTACTGCTCCTGGCATTCCAAGCACGACTCTGAAGCGCAAAAAGATTGCGCGCCATGCGCAATGGATCACGCTCACTCAAACGGCCCGCTGGCGAGAAAGAACCCGAGCACAACTGCAAAGGCGGTGAGGCTTGCAGCATTGAACACCAGCCCCGGTTTTGAGCTGAGTTTGTAACCCACATAAACGCCGATCTCGTTTTGGCGCGGCGAGAAACTGCGATACGACACGCCCTCATAATAATAGGTGTAATCATAACTCTGCGTGTTCAAAGTCGTCACGGTCAAATTAAAACTCTCCCAGTCGCTGAAGTTCAGGCTGGCGCCGCCCACGAAGCTCGGATACTCGAACACGCCCGCATTCGTACCCCACAATAGCAACCCTCCGGAAAGATCGATACTCTCTTTGTCGCTGAGCCATTTGCGCATGCGCAGCTTCACACCGCCGTGCAGTTGGCGGCCGACGTCCCATCCGAAAAAATGCGTGGCGCCGAAGCCGTAATCCGCGTTGAGATTGCGCATCAAGCCCAGCTCGGAACTTAATAAGTGCCGGCCCGTGATTTCATCTTCATAAAAGGAGGACGAGTTTCCAAACACTTCGTAAGCTCTTCGGTGCAACGGGGAAGTGGCCTTGTAGCCGTATCCAAATTCCGTGATGAAGAAAGAGCGGCAAGCGGGCGCCGGCTTATTGCTCAAACACGGCTGCGCCGAAAGCGGCGGTGGGAGCAAGGTTCCGAATGCGAAGGCGAGAAGAAGAAAAAAGACTTTCATGACAATACCTGTGGTCATTCTATACTACAGCGTTTTTCAAATTAACGGTCACGAAAAAAGCAAGGCGGCGCAGCCCGGCAAGCGTAGCTTGGAAATCAGCTATCGAGCTTTGTTTCGTTCTTGGCTTGTCAGAGCAGCCTATCTAAAACAACCGTGACGCTATAAACGCGCCATTCACCGGTTGAGTACGGCGTGTATTTCGCGAATGAAAATCGCATATTCGGTGGGCCGATTGCGTAGCCGAAAGCATTGTAGCCGATGCTCGTGCGGCCGTCCCAAGTGCGACCGACTCGCAACGCGGCAAACTGTAACAGCCCCACTTCGACGCCTCCGGAATAGATCGCATGATTGTGTTTATCGCCCCATGCTGTAAAGAGCGCTTGCAATGCGCCATCGGCCTGGCCCCCACGATTTACTTTCACCAGCATCTTCATGAACTCGCCGGTGGCAGCAATTTGCAGAAGGTCACTTTCAAAAACATTCCACGCCAGGCCGAGACGCAGATTTTGCGGCAAGGGATCGCCTTGCGCTGGTTCGATGAAGTTCAGCTTCGTACCAACATTCGCGAGCGCCAAACCGAATGCAAAACCGGGCTGCAAACCGCGAGGCCTCCAACTCTGCCAGGGCAAGGGCGCGCGCAGAAATCTCTTCGAAAGATGTGCGGCAGGCAGCAATCCCTCATATAATAAACCGAGATCAAGCGCAAATGCAGAAGCGGAAATCCCTTTTTCATTGGCGTTGCTTAATCCGATCGGGCCATAATTGACGCGGATATGCTTAAACTCCGCGCCGAACGCAGCGTGCTGGTCGAGCTTGATTGCTGCAGCCACCGCGATCGCCAATTCGTACGGCTCAAATGTTCCGAGCGGTTCCGGGCTATATTCTCCGGTAATGGTTTGCTCGCCAAATCCGGCGCGCATATACGAAGCACCTAGCCAAATCTCTTTGGAAGAGCTGAGGCGATAAGCGCCCGCAATATAGCCATAGCGTGCATCATCAGTGAGGGCCGGGATTAATTTGAAAGTACTTCCTTCGAGCGCGACTTGACCAAGCCGCGACAACGCCGCAGGATTATAGTGCATTGCCGAGGCTTCTGTGCTCGCCGCAACCGCGCCGCTGCCTATCCCACTCGCGCTTGCGCTGGGAGAGTACAATAAAGTCCCCGCGCCATATGAGCCGGGACCTTGTGCTACTGCATTTTGATGAAGGCTAAAGAACGCAAACGTTGCGAACGCCATCAGAGCGGCAAATTCGTGGCAAGCGCATCGTAATTTCGTGAGCATGATAAACTCCTTCCACGTTTCAATCACATAAGATATCCCAATCTCCGTTAGAGATGCGGAGAGAAGCGTCCGGTTTCTGCAGGAGGATTTGGCAAGCCTCATACCAGCCTCGCAGCTAGGCGCACAAACAAAAACTCAAGGGATTATTCTGCATACTACGCACCTCCTTGTGAAGTCAATTCACAAGCGCGCACACTTGGCGTACAGAGCCCAGCAATACAATATTGGCCCCTCCACCCAACGGACGACGGGGAAGCTATGAATTTCACATTTTATTTTTGCAGTTTTTTTCGTATTCCTTCGGCGCCCCTTGCTCTATGAAAGCGCAATCAATTTTCAAAAGCAAAAAGGCTTTTTGGGAGGACTGCAATGGGAAGGCATCCGGCTTTGTGGCTCGCACTGGCGTTCGGTGGTGGAATCGTCGGTCAACACCTTGGGAATTTTCCTCTCTTCCTCACCGTCATAGCTTTTCTAACCGCGACACATTTCGCTTTTTTCCTCTTCACGCGCGCACGGGCAGCCGCATGGAAGATCGCAATTGATTCTCTACTGCTCGCTGCCGCCTGCTGCGCCGGCATGCTGCGCACTGCGTTGGTGGAGATCGTTCCGGCTTCAGAAGTAAGCCGCTGGGCCGAGGATGACAAGGAGATTTTGTTGTTAGGCAGGAGCACGCAAGCTCCGGAGCAACGCCGCGAATATTGGCGCGTCGCGTTTGCCGTGCATGCCATGCTGCATTCAGATTCGATTGTCACCAACGTGCACGGTACTGTGCTCGTCTCGGGCAAACAACTGCAAAGTCTCGCACCGGGCGCCGACGCGATTCTCCGTGGGCGCTTGCGGCTGGCGGACGAGGCGCGCAATCCCGGAGAATTTGACTATCGCATGTATCTGCGCGCCCATGACATTTCCGCGCTCTTCTATTGCTCTGACTCGCTTCCGCTTTGGATTCGCCCGGCGTCAACGCGATGGTCGTTGGCGCAGCTCTCGGCCGGCACGCGTGTCTGGCTCGAAAACCAATTGTCAAAATTTTCAAGCGGACAAGAACTGGCTCTACTCAAAGGCTTGTTGCTAGGCGAGATCGAAGAGATCGATCAAGATATAATGGAGAGCTTTGCGCGCACCGGTTTGATTCACATCTTGTCGGTCTCCGGCCTCCACGTCGGCTTCATTGCTTTGCTTCTCATGCTTGCAGCCAGCTTGGCGCGAATTCCGAAACGCCGGCAATGGCTGTTCATCGTCATCGCATTGTGGTGCTATGCTTATCTCACAGGATTGAAGTCGCCCATCGTGCGTGCTTCGTTGATGGCGACCGTGCTGCTCGCAGGCCGCGCATTTGAGCGCGAGACGAACCTGCCCAACAACATCAGCGTAGCGGCTCTGCTCATTCTCACTTGGCAACCCCTGCAAATTTTTCAACTAGGATTTCAATTGTCCTTCAGCGCGATGTTTGGGCTGGCTTATCTTTACAAACCGCTGCGCGTATTATTCACCCGAATGATACCGTGGCGCTGGCAGCCGCTGCGTTGGGCCATCGCGTTGCTCGCGGCTTCGCTTGCCGCGCAGCTCGCCACCCTACCGATTATCGTCACAAACTATGGCCGCCTGCCGCTCACCGCGCTTTGGGGCAATCTCGTTGTCATTCCGGTTTCGTTCCTCGCCATCGCGACTGCCGCTCTCGCGTGCGCCTGCGCGCCTCTCTCAAACTTCGTGATGCAGGTCTACGGCGCAGTTGCAGAGTGCGCGGCAGCATTCATGCTCAAGTTCACGCAATGGCTCGCAACCTTGCCCTTCGCGTTTGTTGCAGGCATTCATCTCGCGCCGTGGCTCATCCTAACTTATCTTCTCCTGCTTGCCACGTTCGTCATGTGGCGCAAGCCGGCGAAACGCTGGTTGCTGCCGTGCGCTCTCCTTGTGCTCAATTTTCACATTTGGAACGAAGCGCTGGGAGAGGCTCCCCATCTGCGTGTGACTTTTTTCGACGTCGGGCAAGGCGACGCCGCTTTGCTGGAATTTCCTCAAGGCAAGCGCTTGTTGATTGACACCGGCCCTTCATACGCTGAAACCAATGCTGGCGAACGCGTACTCTTGCCCTACTTGTACCGTCAAGGCATTCGCCATCTAAACGCCGTGGTTATTTCGCATCCGCACTCGGATCATCTCGGCGGCCTGCCAGCTTTGCTGCCGGCACTGCAAATTGATACAGTCTATCATTGCAGCACCACAAGCTCCTCTGAATTGGAGCTGCACTGTGTGCGGCTCATGGACAGTTTGCACGTACCTTACAGAGCACTTCACGCCGGCGAACAACTCCACAGCTTCAGCCCGGCAATGGTAACGGCGCTTTGCTCAAGTACTGGCGACCAAAACCAAACGTGGCGCGCTAATTTGAACGACGCCTCACTTGTGATTAAAATCATCTTTGGAAAAATATCCGTGCTTTTTCCGGGAGATGTGGAGCAGTTGGGCGAAGGCCATCTTTTGCAACATACACCGGCATTGGATAGCGATCTGCTTAAAGTCGGGCACCACGGCAGCCGCACTTCCAGCTCGGAGGCATTTCTGCGCGCGGTCACGCCGCAATGGGCCGTGATTTCAGTGGGACGTCACAATAGATTCGGTCATCCCCATGCAGAAGTATTGGAGAGATATGAAAGGCTGGGCATACGCGCGTTGCGCACCAGTCAAACCGGCGCCGTGATATTCGAAACCGACGGCAAAAGCTTATGGCGCACGCGCTGAGAGCCGCCCCACACAGAAATCAAGGTAGCCCTTCCGCAATTCGTTCTGTGTGAGTGTAATCTAAGGCAAACAGTTTCGAGGCCTTTTAGCCTTCCGGTCCTCAAAAATTGAAAGGAATACCTCTGTGAAAGTTTTGAGCTCGCGTTTCGTGGCAGCGGGAGCATTTCTCTTTGCAACAGTGGCTTTGCTCGCGTCGACGGCGGACGCGCAAGAAAAAGAAATCAAAAGAAGTTGGGGACTCTCGGCAACTTTGCAGAGCCCACAGCCGGTGCTCATAGTTCCAATTTGGATGGGGCCGAAATTCGTCATGGCGCCCAATCTCGGCGTGGCCTACGTGAAAAATACAGGAACCGTTCTTGCTGTCGGACTTACGTTTCGAATCTATCAGAGTACCGGACGGCTGGCGCCTTATTGGGGTGTGCGCGGTGGGTCATTGATTACGATGCCGAAAGGCGGAGGCAGTTCGTCCTCCAACGGCGCGGGAGTATTTTACGGCGGCGAGTTTTTCATCAATTCGCGCTTCAGCTTTGCCATCGAAGAGCAAGTCAACTCGACTTTTTCCTCGCCGCTGACGATTACAACGGCAACGGCATTGCTGGCAACAATTCATTTTTAAAAGAAAAACCCTTGCGAAGCAACGAGGCTTCGCAAGGGTTATGATAGCAAGCTTCGGAAAACTCGTGCCTATTCCGCAGCAATGCTTTCCAGTTTTTGAATTCGTGCTTCGTGGTCCTCGAGCCGGTTTTCATGGCGCCGAAAGGCGTGTGTCGCTGCGGCTTTTTCGGTTTCATCGTTTTCAAACTTCCCCATCACGCGATCAATGCCCTGCAGCACAAGATCGAGTTTTTCGTTTGTGGATTCTTTAAACTCCGCAAGCTCCTGTTTGATCTCCGCAACATCAACCTGCAACACACTGACGGTTATTTCCAATTTCTCGATTTTATTCGTATTGCGCGTTACCTGTCGCGCGACGCGGTCCAGATCCTTTTTGACCTCTTGCAGCTCCTCTTTGCTAGCAAGCTTTGCAATTAACTCTTGCTTCGCAGCCTCGATTTGCTCGCGCACCTCTTGCTTGGTGGCTAGCTTATCCATCAACTCCTGCTTGGTGGCGTCGATTTTCTGATCCAAGCGCTGCTCCACGGCATCGATTTTTTTGTCTAATCGTTGCTCGGAGGCGTCGATTTTCTGATCCAAACGCTGTTCGGTTGCATCGATTCTCTTGCCCAACTCCTGTTGCGTGGCCGTGAGCTTTTTGTTAAATCCGCGCTGCAGCTTCTCTACATCCGATTTTCGCGCCGGAGCATCTTTTGATTTCATGCGGCACCCCTTTGAGCTGATTCGCTTTCGCTGGAATGAAGGGTTGCTTTGAGTTTAAGTGATCGGACGGCTCGCATCGATCCACGATCATGATGAGCGAAAGCTAACATCTCGGCAGAGAAAGTCAAGGAGTTTATGGCAATCTTCGTAATGCCTCAGTTACCGGTGGAGTAGCGCAGGCGTCCCCGCCTGCAGACAAGGATGTCTGCGCTACGTTTTCCACCAATAACTGAGGCATTACCAATCTTCAAATTTCCAGACATCACACCAAAGCGAGCATCTTTCTACTCACAGATTCGCTGCCCTGTTCGGAATGGCATCAGTTCCACACCATTGCAAGACACGATACTGCGTCGGAGCCGCAGTAAAGTCTCGCTCAGTTTGAGAATAGCTGCAGCAATCAGGCACACTTCATTGGGTTTGCATACCTCATGCGGCTTCTCATGCATTAATCATAATGCAACGCTTCCGCGGGTTGTACCCGCGTGGCCAGCCAGCTTGGATACAAGCCCGCCGTCAGTGTCAAGCCATAAATCACCAACAATGCCATTATCATGCTAAAGAAATAAACTGGCGGACGGATGAAGCCAATCAAATCGAGCAATGGTAATTGGACAATTAGGAGAGCGCCCAGCGCAAGCCCGAAAGTAGCCAGCACCACCAACTCGCCCAAAATCTGTTTGTAGATGTCGTTGGCCGCAGCACCTTTCGCGCGCCGCAAGCCGATTTCCTTGATTCTTTGTGTGACATTCTGCCAAAGCACACCGACCAAGCCCAGGCCGACCATCAGCATTAAGAAGCCGGCAATCAATCCGAGAATGATCAGTGGTATGAGGCGAAACTTAAAAGCGGTTTCACGCATGCGAACTAACGGCGAAACTTCGAACGACCACTCGCGCGCTACGGCTTGCAGTTTTGAAAGGAGCCTTTCCTCAAATTCCGCGGGGGTACCGGGCCGCACTTTGATCAAGAGGTTGGCGGGCGGGCGGTTTTTCGGATCGTCCAAGCGTTTGCGCTCAAAAAGATAATTGCCCAATCCGGAAAACTCTCCGTCTTTTCGAAAATCATTCACGACGCCGATGACACGATGATCATCTTCATCGGAAGCCCACGGCCTGAAATTCTGATTGATGGGATCTTCATCGCCGAAAACGGCGCGCGCCAGCCTTTGATTGATGATGACCGGCTTCCAACTCAAGGCATCGTCGCTTTTTTCAAACCAGCGGCCCTGCAGCAATGGCACGCCCAACACTTTCTGGAAATCGTCGGTCACTTCGTTGACTTCCATCTCGACGCGCTTGCCCTCGTAGACATTGACGGAGGTGCGATTGCCCAAGCTGTAAGGCGCGGAGTGCGCGCCCGCGGCCACTTCAATTTCCGGAAAATCTTGCAGGGCCAGGTATAGTTGCCGCGTCGTATTCACCATTTCCGGCGACCAATAGTCATCCGTTCCCGTTTGCATGTCAATGCTAATGTTCCAAACGTCTTCATAGGTGAAGCCCAACGGCTGGTTATAATTGTCCGCATAATAAACGCCCAGCGTAATCACCGCAAACATGACGATGAATGAAAAGAAAATTTCGAGCATGATGAGCAGATTAGAGCGCTTGCGATTCCAAACGAGTTTAAAAAGATGTTTGATCATATGCTTTTTCCTCGCAGTGCTTCAACCGGGTGCAAACGCGACATTTTCCACGCGGGGTAGACGCCGGAGAGCAGCCCGAACACGAGCGCGACCAGCAAACCGTAAAAGAAAATGCGATAGTTGATTTGAAACTCGGCGTATTGCACCAAACCGCTCTCGGTGATGATTTTCAAAACCATCATAGTGCCGACGAGCGCAATGGCGCCGCCGATGAACGTCAACACCAAATTTTCCACCACAAACTGTCCGATGAGTCGCCACGAAGATGCGCCGAACGCTTTGCGCACGCCGATTTCCGAGGCGCGCTCCATGATGCGGCTCACGTTGATGTTGATGAGATTGATCGTGGGCAGCAGCATGAAGAGCAACATGAACAACAGTAACAATGCGAACAGCGGTTTAGAATAATCGCCGGCATCACGATCATTCGCGAATATGCCGCGCGCCGCGGCTTCGAATAACGTCTCCGCCGCGGTAATCACGCGGTTGAATTCCGTCGGACTTGGAATTTGCACCGTAGGCAGCACGCCCTGCAGCTCTTCTTTGATTCGCGGAATGTCGGCGCGATCCTTCGCCAAAATAATTGCAAGGAAATTTCCGGCGCCGTCGTGCAAATAGGAATTCGTTTTCGCCGAGCTGAGCGGAACCCAAACATCGGCGAACGAAGTCACGCGCAGGATTGGAACGTTTTCCACGACGCCGATGACGCGAAAGCTTTGCCCGTCGGCGTCGAGCGTTTTGCCCACGGCGTTTTGACCGCCATAGAGCTTGCGGCGCGTAGCTTCGTTGATGACCGCGACCATGTTGCCGTCTTTCTCATCTTGTGCGCTGAGCGGGCCGCCTTCGAGAAATTTGAAATCCAAAATCTCCCAAAACTCGCCGTCCGTGCGCTTCAAATACAGCTCGTGCTTCACGCCGTTTTTGAACGAATTCACCGAGCGTTGCAGAGAATAGATCGACACTTTCTGCGCGCTTGCCAGTGGGCGCACGTAGCGCTGCAAGAACCAATACGGCGATGCCCCGGTCCGCGCATAGCCTTTTTCCGAGTTCTCGATGCGCACCGAGTAGATGCCGAGCATGCGGTCCGTTTTCAGCTCCGGCGCAAACGGCCCAAACTCATGATCGAACATGGCGGTGGCGACCATCAACACTAGCAGAGTAAAACTGATGCCGAATAAGCTGATGAAGGTGAAAAACTTCCGGCGTTGCAACACCAAGAGGGCAATTTTCAAATAGTTTTTGAGCATAAACACTCCTCACGAAACTTTGAGCGGAGAACTGGCACAATCCACCAGCCGCGATTCACTCAGTTTACCTGCCTGCCGTCAAACAACCGCACAATGCGCTCGGTCTTTTCTGCGAAGCGCGGATCGTGCGTGACCATCACCACTGTCGTGTGTTCGGCGCGATTCAATTCGAATAGAATGTTCATAATCTCGTCGCCCATTTGGCTGTCGAGATTGCCCGTCGGCTCGTCGGCAAGCAGAATTTTCGGTTTGCCCACGATGGCGCGCGCGATGGCGACGCGCTGTTGTTGTCCGCCGGAAAGCTGCGAAGGGAAATGATGCACGCGCGCCGTGAGGCCGACGCGATCCAATGCTGCCAAAGCCAAACGCCGGCGCTCGGCATTTGACATGCGGCGGTACAACAATGGAATCTCCACGTTGTCAACCACGCTTAAATCCGGAATGAGATGAAAGCTTTGAAAAATGAAACCAATGTGCTCGTTGCGCAATTTGGCTAGCTGCTGGTCACGATATGCCGTGATCGTTGTGCCATTGAGCGCAATGCCGCCTTTCGTGGGCGCATCCAATAGGCCGATGAGGTTCAGCAGCGTGCTCTTGCCGCACCCCGAAGGCCCCATCACCGAGATGAACTCGCCCTCCTTCACTTGCAGATTGATGTTGCTCAGCGCCACGGTTTCGATTTTGTCCGTGCGATAAACTTTGTCGATGCTTTCGAGACGAATCATTTTGGTCTCCTGGTTTTCATGTGCCGATTGTGTGAAGCGAAGATTGAGGAGGGAGGATCAATTGATGATTCATCCTTCGATCCTCCCTCCTCGATCTTCACTTCACCTTCACTTCATCCATATGAATAAAATCCCGCATGTCCGAAATAATCACCTCCTCGCCTTCCGCCAGTCCTTCCGTCACCTCGTAATAGTCGAAGCTCGCTAGGCCGATGCCAACCGGCGTTTTAATCGCCACGCCGTCGCGCACCACAAACACCTCGTGCGCGCCTTCGCCATTCACGAACGGGCCTTTCTTCACCCGCAACACGCGCTCTTTGAAGGCAGTAATGAGATAAACGTCCACGCGCAGATTCGAGCGCAGCAATTTGCTGGCTTTGTCGTCCAGGCTCACATGCATGGTCATGACGCCGTTCTCCACGGCCGGCAAAATCGCCGCAACTTTGCCGGACAACACTTCCTCATTCACTTTCACCTTCACCGGCATATCGACCGCCAGCCGGTGGGCGTGAATATCGGACACGGTCACGTCCACACGAAACGCATTGAGATCCGCAATGCGTGCGAGCACGTCGCCTTTCCGTATCGTCGTGCCCTCTTCCGTCACTGTAAACGTCAATACGCCCGCGCGTTCCGCTTTGGCGCCGGCAAGGCTGAGTTGATGTTGCCGCTCGCTGCGCTCTTTCTGCAGAATGCTGATTTCAGTAGCTACGCCTTCGAGCTGGTTCTTCAACGATTGCTCCGTATTGCGAATCGTGGTTTCAAGCTGCGTCAATTCCAGCGCCGCAATCTCTTCCTCCAATTTCGATTGCCGCAACTGCTCCTTTGAGCTGCCGCCAATCGCAAAGAGCTCCTGCTGTTGCACGGACTTCGACTGCAAAAATTCCAGCCGCAGCTTTTTAATGTGCAACTGCGTTTGCAAATCATTCAAAGTTTTGTCGAGATCGATCTTGAGCTGGGTTTGCTGATTTTGCTTCAGCGTAATTTGATCGTTGAGCTTATCATACTCCAACTGCGCGCTGCTCAAATCCAGTCCCAAAATCGCATCGCCCGTGGCCAGCACGTCGCCCGGCTTTTTGAGCACTTTCAGCACGCGCGTGTCAATCGGACTGGAGAGCACTTGTTCGAACTCCGGCACCACCGTGCCCGTGGCCGTGATCGAGGCCTCCATCGGCCCCACCTCCACTTTCGCGGTGCGAATACGATTGCGATTCACCGCGGGATGCAGCCATCCGGAAATCATCGTGATCCCGATGACGACGATCAAAACTGCACCGCCAATTTTGACGCCGCGCAGCACGTTTTGCCGCTTCAGAAATGCCGGCGTAAGTGGTCTATCCATTTCCATTCCTCGTTTATTTCGCTCCCCTCACTCGCAAACACCGTTCCGTTTCGCGCACGCTGATTTCATGTGATTTGCCCAAGCCTCCCTTAAAGTTCAACGTTCGGAATCGAACGCGCCCTGTTCAGAAGCAAGCACGCCAACGGCCAGCGCACGCTTCTCATACGACCCTCGCTTTCTTTTTATGGTATGCCGCTGCTGCACCGAGGGTTCTTTTCTGCTTGTTTATCTCACCTCACCTCTTCGAGCGAGGTGACTTGGAGCCAAGCGAAACCTCACAGCCAAACATTTGCATTCACATTAGCCTCCAACAACACAACCAACCCACTTCAGCACCTGCACAACTGTATCCGTGCTTGTGTTTCATCCTCCGCATGAGTATCATACACCTCCGCCTCGCGAAACGAATCGCCCAAACTCATCATCAATTTCATGAGAGCATGAAAGGCAGTGCGCCATGACCCAAACGCCCTCTCGCAAAAATTTTGCAGATGATCCCGCCATTTATGCGCTGCGCAGCGCCTGGTTCGGCGGCATCATTTGGATAATCATAATCGCTTGGTGGCATCCCTCTCCTTTCACGCCAATGTGGGTCACGGCCATGATGCTGCTCGCGCCACTCGTGCTCGTGCCCCTCGCGTTGCGTCTCGTCGAGCCGGACGGAACGTGGATCGTGCTTCGCGCCGCGTGGCGCATGGCGATCCTTTGGCAATTGCCTGCGGCAGTTTTGCTAGTGCCCGCATTTCTACTCGCACAAGGTTGGATAGCTGCCGCATTGACATTGCCGTGGCTCCTCACGACCACGCTCATCGCATTCACCGGCGTGTTGCGCGTGCGGCTGCTCGGTTGGCGTTCCGCGGGAGACACCGCCCTCAACGCCGGGTTGGTTTACCTCGTGATCGGCGGCGCGTGGCTATTCTTGGATCGCCTCGGCGTGCGGCCTTTGAACTTCGAAGCGATCATCGTGACGCTCACCGCGGTTCATTTTCACTATGCGGGATTTCTGTTGCCAATCTTCACCGGCATGGCGGCAGGGATGCTCAAAGACGGTGTCACAAGGCTGGCCGCCATCGGAGTAATGGTGGGGGTGCCGCTGGTTGCCGCGGGAATAACCGCCACGCAGCTCGGCAGCAATCCGTTGTGGGAGGCGCTTGCTGCGTGGTTCACTTCACTGGCGGGATTGCTTGCGGCCATTTCGCACCTGCGCCTCGCCATGCAGCAACGGTCGCACAGCGTAAAAGCACTTTTCATGCTCTGCGGTCTCGCGCTGGCATTCAGCATGGTGCACGCAGCCTTGTATGGCGCACGTTTCTATGTGGCATTGCCAGGCTTGGAATTGCCGTGGATGCGCGCGTTGCACGGCTCTGCGAATGCCTTCGGCTTTGGCTTGGCGGGAGTGGCGGGATGGAGTTTGATGAAACGCGCGGAGGCGCAAGTTTCTTGATTAGGTGGGCGGATAACGCGACGGTATGCCATTGCTATTCACTGCTATGCGAACTCAAATCACAAAACCTTTATCTCGTTTCTCAGCGAGGAAGAATCAATTTGAGACTGATCATTACACTCATACTAAATGACACCGCAGAGGTGGGCAAGGTCCCTTTGTGATTCGTAACATCTCATCATACCCAATCTCACTCACGACGAGCTGCTCACCTCGCAGCTCTTTCCCAAATCTGGGCTTCCCGCGCTCCAATCACGACTGGCAGCTTGTAGTTGTCAACTTGCTCGCGCTGTCCGCGCAATACTTCCTGAAACGCTTGCTCATTCCGCTCAACCGGTAGGGCCAGGCTCGCCTCGCTCGTGCCCGCATTGAACACCGCAAACACGACATCATCGCCCAACTCGCGGCGAAACGCAAACACGCCGCGTTCGTCATCGCGATGCAGCGTTTGCATCGAGCCTGCGCGCAATGCCGGATGCTGGCGCCGCAAGCCGAGCACTTTTTGATAGAACGCATACAACTCGCGATCAAAACGCACCGAGTCGCTCTCCGAATAGTTTGAAACGCTGCGATACGTTTCCGGCTCATACGCGAGGTCTTCCCACACCATGGGCTTGCGGCAATCGGGATCATCGCCGCCCCACATGCCGGCCTCGTCGCCATAATAAAGCATCGGCGCGCCCACGTACACGGCTTGAAACGCGGCAATCATCTTTTGCGTGCGCACATCATCGCTGCCCGGCTTGGTGGGATCATACTCGGGATTGTCGCGGCGATTCGCGCGTTGATCATAGCCGCGTGCGCCGTCGTTTTTGCTCATGCTTGCCACGCGGTCGGTGTCATGGCTGTCGATCAATACTTGCATCACGTGATTGGTTTGCTCGCGATACATGCTGCGCAGCTTCACCAGCTCGCGATCAAAACGCGTCGCGTTCCATTTCTCTTCCCCGCCGATGAAAAAGTTCCGCATCGCATACGCCACGGGATAATTCATCACCGCATCGAAACGTGTGCCGTCGAGCCAATCATTCGCCACGCCCCAAATTTCTCCGACCGTGTACGCATTCGGATTGAGCTCGCGCACGAGCTTGCACCAATCCGCCCAAAAGCCTTCTTTCGTCATTTCCGAAAGCGCATCGAGTCGCCAACCATCCACGCCGTCACTCGGGTCGCCGTCGTTGTTGGGATCCATCCAACGCTTCGTGATCGCGAAGATGTATTCGCGCGGGCCGCTCACGAGCCCCATTTCATTTTCACGGAACACGGGCATGCTGCGCAAATCCCAAAAGCCTTGATAGTCGAACTCATCCTCGGGAGTCGCGGGATCATCCCATGCGCGCACCACGAACCAATGCGCATACGGCGAAGCTTTGCCGCGCTCGCGCACGTCGCGGAACGCCCAGAAATCCGTGCCCACGTGATTGAACACGCCGTCGAGAATGACTTTGAGATTGCGTGCATGCGCTTCTTTGATGAAGCGGAGAAAGAGCGTATCCGCGCTCGTCCATTGCCACGTGCTCGGCTCATTCGTTTCGTTCGCAATGAGTTGGCGATCCGCAACGGGATTCGGGCCGAAGTTGCGATCGATATGATGAAACGTAGCCGCGTCATACTTGTGCGAGCTGCGCGCATCGAACACGGGGTTGAGATAAATCGCGTCGATGTTCAGCGCGGCGAGATAATCCAAACGGTCGATCATGCCCTGCACGTCCCCGCCATAGCGCCGGTCGAACACGACTTCATAGAAATTGTTGCTGCGTGCTTGCTCCCACGGCTGCAGCGCATACCAATCCGAAGTCCACGGCGAGGTTTGCCAGTTCGGATAATTCGCAATGCCCGCGTCTTCGGCAGTGGGATCGTTCAAAGGATCGCCGTTGCGAAAGCGCTCCGGAAAGATTTGATACCACACCGCGCCTTTGCTCCATGCGGGAACGTTGACGGCGCGCGGCGTGGGTTGTTGGCAAGAAAGGAAGAAGCAGATTGAGATGAAGAATGCGAGGTGGCGCAAGAGGGGTTCCTTTTTAGAAAATGGTTCAGCCACGGCTGGGCCCTGACTTTGGGCGGCACTTTGAAAACAACAGCACGGCGAATTGTACGATTGCAAAACTCCTTTGCAGCAAAAGTGCCCGGTCATTTTTTGCGTGTGAACTCGCCGCGCCCCTCGAAGTCGTTGCCCGTGGGATCTTTGCTCTTGATGGTCATCACCATTTTGTCGTGGCTCACTCTCTCTATGATATGAGTTGCCATTCCCAATTGGCCTTCGAGCCTTATGGTGGCGGTATTGCCCGTGCGCTTGCCGAAGCCTTTAAACGTGTTCATGCTATCGGACCAGACAACGGCGAATTCTCCGAAGTTTTGCCCCATGGTTATTGTCGTATTGCTTTTATGTATCGTGTTCATCGTCTTGTCTACGGCTTCCTTGGGCATGTATTGCTTCCAGTACGAATCTATTTCACGCACTTTGGCAGCGTTGTGAATGACGATGGACCTGCTGTCCGATCCCCATTCAATCTTGTGCCACTCCTCAGTCTTTCCAAAAAACGAGGTAGACTTGCCTTCCCATTCGCCTATCATCCAATTGAAAAACTCATCGCGAACAGGCGCGGCTGATGTGATCGCCGGCGTTGCGACCGATGCGATTTTCAACTCATAATTTGCCGTCAACGACATCGTGTGATCAAGCAGCCGGAGGAGATATTCTCCGGCAGGAAGCTCTACGGATTTGTGAAGAGTATCCGGCGTTTGTTTCAAAAAGTATTGGCCCTCGAGGACTTCATAAATTTCCATGTGAAAAGCGCGTTTTTTTTCGTCTGGGTTGAGGAGAGACGAAAAAGTTATGCGCGAGGGCGCTGCCAAATGAAAGGTATATACATCTTGCCACAACGTCGGCGTCACATAGCCGGAGCGTTTCACCTCATGTTCGCCAAGCGAACCCAAATCCCTGGCGGTTTCCGGGGTGCGGCCTTTCATTTTGGTTTGTTGCCAATCGGCATAGCTTTTATATACGGGAGTTCCCTGGTCATGCCAGTAGCTGTTCAAAGCGGCTATGATGCGCTCGCCTTCTTTGTAGCCGTAGCGCGTTTTGATTCTTTCATAAAGAGCTTTTTCTGCGACGGCAATAGCGTTGCCGAAGTCGCCGCTGCGTTGCATCAACTCATTGCCTCGAGTGATCGCCCGGTCTCGCGCCTCCTGTGCCTCTTGGCGATATTGTTCGGAATAATCTTCCTTCCAGGATTCCGTCATCTCGTCATAGCCGCCGCGCTCCGACAGGGCCCTTTGCTCCATCTCCCCGGCCTCGGCTAAATCGGCCAGTCCTCCCAAAAAAGTCGTGAACACAGCCGAATTTTGCTCGGCCCCCATTTTCCGGCGCCAATCCATTATTGCAACAATGTCGGAATCGGGATTGCTCGAGCGCAAGATGAGCTCCTCTCGCATGATGGCATATGAGAGCTTCTGTTTAAACGTCGCGGACCGCGTCGCATAAAGTTGGTTTAAATAGGCTGCATGCGCCTTTAGCTCCACCATCTTGGTCACGAACGCCAAAGTGCCGGAGGCGTCTTGGATTTGATTCG
>JBBILN010000050.1:55305-65417 GCA_037444905.1 bacterium | reverse complement strand
CGCGCCACGAAGTAAAGCGGAAGAAGAGGCACTTTTAATATACAAATGACAATCTAGTAAGCGCTTGAGTCAATATAGTTTATTCTTCCTCTTTCGGAATCACCGGCTTGTATTTCAAGACTTCTTTTAGCGGCGTGCCGTTCACGCGCTGCGGAAAATCGTAGCTCAAAAATTTTATCAGCGTTGGCGCCACATCTACGGTGTGCACTTCTCGTTCGACTTTGGCAGGCTGAATGCCGGCGCCGAAAAAGATGACGGGCACATGTGTATCGTAGCGATATGGCGAGCCGTGCGTCGTGCCGCTGCCAGACCACGAGAGCAAATAATTTTCGCAAAAACGAATTTGAAAATCCTCGCCACGCTCAGGATAATAGCTGCGGCGGAACAAGTCGATATAGGCGCGATCATGCTTGTTTTCATCGAGCAACTCGCGACGAAAATAAACGTCGGCGATGGCCTCGTTCTTGAGCAGCTCCGTGCGCACTTTGTTTTCGAGCGCGAGGCTGTCGAGGCCGCGTCGCGCAGCAGCGGCATAGTCTAAAAAAGCATTTTCGATGATGACCGGCGCTTTGCTGCTCAACTCTTGCTGCAATTTTTGATCGAGAGCCGCAACCTTGGGTTTCAAATCGTCATTCCAAAGAATGCGCTTTGCGGGTTGCTGTTTGATTTGCGTCAAATACTCTGGTAGCGGCATCACGGCATGGTCCGCGCTGAGTGCAACCAGAATTTTGCCTTCCCCCAAGTCTTTCTCTAGAGCGTCTAAAAACTTTCCTAACGCCACGTCCAGGCGCAGCATGTGATCGTGCATTTCATGGCTATCCGGGCCAAAGGAGTGGCCGACGTAATCCGTACACGAAAGGCTGACGGCCAGCATGTCGACCACTTTGCGCTGGCCGAGCTTTTCGTTCTTTAGCGCAGCCGCAGCAAAATCGAGCAACAGCATGTCGCCCCACGGACTCGTGAGCGCATCGCCGTATTTTCTTTCCGTTAAAAATGGATGAGGAAAGGAAGAATCACCGCCCCATTTCAACTCGCCGGCCATTTCATCCGGTCCGTTCGCGGCATAAGCTTCTTCGCCTTTCATTTTTTCCCAAGCCGCCGGAAGATTTTTATCAACCCAATTCGCGGCGTTGAAATCTTTCACCCATTGCGGCAGCGCTTGCGTGTAGTACGACGAAGTCACCATATGCCCGGTTTTGCGATCATACCAAAACACGTAGTCCGGTTGCTTGCCGCCCATTAAAATTGCGGCGCGATCTTTCGCGGAGATGGAAACAACTTTGGAAGACAGCGAATGAACTTTGAGCCAATCGCCGAGCGCCGTGACCGCGAGATTGTTTGGCGAATGCTTCCCGCCTTCGCCCTCTACCGGCAGCGCCGTCGAATCTGCGACGCAATAAATTTTTGCGCGGGATTTGGGATCGATCCATTCATTCGCCAAAATGCCGCTCACGCTGGGATACGAGCCGGTCGACAATGTGGCATGGCCGGGTCCGGTTTCACTCGACGCGTAGTTGAGGCTCGCATTCGAATACACCAGGCCTTCGCGATACAGCCGGCCGAGGCCGCCGGTAAACTCTGCGCCATAGCGCTCGAGATAATCGGCGCGCATCTGGTCGATGGAAATCAGCACAATGAGTTTGGGTATTGGCGATTTTGAACAAGCAGGCAGGATGAGCATAACACACATGAACAACACAACGTCAAGCTTTCGCATGGTGGGGCTCCTCTTCCGTATGTAGTCTCGATATGCGTACGATGGCTCAAGAAGGTGGGCAAATCGGAAATGAAAATCCAGTGGAAATGATACTCAACAACGACCAGCGACAAAACAAACCAAAAGCGCACAACGCCGTACTGCAGCGATGGTCGTGCAAGATCACGCTTTTCAGAGGAAATACGCAGGTTTGCAGAATTCGGCAGGTCCCAAAACGAGAAAGCCACTCTGCCAATCTTAATTGACAGTGTGGCTTCTCGCTCACGGCAAAGCACCTTCCTGATGCTTACCCAACCCACAGGATAGGAAATGTGGACGATTGAAAAATGCGGGGCGAGTCATTGCTAAACCCGTCCCGCATCCCGTGGAACTATTCCCCTTTTTTCATTTTCCCCTGCAACCCCAGATAGACAGACGCAATCGCATATCTGTTTTCCCATTCGCTTATAAAGACGCAAGGCAGGCGAAAAAACTCACAAATATTTTGACTTTTTTTTTCGAGCAACGCTGGAGGCGATGCGTGAGGCTCTGCCTCTCGCTCAAAAACAAAAAGGGCAGAATGAATTAGAGCGAGAATCCCGCTTTATCATTTTGCCCACGTTTGTTGTGAAGCTTAAAGCTTGAAGTGTGCACGGCAAATGCTACCGGATTGCTGTGCAACTCAACTAGTCAGCCCCAAACGTTTCAGAACCATGCTGAACACTTCGGTGCCGAGCCAACCGCCGATGACCGACAGCGCGAGAGCGCTGAGCGGGTTCAACACGATCTCGCGCGAGATGAGCGGCAACACGCCGAAGACGAAGGCCCAATAGAACACGAAGCCCGTCACCAACCCTAAAACGATGCGCCACCACTTTGGCTGTTGTTCGCGCCAGTATGCAATCACGCCGCCGATGGTTGCGCCAATGACGGAGAGCGTCAGCACCACCACCGGCAACGAAACCGTGACGAGCACTGAGGCCGTCTGCAAGTTTGGAGTCGCCGCGGAGATGGTCACTTTGCCGCGCCAGGTCGGACGAAAACTCGTGCGCGCTTCAAAGCCCCCCGCAGCGATCGTCAGCTCTTTCGTTTCAATATCGCCGCGACCGGCCTCGATGGTAAAAGAAACTTTGCGCGGCGCGTCTGTCGCGACCGGCTTGCCTTCGCTGTCGAGCAGCCGCACAATCAGATCGGATTTGTCCACGAGTGTAATTGCGGGCGGACTGGCATCCACTCCAAGCTGCGTGATCGGCGGTCCAAAAACGATTTGCATTTTCGCGTCGCCCTGCAAAACCGCGGCCGGTGAAGCACTGACATATTCCACGGTGATGTTTTGCGCCGCTTGCGAAGTCAAAACTGCGCTACCGGCATCTTGGCCCGCGGCTATGACCAGCGGCTGCGGCGTCAAATTGCCGCCGCTATTGAACAAGCGCACGCGGATTTCTTCCGCGGTTGAATCGTCGTTGCTGAGCACGAAAGCTTGAATCGTCGCTTGATCTTTGCCATCAGCCAAAAGCGTCCGTTGCGGGCTGTAGCGCAACGTGAGCGCATATGGATTTGTGGAACGCAGCGTCACTTGTTCGCGTGCACTGAGGCGAAATGATTCGCTCGCGCGCATGGCGCCTTGAAGTTCTTGTTGCGGCCGTGCTTCTTCTTGCTCCCGGCTCTTGGCTTTGACGCGAATAAAGGTCTCGCCGGTCAACAAGCGATCGTGCAAAGCTTGCATATGAATAATGCCGCTTTCTTGAAACTTCATGTCAAGCTTTTGCGCCGCCGCGCCCTTTGGAACGGTGACTTTTACCGTGTCAACTTTGCCGGAAGGCAGATGCGCCAGCAGCGTGATGCTATACTCTTGCGTGACTTCCGCGGTGTTGTTGTCGCTATCCAAACACAGGACTCGAATTTCCACCGGTTCGTCGCTGCGAAAGTTGCTGCCTTGGGCTTCGACTTTCATTTTGACGGGCTTGTTCCCGCGGCTTTGTCCGAAAACCAGCAGTGTGCCGCCCGCGGCAAGCGACAATAGCACCAGAAAAAAATGTCCGCGACGCATTTGCGCTTTCAGCTTTGCGATTAATGCACTCATGAGCTCTGCCCTTTCAGTTTTGAAAAATGGCTACAAAAATGCTGATTGACTTCGAGTGTGTTGCCAAACGGTGGGGTGAAAACATAACCGCCTCTGCCCAATAAGATGCGCCGGGTTTGTGAATATAGCAAGCCCGAATTCGGGCATTGTTGCGCAGGAATTCCGACAAAAGCAAGCAGGACTTTCGCCGAAAGGCGAGGCCTCGGTCACGAGAAGCAGCGACCCGGCACCGCATTTTATTTCTTCGCCTTGTCGCTGCGCGTTGTTGCGTATCATCTGCGCTAGTTTACCGAGGGGGCTAGTGCACCGAGGTGGCACAACGCGAACAAGTCGCAACGAAAAAGGTTTTTGTAAGCGGATTGAACGGATGAAGCGGATAAACCCGAGCCGTATTCGCTTTATCCGTTCAATCCGCTTACAGAGGGTTTTTGCTTCTAAAGCAAGGATTGTGCTTTTAACAGATTAAAGCGCTGCGCAGACTTCAAAAAGCAAAAAACTGCGTTCTCACATGAGGTGGCGTGCATTAAAAATCAGACAACGGCTGTGTCACTCACGACACACCTCAAACTGCGACCTTGTGCAAGCATGAAACTTTAGTTACGAGGCGGGAGGCGATCGAATGTTTTTGAAGAATCCGAGCGCGTGGGCGAGAGGGTCGAAAGCGAATCCAATTTGCGCAGCAATGATGCTTCTGTCTCGAGCTCGAGAGCTTGCGGTTGCTGCTCAAAAGGCGGTGGCGCTGCACCGGCTGTGTGAACGAGAGCGGAATCCAAAATCTCTGCAATCTCCAAACGCCGTGAAAGCTCGACTTTTTGTTCCATCAACAATTGCTTCTCTTCCAAAAGCTCAATCAACATTTGCATCGTCGTCGCCTGCGAGCCATAGCGGCGCAACGTGTCGCTCAACGCCGGCTCGATAGCTTCCGTTGCGTTTTCCGAAGAGGTTGTTATCGTCGGATTAGAATTCGTCGCGGGGGGATCATCTGCCATGCTCTCGTCGCGGGCAGAGGCGGGAATGGCGAGGCTATCGGCGCTCTCCCTGCGCACCGCGCTGTCTTCCAGTGTTTCGCTTGTTTCGTGTGTGCGTTCCGGCGAACGCCGCAAAAGCAAAATGCCCGCCGCGAGCATCAGCAATAGTATCACCGCGAGCAGAGCAATCTGCACTTTTACTTTCGTTGTCATAAATTTCATACTTCCCTGTGTGGGACATAACATAGCTGCAAGGCAGGGCATGTGCAGAGAAGGGTAGCGTAATGTCGTTCCGAACAAAGCGAAGCGGCGCGTCTCGAATGACAAGCTCGAACGTATGTACGCTACTTGAAGATTTGTGGGGTGGATAAGGCGCAACCAGAATCTTTGGACACAGATTCATCTCGCTTCGCAATGATTTGTCTGTGCTGATGCATGGAAATCTGCGTCCAAAGCGGTTGCTTTCAAGGCAAGAGTTTACGCGGCATGGAGCGCGCGGACGGCAACGAGCTTCAGTCCAGATAGACCCACAAAAGCCGCAAGCTCTTCGGATCCATTTCTTCCGAACGCGAGACTACATAGATGTCGTTGCAGATATCTTTGATAAGCATCTGGCCGTCGCTGAGCTGGCGCGGGCGTTCGTGCCGGCGCGTCAAAAAACTGCGCGGACCGGCAGTGGTCTGCACTTCCCAGTGGAAAAATTCCATTTGGTCGGAGATATTTTGAATCTCGAGCACGCGCGGCAGAAAGTTGCGCAGCGCCAACTCTTCTTCCAAAAGTTGTCGCGGCCCGGCTGCAAGCTCCTGCAAGGATTCGAGCAACAGCAATTCATGACCCTTGTCATCACGCAGGCTCACAAACTGCTGCGGATGGCTCCAGGGGAAGCATGCGGCCGCTTGAATGGGCGTTTCTTGTGCGGAAGTCTCCGCTTCAAGCTTGCGCAAAACGAGCCGGCCCTCGCTGTTGCGGAATAGCTCCCAACGCTGTTCATTTGCCGAAAAAATCCTGCTGTCTTGGTTTTGCAGATCAATCGTCGTCATATTCCTGCCTATGTTTGAGGGTTCGTGTTCATTTGGTCACATTGCTATTTCACATCGCGTTCCGGCGCTTTTTGTACGGGCTGTTGGTGGCCGAGCAAAAAGATTTCTGGGGTGGAAGTATTATGCTTCCAATAAAACCATGCGATAGCCGACACCCGATTCGGTGAGAAAGAGTTGTGGCTGAGTGGGATCAACCTCCAGTTTCTTGCGAAGCTGAGCCATGTACACGCGCAAATATTGCGTCTGCTCCACCGTGTGCGGCCCCCAGACTTCCTTCAAAATTTGGCGATGGGTCAAAACTTTTCCAGCATGTTTGATGAATAGCAGCAGAAGATTGTACTCCATCGCCGTTAATTTGACGGGCTGCGCGTTGACGGCAACCTCGCGATGCACGAAATCGACAAAGAGATGGCCGTTGCGAAACTCGGGAGTGTCTGCGAGCGGTTGTGCATGCCGCGTTGCAACACGCAAACGCGCGAGCAACTCCCCCATACTGAAAGGCTTGGTGACGTAGTCGTCCGCGCCCGCATCCAAAGCTGCAATTTTTTCCTGCTCGCCGTCTTGCACGGAAAGCACGAGCACCGGCACGCTGCTCCATTCGCGAATTTTCATGAGCACTTCATTGCCGCTCATGTCCGGCAAGCCCAAGTCAAGAATGACGACATTGGGGTGCGAGAGCGCGGCTTGCACGATGCCGTCGTGTCCGGTCGCGGCTTCCACCACACGATAATCCGAGGCTTCCAAGCTCACGCGCAAAAAACGTCGAATTTGCGCTTCGTCGTCGATGATTAGTATAATTGGGGAAGGAGCCACGGTGCAATTTCTCGAGCAATTAAGACCAAACGATTACTGGCAAAACTATTCTTTTAATTGTTTTGCCAATAATCGTTTTGCCTTTACGCTAAAATCTCCTCCGGCGTGCGCGGCGCTTCTGTGAGCGGCAGCCGGAGAATGAACCGCGCGCCTTTTTCCAAACGGCTTTCCGCGAAGATGGCTCCACCATGGGCTTCCACGAAACCGCGCGCGATGGAAAGGCCGAGGCCGGTGCCGCCAGTTTTAGCTTTCGGCAACCGATAGAATTTTTCAAAAACATGTTCGAGCGCTTCGGGAGGAAAGCCTTCGCCCTCGTCTTCGACAACGAAAGTCAGCACTTTCTCCGTAACCGCCGTACGCAGCGTGATGGCGGTTCCAGTGGGAGTATGTTGCGCCGCGTTCAATAAGATATTCGCAAGCGCTTGCTCCATTAGCACAAAATCCATGCGCACCAAAGGCAGGTCGTCCGCCAATTCAAGACGCATGTGATGGTGCGCTAGCTCGGCTGCGAGCTGGCGCAGCACAACGTGCACAAGATCATTGGCGTCACACCATTCCAAATTCGGTTTGAGCATGCCGGACTCGAGTCGCGTCATGTCGAGCAAATTTTTTACGAGCCGGTTTAGCCTTTGTCCCGCGCTAAAAATGTCGCTTACCAACAGCGCGCGCCGCTCGCGCTCTTTAGCGGTATGTTCGTCCAACAAGCTGGTAGAAGCGCCGGTGATGGTTGCCAATGGCGTGCGCAGCTCATGCGAGATGGAGTTGAGCAAAGTTTTATACAAACGCTCCGAAGCAGCCAGCACGTGCGCTTGTTCCGCGGCCGCGCGCAGCATTTCCCGCTCGAGCGCCGCGGCGATTTGGTGCAAAAACGTTTGGAGCAAGCCTTCTTGTTCGAGCGTGAGGGGCCGCGCCAATAGCGGCGCAATGCCGATCACGCCCACCGCGCCATTGCCGGTCAAAAGCGGATAATAGACGGCTTCCGCAAAGAGCAGCGTGTTCGTGCCGCGCCCGGCAGGTTTGCGATTTTGATAGACCCACGATGCGACCGTCAATTCCTTTTCCGCGTGCGGCGTATACGTGCTCGCGGGATGGAGCGCGAGCGACGACTTGTCCGGCGCTTGCGGCAAAAAACAGCCGACGCGCGCGTTGAACGCCAAGCCGATTTCATGCTCCGCAGTGCGCATCATGTCATCCAAAGTTTTCGCGCGATTCAATTCTCTCGCCAAATGATAAAGTGCGACGGCTTGTTGTTCCCGGCGGCGCACACCCAAATCGCGCTTGCGAATGCGCGCAGTCAACTCGCCGCCGACCAACGCGATGATGAAATACATGCCGAGCAGCAACGCATCGGCAAAGGCATAAATATGAAAAGTAAAGAGCGGCGGGATGAAGAAAAAATTCCAAATGCTGGCGCTTAATGCGGCGGCCATAAAAATTGGGCCGCGCCCCACCAGCAAAGCCAGCAGCGAAACCGTAAACAGGAGAAACATGCCCACAGCGCGATAGTCGATCAAACCGGAAGCAAGAAAGCACAATGCGGCAACGACAATGACGACGCCGGCGGCCTGAAGATATTGCAGTAGACCGGCTTGCAACAAAGGCGCACGGCGCTTGTTTTTTTCGGGAACCGCCGCGTCGCTCTGCACAACATATACGTCAATGCCGCCGCTGTCGCCGAGCAGACGATTAACAAGCGAGCCGCCGCGCAATCTCTCCCAAAAGGATTTTGCATGCGATTTGCCGACGACGATTTGAGTCACGTTCTTTTGTTGTGCGACACGAATCAAGGCCGTGGCGACGTCCTCGTCGACGGTGGTGACGAGTTCCGCGCCCAACTCCCGCGCCAAAGCGATGTTTCGTTTTAAACGCCGCTCTTCGTTCGCGGTGAGCGCGTGCGAAGTCTGTACGTACGTTGCGACCCACGGCGCTTCCATCGTTGCTGCGAGCCGCCGCGTCCAACGAATGAGATGCTCGGAATAGGGGCTGGCGCCTACCGCCACCATCAAACGTTCCACGGTTTTCCATGGGCCTTCGATGCGATGGGCCTGCATGTATTCCTGCAAGTCCATGCCCACGCGCTCCGCAGTTTTGCGCAACACGATTTCGCGCAGCGCGGTAAGATTGCCTTTGCGGAAAAAATTCTGGATCGCCGCGGCGGAACGTTCCGGCGTGTAGACTTTGCCTTCGGACAAACGCTTGAGCAATTCCTCCGGCGGCAGATCGATCACTTCGATTTCGTCGGCGCGATCCACCATGCTGTCCGGAACGGTTTCATGCACGCTGATGCCGGTGATTTGCCGCACCGTATCCACGAGGCTTTCAATGTGCTGCACGTTGAGCGTGGTGTAAACGTTGATGCCATGCTCGAGCAATTCCAGCACGTCTTGATAACGTTTGTGATGCCGCACGCCCTCGGCATTGGTGTGCGCCAATTCATCAACCAAAACGTATTCGGGTTTAAGTTGGAGAATCGCGTCCAAATCCATCTCTTCCAACTCGACGCCGCGATACGGAATTTTCAAGCGCGGCACGAACGGCAATCCTTGCAGCAGCTCCTCGGTTTCCGCGCGGCCATGCGTCTCGACATATCCGGCGAGGACATGGACGCCGCGGCTTCTCAGTGCTTGCGCCGCCTGCAGCATTGCAAAAGTTTTTCCGACGCCGGCCGCCATGCCAAAAAAAATTTTCAGCTTGCCGCGTTGCGCCTGTTTCTCTTCGCGTTGAATCGCTGCGAGTAAAACTTCGGGGGCGGGGCGGATTTTGTCGTTCATATGCTTCGCTTCTTTTCATCTACAAGATAAAAAGAACGGCGTAATTTTACCAGAGCCGTTTATTGCGTGCGTGCCGGCCTTACGTGTTCAAGATTATTCAAGGCCAAATTCAATTTCACCACATTCACGCGCGGCTCGCCGAAAAATCCCAATTGGCGGCCTTCGATATTTTTTTCAACCAATTGCCGAACGAATGCTTCATCCAAATTGCGCGCGCGCGCGACGCGAGCGACTTGATAAAAAGCCGCGGCCGGACTGAGGTGCGGGTCGAGGCCACTTGCCGAGGCCGTCACCAAATCAACAGGAATGGCTTGCGTGTTAGTCGGATCAGCTTGCCGCAATGCTTGCGCGCGCGCTTCGACCGTTTTCAGCAAGGCCTCGTTCGTCGGTCCGAGATTCGAGCCGGAAGAAGCTGCGGCATTATATGCAAACGGTCCGGTTGCAGACGGACGACTCCAAAAGTATGTTGGATCATCGAACGGCTGCCCGATGAGTTCGGAGCCGACAAGCTTGCCATCTTCATAAAGCAAACTGCCGTTGGCTTGTTTGAAAAAAAAGAGCTGCGCGAGGCCCGTGACGAGCAGCGGATACGCCACACCGGTGACGAGCGTCAGCGCGAGCAGCATGAGTAGAGCGGGTTTGAGGAGAGTTCGCATTTTTTATCCTTGAATATGAAGACGAGAGTTGGGACTTGAGACTCGAAGATCGAGAATCGAAGATCGAAGATGGTATCACAACAAT
>JBBILN010000050.1:0-55205 GCA_037444905.1 bacterium | reverse complement strand
CAATTCTCCATCCTCAATTCTCCATCCTCGATCTTCCATCCTCCATCTTCGATCATCACACCAATCCCAACGCGGCCAGAATCATGTCAATCAATTTGATGCCAATGAATGGGACAATTAAACCGCCCAAACCGTAGAGCAGCAAATTCGTTCGCAAGACCGTGGCCGCGCCCACCGGGCGATATTTGATGCCGCGCAGCGCCAGCGGAATCAGCGCGATGATGATGAGCGCGTTGAAAATGACTGCCGAGAGAATCGCGCTGGCCGGCGTTGCCAGCTTCATGAGATTGAGCGTTTGCAAAGCGGGATACGTGCTCACAAACGCCGCGGGAATGATCGCAAAATATTTTGCGACGTCATTGGCAATGCTGAACGTCGTGAGCGCGCCGCGCGTCATCAAGAGCTGCTTCCCGATCTCGACGATCTCGATGAGCTTGGTCGGGTTCGAGTCGAGATCGACCATGTTGCCCGCTTCTTTCGCGGCTTGCGTGCCGGTGTTCATTGCCACCGCCACGTCCGCTTGCGCGAGCGCGGGCGCATCGTTAGCGCCGTCGCCCGTCATCGCCACCAATCGCCCGTCGTTTTGATGTTCGCGAATGAGCTTCAACTTCGCTTCGGGCGTGGCTTGCGCGAGAAAATCATCGACGCCCGCTTCCGCGGCAATGCTCGCGGCGGTGAGCGGATTGTCGCCGGTGATCATCACGGTTTTGATGCCCATCTTGCGCAATTCCGCGAAGCGTTCTTTGATGCCGCGCTTCACGATGTCTTTCAGCTCGATCACGCCGAGCACTTTCGCGCCGTCGGCAACGACCAACGGTGTGCCGCCATTTTTCGCAATCGCCTCGACCGTGGTTTTCACTTCCGTTGGGAATTTCCCGCCGCGACTTTGCACGTATTCTGCAATCGCCTCTGCCGCGCCTTTGCGAATTTGGCGGCCATCGAGATTCACGCCGCTCATGCGCGTTTGCGCCGTGAAGGGAACGAACGTCGCGCCGAGGCCGTGAATATCGCGCCCGCGCAAACGATACTTCTCCTTCGCCAACACGACGATGGAGCGGCCTTCGGGCGTTTCATCCGAGAGTGAAGCAAGTTGCGCGGCATCAGCTAGTGCCTCCGTGCTCGTGCCGTTCGCGGGAATGAAGGCGGTTGCTTGCCGGTTGCCGAGTGTGATCGTTCCGGTTTTATCGAGCAACAACACATCCACGTCGCCCGCGGCCTCGACGGCGCGGCCCGACATCGCAATCACGTTCGCTTGAATCATGCGATCCATTCCGGCAATGCCGATGGCAGAGAGCAAGCCGCCAATCGTGGTGGGAATGAGGCACACGAGCAACGCGGCGAGCACGGTCACGGTGATCGGCGAACCTTGTCCGGCAGTTTCCACGCTGTAGATTGAAAACGGCAGCAGCGTCGCGGTCGCGAGCAAGAAGATGATGGTCAATGCCGCGAGCAGTATGTAGAGCGCAATTTCGTTCGGCGTTTTCTGGCGTTTCGCGCCTTCAACCATCGCAATCATGCGGTCGAGAAAAGTCTCGCCGGGATTGGTCGAGATGCGCACGATGAGCCAATCCGACAACACTTTGGTGCCGCCGGTAACGGCGCAGCGATCGCCGCCGCTTTCGCGAATGACCGGCGCGCTCTCGCCGGTGATGGCGCTTTCATCCACCGAAGCAATGCCTTCGATCACTTCGCCGTCGCCGGGAATGAAATCGCCGGCCTCGATGAACACGACGTCGCCTTTGCGCAACGTTGCAGCAGAGACGTTGTCATATTTCGCGCCGTACTCCGGTCGAGACATTTTTTTTGCGGCAGTGTCGCGGCGCGCACGGCGCAGCGTTTCTGCTTGCGCCTTGCCGCGACCTTCGGCCATGGCCTCGGCGAAGTTCGCAAACAACACCGTGAACCATAGCCACAAGGAAATCGCGAGAATAAATCCCGCCGGCGCTTCGCCTTGACCGAGCGCTGCTTGCACGAACAGCGCGGTCGTCAGCCCGCTGCCGATGAGCACGACGAACATGACGGGGTTGCGAATCTGCACGCGCGGATCGAGCTTGCGAAAAGAAGCAATGATCGCTTGCTTGACGATAGGCGGATCGAAGAGAGGGCGAGCTGTGGGTTTATTGGACATGTTTGCATTCCTTCGGATGAAAAGAATTGAAAATTTTAAATTGCAAATTTTCATTTTAAAATTTGAAATGCTTTATGAAATCATCATCAAGTGTTCCACAATCGGCCCGAGCGCGAGCGCGGGAATGAACGTGAGCGCGCCGACGATGATGACGACGCCGATCAACAACACGACGAATAACGCACTGTGCGTGGGCAATGTGCCGGGGCCGGTGGGAACGATCTTCTTTTGCGCCAATGAACCGGCAATGGCCAACGTTGGAATCGCCAGCCAATAACGCGCGAACAGCATGGCCAAGCCGCCGGTAAAATTGTAGAACGGATTATTCGCGCCCAAGCCCGCGAACGCGCTGCCGTTGTTGTTCCCTTGCGAAGAGAAGGCATAGAGCACTTCGCTGAAGCCATGCACGCCGAG
Source organism: bacterium (assembly GCA_037444905.1). Classification (GTDB taxonomy): domain Bacteria; phylum Zhuqueibacterota; class Zhuqueibacteria; order Zhuqueibacterales; family Zhuqueibacteraceae; genus JABWAN01. The sequence goes on along the minus strand of JBBILN010000050.1, from coordinate 52,663 downwards.
GTTGTAAATCGCGGCCTTGCCCGCATCAGTAACAACTGCAAGCGCAGTGAAGCCGAGCACGACGAGGGGCGGAATGAGAATGACGAGCGAGGCCATTTTCATTTCATACACTTCGATCTTCTTGCCCAAATATTCCGGCGTGCGGCCCACCATCAATCCCGCAACGAACACGGCGATGATCGCGAAGATCAACATTCCATATAAACCCGAACCCACTCCGCCGAAAACCACTTCACCGAGTTGCATGAGCAGCATCGGCGCAAGCCCGCCGAGCGGCGTGTAAGAGTCGTGCATCGAGTTGACGGAACCGTTCGAGGCTGCACTGGTCGCTGTGGCCCACAGCGCCGAGTTGGCGATGCCAAAGCGCGCTTCCTTGCCTTCCATATTGCCGCCAGCTTGTAGCGCGCTGGCATTTTGATCAATACTCAACTTTGTGAATGCGGGATTGCCGTTCTGCTCTGCGTCAACACACAACGCGAGCAACGCGATGAAGATGACCGTCATTGCGGCGAGCACAGCCCAACCTTGTCGCGTGTCGCCAGCCATTTTGCCGAACATGCAACACGAGGCCGCAGGAATCAACAGTATCGCAAGCATCTCGAAAAAATTCGAAAGCGGCGTGGAATTCTCGAAGGGATGCGCGGAGTTTGCGTTGAAAAATCCGCCGCCGTTCGTGCCGAGTTGTTTGATGGCAATTTGCGAGGCCGCGGGTCCCATGGGCAATACTTGCTCCGCAACCGCGTTGCCTTTTGCATCAGCAGTGGATTGAAGCAACGGCATGCTTTGATACGCGCTGAAATTTTGAATCACACCTTGCGAAACCTGAATCAGCGCCAACACCACGGCGAGCGGCAGCAAAATGTAGAGCGTGGTGCGCGTGAGATCGACCCAAAAGTTGCCGAGGGTTTCAGCAGTGCGGCGCGCGAGGCCGCGAATGAGCGCAACGAGCGTTGCCATGCCCGAAGCCGCCGAAACGAAGTTCTGCACAGTAAGGCCGAGCATTTGCGTCAAATAGCTCATCGTGGTTTCGCCGCCGTAGCCTTGCCAGTTCGTGTTGCTCGCAAAGCTGATCGCGGTGTTGAAAGAAGAATCCGGCGTGACTGCGGCGAAGCCTTGCGGGTTGAGCGGCAACAAATTTTGCAGACGTTGCAGCGCATAGAGCACCGCCAATCCCGCGAAATTGAACAGCAGCATCGCCAGCGCATAAGTTTTCCAATTCATCTCTTCATTGCTGCGCACGCCGCACATGCGATGGAGCAAGCGTTCGAACGGGCCGAGCACGCGATCCAGCCCGAAAGATTTGCCTTCGTAAACGCGCGCCATGTACGATCCCAGCGGCTTGGCCAGCGCAATCAGCACGACGAGATAAAATCCAAGTTGGAGATAGCCGTTCAGAGTCATGAAAACTTCTCCGGTTTTAAGAGTGCGACGAACAGATACACGAACAACGCAAGGGCAATGATGCCGCTGATGAGATAAAGCAGATTCATGGCTCGCTCCTGGTTTAATGTTGCGCGAGTGACGAAAAGTGATGAGCGAAGGGCGCGATTTTCCCTTCAGTCATGCAAACGATCACAAAACGCGATCAATCGCCAACTGCAAATGAAGAAGAGCGCCAGCACGCCGATATAAATCAATTCCATGTTCCGGTTCCTTGCTTGACGACGGATTTGAGAAACAGCAGAATTGACGCGGCAATATAATCGAAGAATTATTGGGGATTCGTTAAAAGGACGGTGGGAATGATAAAAAAAGCATAAAGAAGGGGGGATAGGGGGCGTGTGTGAGCCAAAATAAAAACGGCATCTCTCGCTGCCAAGTACCGGCGCCGTCCTCTAATACCTCATTGCGACTCCGGCTCCGATGCCAATCTCATGTTGCATTCCCTAAGCGACACGCATGGCACCGCACTCAGCGGGCAGAAAGATGCCGTCACAACCTTTTTCTTTGGAGTAATGGATTTTTGGATTGATGTATTGGTGGATTGGTGGAGAATTGGATTGGTGAGCCCATCACTCCAACAATCCAACAATCCAACAATCCATCAATCCAAAAATCCAACGATCCATCCATCCATCCCTCCAATCAGATTTTACCCATGCTCCACTTGCATCACCGGGCTGGTTTCCGAGCCGATGCCGAAGGGTTTCCATTTCTCGTCGCTCTCGCTGCGCAAACGATGTTTCGCGCCGCCGCGCGCGTGGGTTTGATCAAAGCCTTCGGGCTCGATGGCGATCTTCGAGCCTTCGAGCAATCCCAGCACGCCCTCTTGCCCCGGCTCCGCGCGTTTGGTGATTTGATCTTCGAGCGGCTTGATCAAGTTCGGATTATAAGCATCCGGCTCGGTATAAGCCGTGATGTAGCCTTCGAAGTTGCGCAACACGACTTTGCCCGGCGCTTGTGAGACAACGTAATTCGGCATGACCGGAATTTTTCCGCCGCCGCCCGGCGCATCGACCACGAACGTCGGCACCGCATAACCGGAAGTGTGGCCGCGCAAGCCTTCGATGATCTCGATGCCTTTGGAAACCGGCGTGCGGAAATGGCCCGCGCCCTCCACGAGATCGCATTGATAGAGATAATACGGTCGCACGCGAATCTTCACCAATTCATGCACCAGCTTGCGCTGAATGTGAACCGAGTCATTCACGCCCGCGAGCAGCACGCTTTGATTGCCCAGCGGAATGCCGGCGCGCGAAAGCTTGTCGCACGCGCGCGCAATCTCCGGCGTGATTTCTTTCGGGTGATTGAAATGGATGTTCATCCACAACGGATGATACTTCGCGAGAATTTCGCAGAACTCGTCGTCAATGCGTTGCGGCAAAAAGATCGGCACGCGCGAGCCGATGCGGATGATTTCGATGTGCGGAATCGCGCGCAAGCGGCCGAGCAGATAATCGAGGATCTTCGGCGGCACAATGAGCGGATCGCCGCCGGAGAGCAACACGTCGCGCACTTGCGGCGTGCGTTCGAGATACTCGATCTGCATGTCAAATTCTTTGCGATTGAACTGTGCGCTCGGATCGCCGACAATGCGGCTGCGCGTGCAATAGCGGCAATAGGTCGCGCACTGCGTGGTGACGAGCATGAGCACGCGATCGGGATAGCGGTGCACCAATCCCGGCACGGGCGAATGCTTGTCTTCCGCTAACGAATCTTCCATCATCGAAGTGAAGGGCGCCATCTCTTCTTCGGTGGGAATCACCTGCCGGCGCACGGGACAATCGCGCGAATCGGGGTCGATCAAACTCGCGAAGAAGGGCGTAATATCCACGCGAAAAAGGTTTTTGGAGGAGAGCGCGCGCTTTTCGCTCTCGGTGAGATGGATGACTTTTTCCAAGTCGGCAACGGAGTTCAAACGATTGCTGAGCTGCCAGCGCCAATCGTCCCATTTTTCATTGGGAACGTCGGCCCAAAAGGCAGGTCGAGGTGTGCGCGCCATCGCGCTGCTGTGGTTGTTGTTGAAAGACATGGCTTGCTCCCTGGTTTCTTCTCAGCGTTTTTCGTGCAAAAAGTGCGGCCAATGTACACCGTGCCAAAGTAAAATGCAAAACCTTTTGCAACATTGCCGGAGTTTGCGCATATTGCCCGCGTTGGCGCTGAGTTTCTAGTGCGCTTGCGCACAAATAAGTCTTCGTGCAAGAATATGCGTGTCAGGAATGTCCTTTTCAGAACGAATGCCGTCCTCGCAGCCCGCCATGCCAGGTAGTACCGCGTTTTTTTCGACGTTGTGGCAGCAGAGCATTTTCAAAGACGTGCCCGCCGCATTGATGGCGCAACTCTCGCCGGAAATGTTGCGCGTTTATTCCAAAGATGAAGTCATCATGCGCGAGGGCGGGCCGGCCGAGGCGCTTATTATCATTCTCGACGGTCACGTGGATATCGTGCGCGCGGAGGTCGTGCTTGTGCGGCGCGGGCCGAATGAGTTGATCGGAGAGCAGGGCGTAGTTGATGACGCGCCTTATAGCGCCACTGCCATTGCGCACGAAGAAGTGCGGGCCTTGGCAATTCCGGCGGGTTTGGCGCGGGAATTTTTGCGCGAACAGCATTTCACGCTCAATCTCATCAGAATTCTTTCCGGCAAGCTGCGCGCTGCCACGCAGGAACAAACCACGCTGGTCACTACGGAAGAAAGCATGTTTGCCGCGTTTCGCAGTCACGTGCACCCGCGCGTGCTGGATGATTTGTTGGCGAAAGGCCTGAACGCGTACGGCGAGCCGCGTTACATCGAATGCGCCATTTTGTTCACGGACATGCGCTCGTATACTTCGCTCTCTTTGGAAGCCGATCCCGAGGATATCGTGAAGGAATTGGGACGCTATCTTGACGCGATGATCGAAATCATTCACGCGCACGGCGGCATGATTGACAAATTCATCGGCGACAATGTGATGGCCGTGTGGGGTTTCGATCAGCCCGGCAACGATTTGGCTGCGAAGGCCTTGGACTGTGCGCTCGAAATGCACGCCGTAGCTGAGCGCTTTTCTTTTCGTGGACATCCGATTGAAATCGGGACGGGCTTGAATTACGGCACGGTGTTTTGCGGCAACGTCGGCAATGCGCGCAAACGGCAATTCACCGTGCTGGGACAGCCGGTCAATCTGGCCTCCCGCTTCGAAGCACTCTCCAAAGTCTTAAACTCTCCAATAGTCATTGGCGAAGATTTCTACCAAAAGCTTCCGTGGTCGCGCCGCGGCTTGTTCAAAATTCATGAAAACGTCGAAGTACGCGGCGTCGGCCCGATGACTTGTTACGCGCTGCGCCGTGAGGCCGGCTCGCACAAAATCGTGCGTTGGGGCATTATTGGCTGCGGCGACGTTACGGAAAAAAAAAGTGGGCCGGGCTTTCAAAAGGCGAGCAATAGCGCGCTCGAAATGGTGATGCGACGTGACGCGGCGAAGTGCGAGGATTATGCGCGCAGGCACGGCGTGGCGCAATGGACCACCAACGCTTTGGAGTTGATTCACAATCCGCGCATCACTGCCATCGCGATTGCGACGCCGCCGGATACGCATTGCCATTATGCGCTGCTGGCCGCAGCCGCGAAAAAGCCGGCCATCGTCGAAAAGCCGATGGCGCGCACGTTTGCCGAATGTTTGGAAATGCTCCGCGCCTTCGAAAAGGCGGGTGTGCCGTTGTTCGTCGCTTATTATCGCCGTTGCTTCGCGAAGTTTCAACACCTGCGCAGCCTCATCGTGAGCGGCAATCTCGGCGCGATCACGCGCGTGCAGTTGTGCTATCGCCGCAGGGCGCATCCGATTGATCCCAGCAATGTGCCGTGGCGCTTTGTGCCGGAAATTGCGGGCGGAGGTTTGTTGATGGACTTGGGCAGTCACGGCATCAACATCATACAATTTCTGCTCGGCGACGTGGCGTGGCAAGTCGAAGCCAAAGAAGTGGAATGGGGCATGGGACCATACCAGGTCGAAAAACGCGTGCGCGCCTTCGTCAAAATTGATGAGCGCATTGCGGGCGAATTATTTTGGGACTTCGACGCCGAGCGCACGGAGGATTGGGTGATCATACACGGCGAACGCGGCGAGCTCGAATTCAGCGTGTTCGAGGAAGCGCCGTACACGATCACCACGCGCACCTCCGGCAGGGAAGTTCACCCCTTCCGCGCACCGGAGCATGTGCAGATGCCGTTCATTCAAATGGTGGTGAATCATTTGTGCTACGGCGCCGCAGCGCCTTGCGAGGCCAGCAGCGCCGCGGCCACGAATTTGATTTTGGATAAGATTTTAGGGAAGCTGTAGCCGGTAGCTTGATCCTGGATGCTGGATGCTTGAACGTGCAGCCAGCATCGAACACTAGAGTCCAGCATCCAGGATCAAGGATCGAGCATCCAGAAACCAGCAACCAGGAGAAAGCGATGCAAACCATTCCTGAAGAAATCGTCGAGCGCACGTGGAAAAAAATGGCGGACTTGCCTTTCGAAAAGATGCCCAAGCTGGTCAATGCCATGCAAAAAGAGCAGCCGGTTCTGGTTGCGTTTTTGATGGGCATGAGCCACGACGATCTCAATCGCGCCGAGCGCGAGCTGCAATTCTATCTCGGCGCAGTGGTTTGGCAAATCATGCGGCAAGGCACGCCGCCGCCCAAACGCGTGCACGAAAAAAAGATGGATGAGCTGATTGAGCGCACCGAAAAGATGGCGGAGTTTCTCATGGGCGAATCTGACGTGGATTTTGTAAATTCTTCCATCACGATTTTTGAAAATCACAACCAACGCAATGTGCTGCGCTACGTCGTCGAAGCTTTGTTTGAAGACGAAGAAGAGTTCGAGGAGGATTTGGAGGAAGACGAAGAAGTCGAAGAGCAACCCGACTTCATGGACAAGCTCTATCAAATTAGCCGCTACGAGCGGGCGAAGGCGCGCGCAGAAATGCAGGCGGACGGGGAGAAGGAAGAAGACGAAAACGATGCAGGAAACGAAGATGAAGTGCGCAGCCGTATGAAAGGGATCATCTTTCTGAATCTCAAAACCGCAATCGAAGCGCTCGATCAATAACGCCTAGACGTCGCGCAGGGACAATCGCAGCCCTTGCCTCGCCATTTCCGAATAGCATTGCGACGAGGAATCTTTCCAGGCGCAGATTCCTTGTCTCGCGTGGGAGCTCGGAATGCCATTCTCGACGCGCAATTAAAAAACGCTATTGTCGCCGGCCTACAGCCACCCTCGCTAGCCCCCCAAAATTCCGTTTTGGTATCCTCTCCTACCACCGTGTAATTTCCCTTTTCAGCTTATGATGCGCTTTCGTGTTGCCGCTATGCTCTTCTTGTTGAAGAGACCTCGCACTTTTCCACTGCCTCCAAGCATTGCTTGCCGTATTTGATCGCCGTGCCTGCCAGATTTTGCCAGCACATCAGTGCAGCAATTGTAAATTGCGTATGGCACAAACCTTGACCAACTGCGTGGCGGTCGCCGCCACAATTTGCGGGCTTCTAAAAACGCAAGTTCGCGCCTCGTTCTTTGTCAAACTCAAATCGGCGCACGGGCTCAAGCTGGAGCGGTTTTTCCATTCTCTTCAAGGATAGAGTCTTTCTAGGCCTCAAACCCATGAAAGGCTTTTGAACTAGGACTGTCGTATGAAGAAAGGGTATTACATGGATCGTAAGTTGGAACGGCTCGGGTGTGGAGTGCTCATATCGCTGGCTTGTTTCACTCTCAATGCGCGGGCGCAATGGGTGCATTCGCATGAAGCGCCTCAAGAGGAGGCCGCGAGAGTGGAACCGAATCGTGTTGCCATGCGCGTGCAAGCTGCCGGCGCTTTAGACGGTGTGGCGAGTGTGAATAGCAATGGTCTTTGGATCAGCCGCGCAGAAATCGCGGCTTTGAAAATGTCGGGCGCGGCTTGGAACAATCTGAAGACGGCCGCGGATCAACCGGCCGGCGCGCCCGATCTTTCGAATCAAGATGACCCTTGCAACGTGCGAGTTATGGCGAAAGCCTTGGTGTATGCGCGCACGGGCCTTGAGAAGTATCGCACGGAAGTCATCGACGCATGTATGGCCGCGATTGGAACGGAGAAAGGCGGCCGCACGCTGGCGCTCGGGCGTGAGCTGATTGCGTATGTCATCGCCGCGGATCTCGTTGGTTTGCCGGAGAGCGAGGATCAACGTTTCCGCACATGGCTGCGCGCATGCTTGACGGAAACACTGGATGGCAAAACGCTGCAATCCACACATGAAGAACGGCCCAACAATTGGGGCGCGCACGCGGGCGCGAGCCGAGTTGCGGTCGCGGTTTATCTCAACGATCAAGCCGAGATCGCGCGTTGCGCCAAAGTGTTTAAAGGCTGGCTCGGTGATCGCGCTTCGTATGCCGGTTTTCAATATGGCGATTTAAGCTGGCAGGCGAATCCGAATCAACCGGTCGGCATCAATCCCAAAGGCGCAAGTAAGGGCGGGCATTCGGTTGACGGCGTGCTGCCGGATGACCAACGCCGCGGCGGCGGTTTCAAATGGCCCGCGCCGAAAGAAAATTATGTGTATGAAGCTTTGCAAGGCGCGCTCGCGCAAGCGGTGATTCTCGCGCGCGCCGGCTATCCGGTGTGGAACTGGCAGGATCGCGCGTTGTTGCGCGCGTTTCAATGGTTGCACAACGAAACGAATTTTCCTGCGAGCGGCGACGATACGTGGGAGCCATATATCATCAACTATTATTATCGCACCAACTTTCCCGCGCCCGCGGTGGCAAGCGCCGGCAAAAATGTGGGCTGGACGGATTGGACGCACGCGGCTGCCGGTCGCGGCACGACCGATGTGGAGGAACCGAGCGACGAACGAATGCCCGCCGCGTTCACGCTCGACCAGAATTATCCCAATCCATTCACCGGCGCGGTCACGGCAACACAAATTGCATTCACGGTTGAAAAGCCGGAAGAAGTGCGCGTGGACTTATTCAATATGATGGGACAGAAGGTGCGCACGCTCTTTGTCGGAGTCGCACAGCCGGGCCGCAATCTGGTCCATTGGAATGGCAAAGACGGCCACGGTGCATTGCTGCCGAGCGGGACGTATATCTATAAGCTCAGCTCAGGCAAACACGTGTTGGCGAAGCGATTGACGTTGTCGAGATAGCTTGACAATGTTAGCTTAAACGCGAAGTTCGCGAAGGAGGCGCAGAGCCGCCAATATATCGCATGTAGACGCAACTCCAGTGACAGCATCCTACCGATGCGTTTACGCTATGCAACATGCTTGCGAGCTATGAGCACCAGCGTGAAGAGTTGGCTCAGGTGACGCGACAGTTGCGGCAGCTCTCGCGGGAATCACGCTATGCCGAAGACTGCAAACGCTTGACGGCCGCGCGCGGTGTTGGTCGAAAGTGCGTGGACGGTGATTCGCCACGATCCGCATTTGCGCGAGAAGTATGATCGTATTCGGCAACGCGGTGTCAATGGCAAGAAGGCCATTGTCGCGGTCGCACGCAGCTTGGCGATTCGCTTGCGGTATTGTCTTTTGAATAAGCAAGAGCATGTCATTGGCGTGTGTTGAAGCTCGCGTTCTAACGACTTGTGGCCACTCTGGGATGACCGCGATTTGCGTGTAAACAACATGCCTTGATACCGACATGAAAGCTTGTCGCAAAGGCGCAAAAGGACCGCGAAAAACTGCTTTGCGTAATCTTCTCGGCTCTGCGCCTTTGCGTGAAAGTTTTTGCTTTTTGAACGTTGAGCTTGTAAAAGATTATACGTCTCCCCGAGGCCCAACTGTTTGGGGTGTTTGAGGCAGAGTCATCTTAATCGTTTTGATGTCACGCATGGGCGGCTCTCCGAAAAGCCTGCGGTATTCGCGCGTGAACTGGGAGCGGCTTTCGTATCCCACTTCGAATGCGGCGCTGCCGGCATCGCAAACGCCGGCCAGCATCAAGCGCCTGGCTTCGTGCAGACGAAGGTGCTTTTGGTATTGCAAGGGGCTGCTCGAAGTCAGAGCTTTGAAGTGGTGGTGCAGCGTGGAGACGCCCATTCCTGCGGCTTTAGCCAGCTCTTCCACCGAAAGCGATTTTGAGTAATTCTTCTTGAGCACAGCAATCGCTCTTGCGATGCGATGATCATAACTTCCGTTGAATGCGATTTGTCGGAGCCGATAACCATGCTCGCTCGTGAGCAGCCGGTAAATGATCTCGCGTTTGAGCCCGCTTCGCTTTTATGAATAGGCTTCAAGTTTGAGCGTGGTGGGTATTTGCCGAAGTGTGCGGCAAAAAGCAAGAAGAAGTTGGAGCAGGCATGCGGCAATGAACGGCAAGGCAAATGAATTCACGCTTTCTTGAATCATTTTTGCCGGAACCGTTTTGCCTTTCTCGATTCCATTCAAATCGTCGTGCGGCTATCGAATTCGGCTGTGCCTGCGACGCGCGCAGGAAGAATACCACACTGTGAAGCTGCAGCAATGCGCGCGAGCACTCGGGACAAAATATTTTTTGCAATCCTCCCAGCTTTTGTTATCTTAATCCACACAAACCCCGATCTCCAAATTCAAAAACATAATTATACTCGCACTCCCTTTTGCGCGCAATCCCAAAAGGGGGAGGTAACATGGTTCTTCCGAATTTCATCCCGTCACTATCCACGCGTGCGCGGTAAATTTTTCCCAAACGCAACTCGTCACTACGCAGGGATTCCGTTTCGCCACCAATGTGGCCGCGGCATGCGCACGCTTGCGCGCGCGTAGAAAGTTTTGGCTCGAAGGAGGAGTAATGACCACCAATTTTTTACAGACATTTTTTCAGCAACCCGACCAGTTGCCGCCCGAAGTGCACGAGGCGGTGAAGCGTGCGATTGGCAGCGAGCGTATTCACGCGTTTGCGATGAGCGATCTCGATGCGCGCTTGCAATTTTCACAAAGCTGGCTGGTGCTAAGCGATGAGCATTTGGTGTTGATGCAACCGGAAGGCGCGTGGCAAAACGGCAGCACCTCGTGGCTGACGCGAAAATTCCCGTTGCGCGGTATTGAAAAGTTCGAGCTGCTCACCGGCCTTTCAAGCAGCCGCCTGAACGTGGTGGGCGCGGAGAAAGTATTGCTGGCCTCGGCGCAATTCACGCGGCGGCAGAGCCGCACGATCGGCAACTTGCAATTCATCGCCGAACAATTGCGCGAGCGTTTGGTCGCAGGCAAACCGCCCATGGCGCTTGCCGGTGAAGTCGATAGCCAGGAAGAATATCACGGCGCCATGCTCGAATCCGTCGAAGAGGCAAAGGCCGCGCTCGCGGTGCCGAAAATGGGCGTGATGCTGCGCTTGATCACGTATTTGAAACCGCATCGCAAAGAAGTGACGATCGGCTTGACGCTCGCGTGGGTGTTGACGCTGTTGCAATTGCTGCCGCCGTATTTGACGGGCGCATTGATCGACAAAATTCTGCGGCCCGCGGAGAGCGGACAAATCGCGAATCCGTGGTTCTGGTTGTGGATTGTGATTGGCTCGCTCGCGGCCGTGTGGAGCGCCGCGGAGTTCGTGTCATTTCTGCGTTTGCGCATCATGGCGATCACCGGTGAAAAGATCGCGACGCAATTGCGCGAGCAAATTTACGCGCACATGCAGAAACTGAGTCTCTCGTTTTTCGCTTCGCGTTCGACCGGCTCGCTCATCACGCGCATCAGCTCGGATACCGATCGTTTGTGGGACTTCATTACGTTCGGCATCATCGAGATCGTGGTGTCGGTGCTGCAAATCATCGGCGTAGCCGTGGCGTTGCTGTTCATGGATGTTTCTCTAGCTGCGCTTGTGCTGTTGCCATTGCCGTTGATGACGTGGCTGTTCTATCGCCACAGCAAAAAGATTCAAGTGCTCTTTCTGCGCATTTGGAGAAAATGGTCCGCGATGACGGGCGTGCTTTCGGACGTGATTCCCGGCATGCGCGTGGTGAAAGCCTTCGCACAGGAGGAGCATGAGAACGACCGTTTTCAATCGAAGAGCAAAGCCGTCGAGGCGGAAGCCGATCGCTTGCATTACGAATGGACGCGTTTCTGGCCGACGATGGTGATGCTCATGCACTTGTGTAGTTTGATTGTGTGGGCCGTGGGCGCGCCGCGCGTGTTGCGACACGTGCTCTCAGGCGGCGCGGAAGGCATGCCGCTCGGCGTGTTCATCGCGTTCACGGGTTACATGTGGATGTTTTGGGAGCCCGTGCGTCACTTGGGCATGATGAGCCGCACCGTGAATCGCGCGACGACTTCGGCCTCGCGCGTGTTCGAAGTGCTCGATACTACGCCGACGATCATCAACAAGCCGGATGCGCTCGCGCTCGAGCCGCTGCGCGGCCACGTGATTTTCGATAACGTGACGTTCAGCTACGACGGCGTGCGCAACGTGCTCAAAGGCGTGTCGTTTGAAGTACAGCCCGGCGAGATGATCGGGCTTGCGGGTTCTTCGGGCAGCGGCAAAACCACGTTGGTAAATTTGATCTGCCGTTTTTATGATGTGAAAGACGGCGCGGTCAAAGTGGACGGTTATGATGTGCGCGATCTCGAGTTGCACTGCTTGCGCCGGCAAATCGGAGTCGTGCTGCAAGAGCCGTATTTGTTCCGCGGCACGATTGCGGAGAACATTGCATACGGCTCGCACGCCGCGGATTTGCGCGACATTATTCGCGCGGCGCAAGCGGCCAACGCACACGAGTTTGTGTGCGGCTTGCCCGACGGCTACGACACGATGGTGGGCGAGCGCGGCCTCACGCTTTCCGGCGGCGAGCGCCAGCGCATCAGCATCGCGCGCGCGATTCTGCACAATCCTCGCGTGCTCATTCTCGACGAAGCGACCAGCTCCGTGGACACGGAGACGGAAAAGAAGATTCAGGAGGCTTTGGAGAGATTGGTTTCAGGCCGTACCACATTTGCGATCGCGCACCGCTTGTCGACCTTGAGCGCAGCCGATCGCTTGTTCGTGATGGAAGACGGCAAACTGGTGGAGCAAGGCACGCATCAAGAATTGCTGGCGAAACCGGAAGGCGTGTATGCGAAACTGCACAACACGCAGGTGGAGCTGCAGGCGATGATTGCAGTGTGAGAATCTCTTCAGTTGTTGTGGCTCGAAGCTCTTTATGAAAGCGGAGCGCATGGATCGCTCCGCTTTCTGCTTTATAGCGCTAACGATGCAAAGTCAGCTTGCGAGTATACGTCCACGTTTGATTTGCAAGCGTCGTGGCTGGCATCCGATAAAAAAAGCCATTTGGCAATTGCGCCAAATGGCTTTTCAAGAAGAAGATAACAGAGATTGTTGATTTCAGGCGGGCACGCTCAAGTTTTGCGAAATACCAAGAATTCGCGAAATGCCGGGAATTTTGCTTCAACGCAGCTTCCTCTACAGCGCCTCCGTCAGCGCCAAATAAAACCCAGATGAGCCTTTGCCCCATCCAAAATCCATCCGCAGATTGAGCTTCTCCGCAGGAACGAGTTGATAGCGCAGCCCGAATCCAGCCGTATGCTTGAAGCTTTTCAACTCAAAATCGTCGAATTTCGGCGCCACCTCGCCGAGGCCGGCGAATGCAACCGCGCCGATCCTTCTCCACAACGGCAAACGATACTCCAATTGCGCGGCAATGAGGTTTTTGTCGCGGTATCGTCCTTCATACAAACCGCGCAAAAGATTTTGCCCGCCCAAGAGCGGCATCATGTAAAACGGCGGATCGCCATCGATGACGCTCATGACGCCTTGCATCGCCAACACCTGCGAGGAGGTGATGGGAAAATAGTGGCGCAGATCAACTTGGTAGTTTGTGAAGTCAAAGTCGCTGCTCAGGCGATCATGAAAGACGCGCGCGGAAAGCAGATAGTAACTTCCCGAGGAGGCATAAAAAATATTGTCGCGCGTGTCCCAGTTTACGAGCGCGCCAACGCCAGAAGCGGCTCCAGCCGCGCTTCCGAGAATGTTTCCGTGCGCCAATTTGCCGCCAGCCTCGACCTCCGTCAACTTGCTCCTATAAAATTGATATTGGAGTCCGGCATACAGGCCGCGCCGCAACTGGCGCAGATAGCGCAGATCAAGCATAACCATGCGTTGCGTGAAATCTTCCGCCTCATGCGAAGTGTTGTTGCCGATGCCGTAAAACTGGTTCGGCCAATTCGAGTATGACACTGTGCTGAAGAGATGATGCTTTTCCTGTTCCCAGTATACCTCGGAAATGAGAGCGCTGGAAATCTGCTGCTTTTGCGTATAGACGAATATCGGCACGAAGGTCGAAGGCCGCGCGCTCGGCGCGCTTCCGGCTTCGCGGAAAAAATAAGTGATGGCGCCGCCGCCGCCGGTTTTGGTTTCGGGCGTGTAAAAGATGAAAGGATAGCCGGTCCACCCTGTTCTTTGCGTTTGGGTTGAATCCGGTTTGGTTTGCTGCGCGAATAACCTGGGCGCGCATACGAGAGTAAAGAGCAATAATGATGAAATCACACCAGCGTTGCGCAGAAAGCGTTTCTCCATGTAAATTCTCCGTGGTAAGCAAAACCATTTTGGGCAAGACGCTTAAAGCTTTCGTGTCACAACTCTAATTCCAACCCAAAATCCGTAGCATCCGCATTTCATCCTGCTTCTGCGCTTTATCGTTCTTGATAAGCGCGGCAATGATTTTCCAATTGTAGATATTCCATACGCTGAAATAGTAAAGAAGATTCGGCCGGCTAAAAATGAAATCGCCAGCCCAAACGGATGTTCAGGGTCTGATACCACGGAAAAATTTTTTCCGCGTATCCAAACCCCGAACGGAGAGCGCGAAAAACTGCTCGCGCTCTCCGGATCAAACAGAGTCATCAATTTTCAAATGTTCATGGGCGATGGAAAGCGGAGAAGTCACTATCCGGATAGCGCGCCCACAGTGTCTCAACATCATACTCATCTCGACCAACCTGCCAGATAATTGTCTCCGCCTTTAGTTGATCGTCTTTTTCATAGTTGAACTCTGGAACGCAATTGTCCACGCTCTTGATACGGCCGTAAGTGGGATGGAGCACGATCCTGTCATCCGCAACCGTCACCGTGCCTCGGTTGTATGCGTGCACCGTTGAGGTGCAATTGTACAGAGTGGATTGCATCAACATACCCTTCTCATAATATCCATCTGCGGTAAACTTGTAAAAGAGGCCGGTACCGGAGGGCGCACCCCATGCTCCTGTGTTCGGGTTATAGAAATTGACGCTGGACACTGTTCCAGTGTACCACGTGCCCACGAGTTCCGCAGGCACCGAGGTTCTCGGCGTCTCGTTGCCGCTGTCATTGCCATCTTCAGCGCTGGCCGGGTTGGATTTGCAGCCGCCAAGAATGAGCATCACGATAACCGGCAACACGGCAACGAACATGCCGATGTGTTTGCGAATTGTTTGCCGAAGATTTGCTTGCATATGTTGTGTCTCCTTGGTGAGAAAATACTTCGAAAGCCAGCACACGTGCTTTGCTTCGAAATTTTTTGTCATAATACGCGCGTGCCGTGAGCCGGTTGCGCGAGCACGAGCAAAATAGAACAAATGGACTATGAAAGAATAAAAGCGCTCCGCGCTTATGCACAATGCCAAGCACTTTATAAGTACGTGGCACTTCTCATGTCCTTATTTCAACAGCGTCAGCTTTTTCGTCCGTATCGCTGCCATGCCTTGTGGTGTGGCAGCCTCAAGACGATAGAAGTAAATTCCGCTCGCGACGCGCTGGCCAAGTTGGTCGCGGGCGTTCCAATGCACGCGATGCTCGCCGGAATTTTGCACGCCCGAGGCTAGCGTCGCCACACGGCGCCCGTTGAGGTCATAGACTGCCAGCTCGACGGTCGCGCTTTGCGGCAACTGATATTTGATCGTGGTCTCCGCGTTACCGAAGCTTTCGTTTGCGGAGAATGGATTTGGAAAATTCTGTGAAAGCGCGAAGGTCGTTGGCGCACTGTTGGTGTCATCGCGCTCCTCGACGCTCGTGGTCGTGTACTCCACCACCGCGCGGATGAGATAATCTTCCGAGTCGAATAGCACCCAGTTTTGTCCGTCGAAATCCCAACTGCGTTTGGCCAACGGTTGAGTATCTTCGGATCCGAAGAACGGCTTGCTCGCGCCGTTGTATTCAATCATAACATAGAAATCGCCATTGATCGAAATGTTCGCGGCGCTCAAATCAATCGTATTCCAACCAGTCGCGGCAACCGTCACCGCAACCGGGCCGTGCATCGCGCTTCCCGGTTTGCCGTTGGCGTCCGCCAGCACGCGCAAATTGACCTGATTGCCCGCGGCAATATCCGTGAAGAAAATTTTTGCCTGCCGCAATTTCGCCGATGCACTCGGCGGCGTGAAGCGCACGGCAGAGCCTTGCCCGGCTTGCGGCCAGTTGTAAGCGCGTTTCGGCGTTCCGTCATCGTAAGCCAGCTCCGCCACCATCGTGGTGTTGCTGCTTACTTTGATGCGCACCGGAAGCGTGCGATTGCCGCCGTTACTCGTAATGCTGATTTGGCCTTGATACTCGCCCTCGGCGAGGCCCTGCGCATCAAACGTGACGTTGATCGTTTGCGTGCCGCCCGGGGCAATAGTGCCGCTTGCGGGAGCCGCCGCGAGCCGATTCGTGGCGCCGGAAGCGATCGTCACCAGCCCAACCACTTGTCCCGTCGCGCCTTTGTCGTCGGTCACCACGAGCTTCACCAGATAGTTTCCTGCTTGCGCATAGGCGTGCGCGGCGACTTTCTGGTTGCTCGAATTGTTGTCGCCGAAATCCCACGCATATTGCACGATCTGCCCGTCAGGATCCGAAGATTGCGAAGCATCGAACGTGATTGGCTCATTTACGTTTGCTTGTGACTTCGAAAGCGCTGCTTTCGCTACGGGCGGCTGATTGGTGCTGCCGCCGCCTTTCGTGCCGGCCGCGCGAATCAAATATGCGCCGTTCGCATATTCCGCGAGCGCACCGATCGCCTCATACTGGCCCGCGGCCCAATTGTAGTGAAAGCTCTTGCCCGGCGCCTGCGCATTTTTATCCGCACCCGCGGGATATTCGATCGCATAATTGGCGCCCATTTCAAGGTAAAACCTTTCGCCAGATTTGAAGCTGATCGGATTGTTCAGCGTGATCGTATACCAATCGCCGTTTTGCGCGAGACCCAGATCCACACTGCCGCGCGCCAAATCTTTAAAATTGCCGTCAAGCACTGCGATTTCCACCGTATTGCTGCTCTGCGCTTCCGTGCGCATATAAACCTGAATCGCTTCGAGCTGAAAGTCTTGCGCGAGATCGAATTGATTCATCCAATAAAAACTCAGGAAGCTGTTTGGGCCTTCGCCGATGAAACCATCGGGGCCGGTATTGCCGTCGTCGAGCACGAGCACGTCATTGCCACGCAGCGCAGAAGGCTGCGCCAGCGCAAATGCCGGTGTGGCGGCCGCGTGCGACGCATTTTCAAAATGCTTCGCACGTTTCTGAAACGGCAAGATCGTTTCCAGCGGTGCGTTGCTGCCCCGCAGGCTCGCCTTCTCGCCATTTGCACTGCCCACTGCAGAATTGGCTTGCCCGCCGCTCGTCGCGATATTGAAAGTCAACTCCGCGCCGCCGGTATTTGCCATCGCAAAATTTGCAGCGCCGGTTTGGCCGGGTTTGGCTTGAATGGCAATCTCGCTCGCAGCCACGTTCAACACCGCGGCGCCGCTGCCGGAAAGCTGCGCGCTATACACACCGCGGCCGTGCGTGGCCGCATACACGCGATTGGTTTTGAGATTGATCTGTATCGCCACCACTTGCACCGTCGGGAAATTATTGCCCGCAGGCTGCCACGTTTGCCCGGCGTCTTCACTCATAAACACGCCGATATCCGTGCCGAGAAAAAGCTGATTCGAATTTTGCGGATGCACTTGCAGCGCATTCGCGGGCGCATCCGGCAAATTGTTTGTAATGTCGCTCCAGCTCGCGCCGGCATTGGCGGATTTGAATACGTGCGGCGTGCCATAACCGGAGTAGGTGAGATACACGGTGCCAGCGTTGGAGGGATCCAGCTCGATGTCCGTGACATAACGATTCGGAAGATTCGCGCCGGTGACGTTTGCATAGGTTGCGCCGCCATCCTCTGTTTTGAAAATCTGCGCCTGACTATTCGCAACCCAAAAAACGTTGTCGTTGCCTTCCGCAATCGCGACTGCGACGAAGGGCACACTGAGTGCGTTGCTGAGCGGCGTCCAACTATCGCCGCGATTGGTGGTTTTCAAAATACGGTTCGTTCCCAGTATCAACACATTGGGGTTGTTCGGCGACATTTCATACGGCGCAAAAAACTTCGCGCCTTTGACGTCGTCCTGCGTGATGCCGTTCGAACCGTCCGTATAGCCGATGTTTTTGACGTTGGAGAACTGCCGCGTGGCAAAGTTCACAGTGGCGCGCATCATGGTGACGCGATAGACCGACGCGTAGACGTTGCTCGGGTTGTTGTAATCAAAATATGCGGGGCCGCCGTCGCCGCCCGTGACATCGGACCAGTTATTGAGCAGGCCATCAAACAGCATCGGCGTGCCGTTGTCTTGCGAGCCGCCCATCATGATGCTCGGATTATCCGGATGCGCGGCAAAAAAATAAAACTGTGTCACGCCCAGGTATTTATTCAGCGCGCTCCAGCTTGCGCCCAAATCACGCGAGCGTGCGATGCCGCCGTCGCTGCCGTTATAGAGCGTGGGCGGATTGGTGGAAGGATCGAACACGAGCACGTGATGATCGGCATGCACATGTGGAAAACCCTCGCGCTGCGCCGCATTTTCTTCCCACAGACTGACTTGCGACCAAGTATTGCCGCCGTTCGTGGATTTGTAAATATCCAAGCCGGCAACGAACACCGTATTGGGGTCGGTGGGATGCACCGCGACCGCATTCGCATACGTGCCTTGCGTGCCCAAGGCTGTGAGGTCGCCGTAGTTTTGATTGAGTATGCTCGTCGTCATCGGCGTGGCCACTTGCGTCCAGCTTTGGCCGGCGTTCGTGCTTTTCCACAAACCCAACATCGCGCGTTCGGGCAGCGTGGAAGTATCGCCCGCTTTGCGGCTATATGAAAAAGAAGCGTAGAGCACGTTCGTATTAGAAGGCGCCAGCGCTAACTCGATGCGTTCATAGCCAAGATTGGGCAAGCTCGGATCGGGCAGGCCGTTGGTCAAGCGCGACCAGGTTTGGCCGCCGTTGGAAGATTTCCAAATGCCGCCGGGCGCGTAGAGGCCGAAGCTCGCATAAACGATGTTGGCATCGGTTGGGTCGGCAATGACTTGCGCCGCATATTCATCACTCTCGATCTGCGGATTGTGCTCAATGCCTTTTCCGCTCGTGATATCTTGCCAGGTCTCGCCGCTGTCAACTGATTTGAAAATCGCGCTCACGCCGGGATCGGGCACGCTCTCCGCAGGCAGCGGCACGCTCGGCGAGGCTTTGCGTCCGGAAGCATAAACCACATTGGGATGAGCGGGTGAAACTGCAATGGAAGTGAGGAACGGAGAATTGAGTCCCTGTGCGACGTGAATGCGTCTCCAAGTGTTGCCGCCGTCCGTGGTTTTCAGCAGGCCGCGGCCGGGCAAAGCATCGGCGCTGAAATACGCTTCACCGGTGCCCGCATAAATCGTGTTCGGATCGCCGGGCTTCATCGCCAGCGCGCTGATGTTCAGCGTGATCAAATCATTCATCGTGGGCGACCAATTGGCGCCGCCATCAACCGATTTCCACACGCCGCCGGAGACTGAGCCGGCATAGAGGACATTGGGATTATTCGGATGGATCAACAAGCCCCGCAGCCGGCCGCCGATGTTGCCGGGTCCGTGAGATTCCCAGCTCAAAGAAGCGGCCGCAGATTTCTGCAAACTCGATCTTGCTTGCAGATCGGGAATCATGCGAGTGCGCAAATCTTCCACGGCGCGAATTTCAGCATCCTTCGGAATGTAGCCCAAAGGATAAGTGCGTTGCGACAGGAACCACTCTGCACTCTCGGCTCTGCGTTGCGCTCCCGAAAGCTTGCGTTGAATCGGCAACCGTCGCGCATGCGACGGTTCGCGGTTTTGTGATTGCAATATCACCAGCGCGAACGGCAAAGCTACGACCGCGCCGAAAAAGATTCCCTTTAGCCAAAAGCGTTTCATGATGGCCTCCTTGCTTGTAATTTGGCTGTATGAAACGAAGCCGGACTTGCGTTAAAGATTTTTGGGATTCAGCAGAATTTCATCGCGCAAGCGCGGCTTCACCTGAGTCATTGTAGGCGAAACTTAAGCGCAGAAGGCCATTTATGAAATCGCACCGATGGACTAATTTGAGGTTGCAACATTGCACCTCGCCATGATTTCAAACGGTAGGGGTAGTTCATTTGTGCTACATGATTTTCAGATAGAATCGCACCACAATTTTCACATTGCGGCATGGCAGTGTCCCGCTTTGCGGATATTGGGCGCGCAGAAAGTTCAACCGCAGAAGCGTCATCCGCCTCCTCGCTCTTCAAACGCGCGCCACAATTGCCGCAGAATTTGTACTGGCCGGCATATTCTAAACCGCAGAGTGAGCAACGCATGCCTTATTTCAGAAGCGTCAGCTTTTTCGTTAGCACTGTCGCAAGTCCGCCCGGCGAAGTTGCCTCCAGTCGGTAAAAATAAACGCCGCTCGGCACACGGTTGCCAGCGCCATCGCGGCCGTTCCAGCGCACGAGATGCCGGCCGGCTGCTTTCAAACCGGATTCCAGCAATGCAACACGGCGGCCGTTCAAATCAAAAACCACGAGTGTAACATTGCCCTCATCTGGCAACGCATAGCGAATGCGGGTTTCCGGATTGAATGGGTTCGGATAGTTTTGTTCCAACTGCAACGTGAGCGGCAGCTCGGTGTGGCCGTCTTCGACGTTCACGGTATTGCTGACCCAAATTGCAACGGGCACGGTGCGCTCGCCGCCATTGCTGGTGATGCGCAATTGCGCATAGTAATTGCCCTCCGCAAGACTCTCCGCAGCGAACGTCACCGTGATAGTTTGCGACTCACCGGCAGCGATTGCGCCGCTGTCCGGGCTTGCGCTCAATCTGCTTGCGTGATTCACGTGCGAGCCGTTGGCGCGAATAAGAAAGGCGCCGTTTTCAAATCCCGTTACCGCTTGCAGCGGAACATATCTGCCCTGACCATGATCAAAATAATAGCTGTGCTTCGGGATGTTGGCATCAACGTCTGTCCCTGCCGGAAAGCCAACGGCATCGGTGATACCCACTGCAATGGAAAAGCCCGAGTCAGCGTTGAAGATCAAAGGTTCGGGAAGTGGAATTCGATACCATCCTCCATTTATTATAGGAGCGGGCAGAAGCGCATGACTCTCCGTGAGTATATGTCCCTTCGTATCCATGACTGCGAAATAGAGGGTGTCCACCACGACGAGCTCGGTGCGCATGTAGAAATCAAATGACTCCAACCGAAAATCAGACCTCGTCGAAGAAAACACATTCGCCCAAAGAAAGCCGTTTTTGTTGCCGCTCCCAAAGCCAAGAAAAGTATCTGCCCGGTTGTCGGCATCATCAAGAACGAGCACCTCCGTGCCGGTGACTGCATGCGGAGTGGTCGGGGAAGTTTGCGCCGAGGCCAATTCGCTAAAGAGAACTGGAGTCATGCTCTTCGCCGGCTGCGTTCGCGCGGTCGCGAGATCAAGTTTGGGAAATCTGTGCTGCTTGGCATTCACAAAATTGGATACTGTTGTCGCGCTGTTCGCGCCGTTGGCTTGACTTAGTCCAGTCGCAACGATGTTATAATTCAGATCCGCATTGCCCTCATTGGAAATCGTAAACGTTGCGGAGCGCGTGTGCCCAGGTTGCAGTTGCAGAGAGAGTTCTGCGACATTCACATTCAGCTCAGCGTTTTCGCCGTTGCCAAGCTCTGCGCTGTAAACGCCGCGCCCGTGCGTGGCGGCATAAACGCGATTTGTGTTGGTGTTCAAAACAATCGCCGCCACCTGCACGGTGGGCAAACCGTTCGTGCTAGGCTGCCACGTTTGCCCGCCATCATCGCTCAGAAACACGCCGATATCTGTTCCCAGAAAGAGCAGATTCGACTGTTGCGGGTGAACTTGAATCGTGTTTGCCGGAATATCCGGCAAATTGCTGGTGATGTTCTTCCAACTGCTGCCGGCATCTGTGGTTTTGAACACATGCGGCGCGCTATATCCGGAGTAGGTTAAGTAAACGGTGTTGATGTTTGACGGATCAAATTCGATGTCGGTAATAAAGCGCGTCGGCAGATTTGGATGCGTCACTTGTACCCAACTCGTGCCGTTGTTCGTTGTCTTAAAAATTCTCGCATCATAAGTCGCGGCCCAGATGACGCTGTCGTTGCCTACGCCAATGGCCACGGTGGCGAGGGGCGAAGAGAATTCGGTGCTGATCGGCGTCCAACTGTCGCCGCGATTTTGGGATTGCAGCACACGGTTCGTGCCCAAGATCAGCACATTCGGATCATTGGGCGACAATTCATACGGCGGGAAAAAGTCCGCTTTCTGCGCATCGCGCTGCGTGATGCCGTTTGCGCCGCCGTTGTATCCAATATTCTTCGAAGCCGTGAAGCCACCGACGGCATAATTGATCGTGGCGCGGTACATTGTAAGCTGCTGCTGTGCGACATAAATTCGAGTTGGATCGGTGTAATCAAAATACGCCTGCCAACCGTCCGCGCCCGTGACATCGTGCCACAAATTGTCCTGGCCGCTCAAGAGCATGGGCGTGCCAGTGTCTTGTGTGCCGCCCATCATAATGTTCGGATTGGTGGGATGAACGGCAAAAGTGTAAAACTGCGTCACTCCGAGATCTTTGTTGAGAGCGCCCCAGGTATTGCCAAGATCGCGCGAGCGCGCGATGCCGCCATCATTGCCGTTGTAGAGCGTCGGCGGGTTGGTGGAAAGATCAAACGCGAATATGTGATGATCCCCGTGTGCATAAGGCAGATTCTCCGGATTCAACCGGTCGCCAGGCTCGAGCCACATGCTCACCTGCGCCCAAGTGTTGCCACCATCAGTTGTTCTGTATATGTCCAATCCGCCAACAAAGACCGTGTTCGGATCAGCCGGATGCACGATCATTGCATGAGCATAATTGCCCTGCTGCCCAAGCGCAGTCGTGTTGCCGTTGTTGCGATTGTGTTGGTTAATGGTCAGCGGCGTGGTCACTTGCGTCCAGAACTGGCCGCCATCCGTGGTTTTCCATATTCCCAGCGTTGCTCCTTCTACAAGGTTAATAGTATCTCCTGATTTGTGATCATAGGTGAAGGAAGCATAGATGACGTTGGGATCGGAGGGCGCCATCGCCAGCTTGATGCGGCCATATCCCATATTGCGCAAGGCCGCATCCGGCAGGCCAGAGCGCAGACGCGACCAAGTTTGTCCGCCGTTAATAGACTTCCAAATGCCGCCCGAACCATAAAGCCCGAATGCAGCATAGACCACGTTGGCATCGTTGGGACTGACGACCACGTCTGCGGGGAAATCATCGTTTATGATAGCAGGATTGTGCTCGATGCCCTTTCCTGTGGTCACGTCTTTCCAGGTTTCGCCGCTATCAATTGATTTGAAAATCGCGTTGACCCCGCGATCTGGTATAGTCTCGACAGGAACGGGTGGATAAATATTGGCGCGCTGCGGAGTTGCTTGCCGTCCCGCGGCATACACCACGTTGGGATCAGCCGGTGAAACGGCAATGGCCGTGAGGAAAGGGGAATTCAACCCCTGAGCGATATGCACGCGCCTCCACGTGTTGCCGCCATCAGTCGTTTTCAAAATGCCGCGTCCGGGCAAGTTATCGGTCAAGAAATAGCCTTCGCCGGTACCGGCATAGAGCGTATTCGGATCGCCGGGTTTCATTACAAGCGCGCTGATATTGAGCGTGACCAAATCATTCATGGTTGGAAACCAAGACACGCCTCTGTCGGTCGATTTCCACACGCCACCGGAAACTGAGCCAACGTAGATGATATTGGGATTGTCCGGATGCACCACGACGCCGCGGAGTCTTCCGCCGATATTGCCCGGGCCATGATTTTTCCAAACCAATGACGCCGCCGAAGATTTTTCCAAACTCTGCTGCGCGTGCAAGGAGGGCATCATGCGCGTGCGCATGTCTTCCACTGCACGAATCTCCGCGTCTTGTGGAATGTAACCCAACCCAAACATGCGTTGTGAAATGTACCGTTCCGCGCTCGCGGCTTTGCGCTCCGCGCCGGAAAGCTTTCGCGGCATTGGCGCTTGCTCCGCAGGTGTTTGCTGAGGATTTTGTGGTTGCAACAGCGCGAACGTGAGCGGCAATGCCGCCGCAATGGTGAGCCCAATTCCCTTCATCCAATAGCGTTTCATGGAGGCCTCTGTAGTTTTTTTGTAGGAGAAGATTTCCACCGATTTTTAGTCAGCCGGACTTCATCGCAGCGCAAATTAATATGCAGCCGTCTCAGGCGAAATCGCACGAGTGGACTAATCTTCCGCCTCGCAGCCCAAAATTTGACACTGCGGAATAGCTCAAATGGACGAGGGCAATATCGCGCCGCCGATTCAGCGCATCGTGCGCTCGTGCTTTTCACTCGCCATAAACGCGGAGGTTACTGCGCAGTTGCGCTGAGGAGCTCAAATTAGAACAAACGAACTACGAAATAATGCAGGAAGCCGGAGGAAATAAACCGAGCACTGCAAATGAGGCAGGCAAGTTGGTGATGAGATTTTTATGCGGGATTTGCTCGAACCAGAGGAAATAGTCAGCGCCCCGCCGCGCTACCTCTTCACTGCGCGTATGGCCTGTTCGCAATATGAATGCTGCGGCCCGACGGCACACTAAGCGCATGCAAAGATCAAAAGGCTGCCTGCGCTTATCTTTTCGGCAGCAGGCGTTCTTGCAGAGCTTTGGCCACGGCTTGCGATTTGGAATGGACGTGCAGCTTGTCGTAAATATTGCGCAGGTGCGCGCGCACGGTGAAGGGACTGAGGAAGAGTTTTTCGGCGATCTGCTTGTGGTCGTCGCCGCGCGTGAGCAATTCGAGAACTTCCAATTCGCGTTCGGAAAGATTGTAATCGGCTTGCGGCGGCGGCACGTGTTTTTTGAACAGCTCCAAAACTTTGCGCGCGATGTGCGGCGACATCGGCGAAGCGCCGGCAAACGCCTGCTCCACGGCTTCGAGCAACTGATTCGGCATGACGGGCTTGGTAAGGTAACCGCACGCGCCCGCACATATGGCTTGAAAAATGTTTTCATCATCCTCGAACACCGAAAGAATGATGATTTGGACGCGCGGAAACTTGCTCTTGAGCGTTGCCGTTGCTGCAATGCCCGACATACCCGGCAAGCCGATGTCCATCAACACCACGTCCGGATTGATTGTGCGAAAGTCCTCCAAAAGCTCTTCAGCGTTTTCATACTCGCCGAGGATTTTGCAATTGGGCGAGGCTTTCAGAATGTAAGACGTTCCTACGCGCAGGTTGGGATTGTCTTCGACGAGGGCAACGGTGATGGGCATGGTTTCAGTTAGCAGTTGTCAGTAATCGGTTATCAGTTGTCGTTGGCCAGTCATCGGTTTGATTTTCAAAAGCTGTTGCTTGCACACCGTGGCTGCGCGCCAATTTATATTTCTGATCAAAAACCACAATAGTTCAATTGAACTATTCGCTAAATCTTCGCCGTCAAAACCACGGCAGTGCCGCCGGTGGGATGTGGAAAGATTTCAAGCGCGCCGTGCAGTTGCGCCGCGCGGCTTTGCATCGTCCCCAAACCCCGACCGGAAAAACGCGGCAAATTGCCCGCCTCATTCATGCCCATGCCGTTGTCAATCAAGCTGATGGTCAAATAGCCGGATTCATACAGCGCGCGCAGCTCCAGCGCCGTTCCGCCGGAATGTTTGAGCGCGTTGTTGATCGCCTCCTTGAGCAAGAGCCAGAGATGTTTGCGCTGCTCCGGCGAAAGATTTTTGTGCGGCAGTTGCGTTTCGGGCAGCAGCTCGAATTGCAGGCTGACGTTTTGTGCCCGGCAGGCATTCACCGCGAAATCGCGCACGCGCATGAGCAAATCATAGATGGTCTCCGGTTTGGGATCGATCGCCCAAATGATCTCGCGAATGGAGATCACGGATTCTTGCGACAGCGCAATGATGCGTTGCAACATCTCGGCGCGCGCCAAATTGGGCGCCCCCACAGCCGCGGTTTCGTCCTGCACGATTTTGCCGAACATCGCAATGCTGCTGAGGTTGCCGGCGATTTCATCGTGCAAATCTGCGGCGATGCGCGTGCGCAGGCGTTCCATTTCCAGCAAACGGCGCACGCGATACTGATAAAGAGCATACGCCAACGCCCCCAGACCGGCCGCGGCCAGCAGACGAAACCACCAGGTTTTCCAAAATGGCGGCGAGACGAATATTTTGATTGACGCTCCGGTGGTATTCCACACGCCGTCACGGTTCGCACCTTGCACGCGAAAAGTATATTCGCCCGGATCGACGTTCGTGTAACTCGCAAAACGCCGCGTCCCACTGTTTATCCAATCCGGGTCGAAGCCTTCGAGCTTGTAGGCATATTGATTCCGGTGCGGCATGGTGTAATCCAACGCCACAAACTCGAATGAAAAAAAGTTCTGCCGATAGGAGAGTTGAATTTCATCGAGCGCGAAAAGCGCGCGCGGCAGCGCCGCCTGCTTGTCAAAAACTTTAAAGCGCGTAAGCACCACCGGCGGAACGTAAGGATGATCACGAACACTATCGGGGAAAAATGCAATCGCGCCGCCCGCGCCGCCGAAATACAATCGGCCCTCTGCGCCCCTGCAATAAGCTCCGGAAAGAAACTGATTGCTCAGCAAACCATCCTGTTCCGTAAAATTTTTAAAAGTTCCGCTTTGCGGATTGAAGCGCGAGAGGCCCTTGTCCGTGCTCAACCAAAGATTGCCGTGCTCATCGGGCAGAATGCCTTTGACAAAATTATCAGGCAAGCCATCGCGGTCAGTGTAATGCGAATAGCTCGTCGTCGCCAGCTCGAGCCGATTCAAGCCGCTGCCCCACGTGCCGATCCAAACATTGCCGTTCGTATCGGCATACACGGAGTACACGGCGTCATTACTCAGGCTATTGGGATTTTCAGGATTGTGTTGATAGCGGGTGAAGGTTTGGCTTTTGCGATCAAAACGATTGACGCCGCCGCCGAAAGTGCCGAGCCAAAGATTGCCGTGCCGATCTTCACAAATCGACCATACGCTGTTGTGGCTCAAACTGTGAGGATTCTCGGGTTCGTAACGATAGTACGTGAAGGTCTTGCTTTCGCGTTCAAAACGCCCCAAGCCGCTGCCGTTGGTGCCCGCCCAAATTTCTCCCGCGGCATCCACATAAACGGTTTTCACCACATATTGTTCTGAGACGCCGGAGTCGAGCGTCACATGGGGAAAATGCGCAAAACGGCGTTGCTGTGCGTCAAAGTGATGCAGCCATGCCGCGGCGCCCAACCAGAACGAGCCACGCGCCAAGGGATCTTCGTGTATCGCCATGATGCCGTTCGTGAAAAGACTGTCCGGAATTTTCGGAGCTTGTCGATAATGCGCGAGGAGACTGCCGTGACGGTCATATTGCAACAAGCCCGAGGTGTTCGTACCCAGCCAGAGATCGCCGCGAGCATCTTCACAAATAGCATAGACTTCATCGTCAAGTTTATAGCGTGAGAAAACATCCTGCAGCCGATTGTACCGATTCAGCCCATGGCGATACGTGCCCAGCCACAACACCCCGGAACGATCTTCAAATATGCAACTGATGCGGGCCTCGCTGAGTGAATGGGGATCATTCGGCTGCGGCTCGTAACGAAAAAAACGATCCGTATCCGCTTCATAGCGCCACAGTCCTGCATGAAAAGAGCCGACCCAAAGCGTACCGCGGCTGTCTTCGAAAATATCGAAAACGACGTCCGGGCCGATGCTAGCGCGTGGATCATTCGGATCCAAATGGAGACACGGCGTGATTGTGCCGGCCTGCCGGTTGTAACGGTTCAAACCGGTCGGCGTGCCGATCCAAATGTTTCCGCGGTGATCTTCACGCAAGCATCCAATCGAATCGTGAGTGAGGCCGCTGGAGTGTGCACGATAATGTTGAAAAATATTCTTATGGCGATCAAAGCGATTTAAGCCGGCGTTGGTCCCAATCCATAGATCGCCCCAACGGTCTTCGCAAAGCACGGAGATGAAATCACTGCTGAGCGAGGTCGTATCGTGGGGATCATGGCGATAAACACTCAAACGCTCTTGCCGGCGATCATAGCGATACAGCCCCGTGTTCGTACCAAACCAAAGCGTCCCTTCGCTGTCTTCCAAAATCGCATTGCAGTCTTTTCCCTCTAAACTTTCCGAATTGCGCGGAGGGATTTTGAACCGTTCGAAATTGTCGGCGTCGGGATTATAGCGTCTCAAGTGTTTCCCAGAGGCAAACCATAAAGTGCCGGAGCGATCGACGTACAAGCATTGCACGAAGCGGTGCGGAAGAGCGTTGGAATCCGCGGGGTCGGGTTTGTAGACCGTGAATTCGTAGCCGTCGTATTTGTTCAAGCCGTCTTCGGTGCCGATCCAAAGAAAGCCCTGGTGGTCTTGCACGATTCTCGTGACGGCATAATTGGAAAGCCCCTGTTCAACGGAAATTTGCTCAAAGCGAAGATCGCGCGGCTGCGCGAGCGACGCGGCGCAATGCGCCAGCCAGAAGGTGAGGGCCCACGGTCGCAGGGAAAGTGGTCGCGATTTGAACATGTCTGAGATATCCTGCTGAATTCCGATAGCGCCGATGAGAAAGAGGGACAACGTTCTGTCTTAATCTGCGTGCTGCTTTGCGCGCTTCTTTGCGGCCTCAACTTCCTGCGTTAGCTCTTCGAAGCTGCTCAGCATAGCCTGGAGTTCAATGTCTTTGATCGTCGCACCGGGTTCCGGCGGCATGACCACGCGGCAATGCGCGCTGAGCGGATAAAATTTCTTATAGTTCCATTCGTGATTGGAGTACAGCCCGAGCAGCGGGCGATCGAATGCCGCCGCGGCGTGAACGACCGAAGTGTCCGGTGAGATGACGAGATCCGCGTGCTGCACGAGCGCAAGGAGTTCCATGAAGGTGGGCGTGGGAAAATAATGCGCCGTCGCGACCTGTGCCCGGATTGCCTCAGCCAAACCGGCGTCTTTCGCGTCCGTGGTAAGCAGAAACTGACGATCCGCGCGCGCCAACGTTTGCAAAAAGGCCAGCCATTGCGTTTGCGGCCAATAGCGGATCGCATTTCCGGCGGAAAGATTTACGCAAAGATAATTCCGAATGTGATGTGTTTGCAGAAACTGCGCGAGCCGATTTTCCGCCTCCGGGGCAACGAACAAACACGGCCGTGGGTCGCTATGCTCCAAACCCAAACTGCGCAACGCATGCATATTCCGCAGCGCCACGTGCGTGTGCTGGGCTTCGTGCGAAGGCAGGCCCACGTCAAACACTTGCGCGTGCCCTGCACGATTGAAACCGATTTTGCATTTGGCATTCGCCCGGCGCGCGAAGAAACTGCCTTCGCGGGAATAGTGATCTTTGGGGTCGATCCAATAGTCGTAGCGCTCGCGCTTGAGGGCGGCAACGAGACGGAGCGTGGGAAAGATTTTTTTAGAATACAAATACACGCGATCGACCAAAGGATGGGCGCCCGCCAGTGCGGCATTGTGGCGACTCGCGAGCACGTGAATTTGACAATGCGGATATGCCGTTTTCAATGCGCGCAACATGGCCGTGGCCAAAATAAAATCGCCCAGCCGTCCCAATTGCACGATCAGGATTCGAGGGGAGGTCATCGCGATAAGGTCATTCGCACGCAAAGTTCGAAAAAAATCTGAAAGTTTGGGGCTTCACACGAATCAAAAACACACGCAGAAAAAGCTTTGCAGTGTGCGCTTGTGATCCGTGTGTGGCCTGTTCTTTTTGTATACGATATGAGTAAAGAACGGAATGAAAAGAAGAAAGTCAATCGGCAGGATGAAATAAAAATCCCCCTTCCTCGCATACCGCTAGCCCTGCTAACGGCACGCGAAGAAAGGGGAGCAAAAATTTATTGGAGTTTTGGATTGTTGGATTTTGGGAGTATTGCAGAGATGCGGTGTCGTCTCACCATCACTCCAACACTCCATCACTCCAGTGTCACTCTTTGGGCGGCGTGTCGCCGTTTTCGCCGGTGGCGTTCTCTTGTTGTTGGCGTTTGGCTTCGCCTTCGAGAATGCGGCGCAGGCGGTCAAGCTCGCGCTCGGCTTTGCGGCGCTCATCTTTGATGCGCTCCAATTCCGACTCGGCCGCTTCGGTTTCACGTTGTTCTTTGATGATTTGCTCGAACAATTCACGGCGGCTCTCGGCTTTGCGCATGAGCAATTCGCGCTCGCTGCTCGAGTACAAAGAAGTGGGCAGCAAGGTGAGCTTCATGCCCAACGTGGCGCGCCATGACGGATAATTCGGCAGGCCGGAAATTCCCGGCAGACCTTTGCCGTAGACCGTGGTGTTGTTTTCTCCGGAAAGACGAATGTCGGAATTGAAATCCAGAGTCATCCAGCGATAGGCTTTGTAGGAAACGCCGGGGCTGAAATAGGCGACCGCTTCACGGCTATAAGCCGAAACCGGCGGCGCACTGAGGAAGCCGCTACCCATCAATTCAAACCGGAAATTGAATTTTTCCGAAGGAAAGATCACCGCGGCGCCGTACGTAAATTCCTGCGTCATTTGCCTGACGAGCGAGGTGTCTTGTTCGAGTGGCAAACTGGTCAGCTTTTCACCCACGTCGTTGTGATTCCAATAGCCCAAATTGAAATGCAGACTCAAGCCGTCTTCCGGGTAAAGCGGATCGCGGGCAAAAGAGGCAAGGGCCGTCACCCCGAAGCTGAATTTGCCCGAAGAGTAGGACTCAAAGGGAATGTTGTGCGTTTTCCCGGTGGGAATGCGTCCCGCCAGCTCGACGCCGTAGTTCATGGCGCTGCCGCGTGCTCCGAATGATCCGATCTTGAGGCGCAAATACAGATCATCGGGCAGATTGAAACCCTTGCCGCCGCGATTGGTGTCTTGATAGAGAGTGGGCGCGAGCGAAGCTTCAAAGTGACGGCTGATGCCGTAGTTCAACGAGAAGCCGCCTTGCACTACCCAATAGGTCGTGGCGATGGTCGTGCCGCCGACGCGCGCGCCGTCCGCGACTTTGCCATAAAAGCGTGTGTGCGCTCCAAGTGTGAAGTAGCCTGGCTCCAAATTCCACGCGGCGCGCACGAACGAGGGTCCGCGACCGCCGTTCAATTGCGCTTGCGCCGGGGTTTGCACGCTCATGATGAGCAAGAATGCCAACAGCCCTAAACTTGTCATTGCGGAAGTAATTGAGCAATGACGAACCGGCCGCCGCAATGATGCCGGTCGAGAGAAAAATTGGTTCATGAATGCTGCCTCCAAATGTTTTGACGAATTGATCAAACTTCCTTGTTTACTCAAACCCTCGCAACTACGACTTGAAGTTACTCAAGCCTTCCTTGGCTAAATCAATAAAGCGAGCGAAGATTCATGGTAATAGCAGCGCATCCCATTGTTCACCGCAATCTCCTTATTAAAATAAAGAAGCAGCCCGGTCGTTTGCTGCGAGCACAAGCGACGGAATAGAGCGGAACGCGTTGCTGTTGCAAAATTGGAAACCGAGGACATGGGCGACATGCGGTCGGGTAAAATCGTCCCGCTGCAGTGACGGGGCGACTCGGGGTGACTTTTCGGGGAAGGCGGCACGACGAAGGTGTCTTTCTTCCTGAAAAGCTCAAGTCCCTTTGACAAAGCGCTTGCGCCTACACTTTTATGCTTTGAGATACCAACAATCCGGCGCACTTGCGGAAGAGTCAAATATTGATTCCATAAATACATTTGACTTTGCGGAAGCGTGTCAAGGGATGCCGGCGTCGCGCCAGAAATGTTATCTCATCGAGCAGCGCGGGCAGCTTGCGCCACCAGCCTGGCTGCGTCAAGCCCTTCTTTCGTGCTAACATGCTGAAATCCTTTCATAAGAAAACCAGAGAGTTGTAGCCGCGTGCAGCATCGTTTGCGTAAATCGTTCCAGCCGAGAAAGGCTGTTGACGTTTAATTGTTAAAAGTGTATTTTGCGCATTATATTTTTTAGGACGAAAACTGGGCGGTTTCGCCCGAACAATTGCGAAAAAATTCTCATTCTCATTCTCAGATGGAGAGCGCAATGTCTCAAACACCTCGTGAAAAACGAGTTATGATTACCGGCATGGGCTTAGTTACGCCGCTGGGCTTGACCGTCGAAGACAATTGGGCGGCCTTGCTTGCGGGCAAATCTGGTATCGACAAAATTACTCGCTTCGAGGCTGCACATCTCAGCACACATATCGCCGGCGAAGTGCGGAACTTCGATCCGGCCGCATACATGGATCACAAAGAAGTTCGCCATTACGATCGTTTCGTGCATCTGGCCGTCGCCGCAGCAGATAAGGCGCTCGAGGACGCGGGGCTCAAAGCCGAAGATTTGCCGCATGATGACACCGGCGTGTTGGTCGGCTCGGGCATGGGTGGAATGGAAACCTTTGTGGACAACACGCGCGTGCTCATCGAAAAGGGCCCGCGCCGAGTTTCGCCGTTCTTTGTGCCGGCCACGATTTCCAACATCGCCTCGGGCTTGTTGACCATTCGTTATGGTGCGCGCGGACCGAGTTACGCCATCGTCTCGGCGTGCGCGACCGGTGCGCATTGCATCGGCGTAGGCTTGGACATGATTCGGCGCGGCACCGCAGAAGTGATGATCGTCGGCGGCGCCGAAGCTGCCATCATCGAATTGGGTGTGGCGGGATTCATCGCAGTGAAAGCGCTGTCCAAACGAAACGATGCACCCGCGGCCGCGAGCCGGCCCTTCGATAGAGACCGCGACGGCTTTGTGATGGGCGAAGGCGCCGGTGTTTTGATTTTGGAAAGTGAAGAACGCGCGCGCAAACGCGGCGCAAGAGTGTGGGCAGAATTGGTGGGCAGTGGCGCTTCTTCGGATGCATATCATGCCACTGCGCCGTGTGCTGATGGCGCGGGCGCGGGACTCGCGATGAAAACCGCCTTGCGCGATGCACGACTCGCAAAAGAAGAGATTGGCTATATCAACGGCCACGCCACTTCGACGCCCTTGGGCGACACTGCCGAAGTCGCGGCCATTAAAACCATTTTTCAGGAGCACACCTCAAAAGTCGCGGTTAGCTCGACGAAGTCGATGACCGGGCATTTGCTCGGAGCCGCGGGCGCAGTGGAGGCGGCTTATACAGCTTTGGCGCTGCACCATCAAGTTATGCCGCCGACCATCAACTTGGAGAATGTCGATCCCGAGTGTGATCTCAATCATGTGGCCAATCATCCCCGCGAAGCGAAGTTGAGCTATGCGCTCTCGAATGCATTCGGTTTTGGCGGCACAAACGCCGCGTTGGTGTTGGGGAGATATGAGGGGTGATTGCAAGGCCCAATGCCTCGCGCTAGGTTGGAAAAACTAATCTCCAGCGGATGAAAAGCAAGAAACACAATCCGCCGGAGATTTTTTATTTACCCTTCGATTTTGCGGTCTTCTTACTTCAAACTGCTTCTCTCACAGAACTCTCTTCAGTACTTCATCTTCAACTTCGAAGCCGCGGCTTTGTCCACGATCACCGTTGCGAGCCGGTGCATTTGCACGATGGTGGCCGGCCACATCGCAGTAATCGGGCCTTCGCAGGTTGCGGCAATCGCCTCGGCTTTGCTTTCCCCATTGGCGAGCAGCAATAATTCTTTGGCATCCATGATCGTGCCCACGCCCATCGTCAGCGCATATCGCGGCACCTCGTCCGGCGTTTTGAAAAAGCGCGCATTGGCCTCGCGCGTCGTGCCGGTCAAAGTCTTGATGCGTGTGCGCGAGCCGAGCGAAGAGCCGGGTTCATTAAAGGCGATGTGTCCGTTCGCGCCAATGCCAAGGATTTGCAAGTCGATCCCACCCGCCTCCACGATTTTTTCTTCATACCATTCACAAAACGCGTCGATGTCTTTCGCCATACCCATGGGGATGTGAACGAAGCGACTATCGACGTTGATGTGCTTGAACAGGTTCTCCCACATGAAATAATGGTAACTTTGATCATGCTCCGGCGGCAACCCGACGTATTCATCCAAATTGAACGTTGTGATTTTGGAAAAATCCAAGCCCTCCTTATGGTGCATGCGAATCAACTCCTGGTACAAACCCAGCGGCGTGCTGCCCGTCGCGAATCCCAATACGCAATCCGGTTTTTTGCGCACCAGCTCCGCGACGATTTGCGCCGCGAATTTACTCATCTCTGCAAAGTTTTCGGTGATGTGAACCAGCATAGTTCATCCTTTCGTAAATCGTCAGTACCAAGCGGCCAATTCTCGTGGCAATAAACTGCGAAAGATAATTTTAAATAGGAAGACAAAAATGGAATTGCAATTTCGCTTTTGCACTTTGGCGGGATACAAAAATGTCGTTCAAAGCTTTCTGAAGTTACCACGCATTTACAGTGTCGCGCGCGCGGCATGCAAGTTCAGCTTTTGAGCAGCGCAAAGTACTCCTTGAGAGTACGTCACTGCAAATGGCGCGCGGCACGCGCGTTGCAATGTTTTTGGGCAGAAGACACAAGGAATGTAAAGGCCAGGATGGCCAAAGCAACAAAACTGAAGCAAAGGGATTGCTTTGGAATATTGCTAAGGAATTGTGGCTCCCCCTCACAGCCAAGAGGCTCGGGTCGAATGACTCGGGCCTTTTTTATTTCCCGAATAACTCCTTGCTCCCACCTGCACTTTTTCGTAAATTTTGTGTAACAAGAGTTGTGAATTTATCGCCGGAAAATGTGTCCTTCGGCTAGGACACTTTGTTAAGCACTCCAACATACACCTGAAACTCGAGGAATCATGAAGCTTCATTTCATACGCAAGCTAGCGCTGCCAGTGTTGCTCATTGCCATCGTTCTTGTCGCGAGTTGCGACTATGATCACGGCATGGATCCCGTGCGCTCGCGCATTCGCGGGGAAGTCGTTTTCAACAACACGCCTGCGCCCGAGCACGTGCGGGAAGTTGCCTTCGTGGCCGTGAAAAAACTTCCGCCGGACAATTTGCTGACGGATGTGGTCTTCAGCGATCCCCTGCCGATCAATACTGATCTCAGCCGCACCGATCCCGATACCGTGCGCTTCGATATTGTTGCGGATTTGGGACATTATGATGCTGCCGGCGTGCTTTGGCGCCGCAAAGGCGAAGCGTGGGACATTGCCAATATCCTCGGCTTATATACCGCGCCGGGCCAGCTCACTCCGAAAACCATTGAATTGACGGACGAAGCTCCCATTGCAGACAGCGTAAACATTGTCGCAAACTGGGATCTGGCGAAACGTGATGCCATCATTGAAGGCGACATCACCTTCACCGACGAATGGCCCGCGAACACCGAGATCGCTGCGGTCGCGTTCTTTCCCATCATTCCGCGCACGCAATTCGACTACATTCTTTATCTCAAGGGTCTCGATATCAGCATCAAAAAATTCGCCAAGACCTATCACTATCGCACCGCGGTCACCAGCGGCGAATACAAATTCATTGCGCTGTTTTGGTTCGGGAAAGGCGGCAGCTTGGCCAGCATTCGCGCGGTCGGGTTTCACAGTTGTCCCACCGATTCTCTTTGGCCAAGGCCGGTCGCGGTTGCGCCTGGGGCTACGCTTTCGAACGTGGATTTCAAGGTGAGATTTTCTTCTCTGCCGAATGGCGTGAATTTTTGCAAAGACTGTGGCGATTGCCCGTGAAGTTGATTCCAGTTTTCTCTTCTTTGACTCATTCAAACTTATTGCCCACAAGGCACACGAAAAACGCGGAAGGCTTTTTAACATGTGTTTTGCCGGCTTGCTATGCCACCTCAAAGGAGAAATCCGAGTGAAGCCAACTCTACTAGCCCCGTGCGTTCGGGGCTTTTTTATGACCGTGCTGATGTTGCTAATGGGCGTGCCTGCATTTTCCCAGCCCCAATCCATCAGCGAAATTCATGGCCATGTTTTCGACGCGGAAACCGGCGAGGCTTTGCCGGGCGCAAACGTGCAAGTGTTGGGAACATTGCTTGGCGCGAGCGCGGATCGCGAGGGCAAGTTTGCCATTAAGAAGCTGGCGCCGGGATTTTATACGTTACGCGTGACTTTTATCGGCTATCAAATCGGGCGCGCGACTGTATACTTGACCGAAGGCGCGGTGTCTCGCGTTGATTTTAAATTGCAGCCCACTTTGCTTGAAATGTCGCAAGTGATCGTCACCGCAAGCCGGCAGGTGGAAGAAATTCAAACTGCAGCGGTAAGTGTGAGCGCGCTTTCGAGCGAGTCTGCGTTGCGGCGCAATCCGCTGCGCATCGACGCGGCGCTTGAAAGTATTCCGGGCGTGAGTTTGGTGGGGGAGAATGTGAACGTGCGCAATAGCACCGGCTATACGCGCGGCCTCGGCAGCCGTGTGCTCATTTTGCTAGATGGCATTCCGGCGCTGCCGAGCGATTTCGGCAATATGAATTGGGATATTCTGCCGGTCACGGATTTTGAACGCATCGAAGTGATCAAAGGTCCGGCCTCGGCATTGTACGGCTCATTTGCATTGGGCGGCGTGATCAACGTCATCACCAAAGCGCCGACGCCCGAGGGCCGATTTTCGATTCGCACCAGCGCCGGCATTTATGATGATCCTTATGAAACAGCATGGCATTGGACCGATCGCACGCTCAATTTCAATCGCACGGATTTGAGCTACGCTCGGCAATTCGGCAAGCTCGGCGTGCGCGCTTCTCTCGGCCGGCACGAGTCCACGGGCGACCGCGAAAACCGCCACTTCCAACGATGGAACGGCACGGCCAAACTAAGTTATGCATTTGATGACCAATCCGAGTTGACGCTGTTCGGCGCATACGCACGCGATCGCCGCGGCGAGTTTGTGTGGGCGGAAAACGGCAAGCCCTTTGTCGTTCCGCTTGCGTTTAAAGAGTATCGGCTTTCGCTCGATGCGTACACATTCTATGCGCAGTATCGCTTGCGCGCGAATGATTGGTTGGAATTCAAATGGCGCGCCTCCATGGTGCGGCAATTGACCGGCAATCAATTCAAAGCGCCGGGCGATTTCCAGCCGGCGCAAGGGCCGGGCGCGGATTTCCAAATCCACGCGCGGCTGGATAGCAGTATGGATTTCACCGTGGGCTTGGAGTATCATTACGACTTTGCAGAGCAGCGCGACATTGGCCGCCATTTCGCCTATACGGTCTCGCCCTATCTGCAGCAAGTTTGGCAAATCAACAAACGAACGCGCTTCACCGCCGGCTTGCGTTATGATCATTATTACTTGCTGCCCGGGCCGCCGTTGCAAACACAATTTTTCAAACGCAAGCCCGTGGTCAATCCCATTCCGAATGGTATTGAAGAGCAATACTTGAATCCGCAGATTGCATTGAGCTACCAGCTTTTTTCTTCTACAAACTTTCACGCGGCTGTCGGGCGCGGCATTCGCATTCCGGTTTTGGGCGAGAGATTTTTGCAATTCGATCAGCCCATTCCGTTTCAGCCCAATGCTTTCATCAACACCGAGCGCTCGCTTTCTTATGAGTTCGGCTGGCGCCAACAAATCGGCGAGTTGGGGAATTTCGAGGCCGTGGGATTCTACAACCGGTATGACGATTTGGTGGAGCCGGTGTTTGTCGCCAGCGGAACAAGTTTTTTTGCCACGCTCGTCAATATTCAAGCGGCCAAAATTCCGGGCGTGGAGTTGAGTGGGCACTTGCGCTTTTTGAATGATCTCATTCAACTCGAAGCCTCGGCGACGTGGACCGATCCGCAAGTTGTGCGTGCCGGCGATTCTGATGAAATTCCCATCACCTTCAAAGACGGCGATCCGCTCACCTATCGTCCGCGTTTTCTCGCGTATGTTTCGCCGTCGTTGCATCTCGGCCCCTTCTCGCTGGAAGCGGATTACAGCTATGCTTCGAAAGTCGAAGTGCAGCTTTTTCGCAGCGACCAACGTGTGCCCAAAAAACAGTTGGACGCGCGACTGCTCTTTCGTTGGTCGAATCTCACAGCGCAGCTTGCTGTGCGCAACGCGCTACAATACTATTATGCACAGGTCGAGCGCAATTTCAATGAGGTGCGGAATCTTTCGGCGGGTTTGATGTGGGAGTATTGAGGTGTATTGTGTTCTCGAGACCAGCCGGGCTTTAAAACCCGGCTGGCTTTCGAATCTTCATAATCAATTCACGGCGCTTTGCAGAAACGCTGTGAAGTCTCGCACGCCCATGACTGAGGGGGGCTTGCTTTTCTTTCGCAATCCTAATTCTTGCGCCACGATATCTCCCAACTTTGCCAGAAAACTTCCCACCGCAGTTTTGTGCACGAGATAATTCACCCCGTGGCGGCAGGCTTCCTCTTTCAGCCAATGTTCGTTGTGAGTCGTGAGCATGACGATCGGGCGGCGCGTGAAAGCGGCCCGCACTCTTTTGAGAAGGGTGAGACCATCCAGATCCGGCAGGGAATAATCGAGAATGACGAGATCGATTTTTTCAGATTGCAGAATTTTCCAGCCTGCGAGGCCGGATTGGGCGAGGCGAAGCGTGACCGCGTACTTACTCAAAACGTGCGACAGCAATTCCAAATGGTCGCAGTCATCTTCGATGACCAGAATCTTCGGAAGCGACTCCGGAATTCGGGAGGCAGACATAGGTACTCTCTTTCCTGTTGGACTGATGCAGTTCATGAGGGTGTGCTGGTGAAGTTTTCACGAGTGTACCAGCGTAAGCGATTCCTCCAAAGCTTGAAAAATTTGAAAGTTTGGCGTTGCGCTCCTTTCTTTTAAAAATAGAACTACGCTGACGAGCGGAGGCTTGCCAGCAGGTTCGACGGAATTAAAACTGTGAGTAATACGAGGCGTGACTACGGGCGGAAAAAGAAAACTCATCGCGCATCCTGTTTCCTGCCGTTTTGCTTACTTCGTCCGTGAGTTTTAAGGATGTCGTGATGAGCTTTGAGAGTGGGCGATAGTGGGATCGAACCACCGACCTCTGGTATGTGAGACCAGCGCTCTAACCAGCTGAGCTAATCGCCCTTGTGCTTTGCGCCAAAATTTTTACATTGCAGCGTACATGTTCGTCAAGAACGCGCGAATTATAGCAATCAAGCCCTACAAAGTCAAGGAAAATGTCCGCCCATGATCATCACTTTTGCCGCTATTCAAGAGGCTGCGCAACGCTTGCAGCCGGTGGCGCATCGCACGCCGGTGCTCACTTCTTCCTTTCTCAATCAGCTCGCCGGCAATCATCTCTATTTCAAATGTGAAAATCTCCAACGCGTGGGTGCGTTCAAATTTCGCGGCGCGTACAATGCCATCGCGCAGCTTACCGCGGAAGAGCAACAACGCGGCGTGGTGGCGTTCTCTTCCGGCAATCATGCGCAAGGCGTGGCCCTGGCCTCGGCGTTGCTAAAAGTACCGGCGAAAATCGTGATGCCGCTCGATGCGCCGCCCGCGAAGCTGGCGGCCACGCGCGGTTACGGCGCCGAAGTGATTCTCTACGATCGTTATAAGCAGGATCGCGCCGCGATTGCCAAAGAGATTCAAGCGCGCGAAGGCCGCGTGCTCATTCCGCCCTTTGATCATGCCCATGTCATTGCCGGGCAAGGCACCGCGGCACTCGAGTTTTATGAGCAGACGCCGCAGCTTGAAGTGCTGCTCGCACCGGTTGGCGGGGGTGGATTGATTTCCGGTTGCGCGATTGCACTGCACCATCTCGCGCCTCATGCAGAAATCTACGGCGTCGAAGCCGAGTCTGCGAACGATACTTATTTATCGCTGCAACGCAATGAGCGCGTGACCATTCCCGTGCCGAAGACGATTGCCGACGGCATGCAAGTTACCAGCCCGGGTGAGGTCACGTTTCAGATCATGCGCGAGCACCTCGCCGGCGTATTGTTGGTGACGGAAGAAGAAATTAAGCGCGCCCTGCTGCTCGTGCTCGAGCGCATGAAGATTTTGATTGAGCCGACCGCAGCAGTGCCCGTGGCGGCGGCATTGAAAAATGAAAAGGGCTGGCACGACCGGCATGTCGGCATTATCCTTAGCGGCGGGAATGTGGGATGGGATACGCTCAAGTCATGTTTGGAAACTGCGGCGCTATGAGAAATTTTTTGAACAAAATTTTTCTGAGATTGATGCTCTAATCCACATTTCTATTAACCGAGTCGGAGGAGGAGGTATATGCAACAGTATCTGGTAGAGTTCATCGGCACTTTTTTTCTCGTGCTGGTGGTCGGTCTCAGCGTGATTGAACCCGGCGGCGCGGGCGCCATGGCGCCGTTGGCAATCGGCGCAACGCTGATGGTGATGGTGTATGCCGGCGGCCATCTCTCCGGCGGGCATTATAATCCTGCCGTCACGCTTGCAGTATTCTTGCGTGGCAAATGTGCGGCGAAAGACGTTGCGCCGTACATGATCGCGCAAGTGCTGGGCGGCGTCATCGCGGCGCTCCTTGTCGGTTTTAACAAAAGCGGCGCGACTGTGGTTGCGGCCACACCCGACGTTGTCAAAGCGTTGTTGAACGAAGCGCTCTTCACTTTCGCGTTGTGCTACGTTGTGCTCAATACCGCCACTTCTTCGCAGAACGCCGGCAATAGTTATTATGGCCTCGCCATCGGCTTCACAGTGGTGGTGGGCGCATACGCCGGCGGCGCGATTTCCGGCGGCGCGTATAATCCCGCGGTCGCGTGCGGCATTACGGTGATGGGTTTGAGCACGGTGAGCAATATCTGGATTTTCCTGGTGGGCAATTTCGTGGGCGGCGCGCTCGCAGCATTGGTTTATAAGATGGTCAACCCCGACGAAAAGTAAAGCATCGTCGCCTCTTGGAGTAGTGGAGTTTGGGGGAATTGACTAGCGCCTGGCATTGCTCCAACACTTCACTGCTCCGTATTTCCCCCTCTCACGATCTTCCACCCATGTGTGCAACGCCGCATAAGGCCTCAGCGGCAATCTGTTCCCTCTCCTTGCGCAAATTCAAACGGCGGCGCCAGGCCTCACTTCACTTTCCTTCGGAAGAAGGTTGGCGGTGGAAACATTGGGCTGCAGATAGATCGTCTGGGTCGGATACGCAAACTCGATTTGCTCTTCCTGAAAGCGTTTGAAGATGGCGAAGTTGATGATTTGTTGCACGTCCATCTGTGAGCTGACTTCCGGCCGCAGCACGTGATAGACGACTTCGAAATCCAGCGCAAAGTTGCCATAGGCTTTGAAATGCGCGCGCTCGAAGCGCGCGAGCGGCTGCGCGACGATGATCTCTTCAAGCAGAATGGGGAGCCGCACGAGCTTTTCATAGGGGGTTTGATACGTCACGCCCAATGTGAATGCGACACGGCGTTCTTGCATGCGCTGCAGATTGCGAATGCGGCTTTGCAGCAGATCGCTGTTCGTGAAGATCAACTCTTCGCCGGACCAACTACGCAGGCGCGTCGTCTTCAGGCCGATGTGCTCTATGCGGCCGCGAAACTCACCGACGATGACTTCGTCGTTCAGCACGAACGGCTTGTCCAGCACGATGGCTAGCGAAGCGAACAGATCTCCGAGCACGCTTTGCGCCGCGAGCGCGATGGCAATGCCGCCAATGCCAAGGCCAGCCACGAGCGTGGTGACGTTCACGCCCAAGTTATCCAACGCGAGCAGCGCGATGATCGACCACAAGACAATGCGAGCCAGAAAACCGAGCGCAGCAATCGTGGTCACGCTTGCTGCATCTTGCGCGAGGCGCTGCTTGGTGTAATGTTTGACGCCTAACGTCACTAGCGCATTGCTCCATAGTGCGGCTTGCAGCAGCACGGTGAGCACCACGAAGCCATGCCAGATCTTGTTGGCGGATTCGGAAAGCTCCAGAACACGCGAGCCAAAATACATTGCCAGGCCGAGGAAAAAAAACGAGCGCGTACGTTTGAGCAACTCGACGATGAAATTGTCGACCTCGGTTTGCGTTCTTTGCGCGAACACGGTGAGCCGCCGTACGGTGAGGCTCTTGGCGACATACAGAATAAGAAAAGTCGCGACCATTGTGACCAACGCAGTGGTCCAGTCTCTCACGCTGTTGCCCCAGAAAAC
The DNA here is from genome assembly GCA_037444905.1 of bacterium. Classification (GTDB taxonomy): domain Bacteria; phylum Zhuqueibacterota; class Zhuqueibacteria; order Zhuqueibacterales; family Zhuqueibacteraceae; genus JABWAN01. The sequence goes on along the minus strand of JBBILN010000050.1, from coordinate 11,105 downwards.
TTGGTCCCAGATTTTTTCAATGGAGTCGAGCCAGTTGGGATTGGAGGTGAGCATGTTCCTTGCTAGGGTTTCTTCTTCAAAAAAAGCTATTGTGTGGATAGGGAGCAAAATGCGCCTGCCAATTCGCACAAGCGTCGGCATTTTCACGCGCGGGTTGTGCATTGTTGCAGCTTTGCGTGGCGGAATTGCAGCGCAATATAACTTGCCGGGGACATGGATGCAAACGCAACTTTCATTTCTGTTGATCCAAGTTCTCCGTGAGGATTCGCATAAAACAAAAGGGCGCAAGACGAATTTGCAGTTTTCGCCTTGCGCCCTTCATGCGGACAAAAGTACCACGAGCCTTAAAAGTGCGTGGCACTTCAATTGACCTTATTTTGCGAGCACCATCTTCTTCGTGCGCACCACGCCTGCGGCTTCCAAACGATAAATATACACGCCCGCTGCAACCAATTCACCGCGCTCATTCTTTCCCGCCCAAACCACAGAATGTGTGCCCGCGACAACTTCGCGATCAACCAATGTCGTCACGAGCTGGCCGAGCAAGTCATAAATGCGCAGCGTCACGCGCCCGGCTTCGGGAATTTGATAGTTGATCGTCGTGCTCGGATTGAACGGGTTCGGATAATTCTGCTTCAGCTCGAAACTTTCCGGCAAGGTTTCGGCGCCGCTCACGGTATGGCCGCCGGGAACGAATGCGCCGTTGGTCAATCCGCGAAACTCGATCTGATCGATGTAAACGTCGTCATTGTTGTCGCTCGCGTCGCACATGAACCGCAGCTTGGCGTTGGCCGGAAAGTTATACGTGCTGCGCGAGATCGTGGCGACTTGATGATAGAACGTGTTATTGCGGAAACTGCTGTTGCGCGCAAACGTCGCGACCGTGCGCCAAGTCGCGCCGTCGAAGAATTGCACCCAAAAATCTTCGTTGCTCTCCATGCTCACCATTTTAAACCAGAAATCGACCTCCAACGTTTGGTAGCCCGTGACGTTGTAGCTCGCGGTGTGATAGAACGACGAGGCCGTGCCGCTGTTGTCTTGAATATTCGCCGCGGCCGCGCCTTGATGCGCGTGCGTGGTGCCGGTGTAACGCGCCATGTCCGCGCCGCCGTCGGTGTAACTGCCCATGCCGCTTTCGAAATCATCATAGGTGATGACCTGCCACGTGCTGCCTCCGTTCACGGTGACGGTGAAATTTTGCGTTTTCACGCCCACGCCGTTCGTGGCGGTGATGGACACGAGATGCGAGCCGACCTGTGCAGGCGTCGGCGTCCAACTTACTGCGCCGGTGTTGGGAACGACGTTAAAGCCCGCAGGCCCGGTGAAAGAAAACGTAATCGTCGGCGTGCCGAGCACGTTGACGGTGTTGTCCGCGTCGTAAGCATAAGGCTGTCCGGCCGTCACCGTCGCGCCCGGCGTCGAGGTGATGAGCGGCGGCGTGTTGCCGTCATCGAAGAAGACGACGTACAATCCGCTTTGGATATCCGAAACCAACACCTTGCCGGAAGCGAAAAACGGAAAGGCGCCCCAATCGCCCACAAAACCGGTGTTGGGCGCAGTATAGGTGTCATAATAGCCGGCTTCAAAAATATTATTGGGATCGGAAATGTCGACGATGCGCAAGCCATCGCCGTAATGTGAAATGTAAGCATAGTTCCCTTTGAGGTGCGTGTTGTGCGCGAGTCCCGAGGGCCCGAGATACTCGTCGGTCAAAGTGATGTCGTTGAGATTTGCGGTATTCCACAGCTTGACGGTGTAGCCCGAAGTTTCTTCCGTGGTCATGAGCAGGCCGCCGTCGGCGCTGGCCCAAGCATTGTGAACGTATCCCACGCCCAGCAGCAAAATCGTTTTCAAACGAACCGCCGCGGCCGGGTTGCTCACGTCGTAAATTCCCACGGATCTTTGGTTGCCTTCGGAAACATAAGCCAAGCCGTTTTGTGCATAAATGTCGTGGCACTCAATGCCGAAGTATCCGATCTGCACCGGGCTGGTGGGATTCGCCAAACTCAGCACGCGCACCGGTTGCACCGCGTCGCCCTCGGCATAGAGAATCGCCGCAGGCACGTCGATATAAATGTTGTGTGAAGTGGAAAAGCCGGTATAGGTCGCGGCGAGCGTGGCGGAATTGGGAAGATTGGACAAATCAATGATGTGCATGCCGCCGCCCGCCTCGTTCACGACATACGCATAATGCTGATAGGTTTTGAGATCGCGCCAGGAGGAAGTCAAACCGGGGATGAACGCCACTTCCACGAGATTGTTGGTGTCGGTAATATCGACGATGCTGGTTCCGGTGCGGACGCCCAGCAAAGCATATTCGCGGCCGTCGGGCGCGGTGTAGCCCCAACAATCATTGTATTGCGCGGAAGGATACTTATTCATTTGTGCCAATAGCGGAACGTTGGCGCTGCCCTGCGCAAAGATCGCAGCGGCACAACACAGAAACGCGAACACAGCGAGGAGGCCTGCTCCGAAAGCCTTTGCTCTCATGTTACCCTCTCCTTAAGTTTTGTGATAAAAAAACTCCCGGTTTAAAAACAGCCGCGGGGAATTTCCACCGCGGCTTTGCCGAATGATGAATCATGCGCCGTTTTCGCTTGCTGCGGTTGTTTCTCCTCCTGCTCAATGGGGCAGGTGCGCGAATATGAAGAGGGGAAAGAGCAAGCAAACTCCCGCGTTATTTTGCGAGCACCATCTTCTTCGTGCGCACCACGCCTGCGACCTCCAAACGATAAATATACACGCCCGTTGCGACCAACTCGCCGCGTTCGTTCTTTCCATTCCACACCACGGAATACTTGCCTGCAGTCGTTTCACCTTCGACGAGCGTGGCCACGAGATTGCCGAGCAAGTCATAAATGCGCAGTGTCACGCGCCCGGCTTCGGGAATTTGATAGTTGATCGTCGTGCTGGGATTGAACGGGTTCGGATAGTTCTGTTCCAAAGCAAAGCTTTCCGGTAATGTCGCGGTTGCGCTCAACGCGTTGTCGCCTTTGGCTAGAGTCGCGCCGCTGCTTGATCCGCGAAACTCAATCTCATCGATGTAAACGTCGTCGTTGTCTGCGCTCGCGTCGCACATGAAGCGTATCTTCGCGTTGGTGGGGAAATTATAAGTGCTGCGCGAGATCGTGATCACTCTGCGATAGAACACGTTGTTCTGATAGGTTGCGCCGCGCGCGAAGGTTGCGACCGTGCGCCACGTTGTGCCGTCGAAGAATTGCACCCAAAAATCTTCGTTGCTCTCCATGCTCACCATCTTAAACCAGAAATCGACTTCTAACGTTTGATAGGCCGTCACGTTATAGCTCGCGGTGTGATAAAAGGACGAAGCCGTGCCGCTGTTGTCTTGAATGTTCGCTGCAGCCGCGCCTTGATGCGCGTGCGTCGTGCCGGTGTAGCGCGACATATCCGCGCCGCCATCGGTGTAACCGCCCATGCCGCTTTCGAAGTTGTCATAGGTGATGACCTGCCACGCGCTCGGCAAGGTTTGGAAAGTGAAATCGCCCGAAGTCGAAGTGTTGCCCAAAGCGTCCGTGGATTTCACGCGATAATGATAGAGCGTGTTGGCCGCGAGCCCCGTCAACGAAACGCTGTGGTTCGCGACATATGTGGCGTTCTCCGCGGTGTCCCCGGCTCTGCTGCCGTATGCCGCGCTCACGCCGTATTCCACCACGGAGTTGGAGTTTTCGTCCGTGCTCCACGTGATGAGCGCGCTGTTGCCCGTCACGCTGCCGGACTGCACGCTTGAAATATTCGGCGGCGTGGTTTCGCTCACGCCCTGCGCCAAAACCAGATTGGGATAAATGTTTTCATCCGCCAGCGGAATGATGCGTGCTTGCGCGGGCCAAAAGCCGTCGCTGCTCGTGCCCACTTCCGTGGTGAAGCCGAACACTTTGTCCTTTAAAACTTGCTCGCCATAGAGCCAGTCATTCGCTTCGCCGTTGACGAGATAGCCCACGGTTTGATTGGCCGTGCCGTCAGTGTAGTTGTTGAACTGCGTCATGTCCTGGCCCCACGCCGTGTACGTCGCATGATCGGGCGTGTAAAAATTCGCGATGAAGCCCCAGGGGAAGATGAGCAGATTGCCATACGAATGAAAATTGTTCGCCATGCGAAATTGCCGGCTGAGCGCGAAGTTGCGCATCACTTGCGTTTCCGGCTCGGAAAAGGCCGCGGTGCCGCGATAGGTCTCGCTCGAAGTCGAAGCGCTGGAGCCGGAGTTGTCATAGCCCCAGCGATAGCCATAGTTGCGGTTCAAATCCACGCCGTACGTACCGTTGCCGTTGTTGCGCCGGTTCTTGCGCCACATACCGCCGCCGTTCGGATTCGTCGATTGATTGTAAACGTAGCCGTCGGGATTCACCACGGGCACGAAATACAACTCGCGATTGTCGACGAGATTCGTCACCGTGGGATCACTGCCGTAATTCTCCAGCATGTACCACATGAAGTAGATCAGCGTGGTCATGCTCTGCGGCTCGCGCGCGTGGTGCAGGCCGGTGTAGAGAATCTCTTGCTCCGTCTCGTCGCTGTCGGGGTTGTCGGAAATCTTCACCATCCACAGATCGCGGCTTTCGAGCGAGAGGCCAATGGACTGCCGCGCGGAGATGAGGCTCGGATAGAGCGCGCGCATGTTGTCCAGCTCCGCGACCACCTCCGCGAACGTGAGATAGCCGCCCATGCTGCCGTAATGAAAATTGCTCGGCGTGGCGTAAAGGGTGGGCGTCTGCGTTTTGAGCGCGTTCAACTCCGTCGCGCTCAACTTCGCGCGAGAGCGATATTCCGCCTCCAAATCGTCGATCAAAACGTCAAAGCCTTTGCCCAGACTTCGCAGAATCGCCACTTCTTCGTTGTTGAGCACCACGTCGAAATACGTGCCGCGAAAGTCGATGTGATCCACGGCCAAGCCGACCTCGGCGAGCGCGAGAATCTCATCTTTGCTCGTGATATGAACGCGCACTTGGCTGTATTTCAGTGACCGTTCTTGCGTTGCTCTTTCCTGGGCTTGCGCCGGTAAAACAATCAGCGCGCAACTCAACCACGCTATTATAAATGAAAAGCCGCGGAAGATTTTTGCGAAACGCATAGGTACGCTCCTGTTGGTTTAATGAAACGGAAGAGGTGATTTTGTGGCTAATGTTTTTCGAGTTAGCATTGACTCGCAAGTAACTGGCTTGCTTCACAAAACGTGCGACGCACGGCACTCGCGCGTCGCACGGGAAATGATCTTACTTCGCGAGCACGAGCTTCTTCGTCCGCACCACGCCCTGGACTTCCATGCGATAGAGATACACGCCCGCCGCGACAAACTCGCCGCGTTCGTTCCTTCCATCCCAAACAACCGAATGCTTGCCCGCGACGACTTCGCGATCAACCAACGTAGCCACGAGTTGGCCGAGCATGTTGTAGAGGCGCAGCGTCACGCGACCGGCTTCGGGAATTTGATAGCTGATCGTCGTGGACGGATTGAAGGGATTCGGCACGGCAGGCCCCAGATTAATTTGTGTTGGTAGTTGATCCTCTGCCGGTTCGGCCCCATCCCGTTTTTCAAGTTCATCCAATTCCACGTCTTCGCCGGCAAGGATTCGCGCGAACGCCGTCAAGCTCTCCTTGGGATAAGCGTCAATCATCCTTGCCAGCAACACCTTGGCATTTTCAAGGTCACGTTCGATTTCGACGTAATACGCGATTTGATCGTAGAGGGAAGTCAATTCGTGAACCGAGTTGGGATAATCCTGTATGATCAATGTATGGTAATCGCTCATGCGCTTGAAGTCTCGCGAGAATCCGGCTTCCCGAGCGGAAAGTTTCAGCCCAAACGGTCGCAAGGAATCGGCTTTATCTCTGTTCTCCAGACTGGCCAGAAAGTTGATAAGCTCTTCTTCTATCGTCTCGTTCGTCCTGCCGGAGTTCCCGTCGCGCAATTCCATTCTATTGAACTCGTAGTACATCAGTATAGCCAGCGGCGGGAATTTCGAACCAGAGTTATTTTCTATAAGGGCTTGCAGGATTGATCTGGCCTGCTCGTATTCCCCGCCATAACCGGCGTCAAGGGCTTGTTGAAACAGTTTCTCTTCGTCCTCCAACGTTATGGCGCTTTGATCGGCGCATGGAGAATACGACGTGAAACTGGCTTTTGCTAACGGATTGGGATTGGAGGCCAAAGGATTCCGCGCCAATGCCCACGAAGTTCCGTCGATATAGTTTGCCGCTTCCCCGCCTCCCCAATAATTATTATCGGCGTAGACGCCCGAATGATTTTCAACATACATGTGAGGAAGATCGGTCTCGTACAAACTGTTGTACCCGCCCTCAAAGCTGTAGCCCAAGTATGGCGTCGCGTAATTTTGCGCCCGCAAGAGCGGCGCTCCGGCATTGGCTATGGTATTATAGCCGCGCAATTGTTCTCCCTCTTCAAAGTCCGCAAAATTGGGAGCGCCGGAATTGACCAGCACGCGCGTTTCGGTCATCGTGTTGTACATAATCCACGGCGAGGAAGAATTCAGATAGATTCCGTAACTGCTGTTCGAAATCGTATTGTCGCGATATTCCGCCGCGGTGCTGACGTTGTCGGATTGGATGCCGTAGTAACCGCTATTCGCGATCGTATTGCTGAAGAGCGAGGCATTGGAAGAATAACACCGGATTCCGACGCGGCACGAGGTGAAAGTATTTTCGGTGACGGTCACGTTGGTTCCCGTATTCGTGGCGTACACGCCCATGCCGTTTAAACCGGAACCGGTGAAGTTGCTATTGTTGATCGCGATCGTGCCGGTGGCATAATAAACCGATACCGCCTTCGAATCCGTGGTGTAGCCGAAGTTGGTGAAAGTGCAGTTTTGCACGGTGACCGCGCCGGAGTTTTGCCAACAGCTCAATTCGTATGCGGCATTTCTGAAATCCGCATACTGGATATTGGCCGTTCCGCCGCTTTGAACGACGATCATCGCATTGTCCATGCTCGCGCGAGAATGGCTTTGACCATCAAATATCACATGCTGCCCGGAGGAGCCCACTACCGTCAATACGCCACTCACTTGAAGTTTGTAGCTGCCGGTGAAATTGACGGTCGCTCCAGCATTCACTTGCAGCGTCACACCGCTGGCGACAGTGAGATTGCTGCCGACGGTATGGGTGCCCGAGGCAACAATGATCATCTGCCCGGAAACAACATTGGCAATTGCCGTAGCGACACTGGGATACTGGCCTTTGATTACAGAGCCGGATTGAATGCTGACATCGGACGGCGAGAAAGTAGCCGAACCCTGTTTAATGATCTGGCCGCTGCCTTGGCATTGCACGTAGTAGCCGTTTAGATTGATCGTCGCGCCATCTGCAATGGTGAGAGTTATGTTGTCGGGCACGGTGACGTTGCCGGTGAGAGTGTGGGTGCCACTCCAACATTCGTTTTCTGTGAGAGCCCCACTTGTTGTCTCTCCGCGTTTGCAATAAAGATAGGCCTGAGCAGCAGTTCTAGTTGGATCCCATGGTGCCCATTTGTTGATTTGCCCTCCCAGTTCGTCGTGCAGAATTTTATAAAAACAAGTCCGAACAATCATCGATGAACCATCCTGCGAGAGCAATGACACGTTAAACAGGCTCGCATCGTTCGTACTCGCGAATGAGTATCCAATTGTGCTAGGCCACCCAACAAAATAGCAGTAATCTGTCGGGAGACTGATAGTGCCTTCCAGCATCCACACATCGCAAGCGTATTTCCCAGCACTCAGCCCAGGCAATGGCGATGCGGTAAAAGTCCACAACTCATCGCTATAGACTTTCGTTAGCGTTGCTCCTGATGTCAAGATCTGATAATTGCTGCTTGCAGGGAGAGGAAACGGGTCCGGCAAGTAGGTAAATGGTCCTGAAGAAAATCTAACATGCGCAGGGATATCCTGAGATGGAGTGGGGTAACCCGAAGCCCGTGGGCCAAGCGATGGAAACGACATGCCTTGCATGAAATCGGGCGCAGAGGAATAGTAGTACGAAACATCGTTGTTTGTTGCCTCCGATCTCGCCCCAGGATTACCCCGAAAGTATTCGTGATCACGCATCACATTGTTGTGAGCTCCGTAGCCATTAAAAGCAAGGGGATTGCTTGATCCTTCGATTTCTATCGCTTCATCGCCCTCGTCCCATACCTCGCAGCCCAACACGCTTGTGTATGGCGCATCCACAAGCTTGATGTTCCGCCACTCGCTCTCAGTGTAGTCGTAAGTTTTATTCCGCACAAAAACATTGAAAGGGCCATGGTCATCGTGAGTAGCATCCGCTTCAATCCATTCAATCAGATTTTCTTCATACAAATTGGCGTAAGAGTAACGCCCATGAAGACAAAGATCAGCAGCTTGGTAGGGGATACCACTCCATGTTGCAAACTCATCCGTTGAAAAATTATACGTGAATACATTGCAGTTCGCACCTGTGCCAATGCCCATCGAGTGGCGCAGACGCTCAAAAATGTTGTTCTCTATGAGACAGTTTGTACTGCCGTAACCCATTACCACGCCGTATCCGTATGAACCTCCCCCATGATAGCAAGCGCCGTCGAGGTAAGAACCGCTTACCTCTACGTGCGAACTCAAGTCAATCGTGATGTGATGTCGCGGAGTATTCAGCGAGCGCACGCCTTTGACCCAGCAGTTCACTGCGTAGACGAACTTGATGCTGATCCCAGAACCGTCGTGCTGATCATCATCCGTAGATTTTTCGTGCTGCGTGCATCTAATTGTTAGATTCTCGATGCCAATGTTCGTGATCGGAATCACCTCCCGGACCAGCAGATTCAATGAGGTTTCATAGGTTTTCGAAGCGGCATCTTTGATAGTATATCCTCCGCTGATCGTGCCATCGATTTGAGTTATTTGACCAACGCAGCCATGCTCATTTTGGTACACATAACGATCCTCTTCATTGATTCGTATCCAGTCATTATATGCAAACGAACCGCCACAGAGAAAGCTTTGTGCGCCTTTCTGAATGTTAGCAGTAATGGAACTTGCGGAACCCTCTGAGCCCGCAATGTCAAAAAGAACTCCGTCTCTTCCGAGATCAAATTCCAAAATAGTGGCTCCTGCGCCAGCGCCTCGAAATATTATATTCTGGTCCCCACTGGCTTGCCGAAGCACTATAGATGAACTGAGCCGATGGACTCCGCCTAAGAAATAAATGACCCAAGTTCCACCCGTTGCTCTCACCTTCTGAAGAGCCGAAGTAATCTGCGCATCGCTATCTTGGGAGGGGGCGATCACATACAAATGATCGGCTGCGGCAGGAGTCTCCGGAAGCAATCCTGAGCGATTTTCAGGCAAAAGACCAGCTTGCGACCAATCTACGCGATATTGGGAGGGAATGTAACCAACGCCGTTGTGCAGAATCTGGGCTTTCGTGGATACGACAACAGCGAGCGCCATACTCGCCAGCAAGGTGATAAAAGTGTTTCGTTTCATGGCTGCACCTCAATTCGTTAGCAAATTAAACTGCTCATAGGTCTAGCCAACCGAATGTATACAATCAAATCGACATACCAGCATGGCTTGGCACTGGAAAGCGGTTTCGCACTTTCACAATGCCAGTCGGCCAGCATTAAAATTTCAGGCCAATCAGAAGCTGCAAAGAATCTAGTTTCTCATTCATAGCTATACCCGAGATGACATCAACGTCATGCAAAGCCCTGGAGTAGCGTAGCTCCACAGTGAAAACGGACCAGCCTATAGCCATGCCTCCATTAACGTTGATGCCACTACTGCCGAGCCACAATGGGTCAGCATCCCGTGCAAAGGTATAATCATACTTAAAATCGCGTTGTGGAGTATAAATGGTGTATAGACGCTTTGCCTTGGATCTGTCTTTAATCGCAAGGTCAAGAGATGCTCCAGCGTACAATTCGATCAACAGGTTTTTCCCGATGGGCAAACAGTACTTCCACATAAGCGGTATCTTGAGATATCTAATGTCGCTGTAAATATCTAAAGCGTCTCCAGAAAACCAGTAAATTTCATAGGCTACCGTTTTGTTTCTGATGACTGTCTTCTTGGCTGTGTACATTAACTCCAATGCTAGACACATCCTCTTCGAAATTTTCCACTCGTGTCCTATGCCCAAAGCGAATCCCAAATCCAAATCACTTTCCAGGGCTCTGAAGCTCGCGTAATTACCTCCCACTTTAATGGTATACCCGTCTTGCGCAAGTGCTTTGCATGCGAGCAGAGCCATGAATATCGTTAATAACAGTTGTTTTTTCATCTCAGTGTCTCCTTAAAATGTTCGTAGCCAAACTTCATGCCGACTCATCTCGACATGCTAAATTTATGATTTCATGGCAACACAACCATTACACCTTCAAACCACGCCTATCCAAAACAGACAAGTTTCCGGCCGGTTTTCCGTAAGCATAAAAATATACGGATGCTGCCAGCCTATCCAAAACGGACGGATTATTGAAGTCGTTTCTATAACGTTCTGAAATGCCAAGCATTACAATCCTAGCCAAAATGGATAAGTGACAACGATCCACTATTCACGCTCCATCTTCTGCAAATGCCGCTTCAATGTGTTCAGCGACCATCCCAGCATTTTTGCCGCTTGCGTTTTGTTATCGCGCGTCATCTTCAAAATTCGCTTGACGTAGGCATTCAGCAAGGCTTCAGCCGTCCATTCTTGCTTTTCCGCGGTGGTCAGCAACGCACCGCGTTGAATTTCCAAAGGCAGATGCTCGAGGTTTATGCGCTGCGCGTGCGTGGCGGCCACAACGGATTCCAACACCATCCGCAGCTCGCGGATATTGCCGGGCCAATCGTAATTCACGAGGCAATTTAGGGCTTCGCGTGAAATGCCGAGGCTCTTTTTGTAGCGCTTGCCGGCTTCTTGCAAGAAGAAATTTACGAACACTGGAATATCCTCCCGGCGCTCGCGCAACGGCGGTATGGTGAGCAAACGTCCTTTGATGCGATAATAAAAATCTTCGCGCATTTTGCCGGTTTGAATTTGCTGTGGAATATCCACGTTGCTGGCGGAGATCAAACGAAAATCAGTGCGCACGATCTCACGCCCGCCCACGCGCCAAAATTGCTTGGTATCGATCACGCGCAACAATTTGGTCTGCA
>JBBILN010000049.1:0-65524 GCA_037444905.1 bacterium | reverse complement strand
TCTTTGAAAACTCAACCGAGGGAGTATGATGGGTATTATGTCTCCATCTCGGGAGCGATGAATCCATGAATCCAATACTCCAGCACTCCGGTTAAATTGACCGCGCGAGAAATTTCGCCTCTTCCCGCCCTTTCTTTTCATCGACAAAATAAAGCAAGACTCCGCCTAACACAAAAAGAATGGCGATGGAGGCAATTCCCACGCGCGAGCTTTTTGAAATCAAACCGGTCAAGCCGATGAGGATGGGGCCGAAGATGACGGCGAATTTGCCGAGCAAATTGTAGAAGCCGTAAAACTCCGCGGTTTGATCGTGAGGTATAAGGCGCGAATAGAGCGAGCGGCTCAACGCTTGAATGCCGCCTTGCACGAAGCCGATGACGACCGCAAGCGCATAAAATTCCCATGCGTGCTGCATGCGCACGGCCCACAGCACAACGAGCAAGTACACGGCGATGCCAATGAAGATCGAGCGCTTTGCGCCGATTTTTTCCCCCAAGCGGCCGAAGATAATGGCGCAGGGAAAGCCGACGAATTGCGTAATCAACAAGGCTACAATCAAATCCGAGCTTTTGAAGCCGATCGACATGCCATAATCCACGGCCATGCGAATGATCGTGTCCACGCCATCGATGTAAAGCCAGTATGCCGCGAGAAAAAGAAAAATCGTGCGCAGGTGCCGCACTTTTTGGAAGGTGCGTTGGAGTTGCTGCAGACCTCCGTGCACGACACTCGCCACGGACATGGCTTGCTTCGGCTTGGCTTCGGGCACGAGCCATATGATCGGCAGCGTGAATACGCCCCACCAAATTCCAACCGATACAAAAGAAATACGCACAGCTTGTCCGGCATCAGCCAGCCCAAAAGTTTGTGGGCTGAGAGTCATCGCAACGTTGAACAGGAACAACAAGCCGCCGCCCAGATAGCCCATCGCATAACCGGCCGCGGAGACAAAATCGATGCGCTGCTCGTCGACAAATGTCGGCAAAAGCGAATCATAGAACACGAGGCTGCCGGAGAAACCCACGGTTCCCGTCACATAAACAATCGCAGCCATCAGCCACTCTCCTTTGGCGACGAGGAACAATGCCATTGAAGACAGCGCGCCGAGATAAGCAAAGAAGGTGAGAAATTTTTTCTTGTGGCTGCCGCAATCGGCGATTGCGCCCAAAACCGGCGCCATGATCGCGACCAGCATTCCGGCGGCCGAGTTTGCCAATCCCAATTTGTACGTGCTCTCCGTCACGGCCTCACCCTGGCTCCAATACTCTTTGAAGAACACCGGAAAAAATCCCGCCATAATCGTGGTTGCAAACGCCGAATTCGCCCAATCATATAAACTCCAACCCAACTCCGCTTTGTTTTTGAAGAGGGACATTCGAACTCCGCATCAAAGTTTTTCTGTGGAAAAATCCTCGCGCTTGCGAAGATTTTCAAGGAACCGCTAATGCACGCTTATCTTTTATGCGCGCGGATTGGCGTTCATTCGCTATGGGGAGATTTGAATACGGCAAGCTTCGCGCAGTGGCTATTCGTATTCTAATTCGTTGTGCAATGAAATGATCAAAGTATCTTCGGCAATGTGGAGAGTGATCAGATTGGGGCGACAGCACACCACACAGTCTTCGACGTATTCTTGTGCGAAGCCGGCGCTGAGATCAACGAGAGTTTCATTGGGCCGGCCGCAAGAGGCGCAATACCAATTGGCGGGCGTCACTTCCTCGTGACGTGCAACGCTTGGTTCGGGCTCGGCGGGAAAATCTTCAAACGGCTCTTCAGCAGAGATTGCATCCTTATCGTCGTGCAAGTCCGGCATAAGCGGCTCCAAAGCAGATTGCGCGGAAAAATTTATTTGCCAATATAGCCCGCGCCGTGAAAAGCGCAACAGAAATTTCGCGGCCCCGAAAGCGCGCCCGCGCGAAACACGGCATAGCGCACACGTTCGCAAGTTGTGCGCCTAGCATGGCAAGAGCTCCAGTTGTGGCAATTTATTTATTCTGCATTCGCGTTGGCATGAGACTATTGTGAGGGCCGTGTGCTCACAACTCTGTGTGATGCGCGTGAATGTCTTTCAAAGCAAGGAGAAAATGCCATGCCGGTTCGGCGCACAGGCCTCGCCATTTCGAAACTGCTCACGCTAGGCGCCATTTTTTGGGGGATGATTTTTCATACGCCCGTAAAGGCCGGGGAAGTGCACGGCGTGCAATCCGGCAGATGGACATTGGCAAACAGCCCTTATCTCGTCACGGGCAATGTCATCATTCCCAGCGGCATGGTTCTGGTAATCGAGCCGGGCGTGATGGTGAAGTTCACGGGCTATTTTTCCTTCAAAGTGGAAGGCACGTTGCGCGCCTTGGGCAGCGCAAACCAGCGCATCATTTTTACTTCCGCGAAGGACAGTGAATTTGCAGAAGCGGAGCGCGCCGAAACGGCACTGCCGACGGCGAATGACTGGATGGGAATCGAGTTTACGGATAGCAGCGACGATGAGCAATCGCGCGTGGAAAATTGTTTGCTCAAATATTGCCGGCGCCCGCTGACCGTGAAGCAGGCGTATCCCACGCTCGAAGGTATTACGATTTCACGCAGCGGCGCCACACAAGTTAATCTCAACGGCAAAGCGGTATCGTTTCAAGACGGCGTGGAACGCGACTATCGACTAGCATGGCCGATGATTTCCCGCTCCGCGCCCGACATTGCACGCAAAGCAATCGACACGGCTTTGGCCTTCGGCGAGATAAAGCGCGATAACTTTTTTGATTTGCATGGCAATTTTGAAACGCAATTCGAATTTGACAACCGCGACGCCGAAGGCCGGAAGAGCGATATCGATGTGCACCGTTTGAACGTGATCTCAACATTCAATTTTGCCGAACGTGCGTTTGTGCTGGCCGAAGTGGGATTTGGGCACGGCGCGGAAATCTCAAGCAACGGCGGCCAAGGCTTTATCGCGTTGGCGCGCAGCGAGCTGCATCTCAAGCTGAGAGAGCATCACCAGCTCATCATCGGCAAATTTCTTACACCCTATGGCATTTATAATCTGATTCATGACAACAGCCCGAGCTACATTTTCACGCGGCTGCCTTTTGCGCTTTATGAGCGCCACGTGAATGCCTCGGGCCAGCGCGAGCGCGATTTTCCGAAATCTCTTGCAGGTGTGCAGTTAAACGGCGCCTGGCCTTTTTTGCACGGCGACCTAAAGTATTTCCTTTATGCCGGCAATGGCAAAGGCGCGGCGCCGTTTGAGAAAGACGACAACACGAACAAGGCGATCGGCATGCGGCTGCTTTTCGCGGCCAAACGCGAGCGCATAAAGCTCGGCGCGTCTTTCTTTCGCGGCAAAAATGGCAACGACGCCAACACGATGCAACAAATCGCAGCCGGCGATGCGGAGTTGCGTTTGGCTGGAATCAAACTGCAAGGCGAAGCCACAATGAATGAGTTTGACCGTCTGGATGCGAAGGGTGTTTTTCTCGGCTGGCAGCGCCGGGCTTTGGGAGCATATGTGCAGGCCAGCCTCGAAGCTTGGGGCCGCGTGCAACCCTTCGCGCGTTACGATCATTACGATCCGGACATTGACTTCGGCAAGGATGCGGAAACCGGCGCCACTGTGGGCTTCAATGTGAATGTGATGAAAGGCGTGTTTTTGAAAATGGAGACGCATCTCCTTCGCGGCCAGGCTCCGGGCTTTATTCCTTATGAGCTGTTTATCGCCTCCGTCGCAGCAGGCTTTTAATATGAAAAGAGCCTTTAAGGTATAAACTCAAGCCCTGGCAATTTCCTCCAAACCTTCCAGTGTGGTCGCGGGCCTGATTCCCAATTGTTCCAACTTTTCCCATAAAGGTGCGAGCGCTTTTTCCGGGGCATGATAATACGCGCTGCCGCGCACGCGCCAGAACTTCCACCCGGCTCTTTCTAAAACCAATTGGCGCTCCAGCTCTTCTTCCCAATTTTCTTCGCCGCGCCATTCCTCGCCTTCGCAAAGCACACCGAGGCGCGAATGCTTGCCTTCGATCACGAGGTCGATACGAAAGGGATGCGTTCCGATTTTGACTTCAGGCGTTACGCGATACCCCAGTGCGATAATCTGCCGATAGATTTCACGCACAAGCGGGCTGGTGGCATAGTATTCAAATATGTCAAGGGCAGATCGCCGGGCTTGTGCTTCGCGTTCGGGATGAAGGCAGTAATCCAGCAAACGATAGCGCATGCAATTCGGCTGCAGGTGCTCTGCATCAATTGAATGAAAAAGCCAGAGCTGATCGCGGGCGCGGCTGACGGCAACGTTGAAACGCTGCTCCGCGAATTTGTTCGTGAGCGGTCCGGGGCGGGGTTCCGCTGAGGCGACCATCGAAAGAAACATCACGTGCCGCTCGTCCCCTTGAAAATGCTTGGCGTCGCCGCAGAGCAGGCGGCGTTTTACAATTTCTTCAGCGCTCAAACGTTCGCGCAGCAAGCCGGCAATCAATTCCGCTTGCGCTACGCCTTGCAATGAAATCACTCCCATGGTGCGCCGCACGTAGCTTTCGTCGTGGCACAATTCGACAATTTTGTTTGCAATGGCTTCGGCTTCCTTCACGTTGACCGCGGCGGCGGAATCCTGTTTCCACTGCCCGTCGGGCACGCGCACGGTAACGAGCACCGGCTCGCAACGTTCGTGCGGCAGCGGCAACCGCAACGGCTCGATTTTGTTTTCATAAAATTGCTCATTGCTGAAGCGAATGATTTCCGGCGCACAACGAAAATGTTCGCGCAGGAACAAGCTCTGATTTGACGGACTGAAGGCCTCTTGTGCTTTATCGAACAAACTCGCCTGCAAATCCCACATCGCAGAAGTGACTTGCGGCAGGCCATGAAGGTGGCGCGCCATCAGCTCGTGCACTTCCGCTTGTTCGATGCCCACGGCCTCGGGGCTGACTTGTTTGTGATCGCCGATAATCACGGCGCGCTCGGCGCGAAACAAAGCGGCCAAAGCAAAGAGCTGGCATTGGCTGCTTTCATCGACAATGACGACGTCAAACTTCTCGCCGGTCGGAGGAAACGTTGCGAGCACTTGTTCCAGCGGCATGATCCACACAGGAATGGCGGGACGGCACGTTTGCATGAGTTGCGCGGCTTCGCTGCGATAGCGATTTTCGTATTTGCCCTTGCCGCTTTTGCTAAGCTTCTGCATGGTTTTCAACCAGGCGTAGAGCGCCGTTTTTTGTTCCGGCGTCGTGCGTTTGGCCTGTTCCAGCCAAGTGCTCTGCGCGACGAAACTTTCGAGCGCGCGCGCTTCCTTTGCGTGCGCGGCGCGCAGGCGCTCGTAGCTGTCTTCAACATTCAACCGCGCAGCATTCTGCTCGAACCAAGAATGCACACGCCGCCATTCCCACGCATTTTGCCATTCCACCGGCAGCGCCGGTGTGGCGCCGCCGCTCTGCTTTTCGATTTCCAACAACCAACGCGGGGCAACCGCGCGCAACCTTTCTCGCAACTGCTGCAGCTCGCGCAATTGCGGCATGAACGCGGCAAGGCTCTGCAATGCTTGCAGCTCACGCTCCCATGTTTGCGCGTCACGCGCTTCCAAGGCTTCGAGCAAACGCGCCCAAGCGGCATGGGCATGCTCGCCGGCCATTCCCGCGCGCAGATATTGCGTCCATTCTTCAAAAAACTCGTACAACTTCGCAGAGGCCAGAATTTCCGCGTACGCGCGCAGGCCTTCATAATATTTCCTCAACCATTCGGCCTCGTGCCACGCCGGCGCGCCATACGGCTTGAGATTACTCGTTGAAGCCGCAAGCAAACGCAGATAAGTGTTGTTCCATCCGAGCACGGGCTCTAGCATGCGCAAATAATCTTCGATGAGCTTGAGCAGTTGTTCGTTTTCTGCTTCCGGCGCCGGTCCTCCCACTTCGCGCACGCCGTTCGTCCACGTTGCCAGCAGTTTGCGTTTGGCTTCGTCAATATCGAGATAACGCAGCAAGACTTGCAGGTCTTCCGAAGTGCGCGGAGCATTGCCGTTGAGCAAATACTCATTGAACACGCGCAGCGCGCGCTTGCCGCTGCCGTAGCGAAACCGCAAGCTCACGCTTTTATTCTTCAAGAGCTCCTCGTGCAACAACGCGAGGTCTTCGCGCGCCTGCTTCAAATCGAATGCGGGCGGCACGGCCACGGAATATTGCGCGATGGCTTTTTCTTCTGCGCGAATCGCGCGCAATTGCACGCGGCACTCGCGTGTGAATTCCTGCCACTGTTCTTCGCGCTGGCCGCCGTAGGCCACGTCCTGCAAAACGCTGCGCAACCACGGCGCGGTAAATGACTCCAGTTTGCGCAAAGCTCTTTCAGCCAGCGCCATCTTTTGCTCCAAATCGGCCGGAGCCGTCGCAGGCAACGTCCACCCGCGCAACAACTCTTCGCGGCGTGGCGCTGCGCCCTCGAAAGCCGCGAGGCGCTCGCAATATTGTGCGATTTGCGCAGTTGTGGGCAATTGTTCCAACGGCGGCAGCTTTTGCGAGAGCAGAGCCAGATGCTCCACCGAGAACACGCCGAGCAGCTCACACAGGCGCAATATTTCGATTTCGGAAAGTGGTGGATCGCACTCCGCCGGAATTTTATCCGGTAACCAGCCGTGCTTCGTTTCATTTTGGGTGAGCCATTCGGCGACCTGCGTGGCCTTGAGATCACGGCCTTGAATGCAAACGAGATCGTTTTCCGACTCTGCTGCATGCTGTAGTTCCTCACGCAAGTGTGCGATCTCCTCACGGGCAGAGCGCAGCTCCTCCGCGAGCCGCTCCTGCATGCGCTCGGCTGCTTCCAAATCAAACGCAGCCAGCCGTTCGTAGATATCTGTAATCGCAGCTTCCAACTGTTCACGCGATTGCGCTTCGCCTTCCAATACCGCGAGACACAAAGGCGCAAGTTCCGGCAACGCACGCTTGATCATTTCACCGAGCACCCGCAAGGCGCGTTCGGCGTGCGAAGTAACCAACACGCGCTTGCCATGCGCGAGCAAATGCGCAATCAAGTTTACGATGGTGTGGCTCTTGCCGGTGCCGGGGGGGCCTTGCACCGCGACGCCAAAATGTTGGGCCAAACGCCGCGCGATCTCTCGTTGCTCTTCATTTGCGGGCAAAGGAAATAGAATATCTTCGCCGAGCGGTTGCCACTTTTCGCTTTCCGCTTCGGAAGGCGACAACGGTGAATTCGTCGCCAGCACCGCCAGGCTTGGCGCAATGGGATGATCGTTGCGGACCGCGTCAATAATGGTTTTGAAATCCGCCTGCCATAGCCTTCCGGCTTTGCTGCGCACAAATAAAGCCGGGGCATGATAAAGAATCGGTCGAGAGGTCAATGCGAGGTTGTTGCCACTATGTGTTTCCGAAACTCGGGCTTCAGCCTCGACCGACAAAGCCGGCGCGATCTCGCTCAAAACATTTTTGATTTTCCCTTTTTCACGGAGATCAATCCCTTGCTCACGCACGCGCAATTCAACGGCAGAGAGCAGCTCGGCCTGGGCCAGCGAAAGTCCGCTCAACATTTCCAGCTCTAGCGCAGCGCTCGGCTCGACCAGGATGATGGCAAAACTTTTTTTCTCTGCATGAAAGACCAAATCGGCGCGCATCACAAAAAGTGGCCTGAAAATCTCGCGCCCGGCCGTTTGCCATGCGAGCAATCCGTCTCCGAGCACCAACTCAAGATGATCGCCTTCGCGCTGCATGCGTTGATACAATGCGAAACAATCATCATAAAACCGATTGGTGCATTGTTGCTCGCGTGCGGCGGCCGCCCAAGCTTCCCATACTTGTCCGCGCCAATGTTCCCACAAAGCCACGCGTTCCGCATCGCTATCAAATGCTATTTCACGGCGGCCGTTCGTGCTCGGCATTTCGGCTTCCTCTGCGAGCGTGAACGTAAGCGGAACAACTTCGGAAGCCTCCACCGCGGGTTTGGTTTCAGGTTGCACCTGCTCGCTTTGCAAGCCTTCAATCCATGCAATGAAATCCGAATCATCCTGTACCGCGGGGGGCTCGCTCTCGTTAAGCGTGCTGTGCAGCACCGGAGGTTGCTCCGGCTTGAGTCCGGTTTCAAGCAACCATTTGCGCAGAGGTTCCGGCGGCGGGGGCGGAGGTGGTACTTCTCGTTGCTGAATTTCCAGCCAGGCCTCTGGATTCGCGCCGCTCCCATTCCAAAAACAGCCTGCATCTTTGGGCAAATCCGCCAGCCACCAACAAGCCTCGCGATACTGCCGCATATCGCAGACTACCGGCGATGACAAGTTCTTGAGGGCGGTCAGATATTCAAATATTTTGATGACGTTTGTCTTTATATTCGTGTCCATGTTTGCACGTATTGGTTGAGAGTGCCGAAGGCTCGCGTTTAATAGCAGATTCTCGCTGGCAAGCCTCAAGAAAAATGTATGGCGCACATGACAACTCCCCTCGCGCATAGGTGAGTATACCGGCAATCGTATGAAATTGCGTTTACGCTAATGCCATTTGCCTTTCGCCGATTGGCGCGCGCAACATGGCGCAGATTACACAAGCGCTCAGCGAGGAAGGCTTTACTTCGGAAGAGATTTACAAAATCATGGGCGGGAATATTTTGGGCTTGTTGCTGGCAGTGTTGCCGGAAGAATGAACAAATGCTTGGCTATGCAAAGAGACTCACGAGTATTATTCACGCTCAAGGGCGATCCTTCGCGGTTCCTATTGCTCGAATGCAAGGAGGCAGCTTCTGTAAAATTTTCACGACTACGCTTACGGCAGTGTAACAAAAGTGTTTTGCGTGAGCACAAATGTTTCAGCCTGAGCCACAAACGCAACATCGCTGCTGATCGGCAGACTTGCTCGCTGCTTTGAAACTTCATGAGTTAGCTTGAAATAAAATTTTTGCCATCTTTCTTCCAAATTGTCGCAGCGAAGTGGCATCGGTTTTGAAGAATGCTAAGCCACCTTATAGCCTATTAGGAGGAAAGATGTATAAGCACAGATTACAAAACAGCGTTGCCGGATTGGATTTCTGGCCATACTGGCTTCTGCAAATCACCAGGAAACACCGCCGCCAGTACTCTTTGAAAGTGCACGCACAATTAGAGCACGGGGATATCATTGTGGGTTGGCAAAAAGGCGGGATGAATCCCGAGTTGTGGAATTCGGAGGAGATTGTTGTGTTGCTCGGCGACGCGCAGCCCACGCACGAAGAATGGCGCGCGCTCGATGATGGCAACACCTTCGAAGAACCGCGACCGATCTGGTTTTCGGAGTTGCAAGCTTCGGGCTTGATGGTGATTGCGCAAGAGCACGCAACACATTCGCGTCTACAAGGCCGGCTGCGCCCGATGAATCGCGCCACATATGAAGCAATGGGCTGGATGGGGTGCACACATGCCCATGCCTCCCGCACTGCTATCGAGCGCAATTAGTGCATATTCTCAAACACTCCCCGCACACGATTCTTCCTGACATTGTCCCACGAAAAACATTTTCCGTTCATGGCAACATAAACACCCGGCGGCAGCGCTTGCACGAATGACAAAGCGCTGCCGAGGTTGAACAAACCGTCGGAGCTGCCGAACGCATAGGGCACCATCGCGCCCGTGAGCACGATGGTCTTTTTCATGTGCGCTGCGGCCAGCACTTTTGCCGTCTCGGCCATCGTGTCCGTGCCGTGCGTGATGACGATCTTATTTTGCGCGCTGTGTTGGCAATGTTCCAAAATGATTTTGCGATGCGCATCGTCCATCTCGAGGCTGTCGATCATCATGAGCGTAACGACCTCGATCTCAAGCCCGCAACGTCCGCGCGTTAGCATCTCCGGCACATGCGTGTCTTTGAAAAAGAGTGTGCCGTTGATTTCATCATACTCTTTATCGAACGTGCCGCCGGTGACGAAGATTTTGATGGCCATAAGTATCTCCTAAAATTTTGATTGGATATTCTCCCGCGAGGGTTTATTATTGACGCCGGCGCGGACCTTTATGCTTATCGCCAGGGTCTCTTCGTCATCGCGCAAAGCGGAGAGACCGTGAAGATTCTGAATGACAAAAAGTTCAAGCCCAAAGCATGGTGAAGTCGAACTTGCGCGAAAAGAGCTTCGGAGTTGAGCAACCTCGTCATGCGCAAGTTCGACTTCGTCCGAAATTAAAGCCTACCTCCTTCCCGACGATTCTCTCCGCGTTCTCATCGGTTTTTAAGACAGCCTCGCTGTTTTATTATTCCAAGCGAAATATAGGTTGCACTTTGCCTCCGTGCATGCCATTCAGGAGGAATCTTTTTACTCGCTGGAGATACTGCCGAGTGTTTAAAAAGATTGCCACGAGAATGCGTAGTTCCGGCACCTTTTGGGCCGCTGATTCTGCACACGTTACAGTGCCTCACACGTGAGCAACACGCGCTTGAAATGGCGGCAAGCGTGCATCAAATCCAGCAAGCGCTCGCGATGTTCTTTGATCGCGCGGGTGTCCTCGTCGAACGCATCGAGAAAGAGCACGGTGTTTTGCGGGTCGGGAATTTTGGCGATGTATTCGTCGGCCTCGGGAATGCCGAGCGGCACGAGCGCGAGACGTTGGCGTTTGCGCTCGGGCAAACGTCGGTTGCGCGCATAATAATTGAGCACGAACGAAGACTTGCCCATACCCGAATCCGCGAGCAGCAAAAGATGGCGATGCGGATTGTCCTTTGCGAGGTGCTTGTCAACCTTTTCGAAAAGTTTTTCCTCGGTCACCTCGACTTGACGAATCTCCGCCTCTTGCGCGGGATCGACGCTCGAACAATTCGGCGGAATGTAGTAGCGTGTGGAGCGTTCGATAGTCTCCGGGCCGTACATTTCCGAGCCAAAACTTTTTTCCAACACACGCTGCGTGCGGCGTTGTTGCCACATAGGCCAAAGCGCGAGCCACGCGAAGACCGCGCTCACCACGCCCGCAATTGCGCCGAGAATGCCGAGGAGCGTCCATTGCTGCGGATCGAGGAGATGATAAAGAATACTGGTGGAGTCGGGAGACATAAATGCGTTTGGGGGTCCGCTCGATTCGAAAACATGCTCCAACCCCGGCTTGGCCGAGGTTTTATAAGGATGCTCGTGCTCGGAAATCAGTAATTGAAATGCAACGGCCAAGCCGTTGCGAAAACGCCGTAGCCCGTCCTTTAAAATCGCGCTTGCGCTTTGTACGATGCCATCGTAAAGGAAATTTTCCATGCTCGACTTGTCCGAAGCGCTGTTCAAATTCAATCCGTGGTGGGAAAGCGCCTACCGGCCCAAGTTCGTGCAACGGCCAGAATACGCACAATTTCTGGCTAAAAATCAAGCCAATCGTGACATCGTCATTCTCACCGGCATTCGCCGCGCGGGCAAGACCACGCTGATGAAGCTGGCGATTGCGCGCTTGCTGGAAACGCTCGAGCCGCGCTTCATTCTCTATGCTTCATTGGACTCTATCGCGCTCGCCGAAGAAATTGTATGCAGCGGACGTCGGCATTCGCAATCACCTCACCGGCTTCCGCGACAAAGGCGCAATTTTCGAGAACTTGGTCTTTTTGAAAATCAAACATAAGAACCCGTGCTACGTGCAGAAGAACGGCGCGGAGTTGGATTTCTTCGCGAGCGGTTCGTTAATGGAGGTGAAATTGGACCGAGATTTTGCCCCACACCAAAAAGCTCTGTTTGAATCGTTCAAAGCGAAGGAGAAGAAGTTGATTCAAGGCATGGATGATTATATGAATTTGTAGAATTGCGAGGCGGCCCTCACCCTGTCATTCAGCAGGAGCCTTTTCAAGCGCTGACATCAGTGCCCAGCGCCAAAAAGGATTCCTTCTGAATGACACGTATTGAGGACGGTGATTGAATTTGAAAGCCAGCATTCAATAGGCGTTTGTCAATTCCTCCCTTCCCGCACCTCACGCAGTGTATCTTCCAAGCGATTTAAAATTTCATCGAGCAACACCTCGGGAATGTTGAGCGCGGGCTCGAAGCGCACGGTTTCGGAATTGCTCATGGTACCCGCTACGAGTATGCCTTTGCGGAACAAACGCGAAACGATTTGCCAACCGATCTCCGCGCTGGTGAATTGCATGCCGAGCAACAAACCTTTGCCGCGCGCGGTGACGATAAGATCGCTGTAACGTTCCTGCAGATTGCGCATCGCAGCGAGCAGGTACGCGCCTTTGCGCGCCGCTTGTGCGGGCAAATCTTCTTCGAGCGTGACCATGATCGCGGCAATGCCCGCGGCGCATGCGAGCGGATTGCCGCCGGTGGTGGAAGAATGCACTTGCGGATCTTTTTCAAACACGGACCAAATTTTCGCCGTCGAAACGAACGCGGCGAGCGGCATCACGCCGCCGCCCAATGCTTTGCCGAGACACATGATGTCGGGCTTCACGTTCCAGTGCTCGACCGCAAACATTTTTCCGGTGCGGCCCAAGCCGGTTTGCACTTCATCGGCAACGAGCAGCACGCCGTATTGCGTGCAAATTTCACGCACCCTCGGCCAGTAATCATCAGGCGGAACGATGGCTCCGGCCTCGCCTTGCACGGGTTCGAGCACGACTGCGGCAATCGGCCATCCGATCTTGTTCGCCTTCTCAATTTCAAATTCCAATTCCTCGGCGTCGCCGAACTCGACGAACGTAACATCGGGCAGCAGCGGCTCAAAGGCTTTGCGATAGCGCAGCTTGCCCATCAAACTGAGCGAGCCGAGCGATTTGCCGTGAAACGCGCCGAGCGAGCTAATGAAACCGTGTTTGCCCGTATAAGCGCGCGCCAATTTCATCGCGCCTTCCACGGCATCGGTGCCGTTGTTGATGAGAAAACTATATTGCAAATCGCCCGGCGTGATCTGCGCGAGAATTTTCGAGAGCGCGCCGCGCAGGGGATCGAGCAACTCCTGGCTCGAAAGCGGATTGCGCTGCAATTGCGCGGCAACGGCCTTCACGATTTTGGGATGACGAATGCCCGCGTTGTACAAGCCGTATCCGCCGAGGCAATCGATGTATTCGCGGCCGAGATTGTCGCAAAACTTCGAAGCCTGCCCCATCCACTCCAAACACGCATAATCGCCGGCGGCAGAAACGGATTTGCGCGCCTCGCCCCATTGGCGATTGACGTATTGCACGTGATTGTCCAACGTCTCTTCGATCATCCTGCGATGATGCCGTTCTTCCAACATCACGCCCGAAATGATGTCGAGCCATTTGCGGCATTCGTGCCGAACTTCTTCATATTGTGAGCGCTGAAGCTCGTTATCAACCGGTTTTGTTTTTAGCGAAGTTTTATGCGTGTCGATAATCGGTCTCGTATTGAGCGGCGAAACCGTCGCGGTTTGCGTTTGCCCGATGAACATAATCTGCTCCTTTCCAAGATCACGAACCCAAAGCTGCAAGCAGGCTCGTAATGTGTGAAGTCATGGCGTCTACGAATCAAATGATAAACACGAAGCCATGACGATTTTGTGAATGATGTCAGGAATGATCACGGCCGATACGACGCCGGCCCCTGGGAGAAACCGCGGCCTGTGGGAATGTGCAAAGACAATGCTCCCGTGCGCGTTGCGTTTCGGCTTGTGATAGTGAAGAGTGAAAGGAAGGAGCGACTTCAACCAAACTTCAGTATGTCGCGATAGAAGAATTTTTCGTCGTAAAAAACGCGGAAGAGAACTGGAGTAATGGATTGGAGCAACCAAGTGCCAATCGGTTGTCCTTCGGAGTTACGCATGCTGAGTACGCTGATGATCGCGTACGGGTTTTCGAGTTTGCGCTGCATGATCGCCTTGGGGTTGATCCGTGGTTTACTGCGCAATCTCAATCTAAAAAAATAAAACTAAAGCGCAAGTGACAAGATGGCTTTCTCCATGATTTCGAGGCCTTCCGTGAGTTGTTCGCGTGTGATAGATAACGGCATGAGTGTACGCAAGGTATTGCTATATGTACCGGCGGTCAATGAAATCAAACCGAGTTGATAAGCCTGTTGTTGCACGCGTTTCGCCGCATCTTGATAGGGAACTTTCGATCCCTTGTTTTGCACCAATTCCATCGCATTCATTGCGCCAATGCCGCGCACTTCACCGATGAACGAACTTTCCACTGCGAGGCGATGAAAATAATCGCGCACGTATTCTCCGATTTCTAGTGCGCGTTGATTGAGTCGCAGCTTCTCCATTTCAGCAATCGTCGCCAGCGCCGCTTCACAGGCAATCGGATTGCCACCATATGTGCCGCCCAGTCCACCTTCGTGCGGCGCATCCATCAATTCCGCGCGGCCGGTGATGGCGCTCAACGGCAAGCCCGAAGCAATAGATTTCGCCATCACGATAATATCCGGCTCAACGTTCGTCCATTCGATTGCAAAAAACTTTCCGGTGCGACAAAAGCCGGTTTGCACTTCATCCGCAATGAACACGATGCCGTGGCGTTTGCAAATCTCCGCCATCTTCTCTAATGCGGCAGCGGGCGCGGGCACGAAGCCGCCTTCACCGAGCACCGGCTCGATGATGAGCGCGGCGATTTTATCCGCAGCAATGTGGCTGGCAAAAAACTCGTCAAAAATTTTTTCATACGCCGCGGCCCAATCAATCGGGCGCGTGTCGCTCGGCCAGCGATATTCATAAGGATAGGGCAAACGATAGATGTCCGTGGCCATCGGGCCGAAACCGTATTTGTACGGCTTCACCTTGCTGGTAAGACTCATGCCCATGAGCGTGCGACCGTGAAACGCGTGCTCGAATGTGATCACGCCGGCGCGGCCCGTGGCATAGCGCGCAATCTTGATCGCATTCTCCACCGCCTCCACGCCGCTGTTTGCAAGCATGGTCTTCTTTGCGAAATTGCCGGGCGTTAGTGCGTTCAATTTTTCCGCGAGCGCGATATAGGACTCGTAAGCGGTGACGTGATAACACGAATGCGTGAACTGGCGCGCTTGTTCCGCAATCGCAGCAACAACCTTTTCGTTGCAATGTCCCAAATTCATCGTGCCAATGCCGCCCGCGAAATCAATAAAGGTGTTGCCATCGACGTCGGTGAGCAATGCGCCTTCGGCTTTCGCAACGAAGATCGGCGTGGAATTATAAGGCCCGCGCGGCACCGCGGCCTGCCGGCGTTGCATGAGTGTTTGGCTCTTCGGGCCGGGAATGGAAGTTTTGAGTTGAACAAAAGACATGATCTTCCTCGCGTGAATTATTGCACAACACTGTCCGTCAACGTCGCCACAAAACGAATGACCTGTTCGATTTCTTCTTCGGACAATTTCTGCGCGAACGGCGGCATTTCT
The DNA here is from genome assembly GCA_037444905.1 of bacterium. Classification (GTDB taxonomy): domain Bacteria; phylum Zhuqueibacterota; class Zhuqueibacteria; order Zhuqueibacterales; family Zhuqueibacteraceae; genus JABWAN01. The sequence continues at coordinate 50,287 of JBBILN010000049.1, read as the reverse complement.
TCTTCGCCTTCTTCGACCACGCCGTGGCGAATGGTTTCGCGCACATAGTCTTCACCTTTGCGCTGCACGATGCCGCGCAGCTTCGGCCCGAACATGCCGCCCGTGCCTTCCTCACCGTGACAACGACTGCACTGCACTTCGCGATCTCTGCCGAAACCGAGAAAGATGAGATGACCGGGATCTTTGATGTGGGCCGGCGGCTCGGCTTCACAGGCGACAAAAAAGACGCACGCGAAGCCGCAGAGACGCAAAGAACCCGCAAAGCTTTTCTTCGCGAACCTTTGCGCCTTTGCGGCTTTGCGTGAATGCTGTTGCCGTTTTTGTGTCATTAAATCTCGCATACTTTCAATTCAAAAACTTCCACCAAAACCCCCAGCGAAATATCCGGCCGGGGTGCGGCACGCCTGCACGCAAATCGAATCGTTCATCCAATAAATTCTCCCACGAAAAAAACAAAGCGCCGTCGCCGTAGAGCAAGCGCAGTTGAAAATCAAAAGTCGTGACCGCTTTCATGGTTTGGAATGAAGGCGCGCTCGCGGTTGCCGAAAAAACCGGCGAGGCTCTTTCGCCGAGATAATTTGCGGAGAGGCGCGGCAAAACTTCCACGGTTTTTTCAAACAGCAGCATGCGCGTTTCGAGCGAAGCGCGCGCGTACTTTTCGGGCTGATACCAAAACCAAAATTCTCTCGCGGGTTGGCGGAAAATCGAAGCCCCTTGCACACTCGCGATCACATTGCGTTGTGGCTGCCAGCGCAAACTCATCTGCGCGCCCACCGTGTTTTTTTCTTCTTGTTGATTAACAAACCGGGGCGTGCTTTTAGTTTGCGCGCTGTCCTCAAACGCGGAAACCGTCGCGAAGAACAATGCCTTTTCATACACGGCATTGCCCACCGCGAATTGCGCCGCAGCGTTTTTAAACTGCAACAGTGCTCCGATCTGCGCGTGCAACAAATGCACGGCTTGCAATTCCGCGTTGGGCGAAAGCACCGGCAACGTATTGTCGCGTTCCGCCAGCGCGGGCGGAATTTCATAAAGCCCGGCCTTCAACCAAAATAATTTTTCTTTTTGGGGTTGATAAAATCCCGCGAGCGCAAAGCTATAACCGTTCGGCCAATCTTGTTTATGGCGAAACTGCCCCGCAGCTTGCAGCCAAATTTTTTCATGAAAACGCAGCGCCAGGCTTGCAGATACGTCTTGATAAAAACGCGCGCGCGAAGCGATACTCGTGCTGTGAATTTCTTCACTGCCGAGGCGCGCGTGTGTTGCGAGCGCAAAGCGTTCACGCTGCCATTGCCAACTTCCCTCTCCGCCGTAATCGCGCAAACGATGGCGAATTCGCCGCGTGGGATCATTCAACTCTTCTTTCACCTGCCACGCAAACGCGCGCAGCGTGAAAGTTCGCGCCCGTGACAACTCCACGGCATGATACAAGCGCTCTTCTTTGTGCTTACCGTTCGCCAAACTCGGTTGCTCTTCCAAAAAGAACGGCACGGCAATGCCCGCCTCATTGCGCGTGTTGAAATGGCGATAGCGCACGTGCCAGCTTGGGTTGAGACGATAGTCAAATCGCCCCATGGCTTTATGGCCGTCGTAGGGAAAATCTGCAAACTGGCCGTCGCTGTTGCTGAATGTGGCGTGCAGCAAGCCCGCAATGCGGCGGCTGAACGCGCGGCTGAAATTCACGCGCACCGCATCCGCGCCATACGGGCCCTTGCTGTACTCCGCTTCGGAAAGAGGCTGTGAAAAATTCAAAGTGTCGTGCGCGATTGCAAACGCGCTCGCCGTTCCATGCGCGGGCAAAAACAATTGCGGCGTGTTGTGCAGCGCGGCGAACGTGTTGCTCGGCTCCGGCAAGCTCGCGAGATCGACGTTGCCGTAAACACCGGGAATCCACCATACGCTATCGACCATCGTGGCCATCGCGCGGCTCGGCAATTCGCCCGTGGCAATATAGCGCGGCCATCCCACTTCGCCGGTCGCGAGCGGAATCACCGGCAGGCCGGATGAAAGCAGTTGGGACAAATCTTGAAACAAAAACTCCGCGCGGCTCCAGGGCGAAATCACAAAAGCGGCGTCCGGCATTTCAAAATTGACCGCCGGCTTTTGCGTTTGCGCCTTCATGGAATCGCTCGCGCTCGAATCCATTAACGCCACAGCGAGAGAATCCCGCCGCGCCATGCGCGTCGAATCCGCGCGCGTGGAATCCGTCAGCAATTGTATGATGTCGATCTTAACTTGCGCGCTCAGTTTGGAAACGAGCAAGGTCAGCAGCAGCGGCGCGCCGCGTTTGATCAGGTTCAGAGAAAGATTGAGCACGGGGGAGATTTCGAAATAAGGTTAGCGCTTGCAAACGCGGGATGAGAATCGGCGGCAACACCGAGAAGAGCAACGTATTCGTCGCGAGGTGCGCGGCATAAAAGTAAGCGCCGAAGGCGAAGCGCGCAAGCAAACCTTCGACGCCGATTTTTGTAATCAAGACTTCACTCAACGTCGTCGTCACATCGAAAATCAACGTCAGAAAAAATCCCGCCGCGCCCAACACCCACGCCGCGGGCGCGCGTTTCGCGGAAAGTTTGCGCACGACCCCTCCCGCCAATCCGCTGAACGCCATGCACAAAACTTGCGCGACGAGCAGCGGCGGCGATGCGGCGCCGTAAGGATTGAAGAACGAATACAAAAATTCGCCGATAGCGCCCGTCATCAAACCTGCGAGCGGGCCGAGCATGTAGCCCGCGAGAAAGAACGTAACCGTCAGCGGCTCGACATTCGGAAACAAAATCAGCGCGAGCTTGAGGCCGATGGCGAGCGCGATGAAGATGGCAATGGCGACGAGTTTGCGCACGCGCATGATCATGCCGCCTTTGCCATGCCGTGCTCGGCTTCCGCCTCTGCGAGCAGCGCGATGAAATCTTCCGGCGTGTTGCACGTAATCAAACCGCCGCGCAGATTGGCCGCGCCGCGAATCTCGTGAATGTATTTCACCACGTGCTTGCGAAAGAGAATGAGGCCGTAATCACCGTCGTAATAATCGAGCATCAATTGCAAATGGCGGCGAATGAGCGCGGCCTTTTCGAGAAACGTCACTTCGCTGCGATCCTTGCGCGAAAAAATCCACGGGTTGCCGATGGCCGCGCGGCCGATCATCACCCCGTCGCAGTTTGTGTGCTGTTTGATGCGCGCAATATCAGCCACGCATTTCACGTCGCCGTTGCCGAGCACCGGCACGCGCACGGCTTGCTTGATTTCCGCAATTGCGTCCCAATCCGCGTTGCCCTCATAGGCTTGCGATTTCGTGCGGCCGTGTACCGCAATCAATGAAGCGCCGTTGTCTTCCAAAATCTTCGCGACGGTGAGATAATTGCGCGTTTGAAAATCCCAACCGAGACGAATCTTGCCGGTGACCGGCACGGAAAGCTCTTTCGAAAGGCGATTAAAAATGCGGCCGATCTTCTCCGGCTCCTTCAACAAGCCCGCGCCCGCGCCCCGACCCGAAACCTTCGCCACGGAACAGCCCATGTTCAAATCAATGATCGTCGGCCCGAGTTGCTCGATCTTCTTGCACGCTTCGATGATGAGATTCTCGTCGCTGCCGAACACTTGAAACGTCATGGGATATTCCGAGGGATCATAATCGAGCAAGCGCATCGTCTTCGCGTTGCCGTGCATGATGCCGTCCACAGACACGAACTCGGTGTAGCCCATGGCGCTGCCGAAATCGCGCGCGATCATGCGATAGGGCAAATCCGAAAAGCCCGCCATGGGCGCGAGAATGACGTCGCCATAAATCGGAATCTCGCGCACGTGGAAGTGCGGCGCGCGGGGAAGTTGTTTGATGGTTGCGGTCATATAACGTTCGTAGTAGCTCCTTTAGGAGCAGATCATGCAGCGTGATCAATGCGTAAGGGATAAGCTCATATTGATGTCGTGCGCTCCCTCGCGCGTGTCATTCAGAAGGAATCCTTTTCAGCGCCGGACACACAACTCGGCATGAGCGCTCCTTTTAGTGCTCAAAAAGGTTCCTGCGGAATGACGTGTTAGATTGATTGGCGGCAATATACGCATCACTCTGCGTTCGTTCAAGTTCGTTTTCCAATCTCTTTATCGCTTAGATTTTTTTAAAGCCGCTCCTCCCTCCCATTGTCATTCTGAAAGAAACTTCCCTGGCGCGTGGATCAACTCTATTTTTAGAGGTGTGTCCTGTGCTAGGGAAGGTTCTTCCAGAATGAGAATGAAATGGAGGTGATCAACTTAACGTTGCGCCAGGCTTTCGTGCAGTGCAAGTATCGCCTCTGCGAATCCCGCCCAACTATGCGAATGCCGCCGCTGCGCGATGTTGCGGGCAAACGGCTCGCGCCAACCTTGCTTAAAATACTTCTCGATCAAAGCCGCCAGCGCTTGCGGCTCCTGCGAACGCAAAATCAAACCGGTCACGCCCTCTTCAATCATCTCCGCAAGCCCGCCCACGTCCGTCGCAATCACCGGCAGATTGAAGTTGAACGCAATCTGCACGATGCCGCTTTGCGTGGCGGATTTGTAAGGGAGCACGCAAACCTCCGCCGCGGAAAAAAACGCCGGCACTTCCGCGTCGTCGATATAACGAATGAACAGCTTGCAGCGCGAGCGCACTTGCGCTTCGTCGATCAACCGTTCGTACTTCGCAAAGTCGCCGTACATCTCGCCCGCAATCACCACGCAATATTCATCCGAGAGATGCGCCATGGCGCGAATGAGCGTGTCGAGGCCCTTGTAGTCGCGAATGAACCCAAAGAAGAGCACAATGCGCTTGTCCCGCGGCAATCCCAATTTCTCTCGCGCTGCTGCGGATGAAATCGCTTCGCCGAAGTGATCATAAAGCGGATGCGGCTTGAGCACGTATTGTTGTAGCCCAGGCATCTTGCCTGCCGCAGCCGCAGGCAGGATGCCTGCGCTACGTTGGGCCGCGGTTGATTCAAGCTTCACCACTTCAGGCAGAAATAGCTTGAGATCACTCTCCACCGTCCTGCTCATCGCCACAAAGCCGTCGCAGCGTTTTGCAAAATAACGAATCAACGCCAAGTCTCCGGGCCGCCGTTCGTGTGGAATCAAATTGTCGAGAATCGCAATCACGCGCGTGCCGCGTTTGCGCAATCTTCCCGCGACCGTTCCCAACGACGGCGCGAAGAACGGCATCCAAAATTTCATCACCAGCAGATCGGGATTGAATCTCGCAATCGCGCGCGCGGTTTTGTAATACGAGAGCGGATTGATCGTATCCAAAATTTCCTGTGCGGGAATTTTATCGACACGATCCGAGGGCGCAACGTACTGCGTCGCGCCGGGAAAGAGCAAATCCGGATACTGCCGCGTAAACGTGAACGCCGCGACTTCGTGCCGCTTTTCAAATTCACGAAAGAGAGAAGCATTGAATTGCGCGATGCCGCCGCGAAAGGGATAAAAAGTGGAAAGGTAGGCGATTCTCATTGTGCGGCAAATTTTTCAATAGCAGACAACACCGTCTCGACCCGCAGATCATTCATGCAATGCCGCTCGCGCTTGCAGGTGTTGCCGAAATAGCAATCGCAGCCGGACTCGGGTTGCAGCATCACGCCGTTGCCGTAAAGCTCAAACTCGTGCGGATTAAAAATATTGTTGAAGAGCACGAGCGGGATGCGCAAGCCGAGAGCAATGTGCATCATCATGGTCACCGGCGTGACGATGACGCGGCATTGCGAGGCGAGCGAGATGAACTGTTGCAGCGTAAACGTGCCGGGGTAATGCGCTTCCGACTTTTGCGCGAGGCGGCGGTTCTGCGTGTCTTCCGCGGGCCCGCCGAGCAGGAGTGGAAAATAATTTTTCTGTTGCAGATCGCGAATGAGCGCAACCCAATACTCTTCCGGCCAGAGTCTTGTGAGCCAGCGTTCGCCGCAGCCCGTGTTGAGGCCGATGATCTTGCGGCCATGCGCCATCTCGCGCAAGCCGCGCCACATGCTCTCGAATTGCGCATCGACTTCGAGCACATAGGGCTCCTGCTGAAATTCAAACCCGCAGATTTCGAAAATTTCCTGCAGATAGTTTTTGCGATTGCGCTTCGAAAGATTATCGAACGCGCCGGTGAGCAGCTTGTGCTCCGCGAGCGCATTCACGGGAACGAGGTGGCCGTCGCGCCAGCCGAAGCCGAACTTTTTTGCGGCGGGAATGTCACTGAGCAGCGCGCACGCTTCCACGTCTTTATCCAAATTCACCACGACGTCGAACTTGAGATGCGTGAGCGCGTAGAGCGCTTTGAAATCGAACTTATAAATTTTGTCGATCTTGCTCTTCGGCAAAATTTCCGGCGTGTGCGTGAGCCACGTAATGTGCGCGCCGGGATACTCCTTGCGAAAACGTTCGAGCAGCGGCGTGGTGCGAATCACATCGCCGGCCGCGCCGAGTTTGATGATGAGTATGCGCGTGCGCACTTGATCGTACTCGTCACACGTCGCGCAGACTTTGTCGCGCAGCTTGTTGGGCGCGCAGGGAATTTCGCCGCGAAAGTGGCGGCAATCGTATTTGAGATCGGAAATTTGCATTTGCCCTATTGCATGTCAATTGATTTCATTCTATTTTGCCGCATAACAATGCGAGTTCGTATGCTCACTCTCGATAAAAACGTTTTGCAAGAATGGTGTCGCGCACGCGGCATCGACCTCATGATCCTATTCGGTTCGCGCGCTGTCGGCAAAACACATTCGGGCAGCGACACGGATATTGCTTTGTTCGCGCGCGCTAATCATCTGCGCGAAAACCACGTTCGCCTTTTGGGCGAGATGGAGGATTTATTGCACGAGGAAATCGACGTAGCGATTCTCGACCTCGACACCGATCCGGTTCTACTCCTGGAAGTCTACCAAAAGGGCAAATGCCTCTATGAATCGGAACCGGGTCTATTCTTCGCGCAAAAAATTCGGGCATACAGAATCTTTGAGGATACCGAGCCGCTGCGCCGTTTACGCGATCGCGTGCTCGCCCAACGCATAAAGGCCCTGCAAAATGTCGCCGCACATCGTCAAATCTAAAATCGAACAAATTGCGTTGTTGCTCGAAGATCTCCGCGTCTATGAAGACATTTCATACGAAGAGTTTCTCGCCAAAGAGCATTACGCCATTGAACGGCTGCTCGAGTTACTCGTCATCACCGCCAGCGACGCCACCGTACACATTCTCTCTGTTGCCGGCGAGGAAACACCCATGACGTTGCGTACGACCTTTCTACGCGCCGGGGAACTGAATCTCATTCCCGAAGCTTTAGCCCAACGTCTCGCTGCCGCGGCCGGTTTGAGAAATCTTATTGTGCATGCTTACGCCAAAGTCGATTTGAAAATAGTTTATGACAGCATCCGTCCGGCTCTGATCGACTTTAGCGCACTTGCCGCCGCCCTTTCAAAACACATGGGGCTGATCTAAACCTTCGGCTTGGGCGGGTCCAACTTGCGCGCGACAACTTCCGATTGAAATCCCACAACGCGATGCGAGGCATCGCAAAACGGCTTTTTGTTGCTGTGTCCGCAACGGCAGAGAGAGATTGCGGTTCTTCCCGCCAGGTCAAATTTGTTTCCGCTTTGATCGAAAATCTCAAACTCGCCTTCAATGCGAATGCTGCCGTTGTTGTTGATGATGATTTTGGCGGGCATGGCGAGTTCTCCGTTAATGATTGTTGTTCTTTTTGTGCGTGGAAGCGCGCTTCACTTCTAAAGTCTCCTTCAAAACTGGCAACGCCGCTAGGTCTTTCGGGCGGTTGGCTGCTTCCTTCGCCGCAATCACATCTTCTAGCGATGCGACCCAAACCATGCGTTTACCGATACGAATCTTCGTCGCGCGTGATTTGACGGATTCAAAACTTTTGCGGCTCGAAAGAGCTAACACAAAATCGACGGTCACTGAGCGCCCCGAAGTTCGAATGACTTTCGACGTCGGTTCGTAGGGCCGGGTTAGAACCACGCCAAAAGTTTGGGCGAATTTTTCCAGCTTCGCTTGCAGCCGGGGATGCTCGCGTACCATGAAATCTACGTCTTTCGTCAGTACTGGAGCGCCATGAATGATGGCTGCCGCGTTCCCGATCAAAATGACTTCCAATTTGGCTTCTGCAACGGCCTCCAGCATGGAAGCCAGGGTCTCTTCGTCAAAAGACATAAATCCCGTCCTCTCGTCGTTTGAGAAACATGAGCTGCATGCGCTCTCTGCGAGTTTTAAGCAGTTCGGCGACGATCAATTCCATGTCATGCCGATCAATATGCGGCAATAGCGGGGTGAGAAGGTCGCAACGTCGCGCGACGCGGCGAGCAAACTTTTCCGCATCGGAAAGTTTTTTGTGATTCTTGCCATTCATACTTGATCGAGCGTTGTGCTTGCGCATAGGGCGAATCCTCTTTTTTATGACAGTCCCAATTAAGTCAAAAATAGAAGAAGTTTCAATAAAAACCCTCCTCCCGATAAACCTCCCTCCCCTCCAACAGCGTCAGCAGCACTTTCGCGCGGTGAATTTCGTGCGGCGGAATTTGGAACAGATTGCGATCCAGCACGATGACGTCCGCGGCTTTGCCGACTTCGAGCGAGCCGGTGTTTTTTTCTTGGTGATTCACGAACGCGCCGTTGATGGTATAAGCCGCGAGCATCGTGGGCAGATCGACAAGCTCTTCGGCAATCCATGCTTTGCCCGTCGTGTCGTCGAGCGCGCGTCGCGTGACTGCAACTTGAATGGCATCGAGCGGATTCATTGATGACACCGACCAATCGCTGCCGCCGGCAATGGTGGCGCCGGTTTTCGCGACGCTGGCAATGGGATAGAGCCAACGCGAACGCGCCGGGCCGAGCACCGGCTCCGTGAGATCAGTGATGTACCAATCCGCATAAGCCCAGAGCGCTTGAAAATTCGCAATCACGTCGAGTTGTTTGAAGCGCGGAATGTCGCTCGGGTCGATGAGTTGCAAGTGCGCCATGTGATGCCGCGCGTCGCGTTTGCCGTTGGTTTGCTGCGCCGCGGCGAGCGCATCGAGCGTCATGCGAATCGCGAAGTCGCCGATGGCGTGCGTGTGAATTTGAAAACCGGCTCGGTCGAGCGCCGTCATCACGCGCGTGAGCTGCTCCGGAGTCCAATTCGGAATGCCGCGATCGTGCGGGCGATCCACATACGGCTCGAGCAGCGCCGCGGTGTGGCCTTCAATGACGCCGTCTGCGAAAATTTTTACGGCGATGGCGCGCAGATGCGCGCTCGCATATTTCGCGCGGCGCGCAACGAGCGTGGCGATTTGCGCGGTGTCTTGTTTGGGATCAACATACTGCGCCGCGAGCACGCGCGCAGTGAGTTCGCCGCGGCGCTCCAACTCCATATAGGCTTCGAGAATTTTTTCGTGCGCGCTCGCTTCTTGCAAGGAAGTGATGCCAAAGCGATTGGCCATGGCGAGTCCGGCGCGCGCGCCTTGCAAATAATCTTCCGGCGTCAGTTCGGGTTGATGCTTTGACACGAGGTCTGCGGCCATCTCGCGCAATGTGCCCGAAGGCTCGCCCGTCGCCGCGTCGCGCTCGATGCGGCCCTCGCTCGGATCGGGCGTCGCTTTGGTGACGCCCGCGATTTGCAAGGCTTTCGTGTTGGCCCAGCCGGAGTGGCCATCCGCAGAGGTGAGATACACGGGGCGATCCGCAACGATGGCGTCGAGCTGCTCTTTGCGCGGATTGCCGTTGGGAAAGAGGGGCAAATCCCAACCGCCGCCGGTGATCCATTTTTTCTCGGGATGCGCCGCGGCATACGCGCGAATTTTGTCGAAGACTTCCTGCTGCGTTTTGGAGCCGTTGAGATCGCACAACCCCAGCTCAATGCCGCCGCTCACCGGATGCACATGTGAATCATGAAATCCGGGCAGCACCATTTTGCCGCGCAGATCAATGACGCGCGTTTGCGCGCCGATAAATTTTTCCACGCCGACGTTGTTGCCGACGTAAACGAGGCGGCCGTTGGCAATGGCAAGCGCTTCGGCCCAAGTGCGCTGCGCATCGATGGTGTAGATGGCGCCGTTGCGCAAAACGAGTTCGGCTTGCGGCTCGGCGCGCGTGCAGGCGAACAATGCGCACACAGCAATGAGCAATAACGAATGCAGCAGTTTCATCTCTCCTCCTAAATAGCCAAAAAGGATTTTTAGGCAAGCTGAAAACCGCGGCCCTTCGGGCGGCTCCAACGGATAGATTAAAACCAACGGATAAGGCTTTTGTCTTTTCATCCGTTGGTCTTAATCTATCCGTTGGAAATTTCTTTTTGGTTTCGGCTCGACCGGCTGATGAAAAGTGGAGCGCAATATAAGCACGCGCCGAGGGGGATGCCAAGTTTTTTCTTCCGGTTTTGCCAAGCCGTTTCTCCAACGAGTGAAAAGATTTCTGCGGAATAACAACGCGAGAGGGCAAAATGCAAAACCCTTTTTGCAGGCAGCCAAATTGAAATTTGCGTTCAGCCGCGGAAGGCCATCGCTTCAAAAAGATCATTTCGAGAACCAAGCGCAAAAGCTCCCCTGGGTGAAGCAGCGACAAGCCATAAAAAAGTTTTGTATCAAAAGAACCGGTTACCGCACTTCGCACGCTTCGAGCAAATTGTTCGTGCCGCGCGCGCGGCCTTCGGGCAATACTTTCCACAGTTCGTTGGTCGTGGCTTCGAGCCAACCGAAGGCCATGTCGCGAATGTGCGCATTGATGAAATATCTGCCGAGCACGTCGAGCGAAACGTAAAACGCGCCGGCCACGAGGCGAATGCATTGCGGCGCGCCGCAGAGGCAGATGAAGGGGCGATCCATTTTCCATTCAGTGGAGGGATAGAAAAAATTTAGCTCTTCGCCCGCGGCAATGTCGCGGCACGCGCGCACGGTGAGTTCCGTGGTATTGACGATGACGCCGGGATTGCAACTGTGATTGAGATACGCCAGCGCGCCGAGTTCTTCGATGTGTTCGTCGGGGCCGACTTGTATGGTTTGATAATTGGGTTCAGCGACGCGTTTGTAGTTTTCGATGCGATAAATCAACTCGCCGGACTTGAAGGCGCGTGTGGCAAGGAGATGCTTACCGGGGACGGTTTTGCTGGTTTCGAGGTTGAAGTTGAAATTGGGCATGCATGTGCTCCGTGTTGAATTTGAATAGCTATTGCTTAGCAAAACCATTGCTGGCAGCACTATTTTTAAGCAATGGGCCTTGCGCTTCTAATTGTTTTGCCAGAAATCGTTTTGCATTGTTGCCTTACTTCGTGGCAGTCGCCGTGGCTTTCGGCATGAGGTACTTGTCATACCATGCAAGGTAGCGCTCGAGGCGGTCGCGCGCATAGCTCGGTTTGGTGATGCCGTGGTATTGGTCGGGATAGATGATGAGCTGCGTGTCGCGGCCGAGGCTTTTCAAGGCTTGATACATTTGCTCGGAATTTAGGAGCGGCACGTTGAAATCTTCTTTGCCGCAGAGGAAGAGCGTGGGCGTGGTGATGCGATCGGCTTGCAGAAACGGAAACGAAAGCTTCAGCCAAGTTTCGCGAGTGTTCCACGGCGCGCCCAATTCGAACTCATATTCACGGATGTATTGATCCGTGCCGTAACCCGCGAGGATGTTCGAAATGCTCGAGCCGCTCACTGCGGCTTTGAAGCGTTGATCTTGTGCGATGACATAGTTCGTGAGAATGCCGCCATAGCTCCAGCCGCCCACGCCGAGGCGCGCCGGGTCTGCCCAACCTTGCGCGACGGCATAATCGACTGCGGCTAAAACATCCTGCGCGTCTTTGTTGCCCCAGTCGGCATAAATTGCCGTGGAAAAATTTTCACCGCGGCCGGAGCTGCCCCGCGGATTGGCTCCGATGACGAGATAGCCGCGCGCTGCGAAGAGCTGCCAATCCAACATGAATTCATTCACAAACTGCGAAACCGGGCCGCCGTGAATACGCAAGAGGGCCGGATATTTTTTGCCGGGTTGATAGTCCGGCGGCTTCACGATAAAACCGTTGATGCTCGCGCCGTCTTTGCTTTGAAATGAAATCTCTTCGGTCGCGCCCAATTTGAGTTTCGCAAGCCAGGCATCGTTATGATGCGCAAGCGCACGCAGCGTGCTTTTTTCAAGGGCAAAAACGTTGTACGGCGCTTGCGAATGACTGGAAAGCAGCGCGATTTTTCCGCTCGCGTGTGCATCAAAAGCAAAAACTTCACTCCGCGCTGAATACAAGCGTTCGAGGTTGCCGCCGTGTGCGGCAACCCTCGCAAGCAGAGTGGTGCGATCCTCTTCCAATAGAAAATAGATTGCGCCCCCATCGGCAGACCAGTGCGGCTGTTTCATATTGCGATCCAAACTCGGTAGCAACAATTTCGGCGCGCCGCCTGTTGCAGCAATGACGGCGAGTTGATAGCCTGCGTAGTAAATCAACTTTTGCGGGCCACCTTGCAAATATGCGAGAGTTTTGCCGTCCGGGCTCCATGCGGGACGGCTGCTCCAATCGGGGTGGCAATCCGGGCCTGCGAAAGTGGTGAGTTGTCGCGGCGTTGCGCCGATTTTGGCGTCAATCAAATAGACGTCGTAATTGTCGAGGCGGTCGGGGTCCGGGCCGCGCTTGCTCACGAAAGCGAGAGTCGAGTTGTCGGGCGACCACGCGGGCAAGGCTTCATCGAAATCACCGGGCGTGAGGAGCTCCGCTTTGCGCGCCGCGAGATCGAACACGTAAAGATGTTGTCGCAGTTTGGTGAGATAGCCTTCTTCATCTTTTTTGAATTGATAGCGTTCGATGACGATGGGCTTTGCGGTTTTCTTTTCACTTTTATCTTTCGAAGCTGCGGCCTCGGGATCCGGGTCTTTCGCAATGAGCGCGAGGCGTTTGCTATCGGGCGACCACACGAAATCGAGCACGCCGCCTTTGAGATCAGTAATCTTTTCCGCCTCGCCGCCCGCGCGATTCATGAGCCAAATTTGCTCGGTCTCTTCTTCAACTTCGCGGCTTGAAAGGAATGCGAGATATTGCCCATCCGGACTCCAACGCGGCGAATGCTCGCTGGCTTTGCTGAAGGTGAGTTGCACGGTGGCCGTGCCTTCCCAATTCACCATCCAAATGTCGCTGTTGTGTTTGTCTGCTTTTGCGTCAACTGTGCTCACGGTGTAAGCCACCCAATTGCCCTCGGGAGAGATTTGCGGATCGCCGATTTCGCGCAGGGTGTGCAGGTCATCAAGCGTAAGGAGGCGTTTTTCGGGAGATTGAGCGAGAGCGTGAGCAATCATCATGGCGAGAACGAACATCCGCACACACAGCTTTTTCATCTTTAACCTTTCGCATTAGGTAATCAAGCCTGGGCAAGATACGCAAAATCTCAAGCGAGACACAAAGCAAATACACGCGCGGATGCGTGAGCTTGTTTGGCATGCGCGGCGCAAGCTTTCAGATGTCCAGCCAAGCGCCCGTGCTTGTTGCAACGGCCTTTTCATACACATACTGCGCCGCGGCCAAATCTTCAATCGCCAGGCCGAGTGATTTGAAGAGCGTGATTTCATCGTCATTCCTTCGCCCTGCAACCTTGCCGAGCAACACTTCTCCAAGCTCGCCCACGATGTGCTCCTCGCCGATTGCGCCTTCTTGTTTGGGGATTAAGAAATCGCCGGCTTCATGCAATATTGATTCGCGACAATCGACATAGAAGCGGGAACGCAGTATCGCACTCGTATCGACTTCCCGCGCGCGCGGCGTGCTCGAACCCACAACATTGACATGCGCGCCAGGGTTGAGCCATTTGCCTTGAAGCACGGGATCAGTTGCAGAGGTGACGGCGCAAATGAGATCGGCGCCTGCGACGGCTTGCCGTGCGAGCTCGCACGCTTCGAGGTGATACGCGCCGCTGCGATTGCGTTGCACGAAGCGCTGCGCATGTTCGAAATTTCTACTCCACACGCGCACCTGTGTAACGTTCCGTGCGAGGCGCATGGCTTCGAGGTGCGTTTGCGCTTGCACACCGGAGCCAAGCAATGCGAGCGCGTGTGCGTCAGCGCGTGCGAGCGTGCGCGTCGCAACGCCACTCACCGCAGCCGTGCGAATCGCGGTAATGGACGCGGCGTCCATGATCGCGCGCAAGCCGCCGTGCTCGCCGTCAAACAACAGCACCGCGCCTTGATGCGAGTCGTGCTCGCTGTTTTCGTTGCCATGAAAGATCGTGATGACTTTCAAGCCCATGGCGTTGAGCGCCGAGGAATAACTCGGCATCAAGCCCATGAGGCCCTTGTGCTCCGGCAAGCGCATGATCGGGCGCAGCGGCATTACGACTTCGCCTTTTGCCAAGCTTTGCAATGCCGCGGCCATCACTTCGATGCACTCGGCCATGGGCAGAAGTTGACCAACCTGTTCACGGTTGAGCACGAGGGTTTTCATAAGCGAAAAATCTTCTGTTTGAGTGTTGCGAAATCAATCGGCGCCACATCAAGTATGACTACAGGTTTGAAAAGCGCGAGTTGGAGGAGAATCCGAGAGCGTGTGTGTCTTTTGTGGAGCACGTGGCTTGAAAAGCGGCTACAAGCGATCATCGCACAATAAGCTCACGAGGGCTTGCGGACGCGGCAACAAAATAAGCACGTCGCTCAAAAAAGCAAAACTTTTCTGCCGTTCTGGGTTTTGAGCACCGAGGGCGCATGTCGTTTGCCAGCGCGAGGGATGGAGCATTACGAAAACCGAAGCCGCCGGGCTTCAGACTTACAGCTTAAAATTGTTCTCGCGAAAACGCCGCAGCATCGCCGCCATGTCTTCGCGTTCTTCCGCTTCGCGTTGCGCTTTGTGTTCCGGGGAGGCGAGGTGTTCCAAGGGTTGTTCTAAAATTTCGGAAGGAATCTCCTTGAGAAAACGCGAAGGCTGCATTTCAAGCACTTCCTTGTAGCGCGTGCGCTTGGTGGAAAAACTCACCGTCAGCTCGCGTTGCGCGCGCGTGACTGCGACGTAGCACAAGCGGCGCTCTTCTTCCACACTGCCGTTCTCGATCGAGCGCGTGCTGGGGAATTGGCCTTCATTCATGCCAAAGAGAAAAACGAAGGGAAACTCCAATCCTTTCGCAGAATGCACGGTGAGAAAAATGGCGCGATCGACCTTCTCGTTGAGATAATCGCTGTCCGAAATCAAGCTGATGCGATCCAGAAAGCCGTCGAGCGAAGGGTCTTCGCTGTTCTGTTCGAACCTTTTGATGCTTCCCAGAAATTCTCGCACGTTAATCACTTTGGCTTCGCGCGCCTTTTCATCCGCCGTGGTTTCTTCCACAGCTTTGATATAAGCCAGCTCCTTCACCAAATCTTCACTCACGCCGCTGAGGCTATCTTGCCGGAAACGGGCGCGATATTTTTCTATCAAATGCACAAACTCTGCAATCGCATGCAGCGTCGCAGGCCGCATGTCTTCAAGCTGCGCCGCAGCTTTGAAAGCGTGAAAGAGATTCTTATGCGTGCGCTGGCAATACTCGTGCAGTTTGATGAGCGTCGCGCTGCCGATGCCGCGTTTTGGAAATTGCAGCGCGCGTTTGAGATTCAGCTCGTCTTCGGGGTTGCGCATGAGCTTCATGAACGCAATGAGGTTGCGAATCTCCGGGCGCTCATAGAATGAAGTGCCGCCGAGGAGTTGATAAGCGACTCCGGCATTGCGCGCGGCTTCTTCAAGCGGGCGAAGCTGAAAGTTCGTGCGCACGAGCACGGCAAAATCCGCAAATCGAATGGCCGGGTCTTGCATTTTGCGCAGCATGAGCGCGTTCATCACTTTTTCGGCTTCGTCGTTCTCATTCTCCGCGCTGATAATCGCGATGCGCGCGTCGCTGCGCTGTTGCGACCAGAGCCGCTTGTCTTTGCGCCGCACATTGTTGCGGATGATTGCGTTTGCCGCATCCAACAAGGTTTGAGGCGAGCGATAATTCTGTTCAAGCTTGATGACGCGCGCGCCCGCAAAGTGCTGCTCGAACTGCAAGATCATTTCGGGGTCCGCGCCGCGCCACGAATAGATGGCTTGATCGTCATCGCCGACCACGCACAAATTCCGATGCGGCCCGAGCAGCAAGCGAATGAAACGATATTGCAAAGGATTCGTGTCTTGATATTCATCCACCATCACGTAGCGGAAGCGTTCTTGATAATGCCGCCGCACTTCTTCGTTGCGTTCGAGCAAGT
This sequence comes from bacterium, assembly GCA_037444905.1. Lineage (GTDB taxonomy): Bacteria > Zhuqueibacterota > Zhuqueibacteria > Zhuqueibacterales > Zhuqueibacteraceae > JABWAN01. Next base: position 34,150 of record JBBILN010000049.1, on the reverse strand, counting down.
CGGTGACGAGCAGCAGAATATCGTCGAAATCGATGGCGTTGCAGCCGCGCGTGCGTTGCAGATAGTGCTCGTACAAATCGCCGAAGAGCATTTCTTCCGCGTTGGTTTGCTTCAGAAATTTTGCCGGCGCTTCGCCGCTGTTCTTCGCGGAAGAAATGCGTCCGAGCAATTCCGGCACGTTGTGCCCGGCAAAATCCAATGCGCGATCCTTCACGATTTCACGCACCAGCGCGAGCTGGTCGGTTTGATCGTAGATGACAAAATTTTTGCGATAGCCCGCATGCGCCGCCTGTTGCCGTAAAATCCGAACGCCAAGCGCATGAAAAGTTGAAAGCGTCACTTTTTGCGCCGTGGAGCCGGCCACGTGGCGCAAGCGTTCCTGCATTTCATTTGCGGCTTTGTTGGTGAAAGTAACGGCCAGCAAATTTTGCGGGGGAATGTTTCTATGCAGGAGCAGATGAGCCAAACGATAGGTGAGGACGCGCGTTTTGCCCGAGCCGGCGCCGGCGAGAATGAGTAACGGACCTTCGGTGTGTTGTACCGCTTGCCGCTGTGGTTCGTTCAACAAATCGAGTCTGAGCATGTGCAACCAATGTGTGATGAGAAAAATCCGGCAACCAATAACCCGGCGACGAATGAATTCTTTTAAACGGCTTTTGATCGTTGCCGCTTTATTCGTTGCAATCTTTTGCAACGCTGCTTTTGTTGCAAGAAAAACGGCGCGCAAAATAGAGCACGCGCTGCAAAGATTCAACAACAATTTTCTTGCTTTGCGAAAGCGAATGATTTACTATCATTGCATGGTGACTCCGCCTTCATTCCGACAATGTTTTTTATATCGCACCGTGCCGCGCGCAAGGAAACTTTTTATCCTATCGACGAAATCGCTTTTGCTACTGTGCTTGCTCGTGCAAGCGCTAGGCGTTGCTTGCACGGAGCGTTCGCGCTCCAATCCTCTTGATCCGCAAAACCCTCAAACCGGCGGCAAGCCCACCGGCCTGCGCGTGATTTCAGAGTTGGATACGATACGCTTGAGTTGGAATCGGCTGTTGTTGCAAGACCTTTCCGGTTTCAATGTTTATCGCAAACTTCCAAACGAGAGCGATTTCACGCTCCTGGGCCAAACCACGGCGCAGAGCAATTCCTACCAAGACCTGAGCGACCGTTTTGGAGTTTTGCACAGTTATCGCATCACGGCGCGCGTGGGCAATTTGGAAACACCACCTTCGGATGAGGTTACGACCACCCCCGGTCCAACAATTGTGTGGGTGGCAGACATTGACAGCCGCGCGGTGATCAAGCTCACGCACGACGGCCAGCACGAGATTCTGCGCTCGCGCGCCTTTTTGAATCCATGGCGATTGCGGGTCGATGAGCGGCGCGGCAATGTGTGGGTGCTGGATGACTTGACCGGGGATTTCGGCCATCTCGATCAAAAAGGGCAACTGCTCGGCGTGCATGAAAAATTTTTCGACGCTGTTGGCCTTGCATTGGATCCCGAAGACGGAAGCGTGTGGGTGGCGGAAAATGCCGAGCATTCGTTGTCGCGGTTTGACAGCAACGGCAAATTGCTCGCGCGCGTTGATTCGTTGCCGGAGCTTGCCGCGCTCGCGTTCAATCCGCATTTGCAGGAGTTGTGGGCGCTCACGAACGCGGGTGAACAATTGCTCCGTGTGGAAAAAAACTCCGCGCGCATAACGCGAGTGGAATTACAGCCGAGCTGGAATGGCCCGGTTGGCGATCTGGCGATTCGCGCGACGACCGGCGAGGCCTGGATAGCCGCAGGAGATCGCGTCGTACGTTTGGACGAGCACGGAAAAGTGGCATTCGTCTCCCCGGACGAATTCCGGTACGCGATACGCGTTGCGCTTGATCAAGCCAGCGGTGCGTGCTGGATGATCACAGATTCCCGCCAGTATCGCAACGACAGCAGCGTATTTCGATTCGCAGCGCATGGCACGATCGAGTTGAAAGTGGAGGGCTTCGGCCGCCCGCAGAGTTTGGCGGTGAATCCGTATGACGCCTCGTGTTATGTGTTAGATACGCTGCACGGACGGCTGGTGAGAATAAGCGCGGCCGGCCAGCTCACAAACGGCTACACCAATTTTCTAGCGCCGATCGACATTGATATTGTGCGGCCGGAGCGTTAGAAAATTTGCTTTGTTTTTTTCAATTTTTGACTATATTGCTGCAACCCTCATTGGAATGCCTACCTTTCTGATGGAGTAGCGTCATCCTTCAGCAGGTTACAATCAAGCAACGTCATTTCGGTTTCTCCGCGCTTGCCCCCTCTATCCAGTAAATAACGGCAAGTCGTAACCTGCAAGGAACCATCACGAGGAAACAATTGCGAGCTCAATTTACTGCAAGGAGGTTTTTACATGGCTGGGTTTGAGGTAATGCGCGGCGACAACGGCGAAGTCTCAGTGCTACGCCTGAAAGGCTTTTTGGACGCGCATACCGCTTCCGATTTGGAGCGCGCGGTACAAAAGCTCCTTGATGAAAAGCGTTTCAAGATCATCGTCAATTTCAAGGAGCTCACTTACATCAGCAGCGCCGGCCTCGGCGTGTTCATGGGATTTATCGAAGAGGTCCGCAGCAACGGCGGGGACATCAAACTGACGAGCATGAGCCCGAAAATCTTTCGCGTTTTCGATCTGCTGGGCTTTCCTACGCTCTACGAAATTCGGGATGAGGAAAACCAGGCGCTCCAAAGTTTTCATAACCAAAAGTGATGAAAGCCGTGAAGAATCCCAGAGCCAAGAAAAAGTATCATCTTCGAATTCCGAGCCAGACCGAAAACCTCGAAATCATTCGCGAGTTTGTCACCGGAATCGCCCGCAAGGTTGGCTTTCCTGAGGACGACGCCAGCAAGATCGAGATTGCCGTCGACGAAGCTTGCACCAACGTCATCGAGCATGCTTACAACAAAGACGAGCGCAAGCTCATCGATATCGTAATCCAAATCGATCCGCAAAAATTCACCATCACGATCACCGACCAAGGCAAAGGCTTCGACCCCGACAAGGTCAAAACTCCCGATATGAAAAAATACCTCGAAGAAATGCGCGTAGGCGGTCTCGGCATCTTTCTCATGCAAACACTCATGGACGAGATCGATTTCGACGTGGTCGGTGGGCGGAAAAATCAAGTAAAGATGGTGAAATACTTCTGACTGAAACCTTCCCAAAACGTTTTCAACCTTTCTTTGTAGTTCATTCACTATGCCAGTACGGAAAAATCCCAACACGCCGCGCACGCCGCTTGCAACCGGCTTGACGCGCGGGGAGTCACCCATGCAGGTGCGGCAACGCACTTATCCGCCGCGCTCTTCGAACCAGCCCCGCACCACGATGCGCTCCAACCGCCCTGCTTCGAACTATCATCAGAGAAACACCCAGCGCAATCATAACCACAATCGCCAGCTTTCACGCGAGCTGGATGAGCGCCTAGTGGAATTGCAGGCCTTGTTCGATGTTTCCAAGACGCTCAATTCTTCGCTGCAACTCAAACAGATTTTGGATACGCTCTTGCTCACCCCCATGGGCAAAATGATGATCGGCAAAGGCCTGATCATGCTCGCGCGGCGCGAGAAACTGTTCGTCATCGAAACCGTCAAGGGCTTGCAGCAATCCAACATCGGGCGCGAGCTGGAAGTCGATCTGCATCATCCCATGACGGTCATGTTGCAGGGCGAGGAGAGCAATGAAATCGCCCAAGAGCCGTGGGCGGTTTATTTGAAGAAGATGGGCATGCAAATCATCATTCCCATCATTTGCAACAACAGTTGCAAGGGCCTCATGGCGTTCAGCAGCAAGATCAGCGGGCAGCAGTATGCGACGAATGAGATCGAGTATCTCAACTCGCTGGCGAATCTCGCGGCCACCGCGGTCGAGAACGGCATGATCTTTCAGGAGCTCAAGGAGGTCAATCGCAAGCTCGACAAAAAAATCCAGGAATTGAATACCCTGTTCGACATCGGCAAAGAATTGAATTCCACGCTCGAAAGCGACAAGATCGCGAGCGTGCTGGCGTACGCGCTCATGGGCGAGTTGATGGCGCAACGCTGCTGGGTGTTCACGGAGCAGGAAGGCAAAATGCAGCTCAGCGTCGCCAAGGGCGGGGAAGATGCGCCGATTCTGAATGATGCGGAGTTTCTGGTCTGGCTCACGGGGTTGAGAGCGCCGCAGCGCTTGCATAGCGAGAATAGCCTTTTGAAAGCAGAATGGCTGGAGAGCCTGAAAGCCGCGGGCATTTTGCTCATCGTTCCACTCATTAGCCAGGAAGTCGTGCGCGGCGCAATCTTTCTCGGAGAAAAAATTACCAAAGGCGAATACGCGGAAGAAGAGATCGAATTTGCCGCGACCCTCGGCAATACGGCATTAATCTCGCTGGAAAACGCACGGCTGTTCCAAGTCACGCTCGAGAAGCAAAAACTGGAAGAAGAGCTAGCGATTGCACGCGAAATCCAGCAGAAGCTTTTGCCCAAAGATGCGCCCAAGCTCAACGGCTATGAAATGGCTGCCATCAACATTCCCACCAAACAGGTGGGCGGCGATTATTTTGATTACTTTCCCATCGACGCCGATCGTTACGTGCTCACCGTGGCCGACGTTTCCGGCAAAGGCGTGCCCGCGGCCCTGCTCATGTCCAACCTGCAAGCCACGTTGCATGCGATGATGACCGCGGATGTTCCGCTCGACAAAATTGTTGCGCGCATTAATGATTTCGTGCATGCGAATACCACCTACGACAAATTCATCACCTTTTTTGTCGGCGTGCTCGACGTGTCCGCACACAAATTCACGTACGTGAATGGTGGCCACAATCCGCCCTACCTTTTCCATAAGATTCCGCTGGCGGAGGGCGAACCGGAATTTCGACTGCTGGATAAAGGCGGCTTGTTGCTCGGCATGTTTCCGGGCGTGCCTTACGAATCCGAGACTGTTACTTTGCAAAGCGGCGACCTGCTGCTCATGTATACCGACGGCGTGAGCGAAGCCATGAACGCCAAAGAAGAGGAATTCACCGAGCAACGCATCGAGCAGACGATTCGCAATCGGCGCGCGTTGCCGGGCGTCTCCGCCGCGGCTTTGATCGACGCCATCACCAGCGAAGTGAAGCAGTTCACCGCGGGCCAGCCGCAGAGCGACGACATTACGCTGTTGGCTTTGCTGTATAATTCTGAATCCGCGTAGTTGAACACTCGTGGCGCCTTGATTTCGTAATCTACCTCTCTCCGCACATGTCTGACATCCTCGTTGTTGACGACGAACAAGCGATCCGGCATTTGCTCTCGGAAGTGCTCGCAAAAGACGGCCATCACGTGCAAAATGCCTCGGACGGCGACGCCGCGCTAGAAATACTCGGCGCGAGCGATTTCGATCTCGTGGTCAGCGATTTACACATGAAGGACGTGGATGGCATCTCGGTATTGCGCGCGACCAAAACCAAAAGCCCCTACACGGAAGTTTTGATTCTCACCGGCAAAGGTACCGTCGCCTCCGCGGTGGAAGCGATGCGTCTCGGGGCTTCCGAATATCTCACCAAACCCGTCGATCTCCAAGAATTCCGCCTCAAAGTTCGGCAAGCGCTCGAGCGTCGCGCCATGCGTTTGCAGATTGAAGCGCAGCGGCGTGAGCTGCAGATCCATCAAGAGATGATTGCGCGCGATCTCAAGCTGGCCGCGCAGGTGCAGTTGAGCTTGGTGCCGCCGCCGTTTCAACACGAGCGCGTGGAAGTGGCGGTGCGCTACAAACCCATGATCGGCGTGGGCGGCGATTTTTCGGACATCTATTTTGACGGCCATCGCCAGCTCTATTTGACCATCGTGGACGTCACCGGGCACGGCATTACGGCCGCATTGCTCGTCAATCGCATGGCCAATGAAATTCGCCGCCTGCTGCGCGAGCAACTCGAACCGCGCATGGTGCTGCATCAGTTCAACAATTTTATCTGCGAATCGTTTGCGGGCACGGGCATGTTTCTCACCGTGTTCATTTGCAAGCTCGATCTCAAAAACTTCTTGCTGACCTATGCCGGCAGCGCACATCCGGCTGCGATTGTTTGGCGGGAGCGGCAAGGCCAATTCGAAAAGCTCGAGTCGCAAAATCCCATCGCCGGTTTCGATCAAGCCGAAGCTGCGCGCTTCACGCAAAGCATGACGCAGCTTGCATCAGGCGACAAACTTTTGATGTACACAGACGGCATCATCGAAGCGGAGAATGCTGCGGGCAAGGCCTTGGGGTTGCGCGGCATGCTCAGCTTTTTGAAGAATGAGCAATCGCTTCGGACCGAACAGGCCGCGGATAGACTACTCAGCGGGCTGAGCCAATGGACGAATCGCCCCTTGCGCGATGACGTGTATCTGCTCGTGGCGGGAATAAAATAAAACCAGCGTGTTTTTAAGATCGTGCAGCCACGGCTTGGCCGTAGCTTCTTCTTACGGCGAATGAGCTCAGCCTGCCGCAACCCAGTTGTGGCAGAGCAATCACAAGTTACTCCACTCCGGCCAACTTCGCAGCTCCAATTGTGACCGGGCCTTCGCGCGTTGCGCGCAGCGTCACGGGTTTGCGAATCGTGAGCTTTTCATCGTAAGCGCCGGGCCGCAGCAAGATCACATCCCCACCTTCTTTATTTGCAGCCTCAACTGCGCGCTCGACGGCATCGAACGGATACGTGCTCGTCCCTTCATAGCCGGGTGTCTGCACATCGACAAACCAAACCCGGCCATCGCAAACCGGCCGGCGATAAAAATCCACGGCAATATCAGCCCAGCGGTCTAGTTGCCTTTCCGTCAAGCGGTGTAAATTGGCGCGCAGCGGAGGAAGAAAATGATAAGACATGATATTCGCCGCGACGTCTTCCACCTGCTCCTTTTGTGCGGCGCCCAGCGAATCGTATGGTAACGAGAAATTGCATTCGGCAATCTCGTCGCGATTCCAACTTGCCAAGTCTGCAATCGTATCTGCGATGCGATCATCACCGGGAGTCTTTTGTATTCCTTTATGATCGCGCAGCGCGATGCCGAGATCGCCGTGCGTATGCTGCAGGCCGAAGTAATGTCCGATCTCATGCAACTGCAACCAGCCGGCGCTCACCGAATCTGCGCCCACCAGAATGACGTCTTTAAAATTTTTGATGCGCCACTTCGCGCCGCTCGTGCTTTGATTGATATAGAGATTCACAGCATTTTCCCGCCACGCATACAGCTCTGGATAGCGGGCCACCTGCGCAATCATTTGATCGAGCAACTCATTGTTCCTGTCGCCTTCGACGAAATCAGTTGCAAACCAAAACGCCGGATCAGGGTCAAAACCGCCGCGCGAGCCGATTTCGACAATCTCAAACAACTCAAACCGGTAGCCGCGCCATGAACTGGCCAGCAGGGCATTCATTTCATCGAGCGCTGTTTCGATCATCGCATTCGTGACAACCTCGCCATGCTCTGTAGTGGGGTTTGGCCGCGCCAGGTTTTTCGGATTGCGGATGATCTTGTACGAAAGCCGAATTTTGATAAGGCCATCTTCTTCCCGTGCGTGCGCCAAATCACCGCAAGCAAACATTCCCACCAAACCCGCCAAAACGAGTTGCCCACATTTTAAAAAAATTGTTTTCATATGCGTCACTGCAAATTCACCAACACCAAAATCAATCCTTCGCCTGCTGCGAGCCGTGTCATGGCTTTGCCGAGGATTGCGCCGTGCGAAAGCGACCGGTCTGTGGCTTTCATCGCATGGCCCGGCTTCTCCGAAGTCGTGAGCAAATCACCGGGAGCGATCGCGCCATTCACAGTGGTCGCCAATGCGTAGACACGGCCAGTGAGCGCGACCTCGCGGCCTTCCTCCAGTGCGCCTTCTTGTTTTATTGTGAGTCCCGCGCGCACGCCGCCGGCGCCGCTGACAACACCGGCGACGCAAGTATCGTAGGCCTTCTCACAAAGCTTCAATTTGCCGGGATTGTCTTCATCGATCACCACAACTGCGCCCGCGGGAATGTTCGCTTGTGACATCGGAAAAGGTTCGGCGAGATCGGCGCCGCCGGTGATCGTCAAAACTTTCGTCGTCGTCGTGCCGTTCACGTGAATCGAACTATCGAAAAAAACTTTGCCCGAAGGGTGCAGTGCGATGCCCGGCTTGCCGCTATCCGCGCAAATGTAAATAGGCCGGGCGCCGTTTCCGCCGACCCCAACGCCTTCACCGAAATAGCCCGAAGCCAGCCAGGATTTGAGCGGTTTTGTGGATGCGGGTTGCGAGGAGAGATTTGTGAAGCGCCCCTCAGCGGAAAGAGCCCGTGCGCTACAATCACGCGGGGTTGACTTCGTGGTATCTTTGGCGGCGGGTTGCGCCAAGCCGTTTTGCAAGGCGAGGCCGAAGCAAAGAATAAAAGAGAAAATTTTGAGGTTCATGGTTTTCTCATCCTGAGAAATGTAACGTTCATAATTTCACTAGTGACAAAGTACGATCTTCATTTGCCACTTGCGGATTCTGAAATATAGGACACATGGAACAATCTTTAGCTCTCACCATGAGGCCCAAGCCTACTCAAACTTCAAGTCGGCTTGAGCCTTTTGCAGGATGAATAAACCCTTTTGCTTTTCTGCGCCGCCTTTCTATATTCGGCCTTCATAAACTCATCGACGCTTCATGAATCATTAGCATTCGGGCACAACATGGCAAACACAACTTTCGCGCAACGCTTGCAGGAAAAAATTCTCGTCTTCGACGGCGCCACCGGCACAACCTTTCAATTTATGAATCTCACTGCGGACGATTTCGGCGGCGAGGCGCTCAACGGTTGCAACGAGCATCTCGTGATCACGAAGCCCGCGGCCGTCGAGAAGCTGCACGCGAGTTTTTTGGAAGTCGGCTGCGACGTGGTGGAAACGAACACGTTCGGCGGCACGCCCATCGTGCTCGGTGAATACGATCTCGCGGAGCAAGCATATGAGCACAATCGCCGCGCGGCTGAAATTGCGAAGAAGATGGCGCGCGAATTTTCCACGCCGGCGCATCCACGTTTCGTGGCCGGCTCCATGGGGCCGACGACGAAACTGCCCAGCCTCGGCAACATTTCTTATCACGACATGAAAGCCGCGTTTTATGTGCAAACCGCCGGTCTCGTTGAAGGCGGCGTAGATTTGTTGTGCGTTGAAACTTCGCAAGACTTGTTGCAAGTCAAAGCCGCGCTCGGCGGAATCTTCGAATACTTTGCGGACAAGCGCGTGCGCGTGCCGGTGATCGCGAGCGTCACAGTGGAGACGATGGGCACAATGCTTTTGGGCAGCGACATCTCTGCCGCGCTCACTGCGCTCGAGCCGTTCGAGCTTGCAGCCATCGGCATGAACTGCGCCACCGGCCCGAAAGAAATGTCGGAAAACATTCGCTATCTCGCGAGCAACAGTCCCTATCCCGTGTTCTGCATGCCCAACGCAGGCTTGCCCGAAAACGTCGGCGGCCGCGCGCACTACAAACTCACGCCCGAAGAACTAACGCAATACCTTTCGCATTTTGTAAAAGATCTCGGCGTGCAGATCGTCGGCGGTTGTTGCGGCACCACGCCCAAACACATCGCAGCGCTCGTGCAATCCGTGGGCAATCTCGCGCCCAAAGGCCGCAATATCGCTTTCATTCCTTCTGCCGCGAGTTTGTACAACAGCGTGCCGCTGCATCTCGATCCGCCGCCGATTCTCATTGGCGAGCGTTTGAACGCGAACGGCTCGAAAAAATTTCGCGAGTTGCTCGCCGCGCAAGATTGGGAAGCCATGGTCGCGATGGGCAAAGAGCAGGTGCGCGAAAGCTCGCACATGCTCGACGTGTGCGTGGCCTATGTCGGTCGCGATGAAGTCGCGGACATGATTCCGCTCATTGAAAAGTTGAACACGCAAGTCTCCGTGCCGCTCGTGATCGACTCCACCGAATGGCAAGTGATCGACGCGGCATTGCAACGCATCGCGGGCCGCGCGATTGTGAACTCCATCAATCTCGAAGACGGCGAAGAGCGCATGCAACACGTGCTGCCGCTGTGCAAGAAATACGGCGCGGCCACGATTGCGCTCACGATTGACGAGAAGGGCATGGCAAAAACCGCGGAGGCTAAAGTCGCGATTGCGAAGCGCATTCACGATCTCGCCGTGAATAAATACGGCATGCGTTCGCAAGATTTGATTTTCGATTGCCTCACCTTCACGCTCGGCAGCGGCGACGAGGAGTTTCGCAAGAGCGGAATGGAAACGATTGAGGCCATTCGCCGCATCAAAGCGGAGTTGCCCGAGGTGCGCACCATTCTCGGCGTCAGCAATGTTTCGTTCGGACTCTCGCCGCACGCGCGTCACGTGCTCAATTCCGTGTTTTTGTATTATGCCGTGCAAGCCGGCCTCGACATGGCCATCGTGCATTCCTCAAAAATTTTTCCGCTGCACAAGATCGGCGAAGAAGAGCGCGAGCTGCACCGTCGCTTGATTTTTGATGAACGCAAGTTTGATGAAAGCGGCAAGTGCATTTCCGATCCCGTGCAAGAGATCATTGCCTATTATGCCGACAAAGGCGCGCAACAAAGAGTCGCAGTCGAGCGCCCGAAAGAAGTGGAAGAGCGTTTGAAGCGCCGCATCATTGACGGCGACAAACAAGGCCTCGAGGCGGATCTCAACGAGGCCATGCAAAAATATCCGCCGCTCGAAATCATCAACAATCATCTGCTCGACGGCATGAAAGTCGTCGGCGAGTTGTTCGGGTCCGGCCAAATGCAATTGCCGTTCGTGTTGCAATCCGCAGAAACGATGAAGACCGCGGTGAAACATCTCGAACCGTTCATGGAAAAAGTCGAAGGCGCGGCCAAAGGCACGATGGTGCTCGCCACGGTGAAGGGCGACGTGCATGACATCGGCAAAAATTTGGTTGACATCATTCTCACCAACAACGGCTATAAAGTCGTCAATCTCGGCATCAAAGTTTCCATCGAGCAAATGCTGCACGCGGTTGCTGAACACAAAGCCGAAGTCATCGGCATGAGCGGTTTGCTTGTGAAATCCACGCTCATCATGAAAGAAAATCTCGAAGTGCTCAACGAGCGCGGCATTCAAATGCCCGTCATTCTCGGCGGCGCGGCGCTCACGCGCAAATATGTTGAAGAAGATTTGCGCGCGATTTACAAAGGCACGCTCGGTTATGGCAAGGATGCGTTCGCAGGATTGCACTTCATGGAAGAGGTTTGCAGCAGCGGTGGGGCGCAGAAGATCGAGGATCGAGGGTTGAGGATTGAGGATCGCAAACAGAAAAGAGTTGAGCGAAAAGTCGAGACCATCACTGTTGCGAGCAAACCGGAATGGCAGCCAGTTGCGATTCCGACCGCACCGTTTTATGGATCGCGTGTGGTGCGTGAGATTGATTTGAAGACGGTGTTTGATTACATCAATCCCATTGCGCTGTTGCGTGGGCAATGGCAAGTGCGGCGCGGCAAACTCTCCGCACAGGAATATGATGCGCTCGTGAAAGACAAGTTCGAGCCGATACTCGCGGAGTTGCAGCAACGTTGCATTGCGGACGGCTCATTGCAGCCGCAAGTGATCTACGGCTACTTCCCGTGCAATAGCGAGAACGATGACGTGATTATTTTTGACGAGAACGGCGAACGCGAGATCGAGCGTTTCACTTTTCCGCGCCAAAAGGAAGGCAATTTGCGCTGCATCGCAGATTTCTTTGCGCCGCTCGCCTCGGGCAAACGCGACGTGATCGGCATGAGCATTGTGACAGTCGGCCAGCGCGCCACGGAAATTTCGAAGCAACTGTTCGAAAGCGACAAGTATAGCGACTATCTCTATTTTCATGGACTGAGTGTGGAAACCGCGGAAGCGCTTGCGGAGTATTGGCACAAAGTCATGCGCGCGGAATTGGGACTCGCTGCCGATGATGCGAAGGACATCTCCGCGTTGTTCCGCCAGGAATATCGCGGCTCGCGTTATTCGTTCGGCTATCCCGCGTGCCCGAATCTCGAAGATCAAACCAAACTCTTCCGCCTGCTCGATCCTGCGCGCATCGGCGTTTCGCTCACGGAAGAATTTCAACTCGTGCCCGAGCAATCGACTTCCGCGATTGTGGTGCATCATCCGAACGCGAAGTATTTTAATGTGTGAGTGGCACGGCGCGATCATCACATCATGTGAAAAAATCTGTTATGCGGAAAGATTTTATTAACTGCTTCAGGCTTGTATTGTCGCGTTCTTTTCTAAATTGTCATTCTGTATAAGGACCTTCCCTCGTACTTGGAGCTCGTCCCAGTGCGAGGCCCCGTTTTCGAGACAGAATGACAACTTGAGGAGGAGTTGCAAACCAACCCGCGACGAGTATAAAACTTCCCACGATCACGGAGGTGCTATGCGACTGCACAACTACACAGTATTTTTCGAGCCGCTCGCGGAGGGAGGATACAACGTCGTCGTGCCGGCCATCCCCGAAATCTGCACGTTTGGCGAGACGCTCGACGAAGCGAAAGCCATGGCGGAAGACGCGATTCGTTGTTATTTGGAAAGCGCTATACAATTGGGCGAAGAAATTCCTGCGGATGTTGTCATTGATCGCGAGCCGGTGAAAAAACGTTTGGCGATCACTTTACCAGCGACCTAATGGCGAAACTACCCATTGTTAAACCGAAGGAAGTTGTGCGCGCGTTGCAAAAAGCCGGTTTTTATATTCATCATCAAAGCGGCAGCCATGCGCGACTCCTGCATTCGACAGATTCGGAACGGCGGGTGACTGTGCCCATTCATAGTAAAGACCTTCCCAAAGGAACGCTGGCCAACATTCTGCGACAAGCGGGTCTCACCGTTGATGAGTTTCTGGCATGTCTCTCGTAATTGTGAATTGTAGAGACGTGCCGGCGGCACATCTTTACACGTCGCACGCGGCCAGCCACTGGGCTACGGTTTTTGTGTTGGGATGCGCCGACCCGAAAAAGTGCTTGAAGAGGGCGTGCGCCGGCTGAAAATACTGTTTCGCCTTCTGCTTTTACCCCAACGCAAAATGCGCCGACCCCAGATTATTCAACTCTCTTGCCACACTCGGATGATTGTCGCCATACACGGCGCGATCAATCGCCAGTCCCTGCTCGAAATATTCGATGGCCTGTTCAGCCTCACCCAAGGCCTTCCACGCTGCCCTTCAGATTAGTCAATCCAGCCGCAACATTGGGATGTTGCTCGCCAGAATCAAAACAACAGCGTATTAGAGCGATTTCCACATCGGAGCTTGCAGAAGAACTTTTATAAAATCACGTTTGAAGCTCTCTGTCGCGTTGCTCAGCTTTTCGGTTTGTGATTTAGCAGAACGAGTGCGCCGCGCCCATACAATTCTATTGTTTTTTGCGACGCCGCGAGATTACATTCACTGCGAAAACACGAAGCCTGCTTTCAAACCATGGCCATCATTTCGGAGAGGAAAGATGAAGCGACTCGCTTGTTTTATGGGCATGCTATCTCTGCTACTGTTCTCCGCCTGCCAGCGCAGCGCGGAACAAAGCGCAACCACGCAGCCCAAAATCGCGTTCGTGATGAAGACATTGAACAACCCGTTCTTCATCGACATGCAGCGCGGCGCGGAAGCCGCGGCAAAGGAGCACAGCGTCGAGCTGATCGTGCAAGCCGCAGAGCGCGAACTGGATGTCGAAAAGCAAATGCAGATCATCGAGAATTTGATTCAAGCCAGAGTCAGCGCGATTTGTTTGACGCCGAGCGGCTCAAAGGAAATCATTCCGGCGATTGCAAAGGCGAATGCGGCCAACGTTCCGGTGCTCATCGTTGATACGCGCCTCGACTCCGCTGCGGTTGCAGAGGCGGGCGTGCACTATGAAACGTTCATCGGCTCGGATAATTTCGAAGGGGGGCGTGTTGCGGGAGAATTTCTCGTGGAGCGTTTCAACGGCAGCGCAAAAGTCGCAGTGCTCGAAGGCATTCCCGGGCATGAAACCGGGGACTCGCGGTTGCGCGGATTTCACGCGGCCATGAGCGCAGCGCCGCACATGCAAATCGTGGCCTCACAACCGGCTAACTGGGAACGCGATCAAGGCTTCAATGTGTTTCAAAATATTTTGCAGGCGCAACCCGATCTCGATGCGCTCTTTGCGTGCAATGATATGATGGCGCTCGGCGCAATCGAGGCGCTCGCGGCTGCGGGCAAGAGCGCGCAAATTACCGTCGTGGGTTTTGACGCGGTGGCAGATGCACGCAACGCGATTGCGGCCGGAACCATGGCGGCCTCGGTCGCGCAATTTCCGGAAGAGATGGGACGCGTAGCGATTGCGAGCGCGGCGCGTGTGCTCAAAGGCGAGCAGTTGCCGAAAGGGATTCCCGTGAAGATCGGTTTGGTGAAGAAAGAAACCATGGCTTCCAACAAATCTGCCCACCGCGAATGAACGCGAATAAAAATCTAGTGCACATTCGCGTGAATGCGCGGTTCGTTAAAATTCTTTCGGAAAATAATGAAGCCAAAACTCAAAGTTGGTTTGCTCGGCGCGGGTAGGCTGGGAAAAGTATACGCCCGCGATCTCGTGCGTAGCATCGCCGGAGTCGAGTTGGTTGCGGTCGCGGATAGCAATGCATCGCGCGCGCAGGAAATTGCAGAAGAGCTTGCGATTCCGCGCTGGTATGCAGAGCCGTCGGCCTTGCTCGAAGAGCAAGATCTCGCAGCGGTCATCATCGTTACGCCCACGAACACGCATCACGATCTCGTGATCGCAGCGGCGCAACGCGGCAAAGCCATCTTTTGCGAAAAGCCGCTTGCGCTCGCGCTCGCGGAAGCGCATGCCATGCAGAAAGCGATCGCCGCGAACGGCGTGTTCTTTCAAATGGGTTTCATGCGCCGTTTCGATAGGGGCTATGCGGCCGCAAAGCAGAAATTGGAAGCAGGTGAAATCGGCAAGCCGATTTTATTTCGCGCCACCTCGCGCGATCCTTTCCGTCCGAGTTTGGAATATGCCGATCCGAAGAACAGCGGCGGTTTGATTATCGATATGGGCATTCACGATTTCGATTTGGCGCGCTGGCTGGTGGGCGAGATTCATACCGTCGCAGCGCTCGGCAACGCGTTGGCATATCCCGAGCTGCATAGCATTGGCGATATCGATACCGCGATCCTCGCGCTGCAATTCGCCGAAGGACAAATCGGGACGATTGATCTGACGCGCAACGGCGTTTATGGCTATGATATCGCCACGGAGATTGTGGGCACGCACGGCACGCTGCGCGTCGGCTATTTGCGCGAAACGCCATTGTTGGTGATGAAGCAGAATCACATCGCGCACGACGTGGTGCCCTATTTCATGGAGCGCTTTGCGCAAGCCTATCCGGCGCAATTGCAAAACTTCGTTGACAATGTTCGGGCGGACCGCGAGCCGCCGATTACGATGCAAGACGGCTTCGCCGCCTTACAACTGGCGGTGGCGGCAACCGAAGCGCTCAGCAGCGGCAAGGCCGTCGCAGTTTCATCAATCTAAAAAATGTGCTCGTTACGATTGAGGCGGTGCTGCAAACTTCTTTTTGCGCGCCGCATGCTCGCAGTTTGAATGCTGCGTTATGGAGCTTGGCGCTCCAAACAACAGCGGAACGAGTATGAATCATGTCTGTGAGGAACAAGCATGACTGTCGAAATTGTTTTTATCATACTGCTGATTATTCTTAACGGCGTCTTTGCCATGTCGGAGACGGCATTGGTCTCGGCGCGTAAGCTGCGCTTGCAGCAATTAGCGGAGGAAGGACACGATAGCGCCGGCGTGGCGCTGGAATTGGCGAACGACCCCAATCGATTTTTGTCCACAGTGCAATTTGGCATTTCGCTCATTGGGACTTTGGCGGGCGTTTTTGGCGGCGCAACCATCGCGGAGAAACTGGCCGTGACACTCAATACCGTCTCCTGGCTGCAGCCGCATAGCGAATCGCTCGCACTAGGGCTGGTCGTTGTCGGCATCACCTATCTCTCGCTCATTATCGGCGAGCTCGTGCCGAAACGCTTGGCGCTTTATCATCCCGAGCGCATTGCAGCGGGAATGGCGAGATTCATGCGCGGCCTGTCCGTGTTTGCTTCGCCCTTCGTGCGGATTTTGAGCTTTTCGACCGAAGGCGTGTTGCGCTTGTTTCGCATTAAACCCTCCGAAGATCCGCCGGTAACGGAAGAAGAAGTGAAAGCCATGATCGACCAGGGCACGGAAGCCGGAGTGTTCGAAGAGGCCGCGCAGGACATCGTCGAGCGCGTGTTTCGCCTGGGAGAGCGCCGCGTGAGCACGTTGATGACCTCGCGCAGCGATATTGTCTGGCTCGATCTCGATGATACCATGGAAGAAATGAGCAAAAAAATCGCCGGCAGCGGCTACTCGCGCTTTCCGGTTTGTCAGGGCAGCACGGATAATTTTCTCGGCGTGGTACGCGTGAAGGATTTGGTGGCGCATATCTTGAGCGGGCAAATGTTTGATCTGCGCCCGCTCTTGCGCAAGCCCTTATTCGTGCACGAAAGAATGCGCGCGCTAAAAGTGCTTGAGCTCTTCAAAAGTTCGCGCACGCACATCGCCATTGCCATCGACGAGTACGGCGAGATGCAGGGATTGCTCACGCTGAATGATGTTCTCGAAGCGATCGTGGGCGACATGCCGAATCTCGGAACGGCCGAACAGGCGCAGGTCGTCAAGCGCGAGGACGGCTCGTGGCTCATTGACGGCTATTTGCCCATCGACGAATTCAAGCAACTCTTCGATCTTTCCGAGCTGCCCGGTGATGACCGCGGCGATTTCGAGACCCTCGGCGGCTTCGTGATGGTCTATCTTGAGCACATTCCCGCCACCGGCGAGCACTTCGAGTGGAACGGTTTGCGCTTCGAAGTAATGGACATGGACGGCAACCGTGTCGATAAGATGTTGGTGAAGCCATTGCCGCAAACGGCGTGAAGCTTCACGAAGGAAGCCTCAAAGCTTTTTATGGAGAACACATGAAGTATCTCGTGACCATTCTACTGCTGGCAGGAACGCTGGCGACTTTCGTTTTCGAAGCCGCGGCGCAATTGCGCACACAACCACGCGCACAGCTTCGTTTGAAGGAAAACCGCTCCGAGCGCTTAACGAGCGAAGGTTTGGCGTTGATGCAGCAGGGCAAAAACCGGTTGGCATTGCTCAAATTCGAAGAGGCCATTCGACTCGATGCGCGCAACGCGAATGCTTATGCGGGCGCGGCTTTGCTTTATCTCAAAGACCACA
The DNA here is from genome assembly GCA_037444905.1 of bacterium. Lineage (GTDB taxonomy): Bacteria > Zhuqueibacterota > Zhuqueibacteria > Zhuqueibacterales > Zhuqueibacteraceae > JABWAN01. The sequence continues at coordinate 16,921 of JBBILN010000049.1, read as the reverse complement.
AACTCGAGGCGGCACATCGTTACGCGGAGACTGCATTGCGCTTGCAGCCCCAAAATGCTCGTGCGCACTTCGTGGCCGCGCAAGTTCTGCTGCAAGAGCACAAAAACTTGGCGGCATTCGATCACTTGCGCAAAGCCGTTCGTTATTCCGCCGGACAACCGGAGGAGGCCGAAGCAAATCGTTTGCTCGCGCGTTTTAAGAATGAAAATCCCAAGCTCTTGCAATGGCCTGCGCCACAAGTTGCCACACCTGCTCTGCCGCCGGCAAATATTGCCTCGGAAGCGCCCAACCATAAGCCCTTGCTCGCAGTTTTTCCCTTTAGCGATGCGCACGCGGATTCTGCCGAGCAGAGCCTGGGCAAAACCCTCGCAGAAATGCTGACCACGGCTTTGATCAATCGCAACGACTATCGCATCGTCGAGCGCAGCCAGCTCGAACGTGTGTTTGCAGAGCAGGCATTGGGACAAAGCGGCGCTTTGGAAAGCGAGACCGCTGTAGCCGTCGGAAATATTCTGGGAGTGCAAGCCGTCGTCGTCGGAACTTTGAGCAAGCCCGCGCAAGCATTCGAGGCCGATGCGCGCGTGCTCAATGTCCAAACGGGTGAAGCGCTGGCGGCTTGCTATGCGAAGGGCGGCTCTTCTGCGCAACTGCGGCAAATGGCAGAAACGCTTGCCGCGGAGATTGCGGCGAAAGCCGCGTTAGTGCAAAGCGCAGTGCGGAAGGATACGACGCAGCAAAACGAGTAGCTCAATCAGCAAAAAGCTTTGGCGGGATGATTTAGCGGCGGGTCTATTTCAAATCTCATTGCCGGCAAATTATTCTGCCCTAAGCCTATTGGGCGTCGAACGAAGCACGCAATAAAATGCTTCCAGCATGACAGCAAGAAGAGGCGCGGTTCATTTTCATCACTCTTTCCAATTCGTTGCCAAACGGCAACACTGTTGAAATTTTTCACAGGCCGGAGTTTCGAAATCAAGTTGCGTTGTTGGCGTATTTCTTTAAAAACAACTCATGCAAGCTCATAGGCTCAACGGCATGATACTTGAAAGGATAAAGAGCAAAACAATTCACTCCATTCTTAAAACTTCGTCAGGAGGATTCGTGATGAAAAAAACACTTCTCAACCAACTCTTTGTCGTGGCGCTGATAGCAGTACACGTACTCATGACCGCATGCGACAAGAATCCGGCGAGCCCGGACAACCAACAGCAGCCCACTCTGCCGCCGCAAAGCTCGATGGCGATGGATTTGAGCGACTTCAACCAGGCGCTGCCCAAAGGACAGGCCGAGGCCAGTGCGATTGGGCAAAACTTCATTACGGCACGATTGACGGTCGCCACGATCAATCTCGCGGTAGCCACGATTCTCAGCGTGCCGACTTTGACTTTTGCCGCCGCGATTTCGCAGCAACCTGTGCTCAAAGAGGACGGCAAGTTTCATTGGATTTTTAACGTCAACGATGGGCCTAAAACTTTCAAAGCGGATCTGGCAGGATGGATTGACGTGCCGGCAACCGAGGCCGTGTTTGAAATGCGCATTAGCACCACGGGCGTAACGCCGGCATTGACTGACTTTTTGTGGTATGAAGGCCGGGCCAAGCTCGACAACAAAACCGGCTATTGGGAGATTTATGATGCGCTGCGCCCGGCAAGCGCCATCAAAGTTCTGCGCATCGATTGGCAGGCCACGGATCAAACACACGCCAACCTTGAGCTGACTGCGATCGAGCAAGGCGTGGCGACTTATGGCGATAAAGTGACGTACAATACGAATGGCGCGGGCCGCACCGTCATCTACTACGATGCTTCCGAGAATACGACGGTGACAATTGAGTGGGACGCGATCACGAAAGCGGGCTACATCAAAGCGCCGAACTATAAAGGCGGCGAGAAGGCATGCTGGGACTCGCAACTGAATGATGCCACATGCCAATGAGCGTGCAGCAGAAATCTAGTTTCAACAGAAAAGCCACGAGTTGAGCTCGTGGCTTTTTGATTTTTCCCCAAAAACTCACGGTCGCGATAATTCCTCAAGCTGAGCCTTTGCTTCCCGCAAATCTTGCGTATCGAAGCCTTCCTTGAACCAAGCATAAATTTCAGCCAGCGCCTGATAGGCTTGAGCACGGCGGCCTTGTTGCTCCCATAATTGGCACAAGCTCATGACCGAGCGCAGCTCTAATGACTTCGCTGATTGTTGTTGCGCAACGGTGAGCGCCCGCGTTAGCCAGGCTTCCGCCTCGGAAAATTTTTCTGCGCCGCAGGCCAGCAAAAGCTCGCCCTTCACGCGAAACAACAAAGACTCCATGATACGTTCGCCGCTGGCATTCATGCAGTGCAACGCTTCTTCGAGCAGGCGCAGCCCTTCCGCAACTTGCTCAAGCTCGAGGTGAATTTCCGCAAGCATGGCGTAGCCCGCGGGCTTTCCTAAAATCGCGCCGGACAGGTGAAACTCTTCGATCGCTTCTTGAATCAAGAGTTGGCCTTCCATTTTGCGGCCGAGTTTTAGCAGCGTGCGCCCTTTGCTTATTTTGCCGCTCGTCACCCAAAAGGTGAAACCTTGCGCTTGTGCCAGTGCGATCAGCTTTTCGATTCTTGCCAAAGTTTGTTGCGACTCTCCAAAGTGCTCGTGCAAATCCGCGCTAAAATTCAGCGCGAACGCCAAAGAAAACGGATGCGCCAGCTCCTCGGCCAAGGTCATGGCTTCGTGATCTTTCGCGCGCGCTTGTGCGGGATAACCGAGTATGTACAATAGATGCGCGAGATAACTGAGGCAAACCACGCCGGGATCTTGCCCATACAAAAAAGCCTCGCCCTCAAATTCACGACGGTTGTAAAGATGAAAGCCACGTTGCAAGTTCTCCAGCGCGGCGCGAAATTCTCCCAAATAAAATTGCGTGACCCCGAGGGTGACGTGACCCACGAGTTGGTGCGCGCGTTCAGGGTTGCGCAGCGCCAATTGCCGGCATTGTTCAGCGAGAGCGTGCGCGTTCTGCAAGTCTCCACGGAGCAACGTCGTTTCCCATAATCCCAAAAGCACAAGCATTCCGTTCGCGGCGCCGGCGCAGCCCAACTGTTGGCAAAGTTCCCAGGCACGCGTGAAAGTGCGAAAGACTTCCGGCGCCGCATAGCCCTTCGTCGCGATCAAGGCGACGCCGAGGGAGTTGAGCAAATCCAATTCTTGCTGGCGAAACTGCAGCGTATCGGGCAAACCCGTGATCAACTCCAAGCCTTTGGTAAGGTGGTGCACGGCTTCGGCATGCGCGGAATGTGCGAGCGAGCGTTCTCCCGCCCACAGCCAGAAAGCGACCGCAGTGGCATGATTGCCGGCTTCCGTGTAGTGATACGCGATAATTTCCGGTTGGGAGGCCACGGTCTCCAAAAACTTTTCCGTGAGCACCTGCGCGATGCGCTGGTGATATTGCTGCCGTTTGCTTTTGAGCAGTGATTCATATGCGGCCTCTTGAATCAACGCATGCTTGAAGTAATAAATTTCGCGCGAGGAGTTTTCGCGTTGATAGATCAATTCGGCCTCGCTCAATCGTTTCAGCTCTTTTTGCAAGGTTTCCTGATCGTGCGGCCATACCGCGCGCAGCAATTCCAGGCTGAATTCCCGACCTAAAGTGGCGGCCACTTGCGCAACTTCTTTCACCGCAGCCAAACGATCGAGGCGCGCCATGAGCGAATCTTGCAGCGTTGCAGGAATGGCCAGCGGCGGAAGCTGCCCCACCAGTTCGTAGGACTTCTTTCCTTCTTTGAGAAAACCCGCTTCCAAAACCATTTTGGTCAATTCTTCCACGAACAGCGGAACGCCGTCAGTTTTGCCCACCAACTGCGCGCGCACTTCCGAGGGAATCGTTTTCCCATGCGTCAATTCCATCAGCATGGTTTCCACTTGGCGCGGGGTCAACCGGTTGAGATTGAGCTGCGTGAAGTGTGTTTGATTTTTCCACGGTGCTTGAAAGCTCGGGCGCGCTGTGAGTAAAAGCAACAGATGCGTGTGTGTGCAAGCGTCAAGCAAAAGGCCGAGAAATTCCAAAGAGGACGGATCGGCCCAATGCAAATCTTCTACAACGACCAGCACAGGCTGTTGTGATGCCATCTTCAATAGCAAATCACAAAGAGTGACGAGGCTCTTTTGTTTTTCGCGATCCGGCGGCAACCCCAAAGGCTGGTAACGTTCGGAGAGCGGCAACGACAGCAATGCCGCAAAGAGAGGGAGCACCTCTTCCAGCTTCGTCGCGAAATCTTGCAGGAACTGCTCCAGCTTGTGCAGTTTGTCGGCATGAGATTCTTCGCGGCGAAACTCGAGCTTGCGTTGCAGCAAATCGATAAGCGGATACAGCGCACTGTTTTGATGATACGGCGAACAGCGGCACTCTAGCAGCAAATGTGGATCGGCCGCAATGCTTTCTTTGAAAGCCTGCGCCAATCGTGATTTGCCGAGACCCGCGTCGCCATTGAGCAAAACCACCTGTCCCTTGCCGGCTTTCACACTTTGCCAACAAGAAAGCATGCGCTCCAACTCATGATCTTTGCCGATGAGAGGCGTCAATCCGCCGCGCGCAGCCACATCGAGCCGCGTCTGCGCGCCGGTTTCTTTGAGAACTTGATAAACCCCAATCGCCTGCGCAATGCCTTTCATCTTTTTGTCGCCGCGCGATTGGCATTCAAAATAGCCGTGCACGAGATGATGTGTCGCAGCGCTGATGATGATCGTATCCGGTTCGGCAAGAGCTTGCAAACGCGCTGCGAGATTCGGCGTTTCACCCAGCGCGAGCAACTCGCGGCGCTCGCCGCCACCGACCTCTCCCACGACCACGAGACCGGTGTGAATGCCAATACGCACCGCAAAACGCATGCTGTCCCGCGCCTGCCGGCTTTCATTGAGCCGCGTAATGCCTGCAATAATCTCCAAACCGGAGCGCACGGCGCGCTGCGCATCGTCCTCATGCGCGAACGGAAAGCCGAAGTATACCAGCACACCATCGCCGAGATATTGCGCAATATGGCCTTCGTAACGTGCAATGGATTGCGCACACACACTCTGATACTCGCGAATTAGATTGCGGAGCTCTTCGGGATCGAGCAGGCTCGCAAATTTTGTGGAGTCGACCAAATCGCAAAACATGACGGTCAACTGGCGGCGTTCGGGCTGCGGCCGCGCCGCCAGCGGCGCACCGCATTCGCCGCAGAACTTGAAACGTGGAGGGTTTTCGAAGCCGCAACGAGGGCAGGTCATCTCATTCATTCCTGCTGAAAATTATTTTGAGTAAAGGTAACAACTCTGTGGCGAGGATACAAAGCTTTTGTTGCTCATTCCCGAGGCTCGTAAAGGCGAACCGCACCTGTTTGACCGGACCATTCTCCGATTCATCGCAGCAAGTTTGTGATCACATTTTTTAGGCTATACTTTTCGCCGAAACAACTTTCCCCACCAACCAACACGAGAGGATTCGCCATGAGGGCATTGATGCGTATACGCGTATTGCTTGTTTTCACGCTCGCCGCCACGGCTTGTGCGCAACGGCAAGAATCGAACGCGGCGCTGTCGGCGCTCGTGCAGGCCGAGCGCGATTTTGCGAAGGCCTCGGTTACACATGGCATTCAACACGCCTTTCTGAGTTATTTGGCGGATAGTGCGACCGTGTTTCGCCCGCATCCCATCAATGCCAAGCCATGGTATGAAAAACTGGAAGACGCGCCCGTAACTTTGAATTGGTATCCGATCTATGCCGATATTTCGCAAGCCGGCGATTTGGGCTATACGACCGGCCCGTGGGAAATGACGGACAAGAGTCCGCAAAAAAGACCGCCGGCATATGGCCACTATTTTTCCGTGTGGAAAAAGCAAAATGATGGGGCGTGGAAAGTCGTTGTCGATCTCGGCATTCGTCAGCCTGCGCCAGCAACGAAATTGAGCGAAGATTGGAACTCGAGCGGCGAGAGATACAGTGCCTCGAGGCGAGCCTTGCAAGAGTCGAGGCCGGTCGCGGAACGCGAAGCGCTTTTGCGGAGCGATCATGCCTTCGCACAGGCTTCCGAAACGCAAGGCCATCTCGCGGCAGTGCAGGAATATGTGAATGAGGACGCGCGCTGGTATCGCCAGAACAACTTGCCGATCATCGGCAAAGAGAACATTGGAAAATTCTCTGCGGAGCATGAGAGACAAATGACTTGGAAGCCTTCGCACGTCGAAGTGGCGAACAGCGCAGATTTGGGCTACACCATAGGTTCATACGAACTCAAACGCGAAGGCAACGCAACAGAAAAGGGTTATTATGTTCGCATGTGGAAACGCGGCGAAAAGAAAAATTGGGAGGTTGTGTTAGAGGTGACAAGTCCCTTGCCAGCGTCAGAATGAAACGCTAGCGAAAGGCGCATCATCAAACGAATTGCCGCCAGGGGCATTCATGCTTCGACGGCAATTGCGCTATTTTCTCGGAAGACCGGACGATATTGCAGAAGCCAGTAGATAAAGACGGAAGCCAGAAACAAATTAGCGGCTGCTGACAGCACAAAGTTTTGGTATCGTATGACCATCATCGCGCTCGCCGTTTGCACGATGAGCCGCACTATCTCCCACTTAAAGGCCCACCCCTTTCTATCCAGAATCCCACCCAAAGTTAGAATGGCAAACAAGATCAATCCCGCTACGCCTATGAGTGTGAGCGTCGACCATTTGTTTTCCATTTGCAGAATAAGAAACGTTGCTGCGACCACGGGCACGAATTGCACAAGCACGTAAAGCATCAAGCCGGTGGGAATGCTGGTGTCATATTTAACGTAGGTTTCGGGCTTGACGTCCGGATGCGGCGGCAAGGGCGCCATACCGGAAGGCCGCCATTCGGGTGGCATAAAGAAGACCTTCACGCGATCGCTCACACGCGGAAATTTTTTCGCGAGGTTTTGGAGCTTGGCCCAATAATAAAAATTCGCCCAAATCGGATTCCAACTGTTGAGCGGCTCAGTAACGCCATAAACCACGGGCTCGACTTCCGGCTCGAAGGTGCCGAACATGCGATCCCAAATGATGAAAATGCCCGCGTAGTTTTTGTCTAAATATTTCGGATTGCGGCCGTGGTGCACACGATGGTGCGAGGGCGTGTTGAGAATCCATTCGAGCGGCCCGAGTTTGTTGATGGCGCGGGTGTGAATCCAAAATTGATAGAGTGTATCGAAGGCGGAAACGGTGAGAAACATCGCCGGGGGAAACCCGAGGAGCGCGAGCGGCAGATAAAAAATCCACGAGAACCAGCTTTGAAACACACTTTGACGCAAAGCCACGGCGAGATTGAATTCCTCGCTTTGATGATGCACGATATGCGCGGCCCACGGCGCATTCATGCGATGGCTCACGCGATGAAACCAGTAATAGCAAAAATCCACGCCGAACACAAGCGCCACCCATGCTGCAACCGACTTCGAAGAGATTTCGAGCAGCCGAAAATTTTCATAGAGCCACAAATACCCCGCAAAGATGAGCACCTTCGAAAAAATCCCCACCACTTGATCCGCCACGCCGCAACTCATGTCGTTGATGGCGTCATTGAAGCGATAGAATTCTTTTTTTTCATGCCAGGCAAAGGCAAGCTCGACAACGATGAGGAGGATAAAAACGGGAATAGCGAGGGCGATGTAGTTGAGGTCCATAGAGTTCAATTTTTGGTGAGAAACCTTCCAGGTTTTTCAGGCCCGGAAGGTTTATTAACCTTACAACTTCAACTTCGCGATGCTCTCTTTCACATGATTTGCCGACTCGTGCAGCATCTTCATTTCTTCATCGTTCAGTTTCAATTCATACACTTGTTCGACGCCGTTTTTGCCGAGCTTCACAGGCACGCCGACGTAGACATCTTTCAAGCCGTATTGGCCGTTGAGCCACGCAGCGCAAGGCAGAACGCGTTTGGAATCGCGCAACACGGATTCGGCCATTTCCGCAACTGCGGCGGAGGGCGCATAATACGCACTGCCTTCTTTGAGAAATTTCACAATTTCTGCACCGCCGTTGCGCGCACGATCAACAATGGCTTTGATGCGATCTTGACTCAGCAACTCCGGCAAAGGAATGCCGCCGACGGTCGTGAGGCGCGGCAGCGGCACCATGTCATCGCCATGACCGCCGAGCACGAGGGCGCTAATATCGCGCACGGAGACGTTCAATTCCATTGAGATGAACGTGCGATAGCGCGCGGTATCCAACACGCCGGCCATGCCGAACACGCGGTTTGGCTCGAAGCCGCTGACTTTCATCGCGACGTAGGTCATCACATCCAGCGGATTGGTGACCATCAAAATTTTGCACTGCGGTGAATTATTGGCGACGCTTTCGGTGACGCCTTTGATAATGCCCGCATTCTTCTCTTGCAAATCGTCCCGGCTCATGCCGGGTTTGCGCGCCAAGCCTGCGGTGATGACGACGAGATCGGAGTTTTTCGTGAGCGCGTAGTCATTCGTCGTGCCGATGACTTTGCAATCAAAGCCCTCAATGGGAGCGGATTCCCACAAGTCGAGCCCTTTGCCCGCGGGAACGCCGTCCAGAATGTCGATCAGCACGACTTCATTCGCCAACCTCTTTTCGGCAAGGCGCAAAGCGGTGGTTGCGCCGACGTGTCCTGCACCAACAACCGTGATCTTCATATGAACCTCCATTTCCTGGTTAAAATAAAAAAGGCCAAGTTGAATTGTAACTTGGCCTCGTTTCAAATCATATCATAAGCGGGGATTGATTGCAGATGAGAACTCTGCGTTACGTTACGCGGGCAGAATGCTAACCCTTTTTCTGAATTTGTCTAAGCGTTGAAATTTGACCTTGCCGTCGATCAAAGCGAACAAGGTGTCGTCGCTGCCTTTGCCGACATTGTCGCCTGGATGGATGCGCGTACCGCGTTGGCGTACCAGAATATTGCCTGCTCTGACGGCTTGCCCATCATATCTTTTGACGCCCATAAATTGCGGATTGCTGTCACGTCCATTACGCGAACTGCCAACCCCTTTTTTATGTGCCATGCGTTTTGCTCCTTTTCATAGCGCAGCCCTGATACGTGGGACTGCTCAGTGTGTATAATGAAAGTCTAGGTTACAGGCTAATCGTGTCAATACGAACTTTGGTCAAGGACTGTCGATGACCGTTTTTGCGGCGGTAGCTTTTGCGCCGCTTCTTTTTGAAGATGAGGACTTTCTCATCACGAAATTGGTCAACAATAGTTCCTGCCACGTTCGCACCCTTCACGGTGGGCTGGCCGATGCGAATTTGCTCACCCTCAGCTACCAACAACACGCGGTCGAAATTCACATTATCTCCGACTTCACCATGCAATTTTTGCGTGTTAATCGTCTTATCTTTTTCAACCCTAAATTGCTGACCGCCGATTTCAACCATTGCGTACATCGAATACTCCTTGCGCGATATTAATTTGCTCAACTAATGAAATAAAAAAAGCGGGGCAATATAAACATGACCCCGCTTTTTGTCAAGGCGAAATTTTCCCGATTTGGCGGCAGCTTTGGGTTTATAATCTCTTGCAACGGCGTGCTTTAAATCGTGATTTCCCTGCCCTCGCGTTTGGAAATGAATTTAAACTCTTCCATTCGTAAGGTGTCATCCGGGAGCACTTGAATTTTGAGCCAGTAGCGCCACATCAAGCGGCGGATACGGCTGCGCAAGCCGGTCGTGAGAAACTTTGCCATTTCAGAATGGACCATCAAGCCCAAGCTACGTTCGCCACCCACGAGTTTGTATCTCATCAACCAGCGCTCCATGCGAGTGAGCACAGTAGCTTTTGAGATCATCCTTCCGGTGCCGTCACAGGTCGGGCACGTTTCGGTATAGGAAAACAACAAACTCGGACGAACTCTTTCACGCGTCATCTCGATCAGGCCGAATTCACTAATGGCGCTGATGTTCGATTGCGCGCGATCTTTTCGCAATTCTCTGCGGAACTCATCTTGCAAACGCTTGCGGCAGCGCATATCGGTCATGTCAATAAAATCGACGACGATGATGCCGCCAATGTCGCGCAAGCGAAGCTGTCTGGCAATTTCCTTTGCGGCCTCGAGGTTGATGCGCAAGGCGTTTTCATCATGGTGCGCACGGCCCATGAATTTGCCGCTGTTGACATCAATGGCAGTGAGCGCTTCCGCATGGTCGAAGAGAATGTACCCGCCACTCTTCGTCCAAATTTTGCGAGCAAGGCTTTTTTCGATTTCTTGCTCGATGCCATACATGTCGAACAACGGCTTCTTGCCGCGATATAATTCTACTCGATCGATGAGCTGCGAGGTGACTTCCTTGAGGTACTGAATCGTTTGTTGGTGCAGTTTCCGTGAATCCACGACCACACGATCAATGTCCAGCGTGAACAAATCCCGAATCACGCTGGAAGCCATGCTGAGATCCTTATACACCAGAGAAGGGGGCCTCTCGCGTTTGAGGCGTTCTTGCGTTTTCCGCCAAGTTTTGAGCACGTTGTCAAGATCGGCGCGCAGAGCGTCTTCGTCTTTATTCTCGGCGACCGTTCGAATGATCAGCCCGAAACCATTCGGACGTAAAGTCTGAACGATTTTCTTGAGACGACGCCGCTCTTTGATGCTCATAATCTTTTTGGAAACGCCTTCGATCTCACCATTGGGAGCGAGTACCATAAATCTCCCCGCGATGGACAACTCGGTTGTCACGCGGCAACCTTTGGTGCTAATCGGCTCCTTGATGATTTGAACCAGAATCTCCTGGCCTTCTCTTGGTATGGGGCGATGATCGCTACGCGCACGGATTTGCCCGTTCTGCGAGCCTTCTTCCGGCTCCAAAAAAGCACGGTAGTCGTACAACGTATCCCCAATATCGCTGAAATGCAAAAACGCATCTTGTTCCTGCCCGATATCGACGAACGCTGCGCGCATACCCTTCACAACATTGACGACCTTTCCCAAGTATATGTCACCCACCATACGCTCATTTTCAGGCCGCTCAGTTAAGAGTTCCACCAGTCTTGAGTCTTCGAGGATTGCGATCCTCGTTTCGCCAACCGAGGAATTGATAAAAATCTCTTTCCTCATATCATTCCTTGAATTTTTCCTGGGAGTTCAACGCCGGCTCTATAAGAGCACTCGTCGTTACTCCCATCTGAGAGGTTTTGAGTTTGACTGGTCGTTGCTTGTTCAAGAAAAAACGAACAAGCAACACTGCTCTCAGTCACATGCACAATACCAAGCCACTTTGTGCGTGACTTTCCGAACAGGGTTGGCCAAATGTCGGCTATTACCAGTTGTCAAAGAACTCTTTATTTATTGAAAAAGGTCCAAAGTCTGAGCGGGACGCTCGGCTTTAGACCGAAACATGGTATCATCATAAATATTAAGATTGATGATACAGAAATTTGAACGCGAAAGCAAGCGCTTTTTCAGAAGAGATGTAATGCCTCAGTTATTGGTGGAAAACGTAGCGCAGACATCCTTGTCTGCAGGCGGGGACGCCCGCGCTACTCCACCGGTAACTGAGGCATTACGAAGAGATTAAGGTTGGGGCGCTTTATTTGAGAATATTTTGCCCAAGCAAGTGATGTTCCGAGTATTGCCAATGCGGCCATTGCGCAATAATACGACCACGCATGAGCATTCAGCAATGCTCATTTCGGCAAAACCACTATCCCAGTCGGATCGACCTCAACTTCTATGGTTTTGAGAACCTGCAAATTTTGCGTGTCAATAACCTGCACATTGCCGATGTTGCCGCTGCGCTCCGTTGGGTGATGAGGAGGAAAGTTGCCACTCAGGTTTTCATTGGTCACATAGGCATAGCGCCCATCCGCTGTGAAGGCGACGCCATGCGGACTAGCAAACGATCGACTTTTTATCGTCGTTACGACCTGATTGTCTGACACGCGGACAATAGTCACGTCATTGGAGCCTTGGTTCGCGACATAGACGAATTGGCCATCGGGCGTGACTTCCAAAAGAAACGGGTGAGTTCCAACCGGCACAACGGCGCTCACCGTTTTTGAGGCGGCATCAATCACGCGCACTTCATTTGAATTGAAGCAACTCACGTATGCAAAACGATCGTCGGGCGTCAAGACTACTTGCAGAGGCTGGTAAAGTGAGGATTTGATGGGATTGACATCCGGCGCAAGGAGTACGCGCTCAACCTCTTCATAATCGCTCGCGCGCAAAATGGAGACGCTATCGGAAAGATAATTGGTGATGTAAATGAATTGACCGTCGTGACTGAAATTGATGCCGTGCGGAGCGATGCCGACTTCCAATTCTCTCATGACCGTCAAATTTACGGCGTCGATTACACGCACGATCCTACCGTCATTAAACACGTCCCAATCCGTTGCGAGAATTCGATTACCGTCAGGCGTAGCGACGATGTTCGCGGAAGAATTCCCCGCTCGAACCTTGCCTTGAAACGAGTCGGTCGCCACGTCGAACTTCCAAACTTCGCCGGCTGCGATCAGCGAGACGTACCAGTACTTGTTTTGTCTATCGACCCAGAGATTGTGTGGCACATCCAATGTCGGGGAGTTGCCGACTGGAATCAAACGCGTGACGAGATTGTGTTCCGTAGAAATCACGGAAACCAAGTCATCACCTTGATTGGTGACATAAGCCTTTTGGGTGAGTCCCTCGTATGGGCGCTGGCCCGCGTCGTTTTTGGCGCCTTCATCAATCCAACGTGCGATAAACCGAGTCATACTTGCTGATAGAGTGTCTCTTCCCAATGGCATCCTGGGCGTGGCGAGGCCGCGTATATGCTCGACTAAGTGGCTATGCTTCGCACTTCCGGAAATGATAACTTCACCGTGGGATGAGCCTGTGATCAAATCATTCCAAGAAGTCAATTGTAAACCCGAAGCGCGATCCACAGAGTTATGACAACTAGCAGACATACATTTTTGATTAAAGATTGGCTGAATATGCTGCGAATAATGGATTGTACTGATGCTGTCATAGTCTACATCAACAATGTGAGAGCAACCAATCCACAAAATAAAAACGAAGGGAAGCAGCGGACGAATGACAAGAGTGAGGCGAAAAGGCATTTGCAGTTTCCTTATTACAAGAGGAAAAGCACGGAATCTTGGCTAATAAGCAGGAAAGCAAACGGCAATAGAAATCTGAACCACTGGGATGCTTTTTCTATTCCATACAAAATAAAAAAGGCTACTTTGAAATCAAAGCAGCCTTTAAAATTAAAATCCGGTGATGACCTACTCTCCCACCTCGTTACCAAGGCAGTACCATCGGCGCTGGAGGGCTTAACGACTCTGTTCGGAATGGGAAGAGGTGGAACCCCTCCGCCATAACCACCGGAATTTTTTCAAAATTTTTGACTGTATTGTATGCGAGCCGCTAACAATCTACTGTGAAATAAAAATTGGTTAAGTCGCACGGTTTATTAGTACCACTCAGCTAAAGACATTACTGCCCTTGCACTTGTGGCCTATCAACCTCGTCGTCTACAAGGAACCTTTAGCTCCCGAAGGAGGGGGAAATCTTATCTTGAGAAGGGTTTCGCACTTAGATGCCTTCAGCGCTTATCCCATCCGAACACAGCTACCCAGCGGTGCCACTGGCGTGACAACTGGCATACTGGAGGTTCGTCCACTCCGGTCCTCTCGTACTAGGAGCAGCATCTCTCAAATTTCCTACGCCCACAACAGATAGGGACCGAACTGTCTCACGACGTTCTAAACCCAGCTCACGTACCGCTTTAATAGGCGAACAGCCTAACCCTTGGGACCTTCTCCAGCCCCAGGATGCGATGAGCCGACATCGAGGTGCCAAACCGGGTCGTCGATGTGAACTCTTGGACCCGATAAGCCTGTTATCCCCGGAGTACCTTTTATCCGTTGAGCGACGGCATTTCCATAAACAACCGCCGGATCACTAGCCCCTGCTTTCGCACCTGCTCGACTTGTTTGTCTCGCAGTTAAGCTCCCTTATGCGCTTACACTCTACGCATGATTACCGACCATGCTGAGGGAACCTTTGGGCGCCTCCGTTACATTTTGGGAGGCGACCGCCCCAGTCAAACTACCCACCTAGCAGTGTTCCTACACCAGTAAAGGGTGCAAGGTTAGTGCTTCAATATCACAAGGGTGGTATTTCAAGGCTGACTCCCCGACGACTAGCGCCGCCGGATCAACGTCTCCCACCTATCCTACACATGCAACACCGAAACACAGTGCTAAGCTATAGTAAAGGTTCACGGGGTCTTTCCGTCCCGTTGCGGGTAACCGGCATCTTCACCGGTACTACAATTTCGCCGAGACTCTGGTTGAGACAGCGCCCAAGTCGTTACACCATTCGTGCAGGTCGGAACTTACCCGACAAGGAATTTCGCTACCTTAGGACCGTTATAGTTACGGCCGCCGTTTACTGGGGCTTCGATTGAAAGCTTCTCCCACTTGCGCAGGATGACCTCTCCTCTTAACCTTCCAGCACCGGGCAGGTGTCAGTCCTTATACATCGTCTTTACGACTTAGCAAAGACCTGTGTTTTTAGTAAACAGTCGCCCAGGCCAATTCTCTGCGATCCCACTTAGCTTGGCCCGCGAGGGACCTCACCTTGTGAGACATCTCTTCTTCCGAAGTTACGAGATTATTTTGCCTAGTTCCTTAACCAGAGCTCTCTCGAGCACCTTAGGATCTTCTCCTCATCTACCTGTGTCGGTTTGCGGTACGGACATCTTTCGATCTCGCTTAGAGGTTTTTCTTGGCAGCGTGGTACCTGTCAGTTGGTTTGGTAAATACCGCATTTCCCATTCGCTTCTCGGAGTGATGATTGAGTGGATTTGCCTGCCCAATCCTCCTACAAGCTTAGACCAGGGCATCCAACACCTGGCTGACTTTCCCTTCTGCGTTACCCCGTCGCTCAGACGATCTCAAGATGGTACGGGAATGTTTGCCCGTTTTCCATCGCCTACGCCGTTTGGCCTCAGCTTAGGATCCGACTGACCCTGAGCAGATTGACTTTACTCAGGAAACCTTAGATTTTCGGTGTCATGGGTTCTCACCATGATTATCGCTACTTATGCTGGCATAATCATTTCCACTTCCTCCAGTTCATCTTACGATGTGCCTTCGCAGGTTCGTGGAACGCTCCCCTACCGATCCATCTTACGATGAATCCCGCAGCTTCGGTGATAGGCTTAGTCCCGTTAATTATCGGCGCAAAAGCGCTTGACCAGTGAGCAGTTACGCACTCTTTAAATGATGGCTGCTTCTAAGCCAACATCCTGGTTGTCTGAGCGATTTCACATCCTTTCTCACTTAGCCTATACTTAGGGACCTTAGCTGACGGTCTGGGTTGTTTCCCTCTCGGCAATGAAGCTTATCCCCCACTGCCTGACTCCCGTTGAGCAAGTAAGCGGAATTCGCAGTTTGGTTGGGTTTGGTACCCTTGTGAGAGCCCTAGCCCATTCAGTGCTCTACCTCCGCTACTCTCCAACGAGGCTAGCCCTAAAGCTATTTCGGGGAGAACGAGCTATTTCTCAGTTTGATTAGCCTTTCACCCCTACCCACAACTCATCGCCAGAATTTTCAACTTCCGTGCGTTCGAGCCTCCACGATCTGTTACGACCGCTTCACTCTGGCCATGGGTAGATCACAAAGTTTCGCGTCTACTCAGTGCAACTAAACGCCCTATTCGGACTCGCTTTCGCTATGGCTCCCCCCGTCTACGGGGTTAACCTTGCTGCACAAAGTAACTCGCCAGCTCATTATGCAAAAGGCACGCGGTCATTCCGCCAAAGCGGAACTCCCACTGCTTGTAAGCATACGGTTTCAGGTCCTATTTCACTCCCCGCCTGGGGTACTTTTCACCTTTCCCTCACGGTACTGGTTCACTATCGGTCACGAGAGAGTATTTAGCCTTGGATGATGGTCCACCCAGATTCCCACGGGATTCCACGTGTCCCGCAGTACTTGGGAAAGAAATTCAGAAAGACATTATTCTTTTACCTACAGGGCTATCACCTACTTTGGCCGACTTTCCAGTTCAGTTCGGTTAGAATAATGTTTTGTCACTTTCCGGCAGAACTGCAATTCCGCCCAACTTCTTCCCACAACCCCCGTTGCACAACGCTTGCAGACTTGACATGCAACGGGTTTAGGCTTTTTCCTTTTCGCTCGCCGCTACTGAGGAAATCGCAATTGCTTTCTTTTCCAGGAGGTACTTAGATGTTTCAGTTCCCTCCGTTGCCTTCATCCTGCTTATGTGTTCAGCAGGAGAAATCACACCGAAGCGTGATGGGTTGCCCCATTCGGAAATCTCCGGATCTCGGGTTGTTTGCACCTCCCCGGAGCTTATCGCAGCTTACCACGTCCTTCATCGCCTTCTCGTGCCAAGGCATCCGCCGTATGCTCTTAGTAACTTAACCAAAAATCTACTTCACAGTAGATAGTTAATGGCTCGTCATACTACACAGTTTTCAAAGAACTCTGCTACGTTATGGAGCTGATCGGGATCGAACCGACGACCTTCGGCTTGCAAAACCGACGCTCTCCCAACTGAGCTACAGCCCCAAGACTTGTTTAATTTTATTTGATGCGTTTATCGCAGTGGGCCTGAGTGGAGTCGAACC
This sequence comes from bacterium, assembly GCA_037444905.1. Taxonomy (GTDB): domain Bacteria; phylum Zhuqueibacterota; class Zhuqueibacteria; order Zhuqueibacterales; family Zhuqueibacteraceae; genus JABWAN01. Next base: position 337 of record JBBILN010000049.1, on the reverse strand, counting down.
ACTGACCCCTGCGTTATCAGCACAGTGCTCTAACCGTCTGAGCTACAGGCCCAAACTCAGTTTTAAAAAAAAGCGTGCACAGGAAAGATTGCGAAGTCATGAATTGGTAATCTCTAAATTCATCAAGAATGACGAACGAGACTCCCTAGAAAGGAGGTGATCCAGCCGCACCTTCCGATACGGCTACCTTGTTACGACTTCGCCCCAGTCATCAATCTCACCTTAGGCGCCTCCATCCTTGCGGTTAGGCCAGCGACTTCGGGTGCTATTGACTCCCATGGCGTGACGGGCGGTGTGTACAAGGCCCGGGAACGTATTCACCGCGGCATGCTGATCC
>JBBILN010000048.1:0-67611 GCA_037444905.1 bacterium | reverse complement strand
GCCGAGATCGTGAACGAGGTGCAATCCGATCCGAGGCATCGCAAAGACGGCAACGCGATCAGCTCTTTGCTCTGCGCGCCGTTCAAAATCAAAGAACAAGTGAAGGGCGTGATCGTGCTCGCGAGCGACGTTCCGGTGGCCTATACTGCCGCGGAGTTGAAGCTGCTCATCGCCATTGCTTCGCAAGCTGCGCTCGCAATTGAGAACGCGCTGCTGCATGAGAAGCTGGTGCGCGAAGCCACGCGCAAAATCGAAGAGCGCCGCCGCGAGCTGGAAATCGCCGTGCAGGAACGCACTGCGGAGCTGGCCAAGCAGAAGGAGAATATCGAACTGCTCAGCGAAATCGGCAAAGAGATCACCGCCTCGCTGGACATGGACACGATTTTTTACAAGCTGTATGAGCACGTCAATCAACTGGTGGACGCGACGATTTTCGGCGTCGGTATTTATCACCCCGAAAAACAACAAATCGAGTATCGCCTCGCCATTGAAAAAGGCAAACGCTATGCGCCGTACTCGCGCGACATGAGCGATCAGAATCAATTTCCGGTTTGGTGCATCGAGCATCGCCAGCCGGTGTTTATCAACGATGTGAATGTAGAGTTCAGCCGCTATATCAGCGCATATAAACATCTCGGCGGCAAGCTGGAAAACGGCACGATTGCTGAAAACCCCGCTTCACTCATTTATCTGCCGTTGATCTCTCAAGACAAAGTACTGGGGGTCATCAGCGTCCAAAGTTTCCGGAAAAATGCCTACACCGAGTATCATCTCAATCTCCTGCAAAACCTGGCGGCCTACACCAGCATCGCGCTCGACAATGCGGATGCGTATCGCCGCCTCGACGCGACCCTGCAAAATTTGCAAGCCACCCAGCAGCAACTCGTCACGCAACAGAAGCTCGCCTCGCTCGGCCAGCTTACCGCGGGCATCGCGCACGAGATCAAAAATCCGCTGAATTTTGTGAACAACTTTGCCGTGTTGTCGATCGATTTGGTGAAAGAGTTGCGGGAAGAGGTTGCGAAGATTGAGGAGGGAGGATTGAAGATTGAGGATAGTGGATCGAGGGTCGTGGATCGTGACAGCCTTGCGAACATCAAAGAAATTTTAGAGACACTGGAGCAAAACGCGGAGAAGATCAATCACCACGGCAAGCGCGCGGACGGCATCGTCAAAAGCATGATGCAACACGCGCGCGGAAAAACCGGCGAGCGCGAGTTGACCGACATCAATGCGCTGGTGGAGCAGGCGCTCAATCTCACTTATCACGGTCTGCGTGCGAACGAGGCCTCGTTCAATGTCACCATCGAAAAAGAATATGACGAAACCATCGGCCCGCTCAGCGTTATTCCGCAGGATTTGAGCCGCGTGTTTTTGAATTTGTTTAATAACGCGTGCTATGCGACGCAGTTAAAAGCGAAGAGCGAAGGGCGAGGAGAGAAGGGAGATGAGCGAAAAATGAAAGGCGCGCTCCTCGCCCCTCTCTCTTCACCCTTTACGCCAACACTTTCGGTGAGCACGAAAAATCTCGGCGATAAAATCGAAATCCGCATTCGCGACAACGGCAACGGCATTCCGGCAGACATTCGCGAGAAAATTTTCAATCCGTTCTTCACCACGAAGCCAACGGGACAAGGCACAGGCTTGGGCTTGTCGATCAGTCACGATATTATCGTGCAGCAGCATCGCGGGGAGATTGCGGTGGAAACGGAAGAAGGAAAGTTTACGGAGTTTGTAGTGCGGCTGCCAAAGAGCTAGCTTTTCCAAACCTTGACTGAAGAGTGGTGAGAAACGGCCCGCGGTGGTTTTTCTCATTGCGCTTGGCGATCCACCAACTGACAAACTCAAGCATTGGGAAATTTATCGGAAGTTTTTGTTCAAGGCAATCAATATGAAAAATCGTCTGCGTGCTTTTTCATGAGGCTTATAACAGGCGGTATGGCCGCTCTGTAAACGCTGGTTTATGACGCCGGCCCTTCGTCGCGCTACTCTTTTTGCGCTCGCTTATGATGACGATCGTGAGCGTCTAGTGGACGGTTGGGATCGCAATCTTCTCTTCTCATTCTACTTCATCACGTTTGAATTTCTGCCCCCAAAACAAACTAAACACGCGAAAGCCACGTTGGGTGTTTCGCGTGTTTAGCGGGCCAACAATCGAACCTAGCGAAGTAGAATTAAATAAAAACTATTTCCGGCAACATATACCCCAAAACAGCAAGCCGCCCATGAGGCGCATGTTATACTCGTTACGGGTTAGTTTGTAAGCCTCCTCAACCTGTCATTCTGGAAGAACCTTCCCTCGTGCTCGGAAGAAACTCAAGCCCTGAAGCGTGTCGCGAGCACTAGGGAAGTTCCTTACAGGATGACATTGCTGTAGAGTAGAATTACAAATCAACCCGAAAGCAGTATAGTTTTTCCTTGAAAGAATTGTCGCGTTCTATTCAATCGCAAAATCTGCGAGCTCCACGCAAAGCAGCATGAGTTTGTAGAGATGCAAATCTTCGGGCGACAAGGCTTGCATGTCCTCCACCATCACTGCGGTGCCAAGAAAATCATTCTCGTCCAAGATCAGGGTGATATAAATATCGCTTTGCGTTTCGCCCTCTTCATCAAACGTCACGCGCGTCTTGGTCAATTCGGAATAGTTTTCCTCTTCATAATGCTCGTCTTGGTTCTCGGGATCGGGTTGCCACTCTTTCAGGCTTGCGAGGTAATCGTCAAAATATTCTCTGGCCTCAGCGCCGCCGCCCGCGGCGACGTAGACGATCATACGCACGCGCCCTTCCTCAGACTCTGCTTCCACCATGCGATCTTCCGGATCAAAAAATAACGTTGTGCCTTGCGGCACGGCGATCGTCGCGCCGGTTTGATAATCTTCATATACATCAATCATAATCTTGGACCAATCTGGCAGGCCCAGTTCCTGGATATCTTTCACATCTTGTTCTTCCGCGGTCGCGAGAATTTCGGAGAGCGGCGCGCTCCATGCCAGAACGAGAGACTCCTCTTCCTCATCGCCGTTCTGCTTTTGCGCGGCCCCTGCTTCGCGTGGAGGAATCTCGACTTTCACAGGATGTTGCACCGCCGCGCTGTACAAGTTCGCCTGCTTGGACGGCTCAGTCGGTTTGGGATCCTTGGAGGCGGGTAAACTCGCCAAATAGATTTGCGCGGGAATCGCCCAATTGATGCGCGCAATGCCTTGGTGCAAGCCGCCGTCGCCGATGCCGACGACCACACCGGTCTTGTCGAATATCGGCGCGCCGGAATGGCCGGGCTGAATCGAAGAGCTCACGCGCAAGATTTTGGCCTGATACTGCGGATAACCTTGCTTGCCCACCACAGCTTCGAAGTCAGCCGCGCTCTTGAAGATATTTCCCAATGTTGGCTGTTGGCTGAGGCTCAAGGAAAAGCGAATGTCATCACCTTGCATAGAATTGACGTCACGCGGATAGCCCCAAATGTAATGCTCTTCTTTGAGGTTCGGCGGAGCGCTTGCCGCTTTGAGCGGCGTGAGCGCGAGGTCATTGGTTTTCAGCTTGAGCAATGCCAAATCGGATTCCTTATGCACCGCAATAATATCTGCCTCGCGCTCTTTCTTCAGCGCTTCGGAATAGACCGTAATGCTCGCCGCGCCCGCGACCACGTGCAGCGCGGTGACTACGTAGTCCGCCTGCGACCAAACGAACCCGCTGCCGCTTTCCACTTTGCCATTGGCAAAACGCGACATAATTTTTACCACCGACTTCGCGCTCTCTTGCGGCGAGGCGGCCTGGCTGGCGGCGTCGCTCGAACAAATGAATATCGCCCCGAAAAAAAGCGTGACGCAACGCACCACTACTTTTCCAATCTTTGCAGCTCGCATAAAATCTCCTCCACGGCTTTGAGAGTTTCAATTTGTTGTTCCACGGGCAGGCGCTCGACTTTATCGGCAAGCGCGCCCAGCTTTTGATAGAGCATATTCTTTTCATCCTGAATTTCGGGCTGGTAGAGGCCGCGATATACGCGCAGAACTTCGGAAGGATCGTTGCCGAGGCGCTCCAATGAAATCTTGTTGCACAAATCGAGATCGGCCAACGTGCCGAACAGCGAGCTCGATTGCGCTTTTTGCACCTCACTCACCTGCACTTGCTTGCCTTCAGGCTGAATGCCGAGTTTTTTCCAAGCCACAAATTGCCGCGCCTCCGCCGGAGTGTAACCTGCTTTCGTCCATTTCGCCACTTCTTCTTGAATGGAATCGGAGAACAGATCCGACGAGCGAAAGAACAGACCGAGCAGAATGCCGGCGACGCATGCAAATCCAAAACTGCCGATGCGCAAGCCGTTCACTTTAAGCTTGCTCATCAAGCCTTCGGCGGTCGCTGCGGCGCCGCCACTTTCTTGCAGTCCGAGAAACGCAGCCAGCAATGAGGCCAGCGCGCCTAGTATGACCGATACCACCGGTGACACGGACAACCCGACAATGATGCCGACCAACAAGCCCATGCCGAGCCCGGAGAAGACGTTGATCGCATTGCCGCTGCCATTCGTTTGCGTTTCAGCCATGTGATGCTCCGTGGTTAACAGAAAAATATGAGAGGTGATCAAGCCAACAAGCTGCATCGGCGCAAAAGCTTTCTCCTCCTGCGCCGAAACATACGCGCAAGGTAGTAGTCCAGTAACAAAACGCAAGGTCAATTTGGAAGTCTCGGCAACGCCGCGATTGCTTGTAGAATAACGACGCGCAGCCTTTGGCTTACGTTCTGTCTCTGCTCTCGCGCAGGATTATCTCCCAAGCATGATCTCGCTTTCGGTTCTTTGATTTCTGCTTCGGTGTGACGCACCGATTGCTTTGCAAGCCGATTGTGATTGCTGTGCGTTTGGTTTCTCATTTGACTCTGTGTTGCTGGAAAGCGCCAGCCCACCCGCCAAGATTAAGTGCTTGCCTTTGAAGGTCTCTTAATTATATTGTCGCGCGTATGTGTCGGCTTGCTGACATGATGAGGTTGTGGGTGCGGAATTCTTAAACAGAACTTTTCACTTCAAGTGCCTATGCGCGACAATCGCCCCGAGGGCGTAGCACAACAAAGCTCACTGCTCTCCACCAAGCTCTTTATCCCGCCCGCTCGCGCCGATCTCGTTCTGCGCCCACGCTTGACCGACCGGCTGAATGAGGGCGTGACGCGCCGGCTCACGCTCATCTCTGCCCCCGCCGGTTTCGGCAAGACCACTTTGTTGGGCGAATGGATTCCAGCCAGCCCGCGCTGCGTCACCTGGGTCTCGCTCGACAAAGGCGATAATGACCCGATGCGCTTTTGGAGCTACGTTATCGCCAGCTTGCAAATGCTGCGGAGCGATTTGGGAAAGAATACGCAGGCTTTGCTTAACGCTCCGCATCCGCCCGCCTTTGAAACGATACTCACCAGTTTGGCAAACGAAATCATCGCTTTCCCCGAAGCCTTTGCGCTCGTGCTTGATGATTATCACGTCATCACCTCGCCGCCGATTCATCACGGGCTGGCGTTCTTGCTCGAACATCTGCCGCGCAACATGCACGTGATCATCACCAGCCGCGCGGATCCGCCGTTGCCGCTGCCGCGTTTGCGCGCGCGCCGCGAGATGACGGAATTGCGCGCGCACGATTTGCGTTTCACGCTGGCCGAATCAACCGCGTTTCTCAACGAGGTGATGAAAATCGGCATCGAAGAAAAAGACATTGCCGCGTTGGAAAACCGCACCGAAGGCTGGATCGCCGGTCTGCAACTCGCCGCACTTTCCATGCGAGGCCGCGAGGATATTTCTTCTTTCATTCAAGCCTTCACCGGCGACGATCGCTACGTTCTCGATTATCTCATCGAAGAAGTTTTTCAGCGCCAGCCGGAGCCCGTGAAAAACTTTTTGCTGCAAACCTCGATACTCTCTCGCATGTGCGGCCCGCTCTGCGATGCGCTGATGAGGGCCGAGGGCGAAGAGCAGAGAGCGGAGGGTGATTCGATACACTCTCCGCAATCGGCGCGCGTCAATTCGCAAGTCATGCTGGAGCAACTCGAGCGCGCCAATCTCTTCATCGTGCCGCTGGATGACAAGCGGCAATGGTATCGCTATCATCATCTGTTTGGCGATTTGCTGCGGTTTCGCCTGCAACAGCAACGCAGCGCGATGAGCCGCGAGTTGCATCGGCGGGCGAGCGACTGGTATCAAAAAAACGATTTGCCTGCTGAAGCGGTCGATCATGCGCTGGCAGCGAAAGATTGGCCGCGCGCCGCGGATTTGATTGAGCGCCTGATGCTGATGCCGATGTTCAGACAGGGACGGCACGCGACCTTGCAGGCTTGGATGGAAAGATTACCGGAAAGCGAATTGCAAACCAAGCCCGACCTTTGTTTCTGGTATGCGTGGGCTTTGTTGATCTCCGACCGACGCGAAGAATACGAGCGGCCGTTGCGCATAGCCGAGCACGTATGGCAAACGCAATCGAATACGCACAAGCTGGCGCAGGTGCAGGTGATGCGCGGCATGGAGGCCTATTTCAAAGCTGAAGCGCAGGAAACGATTACGTTCGCTCAAAATGCGTTGCGCGATCTTGCCGCCGACGATCGCTTCAATCATGGCATCGCATGCTTGCTCTTGGGCAGCGGTTATAGTTTGGCGGGCAAAGTCCGCGAGGCCGCCGCGGCGCTGCTCACCGCATGCGCCAACAGTCGTGAAACCGGCGATCTCAGCATCGAGCTGGCGGCAACGGAAGAATTGGGCTACACGCAAATACTGCAAGGAAAATTACACGAGGCCGAGAAAACTTATCAAGAGGTGCTGCGGCGTCATGACAATCGTTTTCACAACCAAGCCCTTCGCGCCTATATCGGCATGGGCACGCTGCAACGCGAACGGAACGACCTCATCGCGGCGCGAAGTTCTTTGAACAGCGCTTTAGAGATCGATCGCAATACGGGTTTTGGCAAGAAGTGGCCCTGGCTGCATGTTGAAAACGGCCTCGTTCACGCGGCCGCCGGCGAGAGGGAGACTGCGGTCGCGGAAATGAATCGCGCTCTTGCGCTCGCCGAGCAATTGGGCAATCGCCGCATGGTGCGCGAAGCGAATGCCCATCTCGCGCGCTTTGCGCTAGCGCGGGGGAATTTAGCTGCGATGGAAAAATGGCTCGCGCAAGCCGCGCCGCAACTCGACGGGGAGATTCAAGCGGAGCGCCAGATTGAATATCTCACGCACGCGCGATTGCTGGTCCGCAAAAGTGAATTTGCCGCGGCCGCGAAATTATTGCGGCGCTTGCAGCACGCCGCTGAAGCCGAAGGCAGAACGCGCAGCGTGATCGAATGCCTTGCGCTCGAAGCGCTGGTTCTGCACACGCAACGCCAAGTGGAGCCGGCTTGCGTTTGCCTTGCCCAAGCTTTGGCGCTGGCCGAGCCTGAAGGTTTTGTACGCACGTTTGTTGATGAAGGCGCATCGATGGCGGAATTGCTGCGGCAATTTATGCGCGAGCAACAAAAAGAAAGTTCGCCCAATCTCGTTTTGCAAAACTACGCAATGAAACTGCTCGCCGCCTTTCCGCCCGAAGCAGTTCCCGCAGCCATGCAAACGCATAAAATCGCCACGGGCTTGCCGGTTTCTTATCTCGTTGATCCGCTCAGCGAGCGCGAGCTGGAAATTTTAAAACTCGTGGCTGAGGGATTATCCAACGACGCGATCGCAAAAAAACTTTATCTCGCGACAAGCACAGTGAAGCGGCACATGAATAACATCTACGCAAAACTCAACGTGCATAGCCGCACGCAGGCCGTGGCAAAGGGGAAGGAGGTGAAACTGTTGACATAATAAGGAAATCCGAAAAGTAAGAACACTCTACTCCAACTTGTTCATCTTCCCGAGTTTTCTTCCAATTACACCTCCCCAATTACACCTTTCGGTGCATGACGCTACACCCGCCCATTTCGTATATTGATCTCGTGAAATCGCAGAGCGCAAAATTTTGAGTTGAGGTTCTTATGCCAAACGCAAAAGAATTTTATCGAATTAAAATCAAAGGCCGCCTTGATCCGAGCTGGTCCGCGTGGTTTGAGGACATGGCGTTGACGTTTGAAAAGGGCGAGACCATCATCTCCGGCGCGGTCAAGGATCAAGCCGCGCTGCACGGCCTGCTCGCCAAAGTGCGCGATCTTGGCCTCACCTTGATCGACGTGCGGCGCGTTGAAGCGGAAGCGGACAACAAGCCTGAATTAGAATAAACAAAAAAGAAAACAGTGGCAGAAAATGTACGGCGGAAAAATAAAGCACAAAAGGTTCAAAGCGATGTTCAATGGGCCACAGCGGAAGATAACGATGATTTTTTTGCCATACATTTTTCTGTCAATAGACCGGAGATAAACTCATGACTTCAAAACTCAAACCTGCTGTCAGGCTTTTTTTGTTAATGATGCTCTGCTTCGCCATTCCCGTCGCAGCGGAAAATCCCGTTATTCACGTCGGCGTGATTCTCGACGGGCCCTCGGAGCGCAACGCCGCGCTGCAAAATGAATTTCAAAAACAGATCGCGGAATTTTTCAGCGGCGAATATGACGTGCGCTTCACGCCGGAAAACACCATTGCCGGTGATTGGACGGTTGGCGGCGTCAAAGCCGCGGTGGAGCGTTTGCTCGCCGACAAAGACGTGGATTTCATTCTTGCGCTCGGGCCCATCAGCTCGCATGAAATCGCGCTGCGAAAAAGTTTGCCCAAGCCGGCGATTGCCTGCATTATCATCGATGCCGCGCTGCAAAATTTGCCGAAAAAAGACGGCACCAGCGGCGTGAAGAATCTCAATTATCTCGATGAGGCTTATTCCATCACGCGCACGATCCAAGCTTTTCAAGCGATCGCTCCCTTCAAGAAACTTGCGGTTTTGCACAACCCCGGTATGCTCGAAGCGATGCCGCAATTGCGCGAGCGCGCTGCGCAGGAAGTGCAAGCGTTGGGTGCGCAACTTGAATTTGTGCCGGTGACGACTTCGGCTGCAACGGCTTTGCAAGCTCTTCCCGCGGACATGGACGCGGTTTATATTTCGCCCTTGCTGCAAATTTCGGCGAGTGAGTTTGATCTGCTGGTCGCGGGCCTCAACCAACGCCGGTTGCCCAGCTTTTCATATCTCGGTAAAGCTGAAGTGGAAAAGGGTGTGTTGGCTTCGTATGCGCCGACCGATGACGTGACGCGGAGAGCGCGGCGCATCGCAAGCAATATGCAGCGCATTCTGCGCGGCGAAGAGGCGGGCAGCATTCCGGTGGATTTTGCCTCCGCGCCGCAGTTCATCATCAACATGGCGACCGCGCGTGCGATTGATTTTTATCCCAACTGGAAAACGTTGACCGAGGCCGAGCTGCTCAATCAAGAAGAAATGAAAACCGGCCGCACGCTTTCGTTGGCGAGCAGCGCGAGAGAAGCCGTGCGGGTGAATCTCGAAGTGCGGATTGCCGGCAAAGAAACCGAATCCGGCAAGTATGAAGTGAAGAAGGCGCGGGCGAATTTATTGCCGCAAGTCGAAGCCTCGGCAACCGGCGCATTGATCAAAAAAGAAACTGCGGCGGCGAGTTTCGGACAACAAGCCGAGCGCCAAATCGACGGCGCCCTCACGTTTTCGCAAGTGCTGTACTCCGAACCGGCGCACGCGAATCTCTCCATTCAAAAGCATCTGCAAGCGGCGCGCGCGGATGAGCGTCGCAGCGTTGAGCTTGACATCGCATTGGATGCGGCGACGGCTTATTTGAACGTGCTACGCGCACAGGCGCTGTCACGCATTCAGCGCGGCAATCTCAAACTCACCATGTCCAATCTCGAGCTGGCGCGCTTGCGCGAAAGTGTTGGCGCTTCCGGCCGCTCGGATGTTTATCGCTGGGAGAGCGAAGCGGCGACGAGCCGCAAGAACGTGATCGACGCAGAGGCGCAAACGGAAGTGGCCAAAATCGCGATGAACCGCGTGTTGAACCGGCCACTTGAAGAACCGTTCGCCACGGAAGAAACGGCGATTGATGATCCGATTCTTCTCACCGGTGAGCAAAAGATTTTTGCTTATCTCGATAACCCGCGCACCTTCGGAGTTTTTTGCGACTTCATGGTACAAGAAGGCGTGAGCGCCGCGCCGGAATTGCAGCAACTCGACGCCGCCATTGCCGCGCAACAGCGCGCGAAAACTGCGACGGGCCGCGCATTTTGGATGCCGACCGTTGCCTTGCAGGCGAAAGTGAGCAACGTCTTTTCACGCAGCGGCGCCGGCGCCGAAGGGTTTCAGCTTCCGCCGTCGATTCCTTTGAGCTTTCCCTCCGCGCAAGATTTGAATTGGAACGCCGGCGTGCAAATCTCGCTGCCGCTGTTTACGGGGTTGAATCGCATTGCCGAAGATCAACAAGCGCGCGTGGAGTTGGAAAAGCTTCGTCTCGAACGCGAGGCCGCACAATTGGCGATCAGCCAGCGCATTCGTTCGGCGATGCACATTGCCGGCGCTTCGCACGCGGGCATCGAGCAAGCGCGCGCCGCGGCCGAAGCCGCGCGCAAAAATTTGGAGTTGGTGACGGATGCGTATCGCAGCGGCGCTGTGTCGATCATCACGCTGATCGACGCGCAAAATGCCGCGTTGATTTCGGAGCAAGCCGCCGCGAGCGCGGTGTATGATTTCATGCTCGATCTCATGAACGTCGAGCGCGCCGTTGGACAGTTTCATTTTTTTAGAACGGAGGAAGAGCGGCAGGCTTACTTCAAGAGGCTCGAAGAGTTTTATCGCAAGGCGGGGATGCGCTTGTAGTAGCGCCTTCAGGCGCAGAGTTTACAAAAGCTCGCGATCATTAAAGCATGTTTTTAATTCTCAAGTTCAGCGCCTGAAGGCGCGACTACGAATCATAAAAGCGTGACTACAAAACAGGAGTATCCCATGAGCTCAAATCCCATAGCGGCCGATGAAGTGATGTATTCCTCTCGTGAGCAGGTTTTGAATTAAATGGAAAACAAAGAAACCGCGAACGACGTGTTGAGCAATAAAGACTTGGTCATCGGAACCGTCATCGCGCTTATGATGGGGGCAATTTTTTCGCTGCTCAGTTCGGGCGCGTCGCTGCTGGTGACTTTCGTTCCCGGCATCGTTTTTAGTTGGCTGGCGTACGTCTGGCTTTATGCGAAGAAAATAAGATTGCCGAGTGGCGCGGATTTCCTGCCGGTGTTTTTTGCTTTGCTGGCGGTGCAATTCCTTCATTTTGCCGAAGAGTTTACGACGGGATTCCGCGCGCAATTCCCTTTGCTCTACGGCGGCGCGCCGTATTCGGCAAATCTTTTCGTCACGTTCAATATGATCGCTTATTTCATCTTCACGTTGGCTTGCCTGCTGGTCTTCACGAAGAAGCTCCGATTTCTGTTGCTGCCCGTGCTTTTTTATATCGTTTATGGCGCCATCGGCAACGCCCTCTCTCACACGTGGTGGAGCTTGTATCTGCGCTCATATTTTCCCGGTTTAATCACGGCGCAAATCTACTGGATCGGCGGGCCGTTCGTGCTTTACAAATTATTAGGCCGGTCAAAAGTTGTTGCGACGCTCATCATTCTATTTGCGTTGGTGATGATTCCTCTGCTGCTCTTCTTCGCAACGCCCGGCGCTCTCAAATCCTTCTGATCGAGCAAGCGTTTTCAAATCGGAAGAAGAATGCACCTCATAAAAATTTTGGAGACAACGATGATGAAAACTTCAAAAATTTTCAAACTGTTTTCTGTTGCAACCTCCGCGTTGATCATGCTCAGCGCCTGCGGCAAACAACATGAGCATGTAGCTCAACCCACGCCCGTCACCGTGTGGACGGTGGCAAACGTCGCCGGCGAAAACGGCCTGCGCTATTCCGCCAACATCAGGCCGGATGTGCAAGTCGATCTCGCGTTTAAAGCCAGCGGCTATGTCGAAGAGATCTTTCAAGTGACCGGAGTGGATGGCCGCCGGCGCAATGTACAGGAAGGCGATTTCATCAAAAAAGGCACGGTGCTCGCGCGAGTGCGCGCCAATGAATATCGCGACCGAGTCGCCGAGGCACAAGCCGGGCTTACCAAAGCCAAGTCGGATTTCGATCGCGCGGCCAAATTGTTTGAGAATCAATCCGTTTCTAAGGCGGATTACGATGCGGCCTACGCGGGCTACACCTCGGCGCAAGCGCGCTACGATCAAGCGGCGCAAGCACTGCGGGATTGCGCGCTGCAGGCGCCGATGGATGGCTTCGTGTTGAAACGCAACGTCGAAGTCGGAACTTTGGCCGGCCTCGGCATGCCCGGATTCATACTCGCGGATACGCGAGCGGTCAAAGCCGTGTTCGGCGTGCCGGACATGATCGTCGGCCAAATGAAAATGGGCGATTATCAAACCGTCACCACCGAAGCCATTCCCGGCGTGGATTTTCGCGGGCGCATCACGCGCGTTGCGCCTTCGGCTGATCCGAATAGTCGCGTTTTTGAAGTTGAGTGTACGATACCGAATCCCGACAACCGTCTCAAAGCCGGTATGATCGCCGCGCTGAAAATAGCGGCGCAAGCCTCTTCGCCTTCGGCGATGTTATTGCCGCTAAATGCAATCGTGCGTCCGCGAAATGATCCGAAAGGCTACGCGGTTTTTGTGGTCGAGGAACAGAGCGGCAAACAAATCTCACGCGAGCGCAAAGTGAGTTTGGGAGACGTAGTCGGCAATTCGATTGCAGTGACTGCGGGATTGCAAGGCGGGGAAAAAGTGATCGTGCGCGGCGCAACGCTGGTGGTGGATTCGCAGGAAGTGAGGATTATTCCGTAGCGCAGGCTGTCAGATTGCAGGCAAACTTGACTATCAATTTGCATTGCTCAAGATTGTTCATACGCTTGCAAAAATTCATCAGCGAAGGTTTCGAGGTGAAATCGAATCGCGGACTTTACGTCAGCCAAAGCTTCTTCGCAAGTATCGCCTTCACCAACGATGACGCCTTTTAAACCAAGCGGATAGGCAACATAACCGTCGGCGAATTTTTCAACGACAACTTTGAATTGTTCCATAAAGAAGATTTCTATTGAAATTTCAAATCGTTTTCGATGATAACAGCCTACTACAAATACGGCTCGAACTCATCCCATGTTAACTGTGCATCCTTGAGAATTTTATGAACCAGACCCTTCGAAATCTCTTTGCCTTAATGAATCGGCACAGTCGCCCAACGGCCATCAGCATGGCGATAAACAGCATGACTACCACTTTGCCGTATTCGTTGGAACCCGATTTTCTCCAAGGCTCTGGTCATCTCATCGGGTTTGAGCGGCCTGATTTTAGGCATAAATCTCAACCTCGTCAATCGCCGTTTCGATTGGTATCGGTTCGCCGAGATCGCGGCGGGCGGCAATGTTGAGATTTATTGCGTCCTTCAAATTTGTCAACGCTTCGTCGTAAGTATCGCCTTGCGTATGGCAACCCGGCAAAGCAGGGCACGAAGCGACATAAACACCGTCTTCATCTTTTTCGATGACAACAGTATAGCGATAGCGTTTCATGTGTACCTCGATCAAAAAAGATTTTGAAATGATCAAAAGCGACGAACATACGGAAATGCCGTCTTATTCAATCTAACAATTATCAGCGAAAAAACAAGTCACGGAGAAAATAAAATGGCGCACAAACCCGACAATTGGCTCATCGAACACACCCACAACACTGCGCGCTTCTTCACCGAGAACCGCCACATTTCGTGGATGGTGCTGGTGGCAACGGTGGTGTGGGGAATTTTTGGCTATTTCAAAATGCCGCAGCGCAAAGACCCGGATATTCCGGTGCGCGTTGCGGTAGCGATTTGTTCGTGGCCCGGCGTGGCAACCGAGAAAGTCGAGCAGCTCGTCACGCGCAAGATCGAAGAGAAGATGGCCGAAAACATCACGGTCAAAAGAATCGAATCGACCACGCGCGTCGGCGTTTCCTTCGTCTACGTCACGCTGCAAGACAACATCGAAGAGACCGGCAAGCAATTCGACGACATCAAGCTCAAGCTCGATGATTTGCAGAGTTCGCTGCCCGACGGCGTGGGGCCGATCAACTTCATCAAAGATTTCGGCAGCACCGCGGCGCTGATGCTCACGGTTGCCAGTCCGAAGATCAGCGAAGTGGAAATTTCATTGCGGGCCAAGGCCGTGCAACGCGCGCTCGAACAAGTCCGCGCGCCGCTTTACACCAACGGCGCCAATGAGCGCGTGGCGATCATCTATTGGTTCCCGCCGGCAGTCGCACAGGAATTGGCCAAGCGCCGCTTCGAAGCTTTTGTTCGTTTGGCGCAAAACGAAGGCGTCATGCGTGATCCGCGCCTCATCGAAGGTTCGGGTTTCCTCGGCGTCGATGGCATCTCGGATTATGACGACACCAGGATGCACGCCTACATTCAGCATTACATCAAGGATCATTTGCGCACTGCCGAGCTGCATCCGGACGGCTGGCCGCCGATCGTCATTCGCAACCTCGAAGAGGCTGAAAAGAAATTTGCCGAAGCTGCCGGCGATAAATATACCTATCGCGAGCTGGATGAATTCACGGAACTGATCAAGCGCACCATACAAACCGTTCCCCAAGCTTCCAAAGTCGACCGCGCCGGTGTTTTGGACGAAGCCATTTACCTCGCGTATTCACAGGAACGCTTGGCAGCGTATGGTTCGCAAACCAACAATCTCCGCGACATTCTCAGCGCGCGCAACACCGCGCTGCCCGGCGGCGTGGTGGAATATGAAGGAAAAAATCTCGCCATCGCGCCCACCGGCGAATTTAAAAGCGAAAAAGAAATCGGTGGCGTCATTGTCGCCGCTTCGCCCAACGGCTCGCCGGTTTATTTGCGCGACATGGTGGAGATCAATCGCAGCTACGACAGCCCGCCGCGCTTTATGAATTTCTACACGTATCGCGACGCGCAGGGCAACTGGCAGCGCTCCCGCGCCGTTACGCTCGCCATTCAAATGCGGCCCGGCGAAAAAATCGGCGTATTCGGTGAAGCCATTGATGAAGCGCTCGCCCACGTCAAGCATCGTTTGCCCGAAGACTTGCTGTTCGCGCGCACTTCCGACCAGCCGCTGCAAGTCGCCGAAAACATCGACCTGTTCATGAGCAGCTTGTACGAAGCCATCGCGCTCGTCGTGCTCATCGCGCTCGTCGGCTTTTGGGAATGGCGCTCCGCCGTGTTGATGGCGCTCTCCATTCCGTTGACGCTGGCCATGACGTTCGGCATGATGTACGTGCTCGGCGTCGATTTGCAGCAAGTCTCCATCGCCTCGCTGATCATCGCGCTCGGCCTGCTCGTCGATGATCCGGTGGTGGCCGGCGATGCGATCAAGCGCGATCTCGCCCTTGGGCACAAGCCCATCATCGCCGCGTGGCTCGGACCAACGAAGCTCGCGACGGCAATTCTGTATGCCACCATCACCAACATCGTCGCCTATCTGCCGTTTCTCATGCTGACCGGCGACATGGGCCGCTTTCTCGCCACCCTGCCGGTAGTGATGACGTGCTCGCTCGTGGCTTCGCGTTTGGTTTCGATGACGTTCATTCCGTTGCTCGGATATTATCTGCTGCGCCCTAGCCAGAAGAAAGAATTGCCGATGACGGAACGACGCCAACGCGGATTCGCGGGATGGTATTACAAAGTTGGGCATTGGGCTATCGCGCATCGCTGGAAAGTTTTTGCGGGCTCGCTGGCGTTTCTGGCGCTGGGCGGATTCTTCGGATCGCAACTGAAGTCGCAATTCACGCCCAAAGATCTTTCCTATTTCTCTTACATCGACGTCTGGCTGCCGGAAGATGCGCCGCTCTCGGCAACGCGGGAAGTGGCCGATCACGCTGAAGCCATCACGCGCAGAGTCATTGCTGAGTATAGTAAGCAACATGCAGAGAATGGCGAACCTCTCGATCTGTTGGAATCGCTCACGACTTTTGTCGGCGGCGGCGGCCCGAGATTCTGGTTTTCGGTTTCACCGGAGCCGCGGCAAACCAACTATGCGCAAATCATCGTGCAACTGAAGGACAAGCACGCAACGCATCATCTCGTCGAGCCGCTGCAAGCTGCGTTTTCCGCTGAAATCGCGGGCGCTCGAGTCAACATGCGGCAGCTCGAAACCAGCGCCGTCGGCATTCCGGTTTCGATTCGCCTTTCCGGCGAAGATATTCCCACGCTGCGCGCCGAAGCGGAAAAAATGAAAGACATCTTTCGCGCCATCCCGCTCGCCGATCGCGTGCAAGACAACTGGGGCGCACAAAGCTTCGTGGTGAATTTGGAGATCGATCCCGACCGTGCCAACCTCGCGGGCGTGACGAATCTCGACGTCGCCGTGTCATCGGCGATTGCGATGAATGGTTATCAAGTCGGTGAGCTGCGCGAGGGCGACAAACAAATTCCGGTAATCGCGCGCATGCGCATGGAAGAGCGCAGCCAGCTTGCGGATTTGCAGAACCTGTACGTCTATTCCTCGCAAAGCGGACAGAAAGTGCCTCTGCGGCAAATTTCTTCGATGAATTACACGATGCAGACCGAAAAAATCCAGCGGCGCAATCAGTTTCGCACCATCACGGTGTCGTGCTTTTCTGTTGCCGGCGTGCTTCCTTCGGAAGTGTTAAACGCCGCCATGCCGCAGTTGCAAGAATTTGAAAAGAAGCTGCCGCCCGGCTTCGTGATGGAAATTGGCGGCGAGTATGAAGAACAAAACAAAGGCTTCGGAGAATTGGGAATGGTGATGGGGATTTCCATCGCGATGATTTTCATGGCGCTGGTGGTGCAATTCAAAAACGCGGTGAAGCCGCTGCTCGTCTTCGCCGCCATTCCTTACGGCATCGTCGGGGCATTGGCCGGTTTGTGGATCATGGGCATGCCGTTCGGCTTCATGGGCTTTCTCGGCATCGCCAGTCTCGTCGGCGTCATCGTCAGCCACGTCATCGTGTTGTTCGATTTCATCGAAGAAGCCCACGAACGCGGCGAGTCTTTGATCGAGTCTCTGCTCGACGCCGGCATCATGCGCTTGCGGCCGGTGATGATCACGGTCGGCGCCACCGTATTCGCTTTGTTCCCATTGGCCGCGCACGGCGGCCCGCTGTGGGAGCCGCTCTGCTACGCGCAAATCGGCGGTCTCACCGTCGCCACGTTCATCACGCTGCTGCTCGTGCCGGTGCTGTACGCGATCTTTGTGTTGGATTTGAAGATTGTGAAGTGGGAGGAGAAGGAAGAACACGGGAATTAGAGAAGCAAGGTTAGAACAAAACTCCGAAAGCATATGGCAGGATAATTTTGTGGCAGAACGATTTGAAATAATTCTGCCGAAAAAAAGTCCTGCCATTTTTTTTCGGCGACACTCGGCAGTTTCGGCGAAAAAACTTTTCTTTGCGGGTTCTTTGCCACTCTGCGCCGTTGCGTGCACTTTTCTCTCGCGGCAAGCTTGAGATTCGAATGCCTCCGTTATAAATTGTTGGCATGTCAAAAGAAAATTCAAAAACCTTTCATCACGCTGCTGCTCAATGCGATCTTTGTGTTGGATATGAAAAGGGTGAAGTGAGAGGTCAAGAATGAGTATAGTCTTGTCCAGAAGGCGATGACGGTTTTGAGCAATTCGCGAGGCAAGCTGCTTGCGCCTCGCCTGCAAGCTCATCACAGCCAAAACGCGTTGGGGATGTGCTTGATCTCAACTTCTTGATTGCGACGCGCCACGGCAATGACGTCAAAGCGGCAATCGCGGTTTTCAATTTTGTTGAAGGTGAGATAGGCCTGCGCCACCCGACCGATCTGGCGCTGTTTTTTGGGCGTCACCCACAGCGCAGCGTCGCCCATCGTGTCCGAGCTTTGGGTTTTCACTTCCACAAAAACCAAAGTGCCGTGGTCCTCGGCCACCAAATCAATTTCCCCTACTTGTCCGAGGCGAAAATTCCTTTTGAGAATTTTGAAGCCATGCGCTTCGAGGTATTCCGCGGCGCGCTGCTCGCCCCATTTGCCGAGATTGCTCTGCCCTTGCTCCATACTCCCACTCCTCCCTTTTTCTAAAGCTGATCAGAATTCTGCAATGCCCGTGGATGAAAAGAGCGGCGATGTATCGCGCACGGCCCCAGCTTTTGCAGAACGCGCAGATGCTGCGGCGTGGGATAGCCTTTGTGCACGTCAAAGCCGTATTCGGGAAACTTGCTATGATAGTATTCCATAACCAAATCACGCACAACCTTCGCCACAATGGAAGCCGCGCCAATCGTATGCGAAAGCGCATCGCCTTTAATGATCGTGGTCTGCGGCACGTCCATGCCGAGTCGCGTGCGGCCGTCGACGAGAACGTGTTCGGGCGGTTCATGCAAAGTCAAAATGGCTTTGCGCATCGCCAACAATGAAGCTTGCAGAATATTCACTTCGTCGATTTCTTCGGCGCTAACGATGCCCACGCCGTAATCCACACATTGAGCGAGAATCCGCGGAAAGAGCAGCAAGCGTTCCTCGTGCGTCAGCTTTTTGGAATCATCAACGCCCGCGATCATTTCCGCGGGCGCAAACACAATGGCCGCAGCGACCACCGGCCCGGCCAGCGGCCCCCGCCCTGCTTCATCGACGCCGATCACGCGCGTTATTCCCGCTTGCCAAAGTTGTTTCTCATAGCGCAGCTTGTCGATTGCGGATTCAGAAGGATTCACTTGCGAAGCATGCGAACCATCAACGCGGTATCGTGGATTTTTGGAAGCGAGCATCACACCTTCCTTTGCAGAATAACACGCGCCGGCGCACCTTCCAATCCGACGAGTTTGAGTGGCAGACAAATCATTTCATAAGCGCCGGCTGGAATCGCATGCAGCATGAGATTTTCTACGATGACGACGCCGCTTTCGAGCAAAACCTGGTGCGCAAGCGTCTCCGCGGCGCCGACCGCATCTACCGACTGGCTGTCTATGCCAACGAGTTCTATCTTTCTTCTCACCAACAGCCTTGCTGCTTCCGGTTCCAGCCAAGCCGTAGGTCGCGGCCAGCGAGCTTCGTGCACAGAAGTTTTGAGCAACACACGCGTGCATGAAAACGGCAACCGCGCTGATAATTGTTCGGCATGAATTCCGGCATGCGTCAACACTTCGATCACATGCGCGGGACCAAGCAATTTCTCCAATGCAATCTGATCGACACTCACGCCGTTGCGAATAAAATGCAAAGGCGCATCGACATGTGTTCCGAGGTGCGCGGACATTGCAATCGCGCTCAAGCGAAGCGCATCGCCGCGTTCATAGTCCATGAGCCGTTGCATGGACAAGCCGGGGTCGCCCGGATACGGAGGAGTCGATTGCTCCAACGGCAATGTCACATCAAGCCACGACAAGGAACTCTCCTCCGTTTAGATAAGAACTCTTTCCCACGAAATACGCTAAAGATGCGGCATTCTTCGCGCACCAGTTACTCGCATGAAGTCACTTTCTCGCGCGGATCAAAACAAAAATTCCGGCCACAAAGAAAATCGTATTGCCCATCCACGCTCCCAACATTGGCTCGAATGTGCCGTTCTGTGCGAGCGTCTGTCCGGTTTTCACGGCGCCGAAGTAAAGAAAGGCAATGACGAGCGTCATGGCAACGCCGACGGCGCCGCTGGAACGCAGGCGCCCAACTGCCAAAGGCGCGCCGAACAACACGATGATAAAGTTTGCAAAGGGGAATGAAATTTTCAGATAAAGATCGACCAGCCATCGCTCGGGGTTGCCGCCATTGTTCGTCAATTCTCGGATGAATTCTTGCAACTCGCGATACGACATCTCCTCCGGATCTTTCTGCACTTTGGTGAGCACTTCAGGCGTGAAGAAGAGATGGGCCAAATGCAGCGTATCAAACTTGGTTGCGACTTCACTGCCGTTTACGAACGTGCGTTCGTAGCCGTGCACGGCATGCCAGTTGTTGTCGCGCCAATGCAGGGTGTTGGCGTCGATGCGATGCACGATGAACACACTGTCGTAATCTTGGATGCTCACCTTCTCCGCGATTTTGGCTTCTGCGTTGTAGAAGCCGATGAACACGCGCCGGCTGCGGCGATCGGTTGGGGCGGGCGGCGCCGCGGCTGTGGATGCAGCGTCAAAGTGATCCTGCAAATAGATGTTGGAAAGCCGCGCGGGCAAATTCTGCGGCAAACGATCGATATAGTGATCTTTGATTTCCGCCTTGCGTTGATTGGCAATCGGAACGACTTCCTCCGCAAAGAGCATCATGCCCAGACTGAGGAGCAAACCGAGCAACAACACCGGAGCCAGAATGCGATACAACGAGAGGCCGGAAGCTTTCATCGCGGTAAGCTCGTTGTGCTTGCTCAGTTGGCCGATGCTGAAGAGTGAAGCCAGCAACATGGCGATCGGAGACATCAACACGATGATGTACGGCACAAAATAAAAGTAATAACTCGCGATCACAAGGCCGGGAACGTCGCGGTCGATATAATCGGAGAGACGCTCCACCAAATCGATGACGATAAAAATGCTGATGAACGCCACCACTGCGAAGCCCAGCACGAAGAGAAATTTTTTGGCGATGTAGCGGTCGAGCAGGCGCATGGCAAGTTCTTCTTAATTCACATTTCGCGTTGGGTAGACTCTACTCATGCCGTTGCCTTCCGGCGTACGAACCATTTCAGCAGCGTTCCGAAATTCAGCGTGGTCCGTTCATAAGTCGCGCGCCAGAGCAGATACAGTCCGGCAATGCCCACAACGATATTCGCTGACCACATCGCTAAAAACGGCGAGATGATTTGGCGATCAGCCAGGTCCTCCCCTCCCACCAAAAAGGTCCAATAGAGCAGAAAGAATACTAGACTCAAGCCGCCGCCCGTGGCGAGGCCGCCGCGACGTGACATGATACCCAACGGTGCGCCGATAAGCACGAAAACCAAACACGCCACGGGAATCGAGTATTTCTTTTGAATCTCCACGGTGAGTGCTTGATTTTTGCGCGTGAAGCCTTCAATCATGCTGGCATCGCGCTCGAGGTGGTTTAGAAGCTGGCGTTGCAGGTTCAATAACTCTGCAACCGAACCGTCATTCGCTTTATGCGCTTGTGCCATGGTCGAGCTGTTGCGGCCTTCGCCCAAATAAGGAGTGGGAAATGCCGGCGCAGCGAGGGGCGGCGATTTCAGGCGCAAAATCGGCAACGAGCGCGCTATCGCGGTGTCACGAGGAATTTTCATGAGAGCCGCCAGCGGCTCGGACAAACCGAGCGCCATGGTGGTATTGAGGCGCGTGCGCAGCTCGGCGATCTCCTTTTCATTGTTCGCGACTTCTGCCTGCATTTGTGCTGCGCTCTTTTCACGGTCGCCGCGATATTCCGAAGCGCTGCGGTTCAACGCCAGCCCGTCGATTGCGATCGTAATAACGTGCTTCGGAAAAGCGATGCGGCGGAATTCCTCCGGCTTTTTGAGATCGATCTCCTGCATCTCGCCGCCGAAGAGCGTGAGCACAAGCGCGCTGCGCGTTTGGTTCAAGCCGATGTAGCCCCGGCGCGCGGAAATGGTGCGGCTTTGCTCTTTGCTGTTATAATCGTTGATCAACAAATTCCGCGCTTTGGTGACATTGGCACTATCTTCCAACTCCTGCACGAGCATGCCGAAGTTGGGCACGTCGTCGTACCAAATCCCCGGCTCGATATTGATGGTCGGGCGCTTGCGCGCGATGTCGCTCGCCAGCAGGCGCGTGCGGTGATTGAAGTCGGGCAGGACGTTGTTGTTGAACCACACCAAAAACAGCGCCAGAACTGACGCGGCGATGAGCGCCGGCGTGACGATCGTCAAAATGCTCACCCCGTTGGCTTCCATTGCCGCGATCTCGCTATCCGCAGACAGGCGCCCGAAAGCCATGAGCGTGGCCGTGAGCATGGCCATGGGCACGGCCAGCGCGACGATCCACGCCATGTTGAGCACGAAAAATTCGAGCACGACATTCCACGGCAGCCCCTTGCTCAAGATGCGGCTCAGCTCGCGAAAAAGCAGATTGAGCAAGAAGAAGAGCGTGATGACAAAGAATGCAAAGACGAACGGGCCGACGTGCTCGCGCAAGATATAGCGAGCGAGAATGAGCTTATGCATGAGACAATATAAACATTAGAATTTCGATTCGCGCGTTTGCGATCTGACAGTTGAAATTTGCGCTTCCAATTTACTGCGTGGCACGCGAGGAATATAACCACGGCGTCTCTGCCATGCTATGAATTTTTCCGGCGCGGTGTGGCTGAGGAACTGCAGCGCTTCGATTGGCGTTAGGGCAATAAATAAAATATGGTCGCTTGCGGCGCGATTTCCAGCCGCACTTTTTTCTTTGCCTTGTCGATGCTCGTTCTTGAGGGTCATCTGCGCTTGTTTACCGAGGGGGCTATTTCACCGAGCGGACTTAAAGCGCTTCGCAGACTTCAAAAAGCAACAGCCGGCGTTCCCATGAAGTGCAAAGATCAAAAGCGGTAATGCAGCGGCGAAGGGCCGGGGTTAGTTGTTTTCGTGGTAAGTTTTTTCGCCCAGGGTTTCGTACCGAGCACGAAGCAAACTTCCTTTTGAATTTCATGTTTCAGGAGCGTGCTCATGCTCTCGGCTTTGAGTCACCTCGCGTGAAGAGGCCACCTCGGTAAACAAGCAAAGAAGAACCTTCGGTGAAGCAACGACACAACATAAAAGACGCCTCTGGCGTTTTGCGCTAAGTCTCTATGCTCCGCGGGGATGCCGGCGTTATGCTCTAACAGCCGCGGCAGTCCCCACATGCCGACATTTTCCTTGCTTCTCAACGGCTCATTCGCTATACTTTGCGGCATTTTTAAAGCAATTATCCACTTATCCATCCAACTTCGAGAGGGCTTATCGACTGCTTTGCTACCGGATTTTTGATGCCAGCATCGGCTTTTTCTGTGCAATGATTGGTCACGGAAGATCAAAAGAAAAAGCAGAGTTCGTTCTTTCGGCACCCAGCCGGAGTCATTTTGACGGCATCGAATACCCTTTATAGGACGAAGGTAAATTCAACCAATCCCGCCGCGTGCGGTGAATTCGAATGAAGCGGGTACATGGCACGCAAAGGATCGCCGAAAGAAGTCAAAGCACGAAGAGTTATGATCTGTACGAAAAGCAAAGCGTCGAAGGCCGCACATCTAGCGCTGTCTTTCTGCCTGGCCGTTGTCTTCTACTCCCTCACACCTCCCAAACTCTCGTTCGGGCAAACCACTTCCGAGCCAAGCTTGCGCGCGGAAATCGGCATTCGCCTTCCCGATGCGAGGTGGCTCGACCCTCGGGTTTTCCCTTTTGAGGAGCAACCGAAGCGCGGCCTCTCTTTAGAAGGCGCCAACGCGCCGTTACTACGCTGGCAGCCGGTTTCCATGCAACGCAAAACCACGGTCGATTCCACCGGCCAAAACATCGCGGTGCGCGAGGAGCTGTTCGAGGAGCCGCTGCGTTTGCCGTACGCCGCGTCGTTGTCGGATTATTTCACGCAGCGTTTGCTGTACGAGCAACGCATGCTGTGGTATCGGACCGCCAGCCAAAGCGTTTATGCCGCCGGCGCGGAAAAAACCGGACGCGGCGGCGTGGATATCGACATTCCCGTGCCGATCAAGAGCAAAGCCTTCTCGCAAATTTTCGGCGGCAGCAGCGTGGGCTTGAACGTGCAGGGCGATATTCGCATCGAAGGCAGCTACCGGCGTGAAACGCGCAGCGAAGTGCGCACCCTGCTCAATCGCGGCGCGAACAATACTTTCAAATTGAATCAAACGCAGCGCTTCACCGTCACCGGCCGCATCGGCGAGAAAGTTACGGTGAATGTCGATCAGGACAGCGAGCGCGCATTTGACTTCGAGAACAACATCAAGCTGAATTACACCGGCTTCGAAGACGAAGTCATCAAAAAAATCGAGGCCGGCAACATTTCACTCAGTCTCCCCGGCACGCGCTTCGTAACCGTGAGCAGCACGAGCGCGGGTTTGTTCGGCATCAAATCCGAAATGCAGCTCGGCGATCTTAATATCACCTCGGTGGCGAGCCAGGAAAAGGGCGAGAACAAAAAGCTCACCCTCTCCGGCGGCGCCGCGGATCAAGCGCCGTATCGTGTGGAAGACTATCAATATCGCAAACTCACCTACTTCTTTCTCGATACGCTTTATCGCCGGCAATATCGCACCTACGCGAGCAAATGGATTCACACCTATCAACCCGGCAAGCAAATCTCCCGCCTCGAAGTTTATAAAATCGCGGATGAATCCGATCCCTCCAGTATCCCCGGCGTCGCTTGCCGCCAGCCCGGGGTGGATGGTTTCGGCCGCCCGATTGTGGTTGACTCCACGGAAATCTATCGCGGCTTTTTCAAAAAGCTAACGCCGTTGGTGGATTACTATCCCGAGCCGACCTTGGGTTACATTCGCATGGAGACGCCGGTTAACGAAGGTGATGTGCTCGCCGTTGCTTTCCAGGATACCAGCGGTAGAATCGTGGGTGACATAAACTACGTTGCCAACTCTGACCCGACGCAGCGCAAAGAAATCGTATTGAAGATGATCAAGGATCGCACACACCTTCCGAGCCGCGATCCGAACGATACCTGGCATTTGGAATGGAAAAATGTCTATTCGCTGGGCAGCCGCAACATTCCCGAAGAAGGCTTTGAAGTCAAAATCTTCTTGAAGTCCACTGCGGCTGGCGCGGATCAGGAGGAGTTGATTCAAGAAGGACAGCCGGCGCGCTCGTTTCTCAATGTCTTCGGGTTGGATGAAACCGATCGCAGCGGCAAAGGCCCACCGGACGCGTTCCTCGACAACTTTCCGGCAATTGTTGATCGCGCGCGCGGCGAGTTGATTTTTCCCGATCCGCGACCTTTCGATCCCGATGGCGGACCGTTCGGAGCGACCACGCAAGTGGGTGAAACCAATCCCAATCGCCTGCCCACGATTTTGCAAGTCCCGACGATGTATGACACGGCGAGCGTGAGCTTGATCAACGCGGCGAGCAAGTTTTATATTTCGGTGAAATCCACCAATCGCACCAGCACGTTTCAGTTGGGTTTCAACATTATCGAAGGCTCGGAAGAAGTGCTGCTGCGCGGCCGCCGGCTTGAGCGCGACAAAGATTATATCATCGACTATTTCTCCGGCTCTTTGACGATAACCAACGAAGAAGCTAGCAAACCCGACGCGCAAGTCGAGGTTTCCTATCAAAGCAATCAACTTTTTCAGCTTGAAAAGAAAACCATTTTGGGCACGCGCGCGGAATACCGGCTCGGCCGCGATTCGTTCCTCGGCGGCACGATTATGTATTTGAACGAGCGCTCGCTCGATCAACGCGTACGTCTCGGCAGCGTGGACAAAGGCCCAATGAAAAATTTCATTTGGGATTTCAACACCAAGCTGCAATTCCGGCCGCATTTCCTCACGCAAGCTTTGAATGCCTTGCCGCTCATCTCCACGCAAGAGACGAGTACGCTGAACTTGGAAGGCGAAATCGCGCAAATCATCCCCAATCCCAATACGCTCAATAGCGAAACCACGGGCGATGGCGACGGCGTGGCGTACGTGGACGATTTCGAGGGCACGAAACGCGTAACGCCTTTGGGCGTGCATCGCCGCGGTTGGGTGCAATCCTCCATTCCGCTCGATATTTTCAACGACAAGCTAACGATCACTTTTAATGACGGCATCCCCTTTTTGGATCAACGCCGCGCATTGGCGCGACGCGGGCGCTTGTCATGGTACAATTCGCTGGTTGACATTCGCAGAATCTATACGGGCCGCGAAGTGAACTCGCAAGTGGCCAATACCGCCACGGTGATGAATCTCGCGTTCACGCCCGCGGATTCCGCGGGGCTGTTCGAAGCCAACCGCTCTTGGGGCGGCATCATGCGCGCGCTGTCTGCCGGTTATTTCGATCAAACCGAGGCGAAGTTTTTAGAAATTTGGGTGAATGGCAAAGTCGGCCGTGTGCACATTGACATGGGGCAGATTTCCGAAGACATCATTCCCAACAACAAGCTGAATTCCGAAGACTTGGTTCCGCGCAATAAACTGTTGGACAACAACGAAGACGTTGGCCTCGACGGCGTGGCAGGCAATGATCCAAATGATTTCTGGGACGTCAACGGCAATGGCCGCAGAGATTGGGGCGAGCCGGCGAGCATGGACGATTTCAATTATCCTTCCGTTGACAGCCGCGACTTTACCCAGGCCGTGATTCAGGGCACGGTCAATGGCACGGAGAACAGCGAACGCGAAGAAGGCGGCCCGCGCCCGGACACGGAAGACATCAACGGCAACAGCGGTCTTGAAATTGCCAACAGCTATTTCAGCTATATCGTGGACCTCGATCCATCGAGCGCGAGCAATCGGAAATATCGCGCGGGCGGCAGTGATTCCACCGGCTGGATTTTATATCGCATTCCTTTGGTGGATACGGTCGCGAGCAAAAACAAGCCGAGCTTGTCCAATATCGAATATGTGCGGCTTTGGGTTGATGGGTTCGATCGCACGGACACGCCCTACTTCATGCAGATCGCCGAGATCAATCTCATCAGCAACGAGTGGCAGGAGATCGGCATCTCGACGCAGGACTCGACGCTCACCACGTTCCAAAAGAACGACGCCAAGTTCGACGTGACCGTGGTCAACACCGAAGAAAATCCGACGTACTCTTCGCCGCCGGGCGTGGTACGCGATCGCGATCGCATCACACAAGTGCGCGTGAAAGAGCAATCGCAAGTGCTGCGCGTCAACGATCTGCGCGCCGGCGAAGTCGCAGTCACGCAAAAGACTTTTTACCAGCCGCTCAACTTCGTGAACTACAATTTGCTGCGCATGTTCATTTACGGCCAGGACAATCTCGGCCAACATTTCACCGCAACCAGCGACACTTCCGCAGTGGAATTCTTCATTCGCTTCGGTGCGGACGAGAGGAATTTCTATGAATTTCGCACGCGCGTTTTTCAAGGCTGGCATCCCAGAAATGAGATGGACGTGGCCCTCGCCGATCTTTCGGATTTGAAGCGTCTCGTGGTGGAAGCCGGCGGCGACTCGACGGAGCTGGAGCGCATCAAACGCGAAAACGGCGTGGAGCAAGTGGTAGATGGTTTTCCGGTGAGCGGATATTTTCGCTGGCGTGTGCCGAGCGAAAATGGCGGGCAACAGGAGCTGCGCGTGCGCGGCAATCCTTCTTTCACCAATGTTCGCCTGCTCGTGGCAGGCGTGCGCAATCTGGGAGTGGATAACAACCCAAGCGACACCTTCACCGGCGAAGTCTGGATGGACGAACTGCGCGTCTCTGAAATTCAAAAGGACAAGGGCATTGCCATGCGCGCCCGCGCCGACCTTCGGCTTGCGGATTTGGCGAACGTCAACGTGGAGATCGAAAAGCTCGATGCCGACTTTCACAATGTCTCCACGCGTTTCGGCACCGGGGACAACACCAAACGCATGAGCGTGGGCGGCAGCTTCACTTTAGATAAAATTCTGCCGCAAAGCTTGGGGTTGAGCATTCCAGTGAGCGCGAGTTATTCGAGCAGCGAAGCCACACCGAAGCGTTTTCCAGGCAGCGATATTTTGGTGGAAAACACGCTGGCACGTTTGACCTCCGGCAAGCGCGACACCGTGCTCGATCACATTCAATCCGCATCCACGCAAAGCGGTTTCAACGTTTCGCTCTCGCGGCGCGCCAAATCACAAAACTTTTTGGTGAAGAACACGCTGGACAATTTGCGCACCAGCTTTAGCTATACGCGCAGCAATTCCTCCAACAGCACCACGAAGCGCGCGAACCGGACCTCCTACAACGGCAGCGTCGATTACAACCTGAATTTCGGGCGTGACAACTTCGTCAAACCTTTCGCGTGGATCGGCAAAGCGCCGCTGTTCGGCAAGTTGAGCGAGACCAAACTGTATTACTCGCCGCAAAAAGTCGATGCGCGCATGCAGGCCGCGAGCAACAATCAAGTGAACCAAACACGCACGGTTTCCGCATTCGGCGATCGCGAACGCGTAGCGCCGCGCCGCAGAAGCGATGATTACAATGTGACCTACAATTTTGGCTTTTCGCACAAGGTTTTTGAAAATCTCTCGCTTGATTTAGCGCGCAACTATGCCGAGCGCGTGCGTCCAGACACGGCACGTTTCGGCGCAGACTCACTTGCGGGGATGGGTTTTACCGAGGGCCTCGGGCGCTTCTTCAGCCGCCAGAGCGACTTGCTCAACAGCGGCCAATCTTTCAATGCGCGCTACAATCCCAATTTTGTGAGTTGGATGAACAACAATTTCAGCTACAGCAGCACGTTTCGTTTCTCCAACAACATTCAGCAGGCCGACGTCGGCCGCAGCGCCGGCGTGAGCAAGAACATTTCTGCCACGGCTTCCATTCGACTTGCTTCTTTCTTCCAATCTTTGCAGCGCAAAAAAGCCTCGGCCCCGCCTTCCGGTTCACAGCGTCCGGCCCCGGGCCGGCCAACACCTGGCCAGAGAACTGAGCCGGAGGCAGGCAAAAAGGAAACTGAGGAAGATCAACCACAACGCCGGCCGCCGCCGGGAACAAAGCCGGACGTAAAGCCGGAGGAGAAACCTGAGGGCGAAACAACCGACAAAGATAAGGGCAAAAAGGAAGAGCCGGGTAAGACAAAAGAGCAACCCAAGCGCGAAGGCTCGGGCGGTATCGGTTTCAATCCGATAATGGCGCTCGTCAACACCTTGGCGAAGATCAAAGATGTGCAGCTCAACTACAGCGAGCGCAACAACCTCTCCCATAATGCGCTTTTGGATGAGCCGATTAGCTATGCGTATCAATTCGGCTTTGCCGACGATCCCGGTCCAGGCACGGCCGCCAACTACACCGGCGCGTTGCGCAATATCAGCAAGGGCAAAACCTACGACATCTCAACTGGTTTTGACATAACGCGCAATATCAACCTCGGCCTCAAATTCAGTTACGATGAACAGGAGACCGAAAACACGACCAAGACCGGCAACTCCTCGCTTTCTTGGTTTCAACTCGGCGACGCCAGCGGCGGCGGCCTGCCGTTTCCGGAATGGACGTTGACATTGAACGGGCTGGAGAAGTTTGCGCTCTTCAAAAGATTCGCCAGCTCGGTAAGCGCGAGCACCAACTTCACCGGCAAAAAATCCATCGTTTGGAAAGACTCCAGCGCGGGTGTGACCGGCGAGGACTTTTCCATCAGCTTCCGGCCCTTGCTCAAGCTGAACGTGAATTGGAAGAACGGCATGGTCTCCAGTTTTCAATACAACAAAACCAGCGGCTACAAACCACTCTACAATCCGAACGGTCTGCCTCCCGGAGTGATTTTGTCGGACGACGAATATCGCGATCTGGCATTTCAAAGCGCTTCGTTCACGAAGAGCACGGATATTTCGATCACGCATACCTATTCGAAGCGCTCCGGCTTTCGCGTGCCGCTGCCGTTTTTGAAGAACAAGGAGCTGAAAAACTCCATCGACTTGAGCGTGAACTTTACCTATAACAATACGGAGCAAAGCTCTCAATATGGCCAGGATGGTGAAATCGTCCCGAACAATTCTACGAAGCGCTGGGAGTTCAGCCCGCGCATGAATTATTCGTTCAGCACGCGTGTGCGCGGCGGCTCGCATTTCACCATCGGCAACACCCAAAGCAAGCTAAGCGGCAATACGAAAATCGTGGAATTCGGCATTGATGTGAACATTTCAATTCGTGGGCAGTAGGCTCTTTCGAGTTGATTCGCTGCAGAAAAATTTTCCAAAGGATCAAAGAGCCCAACGGGCGTGGCAAGCACGAGCCGTTGGGTTTTTCTTTTCGTTGGAAACATTCTTTTGAGTTCCGGCTCGCCCGGGCCGTAAAAGTAGCTCTTGCATCGCTGCGGTTTTCTTCTATCTTGGCATGCCGTGAGGCTCTTAATGAATAACCTTTTTGCAAGGGGTGGCAATGTTAACTTGGATCCTTTGGCGCGAGAAGTCCCAAAGCTCGATCGTAGCAGCGCGAGTTTTATTGGACAACAACCGGCCGGTGGAAGCGACGAGCCGTTCATACTATGCGGCCTATCAAATGGTGACTGCCGTGCTCCTCAAGTTCGATTTGATACCGCGCAGCGGTTACGGCAATTGGTCGCACCATGAAACGGTGGAGATGTATGGCACTCACATTTGCAAAAAAGCAGATTTGGGCTTCAAAGAGAAAAGGGCTTTAAAAAGTTTGTTCTTAAAGCTGCGCGGATTGTTGGAAACCAGATATGTGGCAGATTATGGCGACTCTGCAAAGATTTTACTTTCTGTTGCTATCGGGCATTGGCGAGATGCAAGTCGTATAGTGAGTCTTTTGAATTCTTTGATTAAGAGAGGTCTATTATGATCACGAATTACACCGACGTTGCTGCCAATAATTTTTCTGCGCTTCAAAAGAAAACTTTGATGAGTTTCAAGAAAAAATTGGCTCAGGAACTGCCGGTCGTGCGCGTGGAATGGGCCCAACCTTACAATGACACCATTATCGAGCTGCACCTTGAATATGACAAACGAACGTACAGAAAAATCATGAAAGCCTCTAAACTAGCGGGAGAAGTGGAAGACAAAACCGGCATCACGATCATCTTTAGGTAGATGTCGGTTTGGATTCCGAATCTGAAGCTTCTCTACGTGGCAGGAAAAGGCTTCTCGTCAAAGACATGCCCACCAAATCCAAACACAAGAAGCGTCAAGTTGCGCGCCACCCACAACCGGCGCGGCCCACGCCTTCACTAAGCCGGCGTGGAGTTTTGTTCGGCGGCCTCGTCGCGGCCATTGCAATCGCAATAGCCTTTTTCTTTTTTATGAAAAAAGAAAAAACGCCGTTGACGCTTCCTCCCTTCTCCGCAGAAAATGCGTTCGCGCTTTTGCAGAAGCAATGCGACTTTGGTCCTCGTGTTCCCGGCACGAATGCGCACGATAGCTGTCGCGCGTTCCTTGTGGCGGAGCTGCGAAAATACGCCGGCAATGTTGTCGAGCAGAGCTTCAATCATACTACGCCGCGCTTGCCGAACGAAGTTAGGCTCACCAATATCATTGCCAGCTTCAATGTAAACGCCAAACGACGCGTCTTGCTCGGTGCGCATTGGGACAGCCGCCCGTGGGCCGATGAAGACGCGGACTCGCTCCAACACAAAACGCCGGTGCTCGGCGCGAATGATGGCGCTTCGGGTGTGGCCATTCTTTTGGAGATGGCGCGTGTGATCAAATCATCTCCACCGCCCGTCGGCGTAGACATTATTCTCTTCGACGGCGAAGATCTCGGCGCGCCCGGCGAGTCACGTACCTATGCGATCGGGTCACAGCACTACGCGCGCAACAAAGCGTCGAGCTACAATCCTTTGTTCGGCATTGTGCTGGACATGGTTGGCGACAAAGATTTGCAGATTTATCAGGAAGGCAATTCCGTGCGTTACGCCGGTGGAGTGGTAGAGCGGGTTTGGAAGCTGGCAGCGCGGCTCGGCATTCGTGAATTTATCGCGGGACCTCGCCATGAAGTTTTCGACGACCACATAGCTTTCATCGAAGCCGGCATTCCCACCATCGATCTCATCGACTTCGATTATCCGCATTGGCACACAACACAAGACACCCCCGACAAATGCAGCCCCGCGAGCTTGGAGAAAGTCGGAAAAGTCGTGCTCGCTGCACTGTATGAGCACGAAGGTTTGTGACTCATTCTTCCAGCTTTTCCAGTTTCTCAATCAAAAAATACGTTTGTTGATTGCCCAATTCGCTGCGGTCGAGCAATTTGATCTTTTCCGCATAGCCCTTTTTTGAGATTTGAATGACGTGACTGCGGTCGCGCTCCACGTGCGCAATCAGCGGGGACTGGCCAACAAAGCGATCATCGACAATCACCTCGGCATTGGTCGGAGTCGTGTTGATTTGCAGTGCGATTTTACCCGCGATACGAGCGGCACTTTCCACATGCGAACTGACAACCGGCGCCGGCGCAACACCGGCCGAAATGACGCTGGCTTTGAGCGGCTCATTCGGAGCAACGTTGCGATCTAGATTGACGACCGGTATCGCATTCTCGGAGTTTTCAGGCACAATCACACTGCGCGCCGGCTCCAACTCTGGCTTCGGTTCGGAGGCTTGCGCAGAGGCGCGAACGCGTGGCGCAACCGGCGCAATCATGATCGGTCTAGCTTCCGTAACGGAATCGACTTTTTCAGACTCCTCTTTGTCAGCGAGAGTTTGTGTCGTGATCGCGCGCACAGGCTCGACGATCTTGGCCGGGGAGAACTGCCCCGGCGTAATTTCTGGCGTGGTTGCGGGCGGATTCGTCAGCCGTGGAATTTCTGTGAAGAGGTTCTTGTTGCGCGCGAGAGTGCCGTCAGATTTTTTTTCGAGTGCGATGGATAAAAACGTGGTGTAGTCAGGATAGAGCCGCACGGAGCCATCGTGCGTCGTGATTTTATATTCCATCTCCTTCCAAAACGATTGCGCGTGATATACCGCGTGTATTTTATGAACGCCGCTCGGCAGCGCCAACTCATAAACTTGATCGCGCTGCACGCGCGCGCCCATGTTGCTCGGCTCGATCTTCTTGCCATTCACAAACAAGTCCACACGATTCCGGCGGCTGCTGTTTTCATCCGCCACATTGTTGATCTGCACGACCAATCGCGAACGCGCCGAGGAGCTCTCCTCGAGTTGCGCTGAATGCGCACGGGGCTGTGCGGCTTGTGAATCGAGCGTGAAGCATGCAAATGCGCTAAGCATTGCGGCCAGTACTCCCATGAGCAAGAAGCGGGGTTGCGTCTTCATATTGGCTTTCCGAAAGATGATTGAGGTGAATTACTCAAGCGTGAAATGAGTTGGGAAGAACTGCGGCGGCCTGAACGAACGGCCACAAGATAAGATGAGACGGCGAAAAAGCAAGGGCAATTTTGGTGATAGCGTACTCTCTCCGAAATCTCCCCCCAAAATTCCTCACATCGCTGTGAAGCGCATGTCAATTCCTTGTGTATGAACTTCACAAGAGTGCCAACTTCTCTTTTCTCCCTGCAAAATCGTATTCGTTAACTCAAGAAGTTTCCAATTCGCGTTCACATGAAACGGCCGTGCAATTCAGGCACGGCCATTGCGTTCGCTTGAGTTGAAGTTGGAATGTCAACAACTGATTCTCTCATGAAAATCTATTCAGGAGCAAAAAGCCATGACCAGCAAATTGTTCAAAGTCGCCCTCTTCACCGTTTTGTTGATATGCGTTCTGCTTCTGCTCACGCTGACCACTTCAGCGCAAGTGCTCACGCCTCAAACCATCAATTGCCTCAAATGCAAACATGTGAACGAATGGAGCTATAAATTCTGCGTGAACTGCGGAACAGATCTTTCCGCCGCAAAAACTGCAAAGCTTGGGGAACTGCAGCGCGAACGCGAAGCGGCGGTATTGGCGCAAGAGAAAGCCAAGGAAGATTCGCTGGCTCGACTCCGCGAAACGGAACAACGCAGCCGTGTGTCGGCTTCTGCTTCGCAGGAAGTGCGGCCGCAGGTCGCAAAACGTGATTCCGTTATGCAGAAAAATAACGGTTCCGTCTTGGCAGCAACTTCCGCACGCGCGACTGCGCCTTCAAGCAGTGCCGTCGCCAAGCCGCAATCGCGGAGCAAACCGAGCGCACAACGTTGGTACAATACGTTGCTCAGTGAACCCGCGGTGTTGCCGCGGCTCTTCAATGTTCCCACTGCCGGCGTGCTCGGCTCACTCGATCTCTATTTCACCGGCGGCGGCGCGTTTGGCATTGAGAAGGAACGCAATTTTCTCGGGCGCGCGGGTTTGGGATTGGGTGACATTGCAGAAGTGGAGTTTGCTACGCAAGCCGTGATCAATTCCTTGCAGCATGGTTCGTCCACGGTTCCGACTTCCGCTTTCAAAATGCTCGTGCTACGTGAGCATGACAAACTTCCGGCAATCGCAGTTTCACTGCGCGGAACGACAAGCTGGCAATATTTGCAAGGCGACGACTATACGGTCTCGTTCGAGACACGTTTGACCAAGCTCTACATCGTGGCCTCAAAAAAAATCGGTACGGTGAGCGGCCACGTGGGTATGGGCTTGACCGACGTGCGCGTGCGCAATCCCCAAGGCTGGAATTTTAAGAATGGCAGTTCCGGCGAGATGCAAAGCAATCTGTGGGCGCCTTTCGCCGGCGTGTCGATTCAGGCGAATCCCAAGGCACAAGTGCTGTTCGAGATTGAAGGTCTGCCTTCCTATGATTTCGTGGCAGGTGAAAGTCACGATCGTGACGATATCAAAAGTATTTGGGCGGGCGTGATCGGCGTGCGATTCTATTTCACCAATTGGCTGGCGGCAGACACGGGCGTGCGCTATCGCAGTGATTTCGACGGCATTGCCGATGCGAACATTCAAGCCAACATCAACATGTTGCTGCCGTTGGGAAGATTGCGCAACACCGGCAAAGCGGAGTGACTCGTTTTACTAAGGAGAATATCCATCATGAAACCGATGAAATATCTTATCTCCGCCGTTTTCGCGCTCTGCGCGTTTATGCAAAGCGCGCGCGCGCAATCGGATTTGACGGCACAAAAAATCTTCTGTCCATATTGCAGTGCGGTCAATCTCCTGGCGAGCAAATTCTGTAATGCATGTGGCTCGCGCTTGCCGGAGCGCTCTGCCCCGCCGCTTGATTCGCTCGCACAAATCGACAAGCCTTTGCCGGATGGGTTCTCAAACTCTCAAAACGTGTTTCCTTCAGCCGCACTGGCGCAATATGAGATGGCCTTGGCTCTCGTCGGACAGGGCCGCTTTAGCGAAGCGGCGCTTTACTTCCGGCGCCTCGCGAAAGAACACGCTGCTTCCGAGTATGGCCGTCAGAGCGAGCAAATGGCAAAAGCCTGCGAGCAGCTCGTGCAGGCACAAAAGCAAGCGGAGCAAAAAGCCGGGAAGCGCGCGCCTTCGAACACCGCGGCATTCAGCGGAGCGTTTCTCGGCTCATTGGCCGGCACACTGGGCACCATCTTGGTTCTGGTCATGATTGCGAGCGGAAGCTGAGGGGCGTTGCGAAATTGTTTATGGAAACATGGAAGTAGCAAATTGTAGGAGTCATAGCAGAAGCAAAGTGTTCCCCTCGTTATGCGCAGCGCGCCCGGCCTTCAGAACAACACAGCAGCACGCTTTATTTTTGCCTTGTCGCTGCTCGTTCTTGAGCGCCATCTTCGTTTGTTTACGGAAGTGACTAGTTGACCTAGCTGACTAAAGCGCTGCGCAGGCTTCAAAAAACAAAAGCCACGTTACCGTGGCGCTCATGCTTGCGGCTGCAAGTCGCCTCGCTGGAAGAGGCCACTTGGATAAACAAACAGAGAACGCACCTTGGTGCAGCAACGACAGAACATAAAAAACCGCGTTAGGTTTTGCGATGAACCTCAGGCCATATAGAAGTGACTCTGCTACGTTCTTCATCAATCACTGAGGACAGACGAAGCTCGCCAGTGCAATCAGGGCTGCACGGCAGCCGCATTGTAAGTTGGAATTTGGGCTTTGAGATTTGAGACTTTGTTTTGTTCTATGCCGATTCGCGAATGATCAAGCTGGTTTTGAACTTGCGAATTTCCGTCGGCTTGTCCCGCTCTTCAATGCGCTGCAGGAGCAATTCGATCGCCGCATCCGCCATCTTATCTAGCGGTTGTTGCACTGTGGTAAGTTGTGGATATAGAAATGAGGATAATTCCAAACCATCGAAACCGATGACCGCAAAGTCTCTCGGAATCTCATAATCCAGTTTGCGCAGCCGCGCCAAAACCCCGCATGCCACATAATCTCCCGCAATCACAAAAAGTGCAGTGGGCTGGTTTGGCAAGCCGTGAAAATAATCGGCCGCGGCCATGCCCGCGTTGGCGGTGAAGGACTTCGTGCTGAAATAGTGTTGCACCTCGAATGGCAGATCTGCTTCTCGTAGCGCTCGCTTCGCACCCGTTACGCGAGCCGCAATGACCTGGCTTGCCATGTCACAGCCAATCAACCCGATTTGTTTGTGGCCTTTGCTGAGGAGATATTGCGTTGCGAGGTACGCGCCTTCTTCATTATCCACGGCTACGCAATCCACCCAGCTCAGCTCGTTTTCGAAAACCACCATGGGCAGTTGCAGCGTCTCGAGGCGCTTGAGATCACATTCCGTCATTTCCAATGCTTTGTGAATGATGCCGTCAACACGTCCTTCGGAGCTAATGCGATGATAAAGCGTCTTCTCCCAATTCGCCGAGGCAAAAACATCATACAGCAGAAGACGATATCCGGTCGGCATCACGCTGGTTGAGATTGCGCGCAACACTGCGGCATTGAACGGCTCCACCAAATCCGGCATAATGATTCCGATCGAGTTGGTGCGCGCCTTCACAAGCCCCCGCGCCGAAATATTGGGAACGTATTGGTGCAGTTCCGCGAGCGCCAAAATTTTTTTGCGCGTCGCTTCACTGATGCTGTTTTTGCCGTTCAAAACCATCGAGACGGTCGCGGCGGTGACGTTCGCCATTCGCGCGAGATCTTTGATCGTGATTCTTTTTTGCATGCTCGGCTGCCTCTTGGGTTGTGGAGGTTGGCTCTCGCAGTACGCAGTCGGTTGCGCAACCGCGGCTCTCGGAATTTTGCACATATTAAATGTCAAGCCCCGATTATCCCTAAATCAGTGGCGGCCTTTGTGCACATTTTTTTCACACCACCTTTGTGCCGCGAGAGCAAGATCAAAACCGAACTAATGGCCGAATGGGACACTGTCGTTGCAGAATCGGGGCGCTACAAAATAAAAAAAGTCACCCACGATTCCGTAGAGTGACTTTCTTTTCAAGCAAACCGCAATTAGACTTCCATAATTTCCGCTTCTTTGCGCTTGAGGATGTCGTCGATCTGGCTGATCTGCGCGTCGGTCAGCTTCTGAATCTCTTTCTCGAGCTTCTTCTCTTCGTCTTCGGAAATCTTGCCGTCTTTCTTTTCTTTGCGCAGGTGGTCATTAATGTCGCGGCGCACGTTGCGAATCGCGATGCGGCCTTCTTCCGAAAGCTTATGGCAAAGACGCACCAAATCTTGGCGGCGTTCTTCGTTGAGCGGCGGAATCGGAATGCGAATCGACTGACCGTCATTCTGCGGATTCAAACCGAGGTCGGCTTTGAGAATCGCCTTTTCAATTTCGGCGATTTGGCCCTTGTCGAACGGTTGAACCGTTATCAAGCGCGCCTCCGGCGTGTTGATCGAGGCGACCTGCTTGAGCGGCACAGAAGAGCCGTAATAGTTAACGCGCACGCTGTCCAATAACGAGGGAGAAGCTTTGCCGGTGCGAATTTTGGCCAATTCACCGCGGGTACTTTCCACCGCTTTTTGCATGCGGGTTTCCGCATCTTTTGCAATTGCATGAGCCATAGGACCATTCCTTCCCTTGCCGAAGCAAACGTTTGTGCTTCCCACTGCTGCGCACCTTTGTAGAAGCGCTCAGCTTCGAGAAGTCACTGTGGTTCCGAGCCTTTCCCCAAGCACGACGCGCTTGAGGTTGCCTGGTTTTTTCACATTGAAAACGATAATGGGTAGATGGTTTTCCATGCACAATGTAACGGCAGTAATGTCCATCACTCTCAAACCGCGTTGGATGACGTCTTGATGGGTGAGCGTGTCAAATTTTTTCGCATCTTGATTGGTCATGGGGTCGGCGTCGTACACGCCGTCGACTTTGGTGCCTTTAAAAATCGCGTCGGCTTGAATTTCGATGGCACGCAACGAAGCCGCGGTATCCGTGGTGAAATAGGGGTTACTCGTGCCCGCGGAAAAAATAACCACGCGCCCTTTTTCAAGATGGCGCACCGCGCGGCGACGAATGAACGGCTCCGCGATCTGTTCCATGCGAATCGCAGTCTGCAAACGTGTAAACACGCCGTGGCGCTCTAGAAAATCCTGCAATGCCAAACCGTTCATCACGGTGGCGAGCATACCCATGTAGTCCGCTTGAACACGATCCATGCCGCGCGCGCTCGCGGACAAGCCGCGGAAGATATTACCGCCCCCGATCACGATGCCAACTTGCACCCCCAGCGTGGTGATCGATTTGATTTCGAGCGCCACGGCTTCGACGAACGCCGGATCGATGGACAATCCGCCGTCGCCCATCAAGGCTTCACCGCTCAATTTGAGCAGGATGCGCTGGAACGCCGGTTTAAGTTCGGGCATATTTCCTTGCCGTTGTCTTGCGCGCAGCAAGCCATTCGCGCTTTGGCGCGCGACGCCATCACTCGCCTAAATGAAAGCGCACAAAGCGACGAACGGTAATGTTTTCTCCGATCTTGGCAATCACCTCAGTGATGACTTGGGCGACGGTCCGCGTCGGATCTTTGATGAAATTCTGTTCAAGCAGCACCGCTTCTTGATAGAACTTTTCGAGTTTGCCCTGTGCGATACGCTCTTGCACGTTGGCGGGCTTGTTCTCGTTGCCGGCCTGCGTGCGGTAGATTTCCATTTCTTTGGCGACCACGTCCTGCGGCATGTCTTCACGCTTAATGACGCGCGGGTTGGCAGCCGCCACTTGCATCGCAAGGTCTCTCGCCAAAGTCTTGAAAGCCTCCGTCTTGGCCACAAAATCGGTTTCGCAGTTCACTTCGATTAAGACGCCCAAGCGGCTGCCGGGATGAATATACGCTTCCACGACGCCCTCATTGGTGGCGCGACCGCTTTTCTTTTCAGCGCTGGCAGCGCCTTTCTTGCGCAACCACTCAATAGCCTTGTCAATATCGCCACCGGAGGCGGTTAACGCCGCTTTGCAATCCATAATGCCGGCGCCCGTTTGCTCGCGAAGTTGTTTGACTACATCAGCAGATACAGCCATGCTTACAGCCTCCAAATAAGAATCAAACTTTTTAAACAAAAAGCCGGCGCATGCCCAATCGCATCACACGGCTGAAATACGATTTAACGTTGTGCTCTTGGTTGTGCTTCCATTTCGACCTCGGCTTCCGCATAGCCTTTGTCCATGCGCGGCTCCATCTCTTCCGCTTCCACATCGTCCTTCATCATCCCCTGCTCCTGCATGCCGCTCTGGCCTTCTAACACGGCATCGGCCATCGCGCGCGTAATCACACTCACGGACTTGAACGCATCGTCGTTTCCCGGTATCGGGTAATCGATTGTATCGGGATCGCAATTGGTATCGACAATCGCAAAGACCGGGATGTTGAGCTTATTCGCTTCGAAAACGGCGATGGCCTCTTTGCGAATGTCCACCACGAAAAGCGCGCCGGGCAAGCGATTCATATCGCGAATGCCGCCGAGCACTTTCTCCAGCTTTTCACGCTCGTGTTCGAGCATCAAAATTTCTTTTTTCGTGATGCGATCATAAGTTCCATCGTTGCTCATCTTTTCGATGTTCTTCAGCCGCTTGATGCTCTTTTTGATCGTGCTGAAATTGGTCAACATGCCACCCAGCCAGCGCTCGTTCACATAATACATGTTGCAGCGCTCGGCCTCGGCCTTGATGATGTCCTTTGCCTGCTTCTTGGTGCCCACGAACAATATCCGGTCGCCGTTGCGCACCGTTTGTACCATTGCTGTGTACGCGGCCTGCAAACATTCCAGGCTCTTCTTGAGATCAATAATGTGAATGCCGTTGCGCTCCATGAAGATATACTTCTTCATCTTGGGGTTCCAACGGCGCGTCAAGTGGCCGAAATGACTTCCGGCAACGAGCAAATCTTGTAGACTGACGTTCATGCTGCTGTGACTCCTGATTTAGGGGTTAATGCTCGTCTCCGTGAGACAAGCCCCGCCCGGTACTCATGTGAGTATCGGGTAGGTCCGCCATCCCGCCGAGACATGGCTCTTACGTTCCACTGCGTGGAAACCCCAGAGCCACGGCGCGGATGTGTGTGATGGGAATAAATAAGGGTAAGAACTATGGAAATGTACACCGGGGACAAAACCGCAACGCTGATGGGCGACAAAGGAGAGGTGTTATGCCAATAGTCCAAGGCTCGCTTACCCTGTCGTTGATTACCGTTTGGAAAACTGGAAGCGTTTGCGCGCGCCTTTTTGCCCATACTTCTTGCGCTCTTTCATGCGTGAGTCACGCGTAAGGAAACCCGCCACTTTCAACTTCTTGCGCAACTCACCATCGACTTTTAGCAATGCACGCGCAATGCCCATGCGCACTGCGCCGGCCTGGCCGGTAAGGCCACCGCCATCGACGTTCGCAAACACATCGTATTTGCCCATGGTCTCAGTCAAATGCATCGGCTGTTCGATAATCATCTTTAACGTTTCGCGTTTGAAATAGCCGAGCAAATCCTGCTTATTAACAGAAAATTGACCAGAGCCAGGCACCAAGCGGATTCTCGCGACCGAGTGCTTACGGCGACCTGTGGCGTTATATGAAGCTGTTTTCATGAAATTCCTCAGTTGGATTTTGGTTTGCAAATGATTATGCCACGACCTCGGGGTTCTGCGCCGTATGCGGATGCGTATTGCCAGCGTAAACTTTCAGCTTGTGAATTTGCTTGCCGCCGAGGCGATTGTGGGGCAACATTCCCTTCACGGCATGCTGAATGACCTCTTCCGGCTTGCGTCTGAGCAAATCGACAAAGCGCTCTTCTCGCAGGCCGCCCGGATGCCCGGTGTGATGGAAATAAGTCTTGATTCCAGCTTTCTTGCCGCTCAAACGCACTTTGCTCGCATTGATCACAATAACATGATCGCCCAAATCCAAATGTGGCGTAAATTGCGGACGGTTCTTGCCGCGCAAAATCGCTGCGATCCGGCTCGCTAAACGGCCAAGAATCATGCCGTTCGCATCGAACAGATACCACTTGCCTTGGACTTCATCTTTCTTCGGTACGTAGGTCTTCAACTTCACCCTCTCAAATTGCTTTCATTATTAAGATAAAATTAGGTTGTTGTCGCAACACGAGTGCCGATAATAGCAATTTCGCTTTTCTTAGTCAAGGACTTTTCCGGCCCAACGTAATGCCGCAGTTACGTATCGGCAGCCGACCAGCTTTTGCGACAACACCGCCACGCGTTTTGTTTTTGCTTTGTCGCTGCTTGTTCTTGCAGCACAAAATTAAAAAGTATGCACGGCACAAGCAAGAGCCTTTTGCGGATTGAAAAGAGTGCTCTGCAATGAAGATTTTGTGCAGAGCAACAATAGGTCCAAGCAGGGCAATACCCCAATAGCGTCCATATGGCGAGAATAAAGGGAGGAGCTTAGCACGGATAGAAATAGCGAACGAACTCTGTGTAGCGCTGCAGATAATCGCGCATCCGGTCTTCTTCCTGAAAATTATACTCGGCACGGCGATTCATCGATTGATACCTTGGAAAGATATGGGCGTGTGGAACATGCACCAGCTCGCGCAACATTTCCGGGCGCGCAACAAAATCCTCGTAACGAATTAGGTGCAGGCGCTCGCGCAGGCGATAAAACGCGGCGCAGAACCAATCTAATATTCTCACCTGCGCCAACAAGACCTCTTCCAGCTTTGCAATTTTTTTAAGCTCGCGCGAAAAGCGCTCGCCTGCGGGCAATTTGCCATTGCTGATCGGCATATTCAGCGAACGCCATGAAAGTAGGCATGCAACCGGCTCACGCACCACGGC
The DNA here is from genome assembly GCA_037444905.1 of bacterium. Taxonomy (GTDB): domain Bacteria; phylum Zhuqueibacterota; class Zhuqueibacteria; order Zhuqueibacterales; family Zhuqueibacteraceae; genus JABWAN01. Next base: position 26,082 of record JBBILN010000048.1, on the reverse strand, counting down.
CACGACGAGCACGTCACGCATGTCCACGAGCGCCTCCAAACATGAAACGAATTGTGCATTATTCTTGACGCAAAGTGTGAAGGCTTCATTCTCGACCGGAACGATGGCTTCGTGCAACTCGTAAGTTTTCTCGGTGTGATAGCCGTTGCCGGTGGCATGGCGCTGAAAGTAATTCGAAGGCACGCGCAGTGCGCCCTTGTCGAAATTGATGGGTATAGGTTCGCCTGCAAGTATTTGCCGCCTCGTCGCACTCATGAAAACCTGCAGCCGCCGAGCATAGTCTTCCGGCGAAGTGGAAGCCTTGTGCAATTTCTTCAACGCTTCCGGTTCCCCCAGCGCAACGCAATTCGGTAGGTCGTGCAGCGTGGCCGTGATCAAAGTTGTGCCGCTGCGGGGAATGCCGGCGATGAGGATATTCTTGGGCCGTGACGTCATGTTGCAATGCTCAAACGTATCCTAATTTGCTCAACAATGCGCCGCCGATTTGCAGCGGCGCAGCCAACAACTCTTCCGGCAGAGTTTTCCATTTGCCGATGCGGTTCGTGCTGGCGGCTTGTTTGAGCCACGCTTTGGTCTCCTCTAAAAACGGCACGCCGACAAATTCAAATATCGTTTGGAATTGCGCCAACGGAGCGGCGCACAGGTCTTCGTATTTCACTTCGAGATAACGGTCGCCATACTTCCGGCCGTGCAGGCCATATTCCACCGCCGTGACCCAGTGCAATATCTCCAGCTCATTCCGCAGCTTTTTTACCGTCTTCTCCAAATTTATCGGGCGGCCCATGAAGGCTTCAACCTCCGCGCGGCCAAACACCATCACGCGATTGACGGGATCTTCGAGATGCTCAATGCGCGCATCCAAACGTGAAAGCATGACGTCGCGGCCGTCTCGAATCACGTGCACGGCTTTCGCAAGCGGAAAAGCTTCCATGAACACCGGCAGAGTGAACAACGTGGGATCGATCTTCCAGCCGAAACGGCCTTCGTGTTGAATTTCCGCAGCGACGAATTCCGTGACTGCTTGCTTCAGCAAAGCTTGCAGACGCAATCGCGCCGCTTCTCCGGCGTTCAAATAATCATAGGCATGCAAAATGAGTTCACGAATCTTTTCATTCGTGCGAATGGAAAAAAACTCAGAATCTTTATGTGCTCTCGTGACATGCCCCATGCTGATGCCGTTGCGAATAAACGCTTCGCACACGAGGCGCCCGCCGGAATGTCCTCGACAAAAAATTGGATATGGGCCTTGCATGTGAACGATCTGGGTGGTTTAAAAAGCTCTCGAAAACTTTACATGAGCACGCGCAAAGCGCAATGCTTAACACGCCGTTTTATGCCTTAACACGTTGCACGAGACGCTAGGTCATCGCCATTGCCAGCACGATAGCTTGACTTCCTGCCCTGCTACTGCCAATGCTGCGGCATATCCATTGGCAGGATGAAGCGCCCTCAGCGACCAGCGCGCCGCTTCGATGGTATCGCCGTGCACACAAAGCAAACCCGGCACCTCGGCTGGCGCAAAAGCCACATCAACTTGCGCGAGCGGAAACGAAAGCCCCTCCCCGCGTGCTTTGAGATAAGCCTCTTTGCGCGTCCAACAATTAAAGAAAGCAACACGCTTTTCTTTTTCATCCAACGCACGATACGCGGCGTATTCACGCGCCGAAAAATTGCATTTCGCGACGGCTTCAGCTTCCGGCACATGTCGCATGAACTCGATATCCACACCGACCTCGCGTCCGCGCGCCACTGCGATCAGAGCCAAGTTTTCGGAATGTGAAAGATTGAAGCGCAGCTCGCCTTCCGGTTCTGTCAACGCCGGTTTGCCGAAGGGGTCCGCAGCGAAACGCAATTGTGCCGCGGCAATGCCAGTATAGTGTGCTAAGATGCGCCGCAACACGCCGTGACTGACGCGGAAGCGCCGCCGCAAATGCTCGAAATGAAAACGCGCGGCGCGATCACGTTCATCTTCGGCGAGCAAATCCACCAACTCGCGCTCAAGCGTCGCGGGCTGCACCAATGCAACGCACCAAACGTGCACCTCGGCATGAGACAACGCCGCATCTGCCGGTGCAACTGGCCAGTGCATTTGCAAGGCACTCATGTGAGTTGTGCTTCCGGCTCTTCTTGCAAGCGCCGCAACAATTGCTGCGACACTTCCCGCACAATCTGAGCTTGCGCGCTGCGCAAATAAAAATGATCGCCCTCCAACATGCGCAGCGAAAACTCGCCCAGTGTGTGCTCACGCCAGGCAGCAAGATCTTCGCGGCTGACGACTTGATCGTGCGCACCGCCAAATGCCGTGAGGGGGCAAGGCAACGGCGCGGCATGCGAAAACTCGTAGTCTTCGAACAACGCAAAGTCCGCGCGCAACATGGGCAACATCGCGAGCAGCAAATCCGGCGCATGCAAAATTGCCTGCGGAATGCCGCCGTAACGCTTTTGCATGTGCGCGATGAACTCGTCGTTTTGCAGTTGATGAATCGGCGGAAACGGTTCGGGAACGTGTGGAGCGCGGCGCGCGGATACGAAGAAATGCGCCGGTGTGCGTCCGTGATGCTGTCGCAGATATTGCGCAAGCTCGAAGCTAACCAGGCCGCCGAGACTATGGCCGAAGAATGCGAACGGAAGATCCAAATACGGCTGCATCGCTTCTGCCAACGCCGTTACGACCTCCGAGAGTCGCGTGAGCGGCGGCTCGCGAAAACGGTTTTCGCGCCCCGGCAGTTGAATCGCGCACATTTCAATTTCCGTAGGCAGATCATTGGGCCACGTCCGATACACGACCGCCCCGCTGCCTGCGTATGGAAAACAAAATAAACGCAGCCGGGCATGCGGGTGAGGCCGAGGCACGACGAGCCACGCACTTGAGGTTTGCAGAGAAGATGGCATAGTGGAGAGCTATTACATTCAAAAGCGGGCGTTTGCGGGAGGCCCCGGAGGTAAAAGAGAAACCGAACAGACCTTCCAGGCTTGCCTGCCTGGAAGGTCTATCGCGTTTACTTCATCAACAAAAGCCGTTGCACGCGCTTTTCTGCACCCATTTGTAGCACCGAAAAATAAACGCCGCTCGGCAATGCGCGCGCATCGAAAAGAATCTCATGCGTGCCGGCCGCGCGCGGCTCATCCACCAATCGCGCGACCTCCTGCCCCAGCGTGTTACACACCCACAACCTAACATGTTCTGCGCCGGGCAATGTGAAACGAATCATCGTCTGTGGATTGAATGGGTTCGGATAACTTTGCAGTGCTGCCGGCGCCTCGAACGCGGCGACAGTGCTCGCCGTTGCTTGCTCGAATTTTAACGAGCTGCTGGCAGTGCCATACACTTCAAGCTCGTTGATGCGTTCGCTGGATTTATTGTTCTTCGTCATGTAGATGCGAACATAGCGTGCCGTGACCGCGCCAAAGGAAAAATCATCATTGCCGCCGTTGCCGGAATTGTCGGCATAGACCGTGCTCCAATTCACATTGTCGTTGGAAACTTGGGCTTGATAATTTCTCGCGTAATAGCTGCCGTTCCATTTGATGACGAGGCGCGTGAGGCTTGCCGCAGATTGCAAATCCACGCGCAGCCATGTGAGCGTGGAACTGCTAATGCTGCCGCTTCGCCAATACGTGCTCGTGCTGCCATCCACGGCTCTACTCGGGGTATTGCTGCCGCTCGTGCTCGAAGCCGTGGCCGGCTTGTTCAGAGCAAGATTGACCGGCGTATTGCTCACCGTAATATAGCCGACTTTGGTTTCGCCGTCGGCGCCGCAAGCATTCGTTGCGGTCAAAGTCACCGTGTAAGTTCCCGGCGCAGTGTATTGGCGCGACGGATTTTTCGCAGTGGAATTTCCGCCGTCACCAAAATTCCACGACCATGCTGTCGGGTTATTGGTAGATTGATCCGTGAAATTGACCGTCAACGGCGCGTTGCCCGCAATGGGTGTGGCAGTAAAATTCGCGGTGGGCGCGCCGGTCACGGTGATGTAATTGGTTTTCGTCTCGGCATCATTGCACGAGGCGGAAATAGCCGTCAACGTTACCGTATAAGTGCCGGGCGTGTTGAATACGTGCGTGGGATTTTGCGTCGTCGCCGTTCCGCCGTCGCCGAAATTCCACGACCATGCAGTGGCTCCGCTTTGGGGCGAGGATTGATCGGTGAAATTCACGCTCAACGGCGCGCAGCCGCTGGTAAGGTTTGCGTTGAAAGCGGCAACCACATCGCACGGTGTTGTTGCGCTTGCTTCGTTGGAATAACCCGAGTTTGCAATGTCGTTATACGCGTGCACGCGATAGGTATACGCCGTTGCGGGCGAAACATTGGCATCGCTGTAATTTCGCATTTGCGCCGCTACCGTTGCGATTTCCGCAAAAGCAGCAGCGCCGGTTTTACGTTCAATACGAAAGCCGTCTTCATTGGTGGAATTGTCATTCCAGTTGAGGTCCACTTGCGTGGCGCTCATCGCCGTCGCCGTGAGTCCGGTTGGCGCTGCGGGTGCGCCCGCCAGATCATCATTCTGAATCGTGCCCACGCCCTGCAAATCCGTAAGGCGGGCGTTCGCGGGCTTTTTCAAGTTGAGGAAGAAAGTCTCGTCGCCCTCATTGTCCGTATCGCCGTTAATGGTAATCGTTAGTGTTTGCGAGGTTTCACCCGCGGGAATGCTGAACGTGCCCGACTTCGCTACGTAGTCGCTGCCTGCGCTCGCGCTGCCATTCGCAGTGGCGTAATCAAAAGTAACGACCTGCCCGTTCAGAGTGGGCGCAGAAAGATTGAGCGTGAAGACCGCGTTATAGGTTCCGGAATTGCCTTCCGCAACTGCAACGTCAGAAACCGTCACGGCCGGCGCCCCGCCGCTCGCGGTTTGAATCACGTAACGATAATTGAAATCCACCGACTTGTTGATGAAATCCATCCTTTCCGCGTCGGTCCAGGAATGATCTTGTCCGGCGAGCGTATGCAGCTCATATGGAATGCCAACCTGCAGTGCGCGTGCTTCCAATTCCAAAGCTTCACTGTATGGAACATTTTCATCTTGGTCGCCGTGCATAACCAAAAGCGGCGCTTCGCCAATCTCCATCACCGTATCGTCTTCCAACGCGCCGGAGCCGTCGTAACACGCGGAGACTTCGGAAGAATAGCCGGGGTTGCCGCTATCGCCCTCGTTCTCTTCGTAAGCAGTCGAGAGCGCGATGAATCCGCCGGAAGAAGTGCCGCCCACGCTGATGCGATTAACATCGATGCGATACCTCGCTGCATTTGCGCGCAGCCAGCGCACTGTGGCTTTGGTGTCCTCGTATGCTTGCCGTAGCGCCTCGCTGCCGGCGTTGGAGCCGTCGGTCCACAGGCGATAATTGTTCGAGACCGCAACGTATCCGCGTTTGGAAAATTCATCGCAACGCTGCACGATTTTAGGATCGCCCTTGTCGCCTTGAATGAGGCCGCCGGGATGAACCCAAATAATCGCCGCGCGATACGGCTCGGTGTCGCCGGACGGCTCATAAAGATCGAGCTTCAATGTTTCCATTTGGCCGGTGGAAACGTTGAAGGCCTGGCCGTAAGTCAAATCGCTGGTCTTCGTGTAGCTACTGAAGATTTTGTCGAAATAACGCACTCCAGCCATCGCAGCATTGGAAGAAGAAGACTTCACCTGGGTGGCAACGATCGCGACGGAGAGGAAAACGAGCCAAACGCCAGTGCATGATTTTGACATGGCTTTGTCCTCACAATTTTGAAAAACCATGATTGAATGGATTGATTATCCCCCTGCTGGGAGGAGGAAGGTGGCGTGCAATTTTCTCCGGCGCTAAACGAGCACATGGTGGGGCAAAGGCCAAACAATTACCGGCGAAATTATTGAAACCCTCTCTTGCGTGTCGGAAGTTATCTTGACGATGACGAGGTGGAAATGGAGATGGCGTGCAGATCAAACATTGCAATTCCTCTTCGTGAATTTCAAGGCCTTTTTATTTGTCTATTCAGCCAGCGCCGCGTCGATGCACCCGCGTAAATGCTGCGCGAGCACGCCGACGTGCGGCTCAAGCAATACCGTTTTGTGATCGCCGGGCACAACGCGCACGTCCAAGCCGCCTTGCGCCAGCTTCTCCCATTTCAATTGATGCTCCGGCGTTTCTTCAGCGCTGCCATTGCGGAAAAGCACGACGCGGCCGGGGTACGGCTGCGGCACGTATCTCTTTCTCGCCGTGTCGTGCTTGCGGCCGACTTGACGAAACACCGGCCCGTAGATTTCCAGCAAGCCCGCGCGCCATTGCTCGCCCATGGCCTCGCCCTCTTCCGTGCCTTCAATGCGAATGACGTTGTTGTCGAGAAACGCGCGTTCTTCCAATTCAACGTTGGGCATGGCGACCGTATCGATCACGGCGAGCAGCGCCACGCGCTCGCCCATGGCGTGAAGCTGCTGCGCCATTTCATATGCCACTAGTCCGCCGAAGCAGCGGCCGCTGAGCAAATACGGCCCTTGCGGCTGCACCGCGCGCAGCTCGCGAATGTAAAACGCGGCCATGGGTTCGATTCTGCTGAACGGCTTCTGCTTGCCGTCGAGGCCGCGCGCTTGAATGCCGTAGAAGGGTTGATCGGCGCCGAGGCTTTTCGCCAATTCATAAAAGCCCAGCACCGTGCCCACGCCGGGATGCACACAGAATAGCGGCGGCCGTGCGCCGTTGGGTTGAATCAAAACGAGCGGCGACCATTTCGCCGTGGCGTCGTCTTGCGTGAGAAAAGTCGCGAGCTGTGCAATGGTGGGCGATTGCATGAGCAAATTCATCGGCAGCTTTTTCCCGAGGCGCTTTTCAATGAGCGCAAACATGCTCACGCCGAGCAACGAGGCGCCGCCCAGCTCGAAGAAATTATCGTGCACACCGATCGCTTTTATGCCGAGCAGCTCCTGCCAAATTTCTGCCAGCACGGCTTCAGTGTTGTTCTGCGGCGCAACATAGGCCGTGACCAGGCTCGGGCGCTCGTGCAGCACGCCCCCGTTGCTGCGCTCTTTTGCGTGCACTGCAGCTTGCAGGCGATTCGTCAAATCTCCGCTAGAGATGATGAGCTGCGTTGCTTCCAGGGTCAACGCGCGCTGCATCGCTTCCATACCTTCGTTCAGGGTGAGCATGAACTCGGGCGCGGATACTTGCCGCGCGCTATCTTCAAACTTCCAAGCTTCGCAGCACACGTTCAACCATAGGCTTTGCATATTTTGATTCATATGCTGCACGAAAGCCTCGTTTAAAATACTTTCGGCAGCAGAAACCGCGGCGCCGGCTCCGCCTAAAACTGCGGAGAGGGAAGACAACAGCAAACAAAAATCCTGCGGCTGCTGTTGCAGGAGGTCTTTCAACACGAACAGGCTGGCCGCGCGTTGCGTGATCAAGCCGAGGGCTTCGGCATTGAGGTGTAGCAACGGCAATTGCGCGTTCACGCTGCGCACGCCGGCAGCGTGCAGCACGCCGTGGATCGCGCCGAAGCGTGTGCGCGCTTGCGCGAAGGCTGTATGCATTTGTCCGAGGTTCGTCGCTTCCGCGGTGAGCGGCAAAACCTCCGCGCCGAGTTGTTCCAAAGTTTGCACTTGCCGAATGCGCCGGCTGATGGCATCGGTATCAAGATGAGTGTCCAGCCATGTGAGCCATTCTGTGCGCGGCGGCAATTCCGTTCGTCCCATCAACACGAGCTTGGCGCGCACCGTGCGCGCGAGCATCTCCGCCAGTGCAAATCCGAGGCGGCCAAAGCCGCCGAGAATCACATACACGCCGTGCTCGCGCAAACGTGCAGGTTGACTCTCCGCATTCGGCGCAGCCAGCGGCTCAAAACTTTGCACCCACCGATGTTGCCCGCGATATGCAACCACGCGCTCCGCGTGCTGTGCCGTTAGCTCACGCATGAGTTGGTCGACCACCCTCGCAATTCCCCCCTTGAGGGGGGTGTTCTCCGATGCGACCTCATCACTCAAATCACGCAGCGATTTATTTGCCTCGAGGTTCCCTTGCGCCGTCGAGGGCTCGGGCGACGCCTCGCCGGCCCTCCTCAAGGCGGGAACGACATAAGGAAGCGCCACATCAATCGCGCGGCAAGAAACGCCCGCAAACTCTTGTGGAATGACTTTGCAAAGCGCGAGCAGCGGCGCGAGTTCCCAAGAGGATGCTCCTTCGCCAATCACGTCGTGCAATTGCTTCGTAATGATCTCCAAATGCAGCGGAGCGCCGTTGCGCTTTTTCTCTACGGCTTGTATCAAATAGAGCAGAGGATTAAAACTCGTGCTCTGTGCCGCGGCCAATTGCTCTGCATTGGTTATCGCCTCGCTCGCGGTTGCGACATTCCACGAAAAGGCAATCGCCTGCGGCAAGCGATTGCTCGCCGCCAATTCTTGCATGAGTGCGTCGTAATCTTCCGCATGGCGGCCGCGAATCGAGTATGCGTGCTCGCGCAACTTTTCGAAGCGCTCGCCGGCAACAACGTGAATGATTTCGTGTCCGCGCTGCTCCAATCTCTGCCCGAGCTGCGCACTGAGGCCGCAAGCATCATCGAACATCAGCCAGCGCTCTGTGCTCAAACGCACAGGCGCACCATTCAAATGGCCTATGGCTGAATGGCCATTTGATAATGAATTTTCAGCCAGGCCCGGCGTGCACGAAAAGCGTTCGCTTGCCGTGCTCTGCGCATGGTTTGCGGACAGCGGCAAAGGCGCGCGTTTCCACGAAGGCACATAGAACCATTCTGCCATGTTGGAATTCTTGCCGCGCTTCGAGGCTGCCGCGCTTTCTGCGTGTTGCGGGCGGAGCAGCTTGACTTCGCGCTGGAACGGATAAGTCGGCAAAGCGAGGCGACGAGACGCACGCCTGGAGCCGAGGCTCTGCCACTGCAATTCTGCGCCGGCCAAATACAAGCGCGCTGCGCTGTGCAACAACACGTCCCAATCATCACATTGTGCGAGCAGAGAGGGCAACCAATTCTCGCCATGGCCGGGCAAACTGTTGCGCAACGCTTCGTTGAGTGAAGTATGCGGACCGATCTCCACAAAGAAATCCACGCTCTGCTTGTAAAGCATGCGAAAGGCGGCAGACAAACTCACCTGTGCTTGCAAATGGCTAATCCAATAATTCGGCAGCGTCATTTCGCCCTTCTTCGCAAGCTTGCCGGTCAAACTGGAAATTGCCGTGATTTGCGGCGCAGCATACTGCACGGCATGTGCGCGTTGCTCGAACGCATGGAACAGGTTTTCGATTTCAGCAGGTTCGTTCTTTCGGCGCGCTTCCATATAGCGCGTGCGCAATGCCACGAGCGCGCACGCGTCTTCTAAATTCATCGCGCCGGCAACCACGGCCGCGGCATATTCACCGACTTCGTGCCCCATCACCACCGCCGGTTGCACGCCGCAAGCTTTCCACATTTCCGCCAGCGCGAATTCCAGCGCAAAGAGCGCGGGTTGCGCACAGAGACGCAACGTTTCCGGTGAAAATTTTTCAGTGGCTTTATCGCCATAGCGCGCCTCGCATATCGACGCTTGCAATGCTGCGCGGAACAACTCGTCGCAACGCTCGAAGGCCTTGCGAAAAACCGGCTGGGTCGCAAAAAGTTGCCTCCCGCTTTCGTAATCTTCCCCTTGCGACGCAAATAGAAAAGCGAGCTTGAGGCGCTTGAAACCTTCCAAATGTGCGTACTGCAACGTCGCGCTTTCTTCCCCATTAATGAAAGCCGACAAAGCTTCACGCGCCTGCGCGGCAGATTTCGCGCGCACTGCCAGCCGATGCGCAAATTGCGCCCGTCCGGTATTCGCCGTGTAGCAAAAATCCCCGAGATCAACTTCCTCATGCTCTGCCAAGTAGTCGCGATAGCGCGCGGCTAAGGTTTTGAGCGCCGTTTCATGCTTCGCTGAAAGAGTTAGAAGAGACGGCGGCTCCATGTTCGGTGCGTTCTCAAACTGATTGCGGTGCACCGGCAATGGTTCAATGCTTTCCGAAGGCGGCGCTGCTTCCACCACAATGTGCGCGTTCGTTCCACTCAAACCGAATGCACTTAAACCCGCAAGGCGACGGCCGTTGTACGCAGGCCACGCCATGTGCTCCGTGGGAATTTTCATGCGCCATTCTTCGAGCGCAATTTGCGGGTTGATCTTTTGGAAGTGCAAATGCCGCGGAATTTCTGCGTGTTGCAGCGCGAGCACGAGCTTGATTAAACCCGCAACGCCGGAGGCGGCTTCGAGGTGACCAATGTTCGTTTTGGCAGATCCGATGATCAGCGGTTGATTCGGCTCGCGGCCGGCGCTGTAGACATTGCTGAGCGCGCGCGTCTCAATGGCGTCGCCGAGCACGGTGCCGGTGCCGTGTGTTTCCACGTAGCTCACTTCTTGCGGCTGCACCCCCGCGGCGGCAAGCGCGGCGCGCATCACCGCCTCTTGCGCCGGCCCATTCGGCGCGGTCATGCCGCTGCTGCGTCCATCTTGATTTACAGCCGTGCCGCGCAGGAGCGCGAGCACATTGTCTCCGTCTGCTCTCGCCTCGGAAAGACGTTTGAGCACGAGCACGCCGCAGCCGTCACTGCGCACAAAGCCATCCGCCTCCGCATCAAAAGTTTTGCAGCGGCCATCTTGCGCGAGCATGTGCGCCTTGCAGATATTGATTTGCCAATCCGGCGAGAGCAACACGTTCACACCCGCAACCAACGCCATGTGGCTTTCGCCATTGCGCAGACTTTGACACGCGAGATGCGTGGCCACCAAAGCCGAGGAACATGCTGTATCCAAAGCCATGCACGGGCCTTGCAATCCTAAAAAGTAAGACAAACGCCCGGCCGCATAACTGTAGCCGCCGCTCGTGCCGCTAAAGGAAGAAATGCTTGTGGTATCGGCGTGCTTGATTTGCACAAGCGTGTGCTCGTAGCTGCTCATGCCTACGAACACGCCCGTGCGTGAACCGTTCAATTTGTCCGGCGGCACGCCCGCGTGTTCGAGCGCTTCCCAAGCCACTTCCAGCAGCAACAATTGCTGGGGATCCATGTGTTGTGCCTCGCGCGGCGCAATGCCGAAAAATTGTGGATCAAACGCCTCTGCGTGCTCAATGAAGCCGCCCCAACGGCAATACATTTTGCCCGGCGCTTCCGGATCGGGATCATAGTATTGTTTGAGCTCCCAACGCGAGGCCGGCACTTCTGTAATCGCGTCGCCGCCGGCGCGCAAAAGGTTCCAGTATGCTGCGGGATCGTTCGCGCCGCCGGGGAATCGGCACGCCATGCCGATGATCGCAATCGGCTCGTCGAGCGCGCGCACGGTTTCGCGCTCTTGCGCCACGGGCTTGCGCTCCGCAAACGTGAGCACTTCTGTGCTGAGATATTTTGCCAGCGCTTCGAGCGTGGGATAATCGAACAACAATGTGGAAGGCAGCGTTTTGCCCACGGCCAAGCCGAGTGCATTACGCAGCTCCACTGCCATCAACGAATCAAGCCCAAATTCCGCCAGCGGTTTTTGGGGATCGAGGCCGTGCGCGAGATCGAGACCGAGCACTTTAGCAGCTTGTTCCGCCACAAAGCTTAAAAGAATTTCCTCGCGCTCACCCGCTTCGGCTTCTTCCAAACGTTGCAACAGTTCACTTTTTACTATAGCCTGCGCGTGCGCTTCAACCTGCGCGCCCAAGTGTTCGAGCAAAGGCCGTCGCGCTTTCACTTCCAAAACCGGTTTGAAAGTATTCCAATGCACGTTGGCAATGACTTTTTGAATGGCGTCGGAAGACAAGAGCACGTCCAACGCAGCGAGCGCTTGCTCGGGCGGCAATGAATGCAATCCCATGCGCTCCAATCCGCTCTGCGTGTCATGCGAGGCCATGCTGTCGCCGGCCCATTGCGCCCAATTCAAGCTCATCGCCGGCAAACCCAGTGCGCGCCGATAATACGCGAAGCCGTCGAGAAAATGATTTGCGGCAGCGTAGTGCGCCAAACCTTGCGATCCCCAAATTGCGGAGACGGAAGAGAAGCACACAAAAAAGTCGAGCGCAAAACTTTGCGAAAGCTCGTGCAAAATCCACGTGCCCGCCACTTTGGGGCGAAGCACGTCGCTCAGAATCTGTGGCGTCAGCGATTGCACGGGCAGCGCCTGTGAAACGCCCGCGGCGTGCACAATACCGCGCAATGCCGGCAGCGTGTGTTGCAGCTCCGCCCACATTGCTTTCATTTGCGCCTGGTCGCCAACGTCGACTTTCGCAAGGTGAATTGTCACACCTTGCGCTTCGAGTTCACGAACAGTTGCTATCGCGTTGCCAAATTTTTCTTGCTGCGCAGACGTCTCCCACGTTGCGCGTTCGGGCAGGCCGGTGCGACCCGTGAGCACCAAGTGACGTGCGCCGCGCGCGGCCAGCCAACGCGCCACGCGCAGGCCCAAACTGCCGAGGCCGCCGGTGATCAAGTAAGTCGCGTCGGCGTGAATGTTGATCGGCTTCGCTTCGACACTCTTGTTCGGAACGAGACGCGCGACGTAGCGTTGCCCAGCTCGCAGCGCGATTTGGTCCTCGCCTTCCGCATTACACAGCTCTGCACAAATTTGTGCAGCCTCATCTTCATTCGCAGGAATATCGAGGTCCAACATGCCGCCCCACATTTCCGAATGCTCAAGTGCGAGCACGCGGCCGAATCCCCAAAGCGACACTTGAGAAAGATTGAGGCTGTCTTTGCTGGCGCTATTTGAAGCAACACGAGCACTCAAAATCTTCTCGCCACAAGCAACATCCCCTTCGAGGGGGAAATTTTCATTCGCGGCTAACGCCTCGATTCCACCCTTGCGGGGTGTGTAATCAAAAGCAGCAGCCTTTTTCAACTCTGAAGGTTCTTCATGCGCGAGCGACGCTATCTCGGCCTGCCTCAAAGGGGGAATTACGAGAGAAGCGGGTTGCGCGCCGCGCGTGAGCAACCACAAACGCGGCTTGCTCGCCGCGTTCATTTTGTTCAACGCCTGCGCGAGCAAAAGTGCGCTCGCGCAGCTCAAATCTTGCGCGGCTTCGAGTTGCGCAAGAGAAGTTTCAGACTCAGCCTGCATGCTCCACATATGTGCGACGCCGCGCAGCGAGACATTGGCGCTCAAAACCCTTTGCAGCACGTGCTCATAGTCCGCCGCGGAAGTGGGATTGATGACAAAGCTTCCGTCTGCGCAGTGTTGATATGCTTCGCCGGCAAAAACCAGCAGGCCGCGCTCGCCTCGTTGCTGGAGTTGTTCCGCGATTTGCGCGCCGAGCCCTTCGCGCCCGGCGAAGATGAGCCAAGTTTTCTGCGACGTGTCCAGCGCCGGTTCGTACCGAGAACAGGCGACTGAATACTGATCATTGCCTGCTGAACGCGGCTTGAGTTGCCATGCGATTTCATAGAACCACTCTTTGAGCCGCTCGCCCGCGGCTTGTTGCAACATCGCACGATCGAGCGTTTGGTAGCGTGCGCCCAAAGCTTCGAGCACGACCTCGCCTTTGGCATCGAACAATCGAATGTCTGCGCAGGGTTCCTCGTCATTTTGATTGCGGCGGAATTGCACGTGGCTCCACCTCGCGTTCGAGGTTTCACCCAACAAACGGTAGCTGGCAAGACCGGCGAGCAGTTTCGGCGCGGAGAGCTTGCCATTCATGCCCGCGAACGCGTTCGCAGCGAACGTGCTCGCAGCGAGCGCGCACGTTTCCAACAAAGCCAGGGGAAAGCGATAATTGCCGCTCTCCGTGCGCGAACGTTCAGGCCATTGCAACTGGCCGAGCGCTTCATCGCTGCCTTTCCAAAGTTGATTGAAACAGCGAAAGCTTTTGCCCAGCTCAAGACCGTGACGGCGCAATTGCTCAAAATACTCTTCGCCTTTCCACGTATGCTCGCAACGTTGGCGCACTTCTTCCGGCACGAACGCTGCGGGCACGGGCGCGGTTTGCATCGCGTGCAATCGACCGTGCACATGCAATTTCCATAAACGCCCCTCACGAATTCTCCCCTTGAGGGGAGTGTTATTGAGAGTAGTAGATTCTTTCGATTCTTCACGTGCACGCGACGCCCCCTTCAAGGGGGGAATTTCCCGTGCTTCCTCTTCTATTACTAAACTAAAAATTTGAAACGCCGCATTGCCATTCTCTTCCGGTGTCAATACTAGCTGCAGCGTGCGGGCTTGCGCTGATGACAGCAGCAATGGCTCCCGCACCTGCATTTCCGCAATGGCAAAATCTTCCCGCGCGAATGTTTCCCGGGCCGCGGCGAGCGCCATTTCCGTGAACGCAGCGATGGGCAGCAACGTCGCGCCATGCCAGCGCACGTCCTCGCCCTCCGGAAAAGTGGTGCTGTCGAGGCGCGACTCGAACAAGATTTCACGAGAAAGCGGCAAGTGCAGGCGATCGCCTAAGAGAGGATGTGTGGTCGTGGATCGCAGATCGTTGCTTGTGGATCGTGCCCCGGCTTCACGATCCACAAGCAACGATTCACGATCAACGTTTTTCACGCCCCGCTCTGCAAACCAATATCGTTCGCGTTGAAACGGATACGCCGGCAACGAAACGGTGCGGCGCGCATAATCGCGATCGCAGCCGCGCCAATCCACCTCGAAACCATGAACGTACAGCGCCGCTAGACTCTTGAGCATTTGTTGCCAATCGCTCTGGCCTTTGCGCAATGACGGCAGCCACTGGCCGTAACCTTCGGGCAAACACTTTGCGCCCATGCCCAACAACGTCGGATGCGGCCCGATCTCAACAAAAACTTGACAGCCTTGCTCGTGCAAAGTTTGCATCGCAGCAGAGAAGCGCACGGCTTCCCGCACGTGACGGCGATAGTAGGTGCGAGGATTGAAGATGGAATCTTGAGAATCGCGATCATCAATCTTCGATCTTCCATCCTCGATCTTCAAAGGCAACGCCGTGAGATTAGAGATAAGCGGAATCTCGGGATTCTGAAACACGACTTCGCTTACGACTTTTTCAAACGGCGCGAGCATGGGGTCCATCAACGGCGAATGAAAAGCGTGCGAGACCGTCAACGCTTTGGTCTTCATGCCTTCCGCTTCGAAACGTTTTGCGATTTCAGCAATGGCATTCCTTTCCCCGGAAATGACGACGTTGCGCGGATCGTTGATCGCCGCAATGGAGACCACATTAGAATAGGGCACGAGCGCGCGCGCAACGCGTTCTTCTTCCGCAAAAATCGCGACCATCGCGCCGTTTTGCGGGAGGGCTTGCATCAAACGGCCGCGCGTAGCTATCAGCTTCAAACCATCTTCCAAGGTCATCATACCGGCTACGCACGCCGCCGCATACTCGCCGACGCTGTGACCGAGCACGGCATGCGGCGTGATGCCCCATGACTTCCACAATTCCGCGAGCGCATATTCGAGCGCGAAAAGTGCGGGCTGCGTGTAAGCGGTTTGATCGAGAAGGTTGCTGGTTGTTGGTTGCTGGTTGCTCGCAACCATTCCCCCCTTGAGAGGGGTGTTATTCTGCGCCGCCTCACTCCTGTTTGTCATCCTGGAAGGAACTTCTCTAGCGCTTGCACCAACGTCTGGCACTGAGCTCTCTTCCAAGCGCAAGGCCCCGTTTTCGGGGCAGAATGACAGATGAGAGGATTTATTGCTCGTAGCATTGTCATCGCGACCAACATCCCCCTGGCCCCCCTCAAGGGGGGAATTATAATGGAGCACTTCCAACAGCGGCGCTTCAAGATACGGTCGCAGCAGCGCATCGCACTTATCCAACGCGGCGCGAAAAGTAGGTTGCGTATCATAAAGCTGTTTGCCCATGCCGAGATATTGCGCTCCCTGGCCGGTGAAAAGAAACGCAATCTTCCCGCGCGCCGCGGCGTTTTTCGCAACGCCCGTGATAATTGCAGGAGAAGGCTTGCCCTTGGCAAATTCCGCCAACTTCTCGCGCGCGTGCTCGGGAGAGTCCGTCCATAACGCAAGCCGTTGTTCGAAGTGCGCGCGTTTCGTGTTTGCGGTGAAGCACACGTCGGCGAGCGCATGCTCATGCCAAGCGGACGAGTGCGCATAACGCTCCGCCTGCTCGTGCAACGCGGCTGCGCTCTTCGCGGAAAGTGTGAGCACGTGCAACGGACGCTCGATGCGATTGGGCTCGTTAGCTAATTTTTCTTGATTGACTCCCTCCAGAATAACGTGCGCATTCGTGCCGCTGAATCCAAACGAGCTTAAACCGGCAATGCGCTTGCCGTTGCGGGCCGGCCAGGGCATGAGTTGCGTGGGGATGATTGCGGGAATGTGGTCGAGGGCAAGATGCGGACTCAATTTTTTGAAATGCAGGTGCGGCGGAATTTCGGCATGCTGCAACGCGAGCGCGACTTTAATCAAACCCGAAATGCCGGCCGCAGCTTCGAGATGGCCGAAGTTGGTCTTCACGGAGCCGATGGCCAGCGGTTGATTCGCGTCGCGGCCTTCGCGATAAACATTGCCGAGCGCGCGCACTTCGATGGGATCGCCGAGCGAGGTGCCCGTGCCGTGCGCTTCGACATAGCTCACTTCTCCGGGCGAAACTTTCGCGTTTGCCAACGCTTGTTGCATGACGGCCTCTTGCGCGGGACCGTTGGGCGCGGTCAAACCGTTGCTCTTGCCGTCTTGATTCACGGCGCTGCCGCGAATGAGCGCAATGATGTGGTCGCCGTGCGCGAGCGCATCGGAAAGGCGTTTGAGCACGACGAAACCGCAACCCTCGCCGCGCACATAGCCATCCGCAGCTTCGTCAAAAGTTTTGCAGCGGCCGTCCGCGGCTAGCATGCGTGCTTTGCAAAAATTAATCGTCGCGCCGGGCGCGAGTATGGCATTCACCCCGCCTGCCAAAGCCAGATGAGATTCACCTGCGCGCAGGCTTTGACAGGCGAGATGCAACGCTACCAAAGAAGAGGAACACGCCGTATCGACCGCCACGTTCGGCCCTTGCAGACCGAGCGTGTAAGACAACCGGCCGGAGGCGACGCTGAAGGCATTGCCGGTGCCCGCATACGCATCAATGTCAGTCGCATCGTTGCGGTACGACTGCATCTGCGCATAATCGCTGGTGCTGATGCCGATGAACACGCCCGTGAGGCTGCCGGCGATTGTGTGCGGAACGATATTCGCGTGCTCGAGCGCTTCCCAACAGACTTCGAGCAACAAGCGTTGTTGCGGATCCATGCTCGCGGCTTCGCGCGGCGAGATGCCGAAAAAGCGCGGATCGAATTTATCAATGTGATCGATGAACCCGCCATAGCGCGTGTACATCTTGCCGGGCGCGTCGGGGTTGGGGTCGTAATATTCGGCGAGACTCCAACGGTCCGTGGGAACTTCCGTGATGGCGTCGCGGCCTGTTCGGAGAAGCTGCCAATAAGTTTGCGGATCGTTGGCGCTGCCGGGGAAACGGCAACCAATGCCGATGATCGCAATCGGCTCGGCCTTCGCGCGCTCCAGTGATTCCAGTTTGGCGCGCAGGTCTTTCAATGCCAGCAGCGCGCGTTGGGAAGGAGAGAGTTGTTCAAGCGCTTCGGATTTTTCGGCCATGTTGCTTCGTTTGCACTTCCATGAAAAAGGCGTTCTTCGGCCCTGAAAATCTGCGCTGGTCATCCGTAACGCGCGTTTGCAAAGCAAATCCGCAAGGTGCGGAGCTTCGCAAATAGTACCCGCCGCGGCGGGCAATTGCAGAGCGCGGCGAGGCAAAACTATTTCAGCAATTGCTCAAGCTCCGCGGCGATCGCGGCTTCCACTTCCGTTTCCGAGAGTTGCCTGATTTCTTCAACGACTTTCGCGCGCGTGTTTTCTGCATTGCTCGTTTCTTCCGCAATATTCGCGGTCTCCAGCTTGAGCTCTTTTTTAAGCAAGAATTCCGTCAAGCTTTCGACCGTGGGATAATCAAAGAGCAAGGAAGCCGGGAGCGCGCGGCCCAACGCAATATTGAGTGCGTTGCGCAATTCCACGGCCATGAGCGAATCCAATCCCAGCGCGCTTAATGGCTTCTGCGGATCCACCAACTCGATGGCATTGAGTCCCAGAGTTTTCGCAACCAATTCCAAGAGATGCGTCGTGAGAAGCTCACGCCGTGCTTTGGCTGGCGCGGCTTCCAATGCCTGCAACAGCGCCGCAGCGACTTGCGGCGTTCCTTCTTGCGCAACGCGCGCGGGTTCTTGTGCGAGCGTTTGCAGGAGCGGCGGAATCATGCCTTCAGGAAATTGTTGCAAAAACTTTGGCCATTGCACCGGCGCGATGAGGAGTTGTGCAGTGGAGTGAGACAATGCATGCTCCAATGCTTGCAAACCATGCTCCGGCGCAATGGCTTCAAAGCCCGCGGCCGCCCTTCGGGTTTGATGGGCGGCAGCCATGCCGGCTTCGGCCCACGGGCCCCAATTCACGCTCAACGCCGGCAGCCCGAGTGCGCGACGATAATGTGCAAGGCCGTCTAGAAAGGCATTGGCCGCGGCATAGTTGCCTTGGCCGGGCGAGTTTAATACCGACGCTACCGAGGAGAAGAGCACGAAGAAATCCAACGGCTGTTTCTGCGTAAGCACATGCAGATTCCACGCGCCTTTCATTTTTGGCGCGAGCACTTGCGCGAAGCGAGGCCAAGTTTGCTGCAACAACAAGCCGTCATCAAGCACGCCCGCAGCGTGAATGATGCCTTTGAGCTGCGGCATATCGTGCTGCATGATTTGATCGAGCACGAAGGCGGCTTGCAGCTCATGCGCGAGATCGGCTTGCGCCACAACAACCTGTGCACCTGCCTGTTCCAATTTTTGAATAAGCATTTGCGCTTCCGCTTGCGGCGCATTACGGCCCACGAGCAACAAATGCCGCGCGCCTTTGGCAACCAACCACTCCGCCACGCGCAATCCCAACGCCCCAAGGCCGCCGGTGATGAGAATCGTGGATTGAGGATCGATGGTCGAGGATAAAGCATTGAGGATTGCTGATCGGGACTTGGAATAAGCTTCACTATCCTCCGCCCTCGATCTTCCATCCGCAACGCTCTGCACCACCACCTTGCCCACATGCTTCGCGCCGGCCATGTGGCGGAACGCAGCAACCACTTCCTTGCTCGTGAATGATTGCACAGGCAGAGGTTTGAGCGCGCCTTCTGCAAATTCCGCGAGCAACGCGCGCAGCATGGTTTGAATCAATGCCGGATCGGCGAGCATGAGCGCGGCCAAATCGTAGATGAAATTGGAAACGTCCGGCCGCACTTGCGCAACTTGCTCGTCACTCCAGATGCCGCGCTTGCCGATTTCAAGAAAGCGGCCTTGCGGCGCAAGCACCGCAAGGCTCTTCGGAATAAAATCCCCCGCAAGCGAATTGAGCACGACATTGACGCCCTGCCCATGCGTTTTTGCCATGACTTCTTCGGCAAAATCCAGCGTGCGCGAATTCATCACGTGTTGCACGCCGAGCGTTTTGAGAAATTCCCACTTGCTGGGGCTTGCCGTTGCGAACACTTCCGCGCCCATGCGTTGCGCAAGCTGCACCGCGGCAATGCCAACACCGCCGGCCGCGGCGTGAATGAGCACGCGCTCGCCGCGCGACAGTTTTGCCAAATGATGCAAGCCGTAATATGCCGTCAAAAACGTCACCGGAATTGTGGCCGCTTGCTCGAAGCTGCATTGCTTCGGTTTGTGGGCGACGAACTCGGATTTTGTAGTGACATAGCTCGCGAAGCATCCGCCGGCAAGCGCGAGCACTTCGTCGCCGATTTTGAATTCATCCACGCCCGCGCCCACGGCCGTAATCACGCCGCTGCACTCCGCGCCCAGCGGCCCGGGATCGCCGGGATACATGCCAAGTGCATTCAACACATCGCGGAAATTAAGCCCGGTGGCATACACTTGAATTTCCACTTCACCCGCTCGCGGCGCGTGGCGTGTCGCGGGTTGATAAGCGAGATTATCGAGCACGCCGCGCGAGGTGATTTGAAGATGAAGATTCGTGGATTGAGGATCGAGGATAGCGGATAGTGCCGCACGATCTACCATCCTCGATCGACTATCTTCGAGCTGCACCAAGCGCGCAACATAACGCACGCCGCTGCGATAGGCGATGCGGTCTTCACCGTCATTCGCGAAAAGCTCGCCGAGCAGTTGTTGCATGCCGTTCTCTTGCTGCTCCTCGTTGTTTTGCAAATCGACGCACGCGCAACGCCATTCCGGATGCTCTGCCGCAAGTGAATGCGCCATGCCCCAAAGAGGCGCATGCGCGAGGGCGAGTGGCGCTTGTGAGACCTTGGCTTCGGATGACACCTCCCTAGCCCCCCTCAAGGGGGGAATCGCCCTGTTGCTTTCCGGAGAGTGAATTACACTGCTCTTATCCTGAAAGTGAATTGCACTACTCTCTTCGCGAGAGAGAATTGTTGTAGTCCCCCCTTGAGGGGGGATTAAGGGGGGTGTTGCTTCATCCGAGACATGCTGCGCGCCGCGCGTGACCAACCAAAGACGCGGCTGTTCCCGCCACTGCACTTGCGCAGTCGCTTGCACGATATGCAGCACACTGCCGCATGCGATCTCCACTGCGGACTCCAACATGTCAGCGGATTCCTCGCTGTAGATTTTTTGCTCAAGGCTCCACAGATGCACGAAGCCGCGCACCGCTGCACTGTTTGCCGCCGCCAATGCTGCGAACAACTTTTGAAAATCTTCGGCGCGCGTGGGATTGATTTCGAAATGCCTTTCCGCGATGCGCTGAAATGATGCGCCCATAAAGACGCGCGTGCACGCCTCCCCTCGCGTTGCGAGCGCTTTTGCTAAAGCTTCGCCCGCGCCCGTGCGATCGGCAAAAACAATCCAGTTGCCATTGCCAGTGAGCTCGAACTCGCGCGACTGCGGCAGCGCGCGCGGCTGCCATGCGATTTGATAGAACCAATCTTGCACTCGTTGCTGCCTCGCACGTTGCATCATTTCGCGCGGCGCACGTTTCAAAAGCAGATTTGAAATCTTCAGCAATTCATGACCGGCTTCGTCGAACAAACTGACTTGCGCGGTCATCGTGTTTTCCTCCGCAGCTTCGGGGTGCAAAGCAACATGGCACCAAACTTCGTCACCGAGTGGAGCATGCACTTGCAAAGCCGCAAAGCCGACGGGCAAATATGCATGCGCGCCGGTCGTAGCCGCGCCGTTGCTCTTCCGGCATGCGCCTAATAGTTGCAAGCAACTGTCGAGCTGGCTGGGGTGAATGTGATAGCGCGCCGCCTCGGAGCGCAGAGTCTGCGGCAATCGAATCTTGCCAACCGCCTCGCCTTCACCACGCCACAATTGCGCGAGGCCTTGAAAACTGGGGCCATATTCCAAACCGTTCGCGCGCAATTGCTCATAAAAATCGTGCGCTGAAATTTCTTCAGCACAACGCGCGCGCAAAGCTGCGAGGGTGATGTACTCTGCCTGGCCGTTTGCGTGCTCGGAATCTGAGGACACCCCCCTAGCCCCCCTCAAGGGGGGAATTGTTGTGTTGTCCTCTTGCAGGGGAATATTTTCTTGTGCAAGGACATTTTCTTGAGCGGAAACATTCTCGTGCAGGGACATGCTTCTAGTCCCCCCTTGAGGAGGGATGAAGGGGGGTATTGGCGCTTCGCGCGGAGCGCTGCGAATTTTCCCTTCCGCGTGCAGAGTCCACGCGCGCTCTTCGTCGTCTCGTGCTGCTGTTGCGCTGAAGATTTGAAACGTGGCGCCGGCTTCGCCATCCGTTACGATCATTTGCACCGTGCGTGTTGTTTGTTCATCGAACGCGAGTGCAGCGTGAATCGACAGAGCTTCAATCATCGGCAGTGGCGTTTGCAGTTCCGATGATGGCGCAACATTTTCGCCAACGCCGAATCGCTTGATCGCCGCGGCGAGCGCCATTTCCACATAAGCCGTGGCTGGAAAGACTGCGGCGCCGTAAATGCGATGATCTTGCAAAAACGGCAGCCACTCCGTGCTGAGCTGCGCTTCGAAGACCATGGCCTTGAGCATGGGCGAACGCAAACGCCGGCCGAGCAGCGGGTGATGCGTCGAGGAGCGAAGATCGTGGAACGAGGGTCGGAGCGCGGAGCCTTCTTGTTTCGATACTCTATTTGCTGTCTTCAATCCTCCCTCTTCAATCCAATAGCGCTCGCGCGCAAACGCATACGTCGGCAACGACACACGACGCACGCGTTGCTCGCGATAATAGCTCTTCCAATCAATCTCTACGCCACGCACATACAATCCGCCCAGGCTCTTCAACATTTGCTGCTCATCATCATAACCTTTGCGCAGCGAGGGCAGCCACGTCCCGTATCCTTCCGGCAAGCAACGCGCTCCCATGCCGAGCAACACCGGACTCGGCCCAAGCTCCACAAACAACTCGCAACCTTCCTCCTTCAGCGTTTGCATCGAAGCCGAAAAGCGCACGGCCTCGCGCACGTGGCGGCGGAAGTAGATTCGAGGATTGAAGATGGAGGTTTGAGAATCGCGATCTTCAATCTTCGATCTTCCATCCTCAATTTTTAAAGGCTGCGCCGTAAGGTTTGAGATGAGCGGAACCTGTGGCTGGTGAAATTCAATCTCGCTCACGACCTTCTCGAACTCATCGAGCATCGGCTCCATCAACGGCGAGTGAAACGCATGCGACACTGTCAGCGCTTTGCTCGATACGCCTGCGGCAGTGAATTTCTGCACGATCGCTTCCACCGCAGCGCGCGCGCCGGAGATGACAATGTTCTGCGGCGCATTGATCGCCGCTATCGCAACGCGATCTTCATAACCCGCGAGTGCCGCGGCAACCTGCTCTTCTTCCGCAAAGATCGCGGCCATTGCGCCGTCTTGAGGAAGAGCTTGCATCAAACGCCCGCGCGCCGCAATCAACTTTAAGCCATCTGCCAACGAGAACATGCCCGCCACACATGCCGCAACATATTCGCCCACGCTGTGCCCGAGCACCACATTCGGTTTGACGCCCCATGATTGCCACAACTCCGCCAGCGCGTATTCTATCGCAAAGAGCGCCGGCTGCGTGTATGCGGTTTGATCGAGGAGGTTTGCTCGCTGCTGGTTGTTTGTTGTTGGTTGCTCGTTGCTGGTTGCTCGTTGCTCGCCGCTCGCAGCACTTCCCCCCTTGAGGGGCGTTCGGGGGGTGTTTTTCGAATCAGCGACGGCATCCGAATTCGTTACGTCATGAGCAACACCCCCCTGGCCTCCCTCAAGGGGGAAATTATGAAAGTCCCCCCTTGAGGGGGGATTAAGGGGGGTGTTATTGAAATCTACGATCACATTCAAATTCGTCTCGTCATGAGCGACACCCCCCTGGCCCCCCTCAAGGGGGGAATAGTTCGCTTCTCCATATAGCACCGACAAAAGCGGCGCTTCAAGATACGGTCGCAGCAACGCGTCGCACTTGTCCAAAGCGGCGCGGAACACGGGTTGCGTTTCGTACAGCTTGCGGCCCATGCCAACATACTGCGCGCCTTGCCCCGTGAAGAGAAACGCGATCTTGGGAGACTCTTGCGCTTTGCCCGTGACGACATGCGCAGCCGCTTCTCCCTGCGCAAACTTTGAGAGCTTTGCCTGCACGTCCTCAACACTTTCTCCCACCAATGCAAGGCGATGCTCGAACTGCGAGCGGCGTGTGCTTACCGAATAACAAAGATCATGCAGCGCTAGCTCTGCATGCCGCGCGAGGTGATCTTCATAACGGCCCGCAAGCGCGCGCAGGCTCGTCTCCGTCTTCGCCGAAAGGCAGAGCAATTGGCAACTCGCATGAGGCAAGCCCAAGCTTGGCTCCTTCTCTTCTTTTTCTGCTTCGACTCCTTGGAGTATTACGTGCGCGTTCGTGCCGCTAAAGCCGAACGAGCTGACGCCCGCAATGCGTGGAGCATGCTGCGGCCATGCGAGTGTGGCAGTCGGAATCTCCACCGGAAAGCCTTCGAGCGCGATGTGTGGATTCCATTGTTTGAAGTGCAAATGCGCAGGGATTTCGCCGTGCTGCAATGCGAGCACCACTTTGATCAATCCCGCAATGCCGGCCGCAGCTTCGAGATGGCCGAAGTTGGTTTTGACGGAGCCGAGAAAAAGCGGTTGATCCGGCGCGCGCGCGGGACTCATCACTTTTTTGAGCGCATGCACTTCGATGGGATCGCCCAAAGAAGTGCCCGTGCCGTGCGCTTCGATATAACCGACTTGCGTGGGCGCGACGCCGGCCGCTGCGAGCGCCGCGCGCATCACCTCTTCCTGCGCGGGACCGTTCGGCGCGGTGAGGCCGTTGCTGCGGCCGTCTTGATTCACCGCGGAGCCGCGAATAAGCGCGAGAACATTGTCACCCTCAGCGATTGCCTCCGACAACCGCTTGAGCACGACGATGCCGCAGCCTTCGCCGCGCACATAGCCATCTGCGGAAGCATCAAAAGTTTTGCAACGGCCCTCGGGCGAAAGCATGCGCGCTTTCGTAAAATTGATCGTCGCTTCAGGTGATAGAATCAAATTCACGCCGCCCGCGAGCGCGAGCCGCGCTTCGCCGTTGCGCAAACTTTGGCAGGCCAGATGCACTGCAACCAAAGCCGAAGAGCAAGCCGTGTCCACTGCCAGGCTTGGACCGCGCAAACCGAGTGTGTATGACAAGCGACCGGAAGCGACACTATACGCGTTGCCGGTGCCGATGTACGCATCGATGTGCGCGGAAGAACGGCTGCGCGCGAGCACTTGCGAATAATCGTTCGTGCTGATACCGACAAACACGCCCGTGGCGCTGCCGAAAATTTTTTCCGGAACGATGCCCGCGTGCTCCAACGCTTCCCACGTGACTTCCAGCAGCAAGCGTTGTTGCGGATCCATGCTCACGGCCTCGCGCGGCGAGATGCCGAAAAAGCGCGGATCGAATTTATCCACCTCGCGCAAGAAGCCGCCGTGCCGCGCGTAAGTTTTGCCGGGCGTATCGGGATCGGGATCGTAATACTCTTCCAAGCTCCAACGCTCGGGCGGCACTTCGCTAATCGCATCGCGGCCTTCACGCAAAAGTTGCCAGAAAGCTTCGGGAGAAGCGGCATCATGCGGAAAACGGCAACCGAGGCCGATGATGGCAATCGGCTCGTCGTGTTGCACGCGCGACGGAGCGGCAACCTGCGGAGTGACAGCTTGCGGCGCATCCGCAATCAAAACTTCTCGCGCCAAATAATCCGCGAGCGCTTTCACGTTGGGATAGTCAAACAACAGCGTCGTGGGCAGATCGCGGCCCACAGAATTGCCAAGCGCGTTGCGCAACTCTACGGCCATGAGCGAATCCATACCCAACTCGCTCAAGGGTTGTTGCAGGCCGATCATCTCGGGCGCGCTCAAGCCCAGCACTTTGGCGATCAATGCGCGCACATGCGTGAGCAGCAACTCATTGCGAATTTCTGCGGGCGCGTTTTGCAGCCTGTGCAGCAATTCGTTCGAGGGCGCACCGGACTTCGCTGCGGCAATTTCAGCTAGCGCTGGTTTTCGCCCGCCGAGTAGCGCACGCAAGACCGGAGGCTCTTTGCCGCTTTCGAATTGCGCCGCAAACTTGTGCCAGTTAATCGGCAACGCGCCGACTTGTGTCTCGTTGTGCCCGAGCAATTGCTCGAGAATTTGCAAACCTTGGTGCGGCGCGATGCTGCCGAAGCCTTGCTGAGTAAGACGGCTCTGTTCGTGATGCAAGAGTGCAGCCGCCATGCCGCTTTCACTCCACGCGCCCCAATTGATGCTCAATGCCGGCAATCCCAACGCGCGGCGATAGTGCGCGAGGCCGTCCATGAACGCGTTCGCCGCGGCGTAATTGCCCTGGCCCGCATTGCCGAGCAACGCGGTTGCCGAGGAAAACATGATGAAGAAATCGAGCGGCAAATCTTTCGTGGCGCGATGCAGATTCCATGCGCCGGAGATTTTCGGCGCAAAAACTTTTTCGAAGCGCGGCCAATCCTGCTGCGCGAGCATGCCGTCATCCAACACGCCTGCAGCGTGAATCACGCACCGCAGCGCCGGCAATCCCGCGGCGGTGATTTCAGCGAGCGTCTGTTCTACTTCTTCGGGTATCGCAACGTCGTGGCGCGACAACAAAATCCGCGCGTCCTTGGCTTCGAGCTTTTGAATGATCGCGCGCGCCGCTTCGGAAGGTTCACGACGCCCCACAAGCGCAAGATGTCGCGCTCCATTTTCAACCAGCCATT
>JBBILN010000047.1:0-67723 GCA_037444905.1 bacterium | reverse complement strand
AGCGCGCCACGAAGTAAAGCGGAAGAAGAGGCACTTTTAATATACAAATGACAATATTGGAGGCGGCGTTGCGCACAAGCGATTTTGTGCTCCGAGCAATATCTCGCTTTGCAGGGCGCCGCTTATGAAAATCTGCGTGCAGCAATAGGATGATTCGCTCGGCTTTAAGTCGCCTCGCCTGAAAAGATAAGGCGAGATAAACAAGCAAAGAAGAACCCGCGGTGAGGCAGCGAGAAGACAAAAAAAGCCTGCGTCATATACCTACGCAGTACCAGCCACGCCGCGCTCCTCCAACATCCGCGTTGACTTTGAACACGATTGTGATAACTTTCAGCGGTACTAAAGAAAACAGGAGCGCCTCGGGAAATTGCGACATGAACTTCTGCAGAACGACGTACACATTCTTCATGGAGGATGAAGCTTGCAGCGCACAAAGATGAAAAGCATGTTCGTGGCAGCAGGTGTCATGATCACCGTGCTGGCCTTTTCTTTTCCGCGCAAAGGCCGCAATGACCGCTATCGCCCCGGAGATTGGGTGAGTTATGGCGTTTCGAAATTCATTAGCTCGGTGGCCGTCGGGCCGGAGTATGCATATTTCGGCTCGACGACCGGCGTGCTGCGATATGATGCAATTCGCAGAAGTTGGCTCGCACCCTATACGACGAGCGACGGCTTGGACGGCAACATAATCACTGCTGTGGGTTATGATCCGAATACCAGCTTTCTGTGGTGCGCGACCGAGCGCGGTTTGAGTTGGCAGCATCCTTCTTCGTTGCGTTGGACGAATTATTCGAAGTCCGAGATTGGCATCTTTCCGAATGAAGACGTGCTCTCAATTGGATTCAATGCCGAAGCGAATTGGTTTGAAACGCGCACGCAGCTTTTCAAGCAAGACAAATTCGGCAATGTGTTTGTGCCCGCGAGAGAGGAAGCGCCGAACGACATTCTTTGGTTCGGCCAGCGCCGCGAACCGAAGCCATATCCGGTGCCGCAATTTTTCATGCCCGGCGGATTTTTGTTCGAGCCGCCGCGCAGCGTGGCGAGCAATCATTTGCAGGCCTTCGGCGCAGTGCAGGATAATCGTTTGCGGCGCGCGCAAGTGACCAGCGCGCTGGAAGATCGTTGGGGCAACATGTGGCTGGGCACTTGGGGCCTCAATGCAATGCACGCGGACTTGACGCTCGAACAAGCGGAGTTGCTGCGCTTCGGCCTTGCCAATCAGCGCGTTGATGCGTTGCTCTTCGATGATGATGCTTTGTGGATCGGCGGCCTCAATCCGGATTTGAGCCGGCCCAATGATGAATCCGCGCGTGGCATTACGTATTGGCGCAATCCGCAAGCAAATAGCTCACGCAGCGAGGACTGGAAATATTTTGAGGGGTATTATAATTTGGAAATCAGTAGTGACGAGGTTCACAATTTCGCCGTTTATGAGGGCAAGCTGTATTGTGCAACGGAGAACGGTATTGCGGTTTATGATCAAAAGAAAGACCGTTGGCGGCGCTTGCTCTCTGCCGACGGCCTTGCCGATAAGCGCGTGAACGACGTCGCGGTTTACAACGGCTATCTTTATGCCGCGACCGATCTCGGTTTGAATCGCGTTGAGATTAAAACCATCGGCACGGATACGCTCAAAATCATCGAGCTTGAAATCGACCGGCTAAGACACTTCCGCAGCATCGATCTTGAGCGGCAAAAAAACCTGTTGTGGATTGCGACGGAGCGCGGGCCGTATGTTTATGACATGGCGAAAGGCAGCGGCGGGTATTTAAACGATCCCGAGGGCCCGCGCGATGAATACACGGAGCACATTTCGTTTGCAGACTCGGTGGTGTGGATCGGCACGGATTACGGCCTCGAAGCGTTTGATACGAAGAACAAAAAATGGCTGCCCGCGCCGGCGCGGCGACGCTTTACGGAGGCGCGCATCAATTGCATTACAGCCGGCCCCGAGGTCGTTTGGGTGGGAACCGATCGCGGCGTTTTGAAATACCATCGTGCGCGCAAAGACTGGACACAATACACGACGGAAGATGGATTGCTCGATGATCGCGTGAATGCGATTGTCATGGATGACGAGTTGGTTTGGTTTGGAACGGATTCGGGCCTCACGGTTTTCCGCTGGCGCGCGTATCATGATTTTGATTGATGATTGCAAAGCCCCTGCGGGGGCTTTTTTGTTCGGAGAAGTTCTCGCCTATTCATCGAGTGCGTCTAAAGATTGTCATCTGGAAGAAACTTCCCTAGTGCTTGAGCTGCAATCTGTTTTGAGAAGTGTGCCGAGCACGAGGGAAGGTTCTTCCAGTGACAACAAGCATGGTAGTGCTCGATTAAACAAAGCACGGAGCCTTTATGGACCTCTTCGAAAACGAAGCGCGCGAAGCTGCGCGAAACAACACGCCTTTGGCCGAGCGCATGCGACCGCGGCGCGTGGAAGATTTTGTTGGGCAGGAGCATTTGCTTGCGGCGGGCAAACCTTTGCAGGCGGTGTTGCAAACCGGCGCGCTCACTTCGATGATTCTTTGGGGGCCGCCCGGCAGCGGCAAAACCACGTTGGCAAAACTGCTCGCTCATTCTGCGAAAGCGGATATTTACATTTTGAGCGCGGTGACCAGCGGCATTGCAGACGTGCGCGAAGTTATGCAGAAAGCGGGCAACAATCGCAAAGTGGGGAAGAGCACCGTGCTCTTCATTGACGAGATTCATCGCTTCAACAAAGCGCAGCAAGACGCGCTGTTGCCGCGCGTGGAAGACGGCACGGTCATTCTCATCGGGGCGACGACGGAGAATCCTTCTTTTGAAGTGATCGCGCCGCTGCTTTCGCGCTGCCAGGTTTATACGCTGAAGTCTTTGAGCGACGAGGCGCTCGTGCAATTGCTCAAGCGCGCATTGCAACAGGATGGGGTTTTGCAAATGTCGCGCGTACTGCTGGAAGAAGAAGCGCAACGCGCGCTCGTGCAACTCTCCGGCGGCGATGCGCGCGCCGCATTGAATGCGTTGGAGCTGGCGAGCAAGCTCACGCCTCCCGACAATGAAGGCAAGCGCGTATTGACGGTTGCGCGCCTCAGCGAGGCGGTGCAGAAGAAAGCGATTATGTATGATAGAGCGGGCGAGCAGCATTATGACACCATCTCGGCGTTCATCAAAAGCGTGCGCGGCGGCGATCCGAATGCCGCCCTGCACTATCTCGCGCGCATGCTGGAGGCCGGAGAAGATCCGAAATTCATCGCGCGCAGATTGATCATTCTTGCGAGTGAAGACATTGGCAATGCCGATCCTTTTGCGCTCACGCTTGCGACCTCGGCGTTCACCGCGGTCACCTACATCGGTTTGCCGGAAGGCGCATTGGTGCTCGCGCAAGCCACGACCTATCTTGCTTCCGCGCCGAAGAGCAATGCTTCGTATCTCGCTCTCAAAGCCGCGCGGCAAGAAGTGCGCGAGAAGCCGCTCGACCCGATTCCCATGCACATTCGCAATGCGCCAACGAAATTCATGGCCGCGGAAGGTTACGGTGTGGGTTATGATTATCCGCACGATCACCCCGGCAATTTTGTGGAGCAAAATTATTTGCCGGAAAATCTGAAAGAAGCGTTATATTATCGCCCGACGGCCAACGGCGCCGAGGCTGCCCTCGGCCAGCGTTTGCGGCAGTGGTGGGAAAAGTATCGCAGTGGTGATGAAGCAAATAAAAAATAGTTGCGACCTGATTTGAAGAAGTACTGTTTTGTGTATGAATAAGAGCGGTAGAAAAATTCTGCTTTCGCCAACATCACAGCTTATCAAACCCACGCCTTTTAAACATTGTTCTCATGCCGGGAATGTTTTTGCATGTACCCTGAGCCTCGTTGCGTTGTTGAGCACGGCATCGCCATCCCTTTCTCAAGAGCATGCCGTGGCAGATTCAATAGGCATTGGTGCCGATAGTTTACACCTCGCCGCCCATACTTCGCGCGCGCAGCCGCCTCAAAACAAATCCGAGGTCGATGCGCCCATCGATTACGAAGCCAATGAAGTCGATAATCTTATCGAGCAACGCCTCACCATCCTCACCGGCAAGGCGTGGGTGACTTATAAAAAATCGAGACTCGAAGCCGGCCGCATCACGGTGGATTGGAATAACAATTTGCTCATTGCCGAGCCCTTGCCGGATTCATTGCGTTCGGCTGCTGCGCAAAACGGCGTCGCCGACAGCGCAGCCAAAGCGGAATTGGGTTATCCCGTGTTTTCCGACGGCGGCGATCGTTTGGTGGGCGAGAAGATGGAATACAATTTCGCGACGGAGCGCGGGCGCGTGCTGCGCGGGCGCACGGAATTCGAAGGCGGCAAATATTCCGGCGAGCAGATCAAGCGCGTGGATGAAAAGATTCTGAACGTCTCGAACGGCATTTACACCACTTGCGAGAATGAAGAGCATCCGCACTTTCATTTTCGCAGCCGGCGCATGAAGATCATCGTGAACGACAAAATCATCGCCAAGCCCATCGTATTTTACTTCGGAAAAATTCCGCTCGCGGTTTTGCCCTTTGCATGGTTTCCGCTGCAAAGCGGCCGCCATTCCGGTTTGATCATTCCGCGCTATGGCCAAAGCACGCTGGAGGGCCGCTACATTCGCGGGCTGGGGTATTATTGGGCGATGAACGATTACATGGACGCGCAATCGACCGTGGATTTTTACGATCGCTCGGGCTGGGTGCTGAACGGCGATCTGCGCTATCGCCACAATCTGCACTCGTTTAGCGGCGGCATTCGCGGTACGTTCACACGCAAAAATTTTGTGCTCAACAATACCGAGCAGCGCTATTGGAATATCGCCGTCAATCATGCGCAGCGCCTCGGGCAGCGCTCGAATTTGAATGTTTCCGGAAGTTTTTCCAGCTCGAACAACTTCAACAGTTTTTTCGGCGCCAATCGCCAGGAACAGTTGACGCGCCGCATCAATTCCAACGCCACGTACTCCACCAACTTCGGCAGCGGCAGCTTCAGTTTGAATCTTTCCGAATCAAAAGATTTGCAAAACGGCTCATATCAAAGAACGTTGCCGCGCGTGAGCTTGAATTTCGGGCAACGCCAAATTTTTAGCTCGCAGAAAAAGTCCAACCGCAAAGGCGCCTCGAGTACGACGGAAGAGCGGCCGTGGTATGAAAACCTTTATTATAGTTATTCCAGTTCGGGCGAATACAACCTCAGTCGCAGCGCGGATACCTCGCGCGTGGAAACTCTCGGCCGTGCGAGCCATGCTTTGAGCTTTTCACTCAGCAATCGCTATTTCGGCTGGCTCACGCTGGGCCAATCCTTGCCGATCACTTCGGAGTGGTTCGATCGCACGCGCTCTTATTACGTCGTCGGCCAGAGCGGATTGACCGTGCCGCTTGATCCGATTGACGAAAATGATCCGACGCCCGGCTCATATGATTTAGATGAGCGCTCGCAAGTTGAAGGTCCGGCGCGCTTCACGCCGACTTACGAGACCGATTATCGCGAGGTGCGCGGCTTTTTTATGCGCCACCTCTTTAGCTACTCCGCCTCCGCGAGCACGACGGTGTATGGCACGTTTCAGCCGCGCATTGGCCCCGTGCAAGCGTTGCGTCACGTGGTGCGCCCGAGTTTTTCGTTTTCATTCCGCCCGGATTTTTCCGATACCGAGTGGGGTTATTATAAAGAGATCACTCTGCCCGACGGCACGAAACAGAAGTTCGACCGCTTCGGCGGCAGCACGAGCCGCGGCAAACAACTGAGCATGGGGTTCGCGCTCGGCAATCTTTTTCAAATGAAAACCGGCGCGGAGGACAAGCCCAAGAAGATCGATCTGTTCAATTTAAATTTTTCGAGCAGCTACAATTTTGCCGCAGGAGATTACAAACTCGCGCCGCTCAGCACGTCATTGCAAGCGAATCCCGCGCGCAATTTGAACGTGAGCGTTTCCACTTCGCACACGTTTTATGATTATGATCGGGCAACCGGGCGAGCCGTTCCGCGTTTGCTGTGGGACAATAAAGGTTGGGATTTTGTGCGCTTGACGAATGTGAATTTCTATACGACGCTGCGTTTGGAGGGCAAGGGCGCTTCAGCCGGAGGAGCCAGCCCAACTTCACAAAGTGTTCCAGCATTGGAAGAAGATGAACTTGGCCTTCCGGATTTACGATCTCCCTATGAAAATGCTTACTTCACAGATACAGACCTCCCGTGGAGCGTGAGTCTCGCGCTGAATTTGAATTACGAGCTCAGCAATCCTTTAAACAAGAACAAGCGCGCGCAACTCAGCTTGCAGCAAGGGCGTGTGGCTTTGACGAAGAATTGGGATTTGTCAATTTCCGGACAGTACGACCTCTTGGAAAAAATCATCGTCGATCAGCAATATTCGCTGCACCGCAATTTGCACTGCTGGGAGATGCAGTTGAACTGGACGCCAAGCGGCTTTCGCAAAGGCTTTTATCTGCGCATCAACATCCGCGCGCCGAATTTGCAGGACATCAAGATTGAAAAACGCGGCGGGAGGGACAGCGCGTTCGGCGGATTTAATGAGTTTTAGATCAAAATACGCCTTGCATTTGTGGCTGCGAAGGGATATTTTTTCCACGTCTGAATATTGAGGAGATGAGCGACGAAATGGCCAAAACCATTTCCATATCGAACCAAAAAGGCGGCGTCGGCAAAACCACGACTGCGGTCAATGTCGCGGCGTGTATTGCCGTTGCGGAAAATCCCGTGCTGTTGGTGGACATGGATCCGCAGGCCAACACCTCGAGCGGTTTGGGCCTCGATCCTAAAAAAGTCCGCAACAGTATCTACGAAGTCCTCATCAATGACGTTGACATCAACGAGGCCACGGTAAACACGGAATTGAAGTGGCTCGATGTCGTGCCTTCGCACGTTCGGCTCGTGGGTGCGGAATTGGAAATGGCGAGTGCAATCTCTCGAGAGAAAGTGTTGCAACGCGCGCTGGCGCGACTGCGCAAACAGTACAAATACATTTTCATCGATTGCCCGCCCTCGCTGGGTTTGCTCACACTCAATGCACTCACCGCTGCGGACTCCGTGCTTATTCCCATACAATGCGAATATTACGCGCTCGAAGGTTTGAGCCAACTTCTGAATACAATTCGTTTGGTGCAAAAGCACCTCAATACCCGCCTCGAGATCGAGGGGGTGGTGTTGACGATGTACGACGGGCGCTTGAATTTGAGCCGGCAAGTTGCCGAAGATGTGCGCAAATATTTCGGCGACAAAGTCTACAAGACCGCGATCTTGCGCAACGTGCGCTTGAGTGAAGCCCCGAGTTATGGCAAACCCATCATTCTGTACGATGCGGTGTGCAGCGGCGCAGAAAACTACATGAGTCTAGCCTCCGAGATCTTGAAGAATGGTTACGAAACGGTTGGGAAAAGGGCTGCAAGCGCTCATTCCTGACGTACAACCCGAAGACAATTCCAAAGCCGAGGCGATTCGCACGGTGGAAGTCGCGCGCATTACCGCCAATCCCTTCCAGCCTCGGGTTGATTTCGATCCCGCCAGCCTCGCCGACCTCAAACAATCCATTTCCGCCAACGGCCTCATTTCGCCGATAACGGTGCGCCCGCACGGCAACGGGTTTCAATTGATTGCGGGCGAGCGGCGTTTGCGCGCGGTGCAGGATTTGGGTTACAGCTCCGTGCCGGCCTATGTGCTGGAAGTTACGGACGATACCCGCATGTTGGAGCTGGCGCTCGTTGAAAACGTGCAACGCGAAAACCTCAACCCGATTGAAGAGGCGCAGGCTTATAACCGGTTGATCGACGAATGCGAGCTTACCCAAGAAGAGGTGGCGCGCCGCGTGGGCAAGGATCGCGTGACCATTACAAACTCGCTGCGTTTGCTCAAACTGCCGGAACCGATCAAGGACAGCTTACGCAAAGGCGAGTTGGCGGCCGGGCATGCGCGGGCGTTGCTCGGTGTACCCGGCGAGGCCGGACAGCTCGAAACATGGAAAAAGATCCTCAAGGATCAGTTGACGGTGCGTCAGGTTGAAAAGATGGCGCAGGAGGCCGGGGGCGAAAAGAAGAGCAAAAAGAAGAAGCCCAAGCCCTCTTTGGAAACGCCGAGCGACGTCCGCGAAGTGGAAGATTCGTTGCGCCGTATTTTCGGAACCCAAGTGCGCATTCAAAAAAAAGGCCAAGGCGGTGTGATCGAAGTAGAGTTTTATTCGGCCGCGGACTTGGAGCGTTTATTGGAGTTAATGCAACACGCGGCAAACACCTAAAAAAAATTCTTGACTTCCTATTCAATCTTTCTATATTGGTGCCCGTTGTGATTTTTGGCGCGCAATGGTCTCGTAATCCAAAGCTAAATCTAACCTGTGGCCGGATTACGGGTATGTGAGTGTGGGTTGTTGTGGAGTCACGCCAAATTTTCCCTCCCCAGTTTCATAAGATCATCTGAACAGCGAATACCGGTATCGTAGGTAAGAGAACATTACCTGACGGGCTGGCTTTTTTGTTTATTTTTGCAATCATTAAGAACACGGCAGTTCATGCTCTGGCGGATAGCTATTTTTTTGCCGGGGCCGAATCTCATTTTGCTTTTGGGGCAGGCCGATCGTCACTAGGGACCGAAGCATGCCTTCGCTGCGTATATTGATGTATTGCAATGCCACTCGTGGAATGGGACGGACTGCTCGCATTATCGACATCGCCGCCTCACTTTCCCAAACGCTGGAGACGTGTTCGATTCTGGTGCTCACGGATCTTGCTACGATTGGGCGGTTCAAGCTTGCCGAACGTGTGGATTATGTGCATTTGCCTGCGCTCACGAACTTAAGCGCGAACTCGGCCAGGCAAGGCTTGAAGCTGGAGCGCAGTAACACGCTTCGTATCCGCCAAAAGATCGCAACCAGCACGCTGAAAACTTTTCGACCGGATCTCGTCTGGTTGGATGATACACTGCTCAATATTCCCGAAGAGATGAACAAAATTCTTGCTTGCCTGCAGGCGGAATTGCCCCAAGCGAAAAAAATCTGGGCGTTTTCCGACACATTGGGCGCTCCGGATTTCGTGCAACGGCAATGGGAGAGCTTGGGCGCGCTGGAAGTGTTCACGAATTTTGCGGAAAGCATTTTTATTTTCGGCGTGCGTCCCGTTTTCGACATGGCCAAGGCTTATCGCTTGCCCGAGCGGCTCTCACGGAAATTGGTTTACACCGGGTATCTGTCTGGACGTGAGAAAGCGCCGAAGCGGATGAATGAAAAGCTCGCGCAAGTAGGGCCTCGTCTTCCGATGGTGTTGTTTACCACCGAAGGCGGGACGAATGATTTTGCGGTGCTGGATACGTACCTGCGTTTTTTGGAGAGCAATCACATGGAAGTGCGCAGCATGATTATCGCCGGGCACGGCCTCACGTCGGCGGAGAAGCGCAATCTCGTTCGGCGTGCACAGGCCTTGCCGCACGTCAGCTTCAAGCGGTTCAGCAAACACCTTCGGCATTACGTTCGCCACGCCGACGCCGTGATCTGCACCGGCGAATATAATGTGGCCGGTGAAATCTTGGCGCATCGCAAAGCGGCGCTGCTCATTCCGAATGCCGGCGAGCACCCGGATAATTTTCACCGTGCGCAACGGCTGCAAGAGCGCGGCCTCGTTTCCGTGAGCACGCCGGAAAATTTTCAGCCGGAAGTTGTGGAAAAATTTCTCCACGAGCATTTGTGCAACGGGCCTCGGCTCGTTTCCGCCCAAACATATGAGGACCTTTCATTCAACGGTTTCAACCAAATCGCGGAGAGTATACAGGAACTAATCGGTTGGTCTCAAACTTTTGAGGCGGTTGCCGCCTCTTAACGGGCCGAGCCCGATCGGCCCGTTGTCCTGCCTTCGCTTCATTGCGGACGATGAAGCGCGGGCCGATCATTTGCTTTTGGCTTGGCCGTGTGATTCAACTTTGCACTGGAAACTCGATGGCGCACGGAGCAGTCACAAAATTTTTGATTTATTCCCAAGACGGCCTGGGCTTGGGACATTTGCGCCGCAACGTCAACATCTGTTATCAGATCAAAAAACGTTGCCCGCAAGCCTCCTGCTTGATCATTGCTGATTCCCCGGTCGCGCCCTTCTTCAAGCTTCCACCGCATTGTGATTTCATCAAAATCCCGACGCTCGTCAAGGTTGATACCGGCATTTGGCGTTCCGATCGTTTGCATATGAACGACCGCGAGCTGCTGGGCATCCGCTCTGAAATTATTCGGAATGTGATTTTGAGCTTTCGGCCGGACGTGTTTCTCGTCGATCATATGCCGCACGGCGCATTGGGAGAATTAGTCGAGCCGCTGCACACCTTCAAAAAGTTCTGCCCCGGCAGCAAATTGGTTTTGGGTCTGCGCGATATTTTGGGAGCGCCGGAGGTCATTCGCCAGCAATGGCAACGCGAAGGGGCGTTCGACGCGATCGCCGCGTACTATGACGCCGTGCTTATTTACGGTTGCGCCGAGTTCTTCGACGCCGTGAGCGAGTATGACTTTCCGAAGGCGTTGCGGAATAAAACACACTACTGCGGCTATGTCTGCCGCGAAGCAACGCGCGGCCAAGAGCCGGCGGATATCAGCAAGGACGGCGAAAAGTTCGTGCTCATCACCGGCGGCGGCGGCGCGGATGCCGCATACTTCATGGATCGCTTCATCGACGCGATGCAGCAGCTCAGCTCTTCGAAAAAGTTGCGCGCTTTCATTGCCACCGGCCCGTTTGTGCACCAAGAACAATGCGATTTGCTCGCGCGCAAATCGAAAGGCCTGCCCATCCAAGTCGGGCGCATGGCAGGCGACAGCATTCGTTTCTTGCGCCGCGCCGATCTGGTCATCTCCATGGCCGGCTACAACACGATCAGTGAGATTATGTGCTTTCGGAAAAATGCGATCGTGGTGCCGCGCGCGGGCCCCAGCGCGGAGCAAACCATGCGCACGCGCATTATGTCGGGCCGCAGATTATTCGGCAGTATTCATCCGCACGATCTCACCGCCGACAACTTGGCCGAACTCATCGTGCAGAAAATAACCAACGGCAGCAGCATGAACGAAACCATGCTGCCGCCGCTCGCGGGCGCATCACAGGTGGCGAGTTTGTTGCTTGCTGCCTTACAGCATTTAACGCAGGTAAAACTGCTGCACAGGACTTCTGTTGAGTAGAGCAGTAGCCTCTCTGAATTGGAAGAACCAAATCACTGCCACAGCATCATGACGAACACCTCTGACAAAACGATCGGCTTCATTCTCAAAGGCTATCCGCGCCTTTCGGAAACCTTCATTCTCAACGAGATTCTCCTCCTCGAACGCCTCGGTTTCAAGCTGCACATTATTGCGATGCGCAACCCCGGCGAAACCGCAGTGCATGAAAACCTCAAGCGCGTGCGCGCGCAGGTAACCTACATTCCGGATTACTTCTGGCCGTTTTTTTTCGCCTTCATCAAAGCAAATATGCGGCTTTGGTGGCGCAAGCCCGGCGTGTATTGGTCGGCCTTCTCATTTGCGCTGCTTCGTAGTTTGCGCCAGTTCAGCTCTTCCACGATCAAACGTTTCGCGCAGGCTGCTTACTTGGTCGAGAATCATTTGCATAACCAGCGCGACGGTCGTTTCGAGCATATCGACGTCGCGCACTTGCACGCCCACTTTAGCCACGGCCCGACCACTGTCGCATTTTTCGCTTCTTGGCTCACGGGCACAACGTACAGCTTCAGCGCGCACGCGAAGGACATCTATCTGCAAGAGCACGATTTCCTGCGCGATAAAATTGCTCATGCGCGCTTCGTCGTCACCTGCACCGAGTTCAATAAAAACTACCTGCAAAAAGTAAGCGGCAATGCCGCCTCGATCTTTCGCTGCTATCACGGCTTGCATCTGGAGGCGTTCAGCGCGCCGAGGAAAAACCATCCCAACGCCGTTCCGAACATTCTCTCCATCGGCCGTTTCGTGCCCAAAAAGGGTTTTCCGGTTTTGCTGCACGCTTTGCACGAGCTGCGGCAACAAGGCTTGCAGTTTCACTGCCGCATCGTGGGCAGCGGCCCCATGAAAGATGAATTGCTGCAATTGCTCTCCACGTTACAGATGCGCGATTGCGTCGAGTTGTTGGCGCCGATGCCGCAAGAAAAATTGTTGGAGCACTATCGCGCCGCGGATCTCTTTGCACTGGCCTGCGAAGTGCAGGAAGACGGCGATCGCGACGGCATTCCCAACGTGTTGGTCGAAGCGATGGCCATGGGAATTCCAGTCGTGTCCACGGCGATTTCGGGTATTCCCGAATTGGTGGAAGAAGGCGTCAATGGATTCTTAGTGCCGGAAAAAAACTCGGAAGCATTGGCCGCAGCGATGAGCAAGTTGTTGCGCCGGCCCGAGCTTGCGCTGCGCCTCGGCTTGGCGGGTCGCGCTAAAGTCGAGAGCGAATTTGATGCGCTGCGCAATGTCGAGCGCATCGGAGAGTTGCTGCGTGGTGCGCAGGCGTCCGAAGCTGCGTCGCCGAGCTTGCGCGCGCACAAGGAGCGGGTCAATGGAGTTGCATTCAAACACAGGTTCGAAATGGCGCCTTCGAGCGCCGGGAATTCATGATCTCGTGCGCCGAACGGCGCTATGACAAACCGAAGTTGCGAGGGCAGCATCATGGTTGAAGCTTCTTCTGTTTTCGGATTGCAGGACAAGCTGTATACGCTCGACGTTGCGCTGGATGGCAACGCGATGCGGGAACCGTTCACAGCGCTCGTTCATAAATATTTGGACGAGGCGCTCACGGTGCAACGGGTTGGCGTCGAAGTATTGCGGCGGCGCAATCAACGCTGCGTGCTTCGCTACCTCGTCGAAGCCCATGATCCGCAACATGATCATCATTTCCAATGGCGCGTTATCGGCAAAGTCTACAAGGCCAGGCGCGGCGAGCGCGTTTATGCCGCAATGCAGCAGCTTTGGGAAAAAGGCTTTAGCCGCGCCGCGAAAGACGGCATCTATATTCCCGAGCCGTTGGATTTTTCGTCGGCGCTCTGCATGCTGTTTCAAGAAGAAGTGCCCGCGCTTTCGCTCAAAGCCGCGGTGAAACAAAACCCCAACCCCACTTGCTTTCAACAATTGGCGCGCGTCATCGCCAAGTTGCACCAATGCCCTTACGTTCCCGAACAATCCTATCTCGTGCGGGAGCATTTCATGCGTTGCCATCCGCGGTATCCTTTTCTCGCGTTGGCATGTCCGGAGCTCGAATCCCGCATCAACTATATTGTTGACTCCGCCAAACGGATCGAAGCGCGTCTGATTCGCGACGCCAAGCTCACGCCCATTCACGGCGATTTTCATCTCGGCCAGGTTCACCTCGACAACGGCAATGCTTGGCTCATTGATTTCGACGCGCTGAGTTACGGTGATCCGGCCGCAGACCTGGGCAACGTGCTCGTGTTCTTGCGCGGCAAAGTGAAGCGCAATCCGGAAATCGCCGTGTCCATTCAGGTTTTTTTGGAAGAATATTTCACGCTGATGGACACCGAGATCGCGAACCGGATTCTGCTCTACGAAGGCTTGACCCATTTGCGCCGCGCCTGCAAAACACTGCGTTTGCAGGAAGAAGGCTGGCGCCGCCGCGTCACTCGCATGATCGACGACGGCGTGCGGTGCATCGAAGAAATGGGTAGAAATCTCAGCGCCGTTTTTGACGTGCTCCTTCAAACTGTGGACGAGGAAGAAGCGCAGGAAGTGGAGGAGGAGGTGTAAAGGCCTTTTCAAAAATTTCGCGGCGGTCATTCCATGCGTGGCGAGAAATCTTTCGAGTTGCAATTCACCTGCGTCGGTATTTGGGATATGCGCATATGAGCTTTCTTTCTTTTGATGATCTTCAGATCGGCCAGCACGTGAAGGTCAGCGGCAAGTTCCGCGAGCGTGAGGGCTTTCTGGCAGTGGAAATCAGCCCCGAAACTTCGAGAGACGAAGCCGAAATAACATGCGCCGTGCAAGGCGTTACGGACCGGTGTTTGCGTGTGTGCGGCTGCGAGATTGCCGTGCCGGACGATCTCGAGATTAAAGACCTCGACGGCAACCGCCTCGCGCCGGGTGATTTGAAAATCGGCGCCATGCTCAAGCTCAAAGGCCTTTATGAAGAGGGCCGCGGATTCATGCTAACGAAGCTCAAGCTGCGCGACACGCTGGAATTCAATATCGATGAGATGCAGGGCGTCATTGCCAAGTTGGACCGCGAGAAGAAAACGCTGCAGCTCAACGGCGTGCCGGTTTGGACGAATGCCATGACAGTGTTTGACGACGGTGAGAATTGATTCCTGCAGTAGATAATCAAACAACAAAAATATTGTCGACCCAATACGGAGGAGCAAGTTTATGGCTGCAACCATCGGATTCAGCAATTTAAAAATCGGGCAGCGGGTAAAAGTGAAAGGCAAGCCCGCAAACGACGGCGGTTTTGAGGCCATGGAAGTCGAAATCAAGCCGCCGGATGAGGCCGCCGCGCTCGAAGGCAAAATTCAAAACCTCGATGCGCAAAAGAGTGTGTTGCGTTTGATGAACCGTGACTTCGTTGTCTCCGGCGGCGTCGAAATCAAAAACGCGCAACGGCAGAGCATCAATCTCGCGACCTTGCGCGTGGGCGATATCGTAAAACTCAAAGGCACATATTCCGCTGCAAACGGCTTTATGCCCGCGAAAGTAAAAATGCAGGAACCGAAGGGCTTCGGCATCGAAGAGCTGCAGGGCAATATCGACAAGATCGACGCCGATCGCAAGACTCTCGACATACTCGGCTTCTCGGTCGTTGCAACAGACAAAACCGAGATTGTGAGATTCTGAAGCGCAGGCTGCTGCAAGCAAGCGCGAGAAGCTACAGCGAAAACGCTGAGGGATTAGCTGAGCAGTTGAAATTCTGGAGGAGCGCCGATGGAACACGCACTTTTACGGGATCGCAAGCTGCCCGCCTTGGCGCTTGCATTGGATGGCGCAGCGATGCGTGTTCCACTTGCGGAAGCATTGCGTCAAAGTCGCGAGTTCGAGCGCGAGCTTTTGCGCGTTGAGCCGCAGGTTTTGAAATACACCCCGGGCAAACGCTGTGTGCTCGAGTACCGGCTCTTCACCCGCGAACCAGCGGCGCAGCCGCTGCGCCTCATCGCGAAGCTGTATCGCAAAGAGCGTGGTCAAATTATCTTTGATAATATGCACAGCCTTTGGCTCGCCTCTGCGCGCGCCGGCGCTTCCAATCCACGTTTGTGCATGCCCGAACCGAGGGCGTACTTGCCGGCGTTGGGCATGATTTTGCAAAACGTGGCGCCGGGACGCCAGCTTTCCACTTTTGCAATGCGAGAAGATTTGGTTGCGGCCATGCCGCTCATCGCGCAAAACTTGGCGGCCTTGCACTGCTTGCAGTTGAGCCGGGGTGAAAGCAAAACCTTGAAGGATCATCTCGCAAAGTATTGCCATCCCGGGCCGGAGGCTCTGTGCGCAGCCTGCCCGGAGCTTGCGCCGCTGGTCGCACAGCTCGTCAATGGCTTGCTCGCAGAACGTCTGCAAGTTGCTGCCCTCGTTCCGGTACACGGCGATTTGAATCTCGCGCAAATTTTTATCACCCACGAAGCGGCATTCTTTATCGACTTCGATGGCTTTTGTCGGGCGCACGCGGCTTTGGATATCGGCAATTTTCTGGTAACACTGCAAACGCACTTTGGCGAGGCCGGTGCTGCGTTGGAAACGGCTTTTCTGCAAACATACCGCGAGCACAACGCGACCGAAAATTTCAGTGGGCTGCACGTTTATCAAGCTTTCGCCTATTTGCGCCGCGCAATGGTTGCATTTCGCGGACAAGTGGCGCCTGATTGGCAAGCGCACGTGCGCCGGCTTTTGGAAAAAGGCAGCGCGATGTTGAGTTGAGCCGCGCGGATGTTTCTACTCACCCCCTTAAGCAATGCCGTTTCCTTAAGTAGTCCCACCCCCTTGTGGGGTGCTGTAACGTGTGCAGAATCATCGGCCCACAAGGGGCCGGGAGT
Source organism: bacterium (assembly GCA_037444905.1). GTDB lineage: Bacteria > Zhuqueibacterota > Zhuqueibacteria > Zhuqueibacterales > Zhuqueibacteraceae > JABWAN01. Next base: position 51,754 of record JBBILN010000047.1, on the reverse strand, counting down.
ACAAAAAATCGCTTAAGGAAACGGCGCTGCCCCCTTAAGATGGGAATGATGAAATAACGTATCGTGGTGAGTTGGCGAAAACGCAAACTGTATTTCAGTGAAGCAACGACATGATTGCAACGCAAAGTGATCCGCCGCAAACAGATCGCAAAGGGCAAGCGGACTTGTTGGACGAAGACGAGGACCAACTCGCACCCCAATCGGTTGAGCGCGTCAGCTTGCTGAAGATCTACAAAGTTTTCGGACGGCATTACAAAAAATATTGGAAGATTCTCGCCTTCGCATACGCGAGCTTGCTCGTCACCATCGGTGTGGAAGTGCTCTCGCCGTGGCCGCTCATGCTCATCCTCGACCAAGTCGTGCTGCAAAAGCCGCTGCCCGAGAAAGTAGCGTTTCTCAGCCCGTTGTTCACGAACAACCCGCAGCTTACGCTTTTCATTTTGGCGCTCGCGATCGTGGTGTTCGCGTTGTTGGAAGCGTTGTTTTCATACTTCAATAAGTTTTGGGTGTCGAGCACGGGCGACCGCATGAATGCGGACATTCGCGAGCGCGTGTTCGCACATTTGCAGCGCTTGTCGCTGTCCTTTCACGAAAAAAGCCGCTCCGGCAACGTGGTTTATTTGCTGACGCAGGATGCCGCAGAGATGAAAAGCATTCTCATCGACTTTCCGCAGGATTTTTTGCGCAGCCTCCTCAGCTTCGCGACGTACTTGAGCATGATGTTGTTTTTGGAATGGCGCCTCGGCCTCATTGCCTGCAGCGTGGCGCCGGTGATCTATTGGGTCACGCGCGTGCTCAGTAAACGCATGCGAGACGTCATGAAAAGAAGGCGCGAGCGCGAGAGCAACGTCGCCTCCGCGTTGATCGAAAACGTCGGCGCCATGACGCTGGTGCAAGCTTATGGCCGGGAAGAATCCGAGCACGAGCGTTTTCGCGCCGTTATTAAAAGAAGCAATGATGCGCAGCTCAGCGCGATGCGCATGAACCGGCTGCTCAGCCGCATTATCGACGCCGCGGTTATTGTCGGTTCGGCCACGATTCTCTACGTTGGCGGGCGTTTCGCGTTGAGCGGTGAAATCTCGCCGGGCGTGTTGGTGCTCTTCGTGGCCTATTTGCGCGACATTTTTGGCGCGTTCGAAAAGTTCAGCGGCTTGTTCATCGGCCTCGCCCAGTCGCGCGTCTCCGCGGAGCGCTTGCTCGAGCTGGTGGAGAACGACATGGTGATGCAAGACGCCCCCGATGCCGTTGCCGCGCCGCGCTTCCAGGGCCGCATCGAGTTCAAAGACGTGAGCTTCGCTTATCAACCCGGCAAAAACGTTTTACAGGATCTCAGTTTCACGGTCGCGCCGGGCGAAACCGTGGCGCTCGTCGGCCGCAGCGGCGCGGGCAAATCCACGCTTCTCAGCCTGCTTATGCGCTTTTATGATCCGCAGCATGGGCAAATTCTCTTCGACGGCCACGATTTGCGCGCACTCAAATTGCAATCGGTGCGCGCGCAGCTCACAATCGTGCTGCAGGATGCCAAGCTCTTTCGCCAAACCGTGCGCGAGAACATCGCGTTCGGAAAACTCGAGGCGAGCGAAGCAGAAATCCTCGCTGCGGCCAGGCTCGCGGAAGCGCACGATTTCATCATGGCGATGCCGGAAGGCTATGACACGATGATTTACGAAGGCGGCAACAACCTTTCCGGCGGCCAAAAGCAGCGCATCAACCTGGCGCGCGCGATCATTCGCAACACGCCCATCGTGATTATGGACGAGCCGGTCACGGGACTCGACGCGCATGCGGAAGCCAAAGTGAATGCGGCGATTCAGCGTTTGGCGCGCGGCAAAACCACCTTCATCATCGCGCATAAATTTTCCACCATTGCCGGCGCGGATAAAATTCTTCTGTTGGAAGAAGGGCGACCGGCATGTTTTGGAACGCATGAGCAGCTCCTGCGCAGCAGCGCGCACTATCGCGAGCTTTATGCGCTGCAATTTGGGTGGCAAAAGAAATGGAGCAATGGGCAAGAAGCCGCGAACGCCACGTTCGCGAACGGCAAACATGGCTTGGTTATAGCGGCTTAGGAGTTTTGACTTTTAGAATTTCATTTCGATAGTCGCACTATGCGTCGACGCGAGCACAAACCCGAGCAAGAGAAGCTGCGTTATCGTGATCTGCTGCGGGTTTACAAAGTCTTCGGCGGTCATTACAAAAGCCATTGGCGGCAGTTGGCGCTGGCGTATTGCGGCATGTTGTGCAACGTGCTCATCACTTTGCTGCTGCCCTGGCCGCTCAAGCTGATTCTGGATTATGTCATACTGCAACATCCGTTGCCGCAAGAGGCGGCGTTCGTCACACGCTGGCTGGGCGCGGAACCGTTGACGTTGCTGTTGGCGCTCGCGCTTTCATATGCGTTTCTGCATTTGTTGGATAGCTTCGTGTCGTTCTGGCACAAAGTAGGCATGCTCATGGTGGGCGTGCGCATGAAGAATGAAATTCGCCAGCGGATCTTCGGACATTTGCTCAGGCTTTCGCTCTCGTTTCACGGCCGCGCGCGCGGCGGCGATTTGGCCTATCGCCTCACTTCGGACGTGCAGCGCTTGCCCGCGCTGTTGCTAAGTCTGCCGCAGAGTTTTTTCTATCGCCTATTCGTCATCGGCTCGCACCTCAGCCTGATGTGGGCGATGGAATGGCGCCTCGCGCTCGTGGCTTTCAGCGTGATTCCGATTCTCTCTTTCTATCAGCGCCGCATCGGCTTGGGTGTGCAAAAGGCCTCGCGCAAGAAGCGCAACAAAGAGAGCGAAGTGACTTCGATGATTGCCGAGAACGTCACGGCCATGGCGCTGGTGCAAGCCTATGGCCGTGAAGACGCGCAGCAGCAACGCTTTCAATCTGAAAACCGCCAAAGCTTGGAATTCGGCCTGATGGCCATGAAGCTGTCGAAGCTCTTTAAGCGCACCAGCGATATTTTGGTCGCGCTGGGCACTGCCGGCGTACTCTATTACGGCGCAACGCTAGCTTGGTCGGGCGCGATTTTGCCGGGCACGCTGGTGTTGTTCGCGAGTTATTTGCGCAAGCTGTATAGTCCGATCGATAAGTTCGCAAGCTTGTTGCTCGATGCCGCGCAAGCGCAAGTGGCGGCCGACCGTCTCATTGAAGTGGTCGAGTGCGACATGGTCATCAAAGACGCGCCGCATGCGATCGCCGCGCATGGGCTGCAAGGCCGTATCGAATATCGCAACGTCACGTTTGCATACGATGGCGGCGAAGACGTGCTGCGCAACGTGAATCTCGTTGTTGCGCCGGGGGAAAAGGTCGCCGTGATCGGCCATAGCGGCGCGGGCAAATCCACGTTTGTGAGCCTGCTGCTGCGTTTTTATGAGCCACAGCACGGGGCGATTTTGATTGACGATCATGAGCTGCAAGACTACACCGTGAAATCATTGCGCGCACAAATCACGGTGCTTTTGCAAGACGCAAAGCTCTTCAAAGCTTCCGTGCGCGAAAACATCAGCTTCGGCAAATTGGAGGCGACGGAGGAGGAGATCGTGCGCGCCGCACAGTTGGCGCAAGCGCACGAGTTTATCATGCAAATGCCGCAAGGCTACGATACGATCATCTCCGAGGGCGGCGACAATCTTTCCGGCGGCCAGCGCCAGCGCTTGAACATCGCACGCGCCATCATTCGTAACACGCCGATCTTGATTCTCGATGAACCCGCCACGGCTTTGGACGCGGTCACCGAGGCGAAGATTCACGAAGCGCTGGAAGAATTGACCAAAGGCAGGACGACTTTCATCATCGCGCACAAATTTTCCACACTTGCGACCGCCAATAAAATCTTGTTGCTTGAAAAAGGCATGCCCGCGGCGTGCGGTACACACGAGCAGCTCATGGCAATGAGTCGCACGTATCGGGAGCTGTATGAATTGCAGCGCGCGCCGCTGCAAGCTTTGGAGGAAGGTAACGGCGAACGCGCAACGATGCCCGTGCCGGTTTGATGACAGGCTGCCCAAGTTTTCAGACAAGCTGAAAACTTGGGGCCCTCGAACAGCACAGAAATTTTCCAACGGGTAGAAGCAGCCCAGCCGATAAAAAAATCATCCGTGGGATGTTTCTATCCGGTGGAGAGAAACAGTTAGAATTCTTCTAACGGTCAGCGCCTAACGAGCACGCATTCGAGTCATGGCCAAACAGATTCAAATTCCAGAAGACTGCGGTTTTCCACAACTGTTTGAAATGAGCGACAAGCATCGCCTCGCCGCGGCTTTGCAGGAAAATTTGGGCGAAACCCTGCAAGCGCACGGGCAACGCATTCATAGTTGCAATATCAAGCGCATGTACTACAAGCCGCACCGGCGCTGCCGATTGAACATGATCGCAAAAATCCGCAATCAACGCGGCGAGAAACTCGGCGAGCAGATTTATTACGGCCGCATTCTCCCGCCCGGAAAAGGCCGCAGACTATTCCAGCGGTTGCAGCGGAAGAATTTTCTCACGCCCGCGTTCGGCGCGCCGCTCGGCTTTGTGCCGCAATGGGAGATGATCGTGTGGGCGTATCCCAATGATCCCAATATGCGCAGCATGAAAACCCTCGTGCAGCCCAGTAAGGTTCTGGCGCGCGCACAGGCACAGCCGCTGCTCTTCGGCATTCGCAACGGCTATCGCCCGGCCACAATTACAACGCGTTTGGCGAAATACGTTCCAGGCAAACGGTGCGCTTATTTTTTCGATCTCGGACTGACCGAGCTCGGCAACACCGCCACACGCGTGCACACTATTTTCGGCAAAACTTATAAAGCCAATGACGGCGAAGCTGCATATGCGATTATGAATAGAATTTGGCAAACGCCCGCATGCCAAGGCCGCGGCTTTCGCATGCCGCAGCCATACGGATATGACGCCAATTTGAAAATGCTCTGGCAAGAAGCGATCGCCGGGCACGCGCTCGCGAAGATTGCGAATGGGATTGCTTTGCCGGAGGTGCTGCGCGAAACCGGCCGCGGATTGGCGGCCTTTCACGATTCCGGCTTGCGCTTGCCCGAGCTTTATACGCTGGACTTTCAGCTTGAAAAAATACGCCGCGCGGTGGAAGCCGTGCAGCACACCGCGCCGCAACACGCCGAAGCCTGCGTCACGCTGCAGCAAAAGCTGTTTGCGAGCGCCTCGAGTTTGCCGGCCGTCCCGCTTACGCCCGTGCACGGCTCATTCAAATTCAGCCATATTTTTTATGACGGCCGCGAAGTGACGTTCATCGATTTCGACGGCGCGCACCAGGGCGATCCGTGTTATGATCTCGGTCGCCTCATTGCTTATCTCGGCAAAGAGCAGGCTGCCGGCGAAATCGACGAAGCCGTTGCGCAACGCGCGCGCGCGAATTTTTGCGCGGCCTATCGTGAAGCCACGCCGCGCGCCGTGCCGCAAGCGCGGGTCAATTGGTTCGCGAGCAGCCACATGCTCACCAGCCAAATCTACAAAGCCGTCAAGAGTCTCGACGTGAGTTTGCTTGAGCGGCTGCTCGCTCTCGCCAAGAACTGGAGTGATGGAGTTTTGGATTGATGGATTGATGGAACTCCAACACTCCATTACTCCACCAAAACCAAGCTAAGAATACGACTATGACAATTCCGGCGCACACTCTCGCGGATTCCAAGCTGCCGCATCTTGCGGAAGTAGTCGATGCTGCTGCAATGGCGAAGCGTCTTGCGCATGCGCATCAAGCCACGCTGGCGCAGTTGCGTGCGGAGGTGGAGCATTGTGCCATCGAGCGCGTGCAGTATCGCCCCGAGCGGCGTTGCCGTGTGCTCTATCGCCTTGATTTGCGCGATGCGAGTGGCAACAAAGCAGAACAATGGTTTCATGGCAAGCTCGTGCGCTCCGGCCAAGCCCAGCGTGAATATGAAAAAGCGCTGGCCGCAGAAAATTTGCAAAATGGCGCGTGGCAGCCGGTGACGCTGTGGCCCGATCTCGAAATGGTGGTGTGGACTTTTCCAAATGATCCGCGCATGCCGCAATTGGTCAAGGCCGCGGATCCGCAGCGCATTCGCGCGCACCTCAACGCGAATCTGAAAGTGTGGAAGCTGTCAGGGTCGTGGCGTTGCAGCGAAGTTGTGGTTGCGCGGGTGAAATACATGCCGGGCAAACGTTGCGTGATGCGTTGCCATGCGCGCATGGCCAACTCATTCGGAGAAAGCCGCGAGCTGTGCTTCTACAGCAAATCTTACAGCGACGCGATGAGCCATTATCACTTCGATATTCTCACGAAGGTGCATCGACAGCTCGGCCACGCAGTCAACATACCGCGGCCGCTGCTGCACTGGGATGAGACCAACACGTTTTGGCAGGAACCGTGGGACGGCCGGCCTGTGCTCGACATGCTGGCTGAGTATGATTGGGAAGAATTGTTTCCGCGCTTGGGGCGGGTGCTCGCGAATCTTCATCAAAGCCGATGCGGCGGCTTGCTGAAGTTCGAAGCCCTCGAGCATGGATTTGATTCCGCACAAGAAGATGCGGAAAGCTTGCGGCGGCTGCTGCCGGAGCAAAACGAGTTCTTCGCGCGCACGTTGGGCGCTTTGACTGCGGCAAAAGAAAGACTGGCGCGCGCGCAAGCTTTAGCGGTTCCGATTCACGGCGCGATTCGGCTCGAGCAAATCGTCGCGCGCGGGCAAGAGGTCGCGCTGGTGGATTTCGATGCCATGACCCAAGGCGATCCGCTTTACGACGTTGCAGAGTTTCTCGCCTCGCTGCAATATCTCGCTTTCACGCACGAGCTTGCACCGGAACGTTTGGCGCATGCGGCCGCGCTCTTTCGCGAAAGCTATGAACGGCAAACGCAGAGGTCGCTGGAGCCACAGCGTCTCGCCTGGTATGCGGTCGTTTCTTTGTTGAGCAAAATGCACGACTCATGGAAGAATTTGGATACGCGCGCCATGGCACATGGCGCGGCGATCGTGCAGCTAGTGGGCGGTTGGATTGATGGATTGTTGGATTGATGGAGAAGTGTTTTTCCAGCAATCCTATTGCATGAGGAAGATGATGCGACTCGTCTTCGTTCGCACCAAAGCCGATAGCACGGTATTCGAGCCTCAAAGCAATGGCAAGCTCGATGCCGAGGCGCTTGCCCGCATGAAGATCAATGCCAAAGCGGGCAGTAGCTCGAAGAATATCATTTTGGGCTTGCAGCAATATGGCGTGCTCACAGCCTGCGAAGAATGGAAATTTTGGAGCGGAGCGTTGCAAAGCGTGCGTGCGCGCGATTTCTCCGTTCGTCTCTTTCCCTGCAACGAGGAATTGGAATCTGCAGCGCTGCAAGCTTATGTCGTCGAGCAGGGCCAGCCGGAAATACTCTGGATCGAAGGCCCGGATTATCCGCCCTATTTGCGGCAAATCTTCGACGCATGCCCGCAGAGTTTTAAGATCGTCTATTCGAAAGATTGGCGCCCGTGGAAGATCAAACAGCTTGGCGCATACGATCTCTGTTTGGTTGATGAAGCCTGGGAAGCGGAAAGAGTTCGGGAGCTTTATCCCAAATTGCACTGCGCGGTGTGGGATAAGCTGATCGACTACGAGCGGGTGCACTATCCGCGGCGATGCGAGAAACGCTATGACATTTGCTATGTGGCTTATCTGCGCGGCCGCAAAAATCACGAGTTGCTTTTTCGCGCGATGGCGCAGCTCAAAGACCGTAAGCTCTCGTGCGTCTGCGTGGGCGATGATCGCAAAGGCAATCGTGCGGAGTTGGAGCGTTTGGCTGCCGAACTGCAGATTGACGCACACTTCACCGGGGAAGTTTCAAAAGAGGAAGTCAATCAGATTATCAATCAATCCCGGGTCGGCGTCATGTGCTCGGAATTGGATGCGGCGCCGCGCGCAATACTGGAGTACATGGCTGCGGACGTGCCGGTGCTCGTCAATGCCAGATTGCTCGCGGGCGCGCGTTATGTCGGCCCCGGCGCCGGCTTGGTGAAATCTCCGGAAGAATTTCATCTCGGCTTGGCGGAGCTGCTCGATCATCTGCCCGGCTACTCGCCGCGCGCGTATTTGTTGGAACACTATTCATTCGAGAAGGTGATGGCGAAGTTTCTTGCCATTTTGAATGAAGCGGAATTCGGCGCAGCGCGCAGGTTGAATATTCCATCAGACGCGCTCAGCATTCCCTCCTCGATGGGAGTGTCATCGCCGCATGATGCAACCGTTTAAAGCGATGCGCCAGCATCGCCATATATCCACCGAAGCTTTGCATGAAATGGCAAGCACATTGTGATTACATTGGCGCTGCTTTCATCGCTGGCAAAATGAAAAAAACTATTCACGACAAAAATCTGCCGCACTTGCGCCAGGCTTTGAACGGCGAGCTGATGGCAAACGCATTCGAGACGCTGTTTCAGCGTGAATACCCCGAGCGGGGATTGCAAGTGCAGCACTGCCGCATTGGGCGGGTGTATCACAAACCGGGAAAGGATTGCGGTATCATGTATCGCGTGTCGTGCCGCGACCGCGAGCAGCATCTGCATGAGAACTGGTTCTATGGCAAAATGTTCGCGAATGGGAAGGTGCACGCAACCTCCGGGAAAAAATATCCGGCAACATGGCCCGGTTGCGGTTTCTGGAAACCGGTTAGCCTATGGCGTGAAACTGAAATGATTTTGCACGCTTTTCCTTATGACTCTTATTTGCCGCATCTCGGGCGGTTGTTGGAGCCGGAATTTATCAAGCAACAAGTAGAAGAAAATCTGAGCGGCTTCGGTCTGCCGGACGGCTCGCGTTGTTTGGAAGTTGCTTGTGAGAAGATCAAATACATGCCCAACAAAAGGTGTGTATTGCGGTATGAGTTGCGCGTGCTCGATCCGCAAGGCCACGAGCAACAGCTTGCCTTTTATAGCAAGACTTACGATAACGCAAAGAGCCGCTACGTCTTTGAAGTGCTGCGCGAACTGTGCAGCCATCCCGTGTGCAATCACGGCGCTTTGAATATTCCACGCCCAATCGCGCACATTGACGAAGCAAACACGCTTTGGCAGCACGCATGGCCGGGGGAGGATTTTCGCGCTGCGGTGAAACGCTGCGGCTGGGAGAATTTGGCAAGCTCCGGGTACTTATCCGAGATGGCGGCGATGCTGGCTGCGCTGCACCAAATCGAATTGCGGCAGGCGCGATTGCAGGCCGGACCGACGTTCGAGATGGTGCTGGAAAATGCCCGCGCTGATGTTTTCGACCTCGGTGGTTTTTTGCCGGAGCAAGCAGGCGCATTGCAACGCATCTTCGACAAGCTTGCGCGCACCGCGGCAATTTTCGCCGGACCGCTTCCGCGCGTGACGATGCACGGCACGTTCAAGCTCGCGCAATTGCTTTGCCGCGAGCAGCGATTGGCCTTGATCGATTTTGACTCGATTGCGTGCGGCGATCCGCTGTATGATGTGGCCGAGCTTGTCGCTTCACTTGCCTATTTGCACGTCAGCGAAGAACTAGCGCTCAATATTGCGCGGCACAATGTCGAAAGCTTCTTGCAGCAATACGAAAAGCAAGTGCCTTGGCCATGTGAGCGTGCGCGCCTCTCGTGGTATGTGGTCACTTTTCTTTTGGGGAAGATGCATTCTTCGCTCAAGCGCCTCGAAAGGAAACCCGAAGAGCTTACGCCCGCGTTTGAGTTGGTGTACGCGTGGCTGGACGGTTGAGCGTTCATGAAGCACCGTTCGTTTGCAAACGTGTTTTGGGATTTGAATTATAGCACGGAGAGCTTATGAGCCAAGACTATCATGAGGACACCACGATTTACAAAGTGGTGCTGAATCACGAAGAACAATACTCGATTTGGCCCGCAGACCGCGAGAACGCGCTCGGTTGGCGCGACGCGGGCAAGCGCGGACCGAAAGACGAGTGTTTGGCCTACATAAAAGAAGTGTGGACCGACATGCGGCCGCTCAGCCTGCGGAAGAAGATGGAGGAAATGGCAAAGCGCCCGAAGCCGGAGCCACCTTCCGCTCCAGCCATAACGACAAAAAACGATCTAGTCGAGCGCTTGTCTTCAGGCCAGCATCCCGTCGAAGTCGGGCTGCGCCCCGAAAAAACCGTGCAGGCTTTGCAAGAGTGCATCGCGCGCGGTTACGTTCATATTAAATTCACGGACACCAAGGGCGGCACCGAATTGGGCGTGCGCTTGGATAGCGCCGCAAGCGATTTGAGCAAAGCGGATTTCGCAGGCAAGTCCGGCAAGGTGCATCTCGTCGGCGGCCTCACGTTGGATTATGTGAAAGTAAAGTGTATCGCGGATATCGATCTCGGCACGCTGGCCGGCAAAGGGAGATTGGAGCCGGTGCAAGTGGCGTAGCCAAGCATTTCGATCATTGCGCGATGTGATCGTTCGACGCAACAGGCCGTTGCGAGCCCAGTATTCCTTCCGTATAGGATGTACCCTCCTCGCTTCACAGGAAAGAAAAGTTTCTCGTTTATCATGCAACTCTTCGGGAGCATTGGCGGTGCAGAAAACTTCTGCGGCCAGCGCGTGGCTCGTGATTCACAAGCCGAATCCGCAAGCCCGTGTGCGCCTTTTTTGTTTTCCACATGCCGGCGGCGGCGCGTTCGAGTTTCGCGCGTGGTCGCCGTTCATGCCGCACGACGTTGAGCTGTGCGCGGTGCAGCTTCCCGGACGAGAAACGCGTTTGCAAGAACCACCCTTCACACATTTACCGGATTTAGCCAAGACTTTGGCGGAGGTTCTCGCGCCGAGTTTCGACAAACCTTTTGCTTTTTTCGGACACAGTTTGGGCGCTTTCGTCGGTTTTGAATTGGCGCGCGAGCTGCGCCGCAAAAATTATCCGCTGCCGATCCATTTTTTCGTTTCCGGCTCGCGCGCGCCGCAGCTTCCCGATCCCGATCCGCCGGTGTATCACTTGCCGGAACGCGAATTGATGGACGAAATCAATCGCCGCTATCGCGGCATCCCAAAGGAAATTCTGGAAAGCACAGATATGCTCGAGTTGTTGTTACCCGCCTTACGCGCGGACTTCACGATCAACGACACGTATGCTTACACACACGAATCGCCGTTCGACTTCCCCATCACTTGCTGTGGCGGCGCCGAAGACGACAATACGCCACGCGAACATTTGCAGGCTTGGCGCCTTCACACGCGCAATGCGTTTGTGTTGAAAATGTTTTCCGGCGACCATTTCTTTATTAGAACCGCGCGGACACCGCTTTTGCAGACACTGGCGGAGCAGTTGAATGGCAAACCGCGTTGCGCGAATGCATGAGGCGCCCCGCCGGAAAACTTGAGACCGCGCAGCGCAAGCCCGGAGTCTGCAATGAGTAACGCATACTTGTTTGTGCTTTGTCCGCCTTTTTCGGGATCAACGGTTCTGTGGAAATTGCTCGGCACCTCCCCGGTGGTCTCGTCGCATTCTGTGGAAGGCCAGGTGGTCGACGGCGTCAAAGAGCTCATGCGAAACGACCCGTGGAATCCCAACACGCGGATGCCGTGGGCCGCGATCAAAGCCAAATGGGAACGGGCGTGGGATATGAGCAAGCCGATATTGTTGGAGAAAAGTCCTCCCAATATCATGCGCGCTTTTGAGCTTGAGCAGCATTTCGCGCCGGCGCATTTCATTGCCATGGTGCGAAATCCTTATGCGCTTTGTGAAGGCTTGCAGCGGCGCCGGCAAATGGAGCTTGCAACGGCCGCACGCAGATGGGTCGTTCACGTGACGCATCAATTCGAGAACATCACGAAGCTGAAAAGGATCGTGCATTTCACGTACGAAGAGTTGACGGACACGCCAACGCGCATCAAAGAGAAAATTTTAACCTTTATGCCGCAGTTGCAAGAACTCGATCTCACACAATCTTTCGAGGTGCATTCGGTGCAAGGCAATGAAGCGCGGCCGTTGCACAATTTTAATGATGAAAAAATCGCGCGCTTGTCCGCGGCGGATATTCAGCGCATCAACACCGTGCTGCAAGCGCACGAGCGACTGATGAAGTTTTTCGGATATCAATACATTTAAGCGCAGCTTTCGAGAAGAATGACGAAGAACTCTCACACCAATCAACCGGCAGCCCTTCGCGTTCCAGACTCGCCGCGGCAAGAAGAGGCTTTGCGCTATTGGAAAATGCAGCTCGAAGATCGCCTGCCTGTTCTCGATCTGCCGGCTGATCATACCCGTTCCGCGGCGCAAGAATATCGGCGGCAAACGCACGCGCAGAAACTGCCCACGATCCAGCTTGCGGCGCTGCAGGCATTCGCTCGCGAAAGGGAAACCGATGCGTTTACTGTTCTGCTCTCAGCTTTTCAGGCGCTGTTGTGGCGTTACACCGGGCAAGATGACCTCCTCCTCGCCGTGCCCTTTTCGCTTACAGCTTCCAACGGCGCCACTAGCGCAAAGTGCAGCGATGCCCCGGCGAACCTCGTGATCTTGCGCAGCACTGTATACGGCAGCGCCCCCTTTCACACGCTCCTTGCCGAATGCCATCGCGCGGCGGAAGAAGCATATGCGCATCGGCAAGTGCGGCTCGAACAACTCGTCGAAGTTTTGTTTCCGTATCACGATTTGAGCCGCGCGCCGCTTTTTCAAGCCATGTTTGCGTTTTATGAAAATGAGAATACCATTTCAGATTTTGCCGCTAAGACGGATTGCGCTTTAGCAGTGATGAAGAAAGGGCGTGAGTTGGAGTGCCAGTTCATTTATAACGCGGAGTTGTTTGATGCGGCGACAATAACGCGCATGGCTGGCCATTATGAAGCTTTGCTTGGCGGCATTCTAGCTAATCCGAGCGCAGCCGTTTCCAAGCTGCCGATGATGACGGCAGAGGAACATCGGCAAGTCGTGGTTGAGTGGAACACCACCCACGTTTCGTTTCCCGACAATGCCTGTTTGCACGAATTGTTCGAAGCGCAAGCGGAGGCCGCGCCCGATGCGGTGGCGGTGGTTTTGAATGACGAGCACTTGACCTATGGTGAGTTAAATCGGCGCGCGAATCAGATGGCGAATTATCTGCACGGCTTGGGCATCGGCCCGGATGGGCTCGTGGGTGTTTGCATGGAGCGCTCGTTGGAAATGGTCATTGGCCTCTATGGCATTCTCAAAGCCGGCGGCGCATACGTGCCGATGGATCCCAGCTATCCGCCCTCGCGCTTGGCTTTCATGCTCGAAGATACGCAGGTCCCGGTGCTGTTGACCAAAAAGTCAACCGTTGAAAATTTGAAATTGGCAATTGACAATTCAAAATTGCACCTCATCAGCCTGGACACCGATTGGGAAATCATCGCACGCGCGAGCGAGGCTCCAGTTGCCGGCGAAGTCACGCCCGATCATCTTGCGTATGTGATTTACACCTCCGGCTCCACCGGCCGGCCCAAGGGCGCGGTGCTCAACCATCGCGGCCGCGTCAACAATTTTTGCGATTTCAATCGCCGTTACGAAGTGAAGCCCGGCGATCGTTTGCTGGGCATCTCATCGTTGAGCTTCGACATGTCGGCGTATGACACGTTTGGAACTTTGGCAACCGGTGGCACGCTGGTGCTCGTCGAAACCGCGGCGATATTGGAGCCCTCGCGTTGGGCCGAGTTGATGGTGGATCAGCAAATCACGGTTTGGCATTCCGTGCCGGCGCTGCTGGAGATGCTGGTCGATTATTGCGAGTATCGCGAAGCGCTGCGCCCGGCCGCTTTGCGGCTCGCGTTGCTGGGCGGTGATTGGATTCCGGTGAGCCTGCCGGATCGCCTCAAAGCGATGGTGGCCGGCGTGCACGTCGTCAGCATGGGCGGCGCCACCGAAGTTTCGATGGATTCCACCATTTATGACATCGTCGAGCCTTCCTCAAAATGGAAGAGCATTCCGTACGGCGTGCCGATGTACAACCAGCTTGCTTATGTTTTGGACGCGGAACTGCAGCCGCTGCCCATCGGCATTCCCGGCGAGCTGCATCTGGGCGGCATCGGCGTGGGTCGCGGCTATTGGAATCGTCCGGAGTTGACCGCGCAAAAGTTCATTCCGAATCCGTTCAGCGGCGTGCCGGGCGATCGCATGTATAAAACCGGCGACCTCGCGCGTTATCGCCCGAACAGCAATCTCGAGTTGCTCGGCCGCATCGATTTTCAAGTGAAGATTCGCGGCTTTCGCATCGAGCTGGGTGAGATCACTTCGGCGATTGCGCAGCATCCGGCGGTGAAAGAAGCGGCGATTGTCGCCAAAGAAGAGAAGCCGGGCCAGGTCGGCGCAGAAAAACGGCTAGTCGCTTACATCGTGCCGCAGCCGCAATCTTCAGGGCCGGAAAGCATCACCACCTCGGAATTGCGCGAGGAGCAGATGCGCCAATGGCAGCGCGTTTATGATGAGACTTATGCCAAAGACGCCGAAGACCCGATTTTCAACATTTCGACTTGGAACAGCAGCTACACCGGCCTGCCGCTCTCCGCGGAAGAAATGCGCGAGTGGGTGAATCAATCCGTTGACCGCATTCTGGCGCTGCAGCCCAGGCGAGTGTTGGAGCTTGGCTGCGGCACCGGGCTGATGTTGTTTCGCATTGCGCCACATTGCGAAAAATATGTGGGCATGGATTTTTCGCAAGCCGCGCTCGACTATATTCGCCGGCAGTTGGCGAAGCCGGAATATCATCTGCCGCAAGTGGAGCTTTGGCATCGGCCCGCGGATGATTTCAACGGCCTCGCGCCGGATTCTTTTGATTTGGTGATTTTGCATTCCGTTGCGCAGCTTTTTCCCGACGTGCACTATTTGTTGCGAGTTTTGGAAAAGGCGACGGCAGCGGTTCGCGCCGGCGGTTTTATTTTTGTCGGCGACGTCTTTAGCTTGCCGCATCTCGATTTGTTTCACACTTCGGTACAGCTTTATCAGGCGCCGGCCTCGCTCGCCGTGGCGCGTTTACAGCAGCGTATTCAAAAAGCCGCGAGCCAGGATGAGCAGCTTCACCTCGATCCGAGGTTCTTCCATGCGCTGAAAACGCGGCTGCCGAAGATTAGCCACGTGCAAATGCAGTTGCGCCGAGGGCGTCATTTGAATGACATGACGCGCATTCGCTACGATGTGACGCTTCATCTCGGCGGCGAAGCGAAGGCGCGCCCCGTTCATCATGCGGGGCGCTGGTTGGACTGGCTGGAACGCAAACTAACGGTGGAACGGTTGCGCGAGTTGTTGCAGAAAGAAAGCCCCGAAACTTTGGGGCTGCGCCGTGTGCCGAATGCGCGCTTGTTTGCGGAAGTCAAAGCGAAAGAATTGCTCGCGAGCCTGGATGGGCCACAGACTGTTGGCGAATTGCGCGAAGCCTTGCGCAGCGCCAACCGGGCCGATTTTGTTGATCCTGAAGACTTGCGCAGCGCCAACCGGGCCGATTTTGTTGATCCTGAAGAATTGTGGGCGATTGCGGAAGATTTGCCTTACGAGGTGGATATCACGTGGTCGGCGACAGGTGAGGTTGGCTGTTTCGATGCGTTGTTTCGCCGGCGGGACGCCGATGCCGCAAAGCGCATCGTTCCCCATTTTCTCGCTGAAGCAGCGCGCCCCAAGCCGTTGAGCGAATATGCCAACAACCCGCTGCAAGACAAGCTTGGCCGCAAGCTGGTGCCGGAGTTGCGGAGCCATCTGCAAAAACAATTGCCGGAATACATGGTGCCGTCCGCTTTCGTGCTGATGGAGGCGCTGCCGTTGTCGCCGAATGGAAAAATCGATCGGCGCGCGCTGCCCGCGCCGGATCATTCCCGGCCGGAATTGCTGGAGTCCTTCGCGGCGCCGCGCAATGCTCTCGAAGAAGTGGTGGCGCAAATTTGGGCGGAAGTTTTTGCGTTCGAGTCGATCGGCATTCACGACAATTTTTTGGAGTTGGGCGGACATTCGCTGTTGGCCATTCAGATCATGACCCGGCTGCAAGAGATTTTTCCGGTAGCGTTGCCGCTGGCTTATCTTTTCAACTCGCCGACCGTGGCCGGACTGTCGGCGCGCATTGAGCAGGCCGGCCGGGAAGCGCAAATCGATCTCGCGGAAGTTGCGCGCGTGTTTTTGGAAGTCAGCCGGTTTTCCGACGCCGATGTGGAAAAAATGTTGGCGCAAGAAACGGCGGAGAGAATGTAAAAAAGCGGCAAGTGTTTTTGACTTTAACCAGGTTGACCTTTTTAGGGAGACGGTTATTTCATGAATGAACCCAGGCTCGCCAAGTTCGTGCGCCAAGGCATTGAAACGCTCCATCGTGATGATCCGGAACTTTATGGCCTGTTGGACCGCGAATACGAGCGGCAAGCCAGCGTGCTGACGATGGTCGCGGCCTCAAGCGTCGTCGATCCGTCGGTGTTGATTTGTGACAGCATGGTGCCTGCCAACGTTACTGCTGAGGGTTACCCCCAAGCGCGGTTCCACGCCGGCTGCCGCGTGATTGACGAGATTGAGCAATTGGCGATTGATCGCGCCAAAGCGGCCTTTGGCGCGCGCTATGCGAACGTGCAAGCGCATTCCGCCACCACCGCCAATCAAATCGTGATGTGCAGCATGCTCAAAGCCGGCGATACGCTGCTGGGCATGGAGCTTAGCAACGGCGGCCATCTCACGCACGGCTCAAAAGCCTCGATCTCCGGCCAATATTTCAACGCCATCGGATATGGATTGCACCCGTCCGGCAGCATTGATTACGATTGCGTGCAACGCCTCGCGCACGAGCACAAGCCCAAGCTCATCATCTGCGGCACGACTTCTTATCCACGCGTGATTGACTTCAAGCGGTTCCGCGAAATTGCCGATGAGGTGGGCGCGTATCTCTTAGCCGACATTACACACATCTCCGGCCTTGTCGTGTCCGGCGTGCATCCGAGCCCGATTGATCACGCCCACTTCACGACGACTTGCACGCACAAACAGCTTTATGGCCCGCGCGCCGGCTTGATGATGATGGGAAGAGATTTTGACCGCCCAGCGCCGGACGGCAAAGGCACACTCGCAGAAAAACTCCAGAAGGCCGTCTTTCCATTTTTTCAAGGGGCGCCGCACGAGCACACGATTGCGGCCATGGCGCGCGCATTGGGCATGGTCGTCCGTCCGGAATTTAAAAAGCTGGCGCGCAGAATCGTTGATGACGCGCGCGCGTTGGCCAAGCGTTTCACCGAGTTGGGCTATCGCGTCATCACCGGCGGCAGCGACAATCACCTCGTCGTTATTGACGTGCTGCAAAAAGGCATTACCGGCATCATCGCCGAGCGTGCGTTGGAAGATTGCCACATCGTCGTCAACAAGAACCGCATTCCCGGCGACAAGAAATCGCCCGTGATCACCAGCGGCATTCGCATCGGCACCAACAGTTTGGCGCTCAAAAAAATGGGGCCGGAAGAAATGCCGTTGTGCGCCGATTTGGTGCACCGCGTTCTTTCCAGCGTCAAGGCCCTTGACGATCGCGAATTTGTGATCGATCCGCAGGCCAAAGCCGCAGTCATCGCGGAAGTGAAGCAGCTTTGCCAGCGCTTCCCGATCCCGTGCTATCCGGCGTGAGAGGGTTGGCGTGTTTGCCCATATCCGGTTGGCTTCTTAATCAGTCAATTGACAAGCGGGCGAACGGACAAATCAGTAAACCGGCAAACAAACAAAACAAATGAGCAGCCAACCGACAATCTCGATCATCATCCCGACACACAATCGGCGACGTCTGCTGCAAGAGACTATCGCCAGCGTCGTGGCGCAGACTTTTGAGGATTGGGAGTTGCTCGTGATCGACGATGCCTCGGAAGATGAGACGTGGCCATGGCTGCGTGGATTGCAGGAAGCGCGGATTCAAGCCTTTCGTTTTGATGGGCAGGTTGAGCGAACGCGGGCGCGCAACTTTGGGCTTGAAAAAGCCGCAGGCGATTTCGTGCTTTTTCTCGATGATGACGATTTGCTCCCGCGGTCGGCATTGCAAGCGCATTTGCGCGCGCTCGAACTCTATCCCTCGGCGCTCGGATCGGTCGGCGGTTTCATGATGTTTGGCGAAAATGGCGCGCGCCAAACAACCCGTTATGTTCGGCGGCGCCGCTTGCACGATCTCTGGCCGGATTTGATGTTCGGCCACATCCCGGTTTTCGGCCAATGCATGTTTCGCACGCAGACGGTAAAGATGGTGAAAGGCTGGGACACGGCATACAATATTTGTGAAGATCACGAATTGTGGCTCCGGTTGTCGCCGTTGGGACGAATCGTGCTGCTGCCGGACCTCGTGCTCGAATACCGCGTACATAGCGGCCAATGGCGCACGCGCAAGCTCTGGCAATTAATGACGAAAATCCGGAAGCGCGCCATTAAAAGGCTCGAGGGCAAACGGCGCGAGCATGCCGAAAGCATTATGCAAGCGCGCGAGCATTTTCGGGCCGGCGAAAATCATTTTGCAAAGGGCGAGACGGCCAGGGCGTTGGCGGCGTATCTTAAAACCGTGCGGTTGATGCCCGGCGCGCTGCGCTCGCCGGTGACGCGGATGATGATCGTGCCGCCGATATTGAAATGTCTGATTGGCGGGCGGCCGGTCATCGCGCGGCTGCCCGGGAAAAAAACGTTGGAATTTTCGCGCCCCCGCATTGTTGACGAGGGCGGCGAGGAGTATCAACCTCTCGACGGCGAAAGCGGCCTTCGCCAAACATTTCCAGAAGCCGCCGCCTGGAAAGTCGATTGAACTGAAAAAACGGCAAAAAATCCTATGGCGCAATCATCGACAACTTCGGATCACACTTCGATCATCAAAAATCAAGTCGAGGTGCTTTCCCTCGCCGAAGGCTTTTTTCAATCGAGCGTGCTGTTTGCGCTGCTGCGGCTGAAAATTTTCGAGCGGCTCGGCGAAGGCGAAAAAAACGCGGAGGCGCTCGCGTCGGAACTGGGTTGCCGTTCCGAATTTTTGGCGCGCTTGCTGAACGCCGGCGTCATGCTGAAACTGCTCGAAAGCCGGGAAGGTGCATTCTATCGCGTTGCGCCAATGTGCCGCGCGGTGCTGCTGCCTTCCGCGGGCGAAAATTATCTCGGCAATTGGATTCGCCTCATGGACGAGTTCAGCGGCGCTTTGTCCAAGCTCGATCAGGCGGTGCTGCAATCCGGGCCCGCGATCGATCCCGAGGTTTATCTTGGCGCGGATGCTGATCGCACCCGGCGCTATATTTTGGCCATGCACAATTATGCCGCGCTGCGCGGCAAGGAACTCGCGCATTATTTGGACACGAGCCGGTGCAAATCGCTGCTCGATCTCGGCTGCGGCTCCGGCGCTTTCGCTTTTCATTTGGGGATGAAAAATCCCGGCCTGCGGCTCTATTTGTCGGACTTGCCCGAAGTGTTGGAAGTAACGCGAACCGTGCAAGCCAGGTATTATTTGCAAAATGAAGTGATCTATTTGCCGCTGGACGCCGTTAAGGACGAGATTCCCGGTTCGTACGATTTGATTCTCGCCTCGAACGTGATCCAGTGTTTCGACCCGGCGACGCGCACGAAGCTGTTGCGGCGCTTGCACCAGGCGCTCAACCCCGGCGGCTCGTTGGTCATTCAAGCGCAATACCTGCAGGAAAGCCGCACCGGCGGCCGCTGGGCGGTTTACGTCGATCTCAATTTGCTCTGCACCACGCAGACCGGGCGCAATCATGCGCCCGCGGAAACCAAGCAATGGCTGGAAGAAACCGGATTCGTTAATATCGAATACAACCCGATGTCGGTTTACGGCACGACGAGTTTTGTGCGGGGATATAAAAGTTCGTAGCTGCGCCTTATGAGTTTTGATTTTCAAATTCGGCAATCGGTAAATCTGAACTCTTCCCCCCGGCCCCCTTCTCTTGGGAAGAGAAGGGGGAGAACTGCCAAGAGATGAGCAATCTTTTTTCCCCTTCTCTTTTTAAGAGAAGGGGGCCGGGGGCATAGGTGTTAAGCTAAGCGAATTTGCACAACGTATTCCACCCTTGAGGGGGGCAGGGGGGTGTTGCCCGGTATCGCGAACAACCTTAAAGCGCAAATCGAAATGCCCAAAGCGCGAAACAATGAATTTGAATGGTCACGACGCCCCCAAGAACACCCCCCTAACCCCCTCAAGGGGGGAATTGCGAGAGTATTCCTCTTAGCTTAACACGTATGGGGGCCTGGGGATGAGTTCAAATTGGCGCATTGCCATTTCATAAGGCGTCGTTGCAAACAAGCAGAGGAAGCCATGAACACGCAACATGTCCTGCACCAATTTCTCGACGACTCTGCGCGCGTCCGCCCCGATCATCCGGCGGTGGACGAGCCGGAGAGCGGAACGATAACCTATCGTGATCTCGCCCGGCTTTCCGATTTGTTGCGCGACCGCTTGCACCGTCTTGGCGTGCGGCCCGGCGATCGCGTCGGCATTTGTTTGCGCAAATCCATCGACGCGGTGGCGGCGATCTTCGGCGTTCTCAAAACCGGCGCGGCTTACGTGCCCGTCGATGCGAATGCGCCGGTCAGCCGCGGCGCATACATTTTGAGCAACTGCGCTGTCAAAGCCGCGATCATGGAAAAGCGTTTTGAGGAGAAATTCCGGGCCGAAACCGCGCCATACGGCGAAATTCCCGAACTCATTCTTTTGGAGGGAGCCGGCGGCGGCAAGTTTTTGCAGCAAACGCTCGAACAGGAGCAGGAAAAAGATCCCGCGCCAACGACCGCAACGATAACGACGCGCCCGAATGACCTGGCGTACATTCTTTATACTTCCGGCTCCACCGGCCTGCCCAAAGGCGTGATGCTCTCACACTTGAACGCGACGAGCTTCGTGCATTGGTGCTCCTCGGCCTTTTCGCCGAATGAGAACGATCGCTTCTCTTCACACGCGCCGTTCCATTTCGATTTGTCGATTTTGGACATTTATCTCGCGATCAAGCACCGCGGCACGCTGGTGTTGATCAGCGAAGAAACCGGCAAAGCGCCGGGTCTGCTCGCGCCGCTGATTGCCGAGAAGAAAATTTCGGTGTGGTACTCGACGCCGTCGATTCTGAGCCTGCTGGCGCAATACGGCAAGCTCGAGCAGCACGATCATTCGGCGCTGCGCTTGGTTTTTTTCGCCGGCGAAGTGTTTCCGGTGAAGCACCTGCGGCTGCTGAAAAAGTTTTGGCCGCAGCCCCGCTATTTCAATTTATATGGGCCGACGGAAACCAACGTGTGTACGTACTACGAAATTCCCGCGACGATTCCCGAGGATCGCAGCGCGCCGTATCCCATCGGCAAATCCTGCTCGAATGTGGAATGCAAAGTCGTGGACGAGCAAGGCCACGACGTTCCCGCCGGGCAGGAAGGCGAGCTGGTGGTCACCGGCGACGGCGTCATGCAAGGCTATTGGAATTTGCCGGAGCGCACCGCGCAGTCTTTTATCGAAGATAAAACCGGCCGGCGTTGGTACAAAACCGGCGATATTGTCATCGAACGCGCGGATGAAGGCTACATTTATGTGAGCCGGCGCGACCGTATGATCAAAAAGCGCGGCTACCGCGTCGAGTTGGGCGAAATCGAAGCCGGGCTTTACAAGCATCCGGCGATCAAAGAAGCCGCGGTGATCGCGCTCTCCGATGAAACCAATGGCGTGCGCGTCAAGGCGTTTCTGAGCTGCAAAGACGGCCAGCGCCCCTCGCTCATCGCGATGAAGGGCTTTTGCGCGGAGCATTTGCCCTCTTACATGGCGCCCGATCTCTTCGCGTTTTTGGAGGCGCTGCCGAAAACGTCGACGGACAAGATCGATTATCAAAGATTGAAAACGATGGCGTAACTCGCCGTTACCCTCGCGCGGTTTGCAAAAGAACAGTAAATGTCATTGCGCCGGGAGCTTTTATTGCGAGCGTCTCTCCTGAGGGAGCGCAAAAAGATTCTGCGGAATGACGAAGTTTTCCTATTTGGTTTGGAGGCATTTGCCATGAACATCCCCAAGAGTTGCGACGTCGCCGTCATCGGCGGCGGCCCGGCCGGCAGCACCGCGGCAACCCTGCTGGCTCAGGCCGGATACGACGTGGTGCTTTTTGACAAGGCCAAACACCCGCGCTACAGCGTCGGCGAGAGCCTGATTCCGCATTTTTGGAAATATTGCGAACAGACCAAGGTCGACCAAAAAGTCGAGGCCGACGGTTTTATTCAAAAGGCTGGCGGCACGGTGGTTTGGAACGGCGTCATTCGCCAGATGCAATTCAAAAATTTTGGCTACCAACGTCCGGCCCTGCACGTCGAACGCGACCGTTTCGACGACATTTTGCTCAAGCATGCGGCCGAACAAGGCGCGCAGGTTTTTGAGGAAGTGGCAGTTCATCACGTCCATTTGCCTTCCAACGGCGGCCACGCCGGCGCCGATTATCGCGTCAAGGGCGACAAGACGGCCAATCAGATTTCCTGCCGTTTCGTCGTCGACGCCAGCGGGCAACATGCCGTCATTGCCAAACAACTCGGCATTCGCGTCATCGACGAAGGCTTTCGCTTCATGAGCATTTGGGGCTATTTCGACGACTCGAAATACATCGGAGCCGACGGCAAAGCGCACGGCTTTGCCGATCTGCGCGTGGCGCCGCCGACCACGTTTGTTTCCAATATCGACGGCTGGGGCTGGCTGTGGCACATTCCACAGCGCGAACACACCAGCGTCGGCTTGGTGCTGCCGAAAGAGCAAATGCAGGCCATTAAAGGCTCGGATGAAGCTTTGGAAAAATATTTTCTGCGCAGGTGCTGCGAGATACCTTATTTGAATCGCCTGCTGGAAAACGCTAACTATTGTGAAGGCAGTTTCCATGTGGTGCGCGATTATTCTTATCGCCCGACGCAGTTGGCCGGCCCCGGCTTTTTTCTGCTCGGCGACGCCGCGGCTTTCGTCGATCCGATTTTCTCGATCGGCGTCGTGCTGGCGATGTTTTCCGCCGGGCTGGCGAGCTGGGCGATCGATCGCGCGCTGAAAAAAAACAGCCTGACCGACAACAGCCGCGCGCTCTACAGCCGGCACTTGCAAACTTATTTGGAGTTGAGCCGGGCCTTGGCGCTGCCGAGCTACGGCTATAGCAACGAAGAGATGGACAGCGTCAGAAGGTCGATCAAATGGGAATCGCCATTGGAGCTGGAATTGATGCACGTGGTGTCAACCCTCACCACGCGCTCGGAGAATTTCGTGAGCATGATCGGCGAAGAAGGCGCGAAAAAAATCGCCTCGAATAAGTATCGGGTGTTGGAAGACATCGTTTTTTAAAGCGCAAGAGGCAAAACGTTGTTCTCATAATGGAACAGTTGCAGGCAGGTAGCGCCGATGTCTTTTTCGCCGTCCGGAAGATTGCGCTATATGATGTCGTTCTTTTCGACAAGGTGAAACATCCGCGTTACTCCGTCGGCGAGAGCATCATCCCCCATTTTGGGAAATATTGCGAAGGCGGCTTTCATGTGATCCGCAATTATTCCTATAAGCCGATGCGAGTTGCCGGTCCGGGCTTTTTCCTGGTGGGCGACGCCGCGGTCTTCATCGACCCGATTTTTTCGCTGGGCGTGGTGTTGGCGATGTTTTCCGCCTCGAGCACCGTATGGGCGATCGACCGCTGTTTCAAGCATCCCGACCGGATTGCCGACAGCCAAGCGCTGCTGACCAGCTATATTGCCAGGCGGCTGGAGGTGGGCCGGGCTTTGGCTTTGCCGCGCTACGGCTATGGCGGCGATGAAGCCCAAATGGTCACCACCGCGATTCAGTATGAAGCCGCGCTGGAGCAGGAGCTGATGTACGTGGTGTCCATGATGACGACCCGCTCGGAAAATTTTACCGCGCTGTCCCGCAGCAGGAAAGGCGGCATGATTACTTCGGACAAGTACCGCGTTCTGGAAAGCATTCAATTCTAACCCGAAAATGTGGAGCACTGAACATGGAAACGACAAAACAAAAGGTGAAAGAGTACATCCTGCGCGAGTTCCTGCCGGGTGAAAAACCGGAAGCGCTGACCGATTCGACGCCGCTGATTACCGGCGGCATTCTCGATTCGCTCTCGACTTTGAAGCTGGTGTCCTTTATTGAAGAGAAGTTCGGCATTCAGGTTGAAGCGCATGAAGCGGACGTGGAGCATCTCGACACGCTTTCCAGCATCGCGGCGCTGGTGACTGCAAAGTCGTAAAGCTTCGCTGAGATTGATTTACGTACCTCTAAGATAACGTTCGCCGTCCGGACGCTTTTGTGCGAGAATGGCTTTTTTGCATAACAAGCTTGTTCAAATCATGAAGCGTCCGGGCGGTCATATTCCAAATAACATGTCACAAGGAAACCGAAAATGCCAGGAACAAAAAAGCACGACGTCGCCATCATCGGCGCCGGCCCCGGCGGCGCGGCGAGCGCCTTGCATCTTTTGCAAGCGGGGTTAAAGCCGGTGATTCTCGAAAAAGACACGTTCCCGCGCTATCACATCGGCGAGTCACTCACCGGCGAGTGCGGCGTGTGTTTAAGAAGGCTCGGCATGGAAGAAAAAATGCTCGATAAAGGGCATCCGATCAAATATGGCGTGACGGTTTATGGCACCGGCGGCAAAAATTCTTTCTGGGTGCCGGTGGCCGAGCGCATCTCCAAAACCGAGTTTAAGCAGCAATGGACCTGGCAAGTGCGGCGCAGTGTTTTTGATAAGATGCTGCTCGAGCTGGCGATCGGCCAAGGCGCCGAGTTTTTGCCTTGCGAGGCCGTCGCGCCAATTATGGATGATGATCGCATGGCCGGCGTCACCTATCGCACGCCGCAGGGCGTTGTTGAAAAGCTCAACGCTGAAGTGGTTATCGACGCTTCCGGGCAGGGAACGTTTCTCGCCAATCGCGGCGTGATCGGCCCCAAAGAGCGCGGCGCGTATGACAAGCAGGTGGCGATCTTTTCGCAAGTCGCCAACACGATTCGCGATCCCGGCGAGGCCTCCGGCAACACGCTGATCTTTTATCAAAAGAAGCATCATTGGGGCTGGTTTATCCCGCTCGACGACGAATTGGTCAGCGTCGGCGTCGTGGTGCCGGCGGAATATTTCAAAGCGCAAAAACTTTCCAAGCCGGATTTTCTTAAGCAGGAGTTGATGACGCTCAACCCGGAGATGGCCAAGCGCGTGCCGGATTTGAATTTTGCCGAAGAGGTGCGCTCGATCTCGAATTATTCTTATCATGTTGATCATTTCACCGGCAAGGGCTTTCTCTGCGTCGGCGATTCGCATCGCTTCATCGATCCGATCTTTTCGTTCGGGCTTTATTTTGCGATGAAAGAAGCGGAAATGGCGTCGCAGGCGGTGGCGCAATATTTTGTGGGCGAAAACCGCGACACTGCCAATCCATTTGCGGCTTACGAGCACACGGCCAATCAAGGCCAGAATATCGTGCAGGATTTGGTGGATTGTTTTTGGGATTTTCCGTTTCAGTTCGCTTATCTGGTGCATTATAAACATCCACTCGATATCATCGACTGCTTTGCCGGGCGTTTATATGGCGACGAACAGCAGGAATTGCCCGGCGTGAAGAGCATGCGGCAGATGCTGGCCAAGCGGCAACTTTCGTAGTATACTCGTTACGGGTTGGTTTGTAAGCCTCCTCAACCTGTCATTCTAGAAGAACCTTCCCTCGTGCTCGGAAGAAATTCAAGCCCTGAAGCGCGTCGCGAGCACGAGGGAAGTTCCTTCCAGGATGACCTTGCTGTAGAGTAGAATTACAAATCAACCCGAAAGCAGTATACAAGTTGTCATTCACCTCAAAACGCAGAGATCGGCGATGTCCAAAGGAACGAAAGTAGTTTTAACCGTTGCCGGTGTGGTTGCGGGTCTCGGTTTTTTGCACACCTGGCTAAACATCGGTTTTGAAAACTTGGGGCTCGGCGGCGATAAGAACGCGGCGGGAGAGAAAAAATTCCGCGTCGGTTTTTTGCCCGTCACCTGACACCTCACGTGCCCCGTCACCGATTGGATCAACACCAATATGGTTGGCAAGGGCTTCTATGAACCCGTGCGGTTCAGCGGCTGGCCGGAGTTGAAAGAAGCGCATCTTTCCGGCAATCTTCCGGCAACGTTCATTCTCGCGCCGATGGCCATGGCGCTACGGCAACAAGGCGTGAAGCTCAAGATCGTTTATCTCGGGCATCGCGATGGCACCGCGCTCATGGTGCACAAGGATTCTGATATTAAAACCTTCAAAGATTTGAAAGGCAAGCGCATCGCCGTGCCCAATCGTTTTTCCAATCAACGCTTGATCATTTTCAAAGCGCTAAAGGACAACGACATGACCGTGGACGAAGTGCAATTGCTCGAAATGCCGCCGCCAGATATGCCGGCGGCGTTGTATTCCAAATCCGTCGATGCCATTACCTCCGGCGAGCCGTTTATGGCACAAACCGAAATGGACGGCTACGGTCGCGTGCTTTATCAAGCCAAAGATCTGTGGCCGAATTTTATCTCCTGCGTGCTGGCGGTGGAAGAGCGCGTCATCAACGAGCATCCGGAATGGGTGCAACAGCTCGTCGACGGCATTGCGCGCAGCGGCAAATGGCTGGATGCCGGCATGGAGCATCGCATGAACGCAGCGCAGGCCGTGGCCAAGAATTATTATAACCAGGATCCGCGCCTGCTCAGCTTTGTGTTGAGCAAGCCGCCGGACCGCGTCACGTACTCAAGCTTAATGTTGGCGAAAAAAGATTTTGAGGAAATCGCCGCCTTGGCCCTGGAAGCCGGCATTTTGAGCGGCCCGATTGCGTTTGAAGAGTACGCCGACGTGCGTTTCTCCGAAAAAACGCAGGAAACAAAACCTTATGATTGGCAAGGCACCGGGGAGGGCGCGCTGCCATGAAATCCCGTTTGGAGCCGATTCTCCTGCCGATCCTCGTCGCGATTTTCTTTGTCGCGGTTTGGCATTTTTCAGTGAAATGGTCGGGCAGCGATCTTTTTCCAACGCCGGGGCAGGTCCTCGCGGGCATGCTTGATCTGGTGAAACACGGCGTGCTGCTCAAATATATTATCGCCTCGCTGTTTCGCGTTTCCGCCGGCTTTGGCTTGGCGCTGCTCGTCGGCATTCCGTTCGGCCTCGTGCTTGGCTGGTTTGGCCGCGCTTTTCATGCGTTCAATCCGATAATTCAAGTGCTGCGGCCGATTTCGCCGATTGCGTGGATTCCGGTGGCGATTTTATGGTTCGGCGTCAGCGATCTCGCGCCGGTATTTCTGATTTTTTTAGCGAGCCTGTTTCCGATTGCTACCGCCGCGATTGCCGCGGTGCAAAATATTCAGCTCGTGTATCTGCGCGCGGCGCGCAATTTTGGCGTCACAGGTTTGGAGTTGTTCAAGAAAGTCGTGTTCCCGGCGGCGCTGCCGCAAATCATCACCGGCGTGCGTTTGGCGCTCGGCGTCGCGTGGCTCGTGGTCGTGGCCGCAGAGATGATTGCGGTCAATTCCGGCCTCGGTTATCTCATCATCGATGCGCGCAACGCGGGCAAGCGTTATGATTTAGTGGTGGCCGGCATGGTGCTCATCGGCCTCATCGGCTTGATTTTGGATTTGCTGGTGCGCCGACTGCAAAATTTGGAAGAAGTGCGCTGGGGTTTTAGCCGCTAACTGGTTGCTGGCTTAAATCGCTACGTATTGTCAAAATTTAAACTGCCGGCAACGAACGATTAGCAGCAAAAATTAAAACCTTTGCTGAAGGGAGAAAGCGTGAAAAAATTCTCACGGCTTCTCATCATGAGCGCAGCGGCAATTGGCTCTCTGGTGTGGTGTGGTGAAAGCGTTTGGGCCCAGCAGCCCAAGGGGCCGGTGTATAGCAACGTGCGTTATGAAGATGATTACAGCTTTTTGAGCAGCAGCGGCGATCGCGGCAACGACCCATTCAACCGGCTCAAGAGAATTCCCGTTGGCGGCAAAGCCGAGCTGACGTTCGGCGGAAGTTATCGTTTCCGCTTCGAGCGCGACGAGAATCGCAGATTCGGCGCTTCCAATCCGCGGTCGCAGAGTTTTTATTTGAATCGGCTTTTTCTCTTCGGCGATCTGCGCCTCGGCAGCCGCGCGCGCGTGTTCGGTGAATTTAAATATGCGGGGATAACGAACAATGAATTGCCGGCGCCGCTGACGGCGCGCGACCAGCCGGATTTGCAAAATTTGTTTGCTGATATTTGGTTCTTGAACGGCGCCAAGAGCAAGCTCGGCCTTCGCGCCGGCCGGCAGGAAATGCAATTCGGCCGGCAGCGTTTGATCTCGCCGCTGGATTGGGTCAACACGCGCCGCACTTTTGACGGCGCGCGGGTGATGGCGAATGCCTCGGGGTGGAAATTCGACGGCTTTTTCACGCGCTTGGTGGAAGTCGATCCCGAAGAGTTCAATCGCGTTGATGGCTCGCAAACCTTTGCCGGCGTTTACGCGCAGCGGTCGCTCAAGGGCAAAAACTTTTCCGCGTATTACTTGCGGTTGAAAGAAAATGATCCGCTTGCCAAATCCGGCGCCGGCGTGTTGGGCCATTATCGCTGCCATACAACCGGCCTCGCTTTCGACGGCGCCAGCAAGGATTTGGATTGGACCACCGAGGCGGCGTATCAATTCGGCAGTTTCAGCACGGACGATATTTCCGCTTACATGCTCGCGTTCGAGGGCGGCTACACGTTGAACAAAGTTTGGTCGAAACCGCGCGTGGGCCTCGGCTTCGATCTTGCCTCCGGCGACGAGGATCCGGCCGACGACAAGAAGCAGACGTTTACCCAACTCTTTCCGTTGGCGCATCCGTATTTCGGTTGGGCCGATCAAGTGGCGCGGCAAAATATTCAAGCCGTCACGCTGTCGCTGACGGTCAAGCCGCATAAGCGCGTGTCGGCGAAAGTTCAGGGCCTTAATTTCAGGCTCGCACAAAAACGCGATGCGCTTTACAACGCGGCCGGCGCGGTGAGCCGCCGCGACCTCACCGGCGCGGCCGGCGACGCCGCCGGCAACGAATTTGACGCAGAGGCGACGCTCCATCTTGGCGTGCACGTCAGCGCCATGATCGGCTACACGCGTTTTCTCCCCGGCGATTTTATCAAAAAGACCGGCCTAGCCAATACACACAATTTGTTTTATGTGATGGTGCCGGTGAAGTTCTAACGGTCGTGTTGGAATAATGGATTGATGGATGATGGATCGATGGATTGATGGAATCCAACGATCCATCAATCCAATAATCCAGCCAATAACCTTGAGACATTCGGCATGTTTCCAAAACATTCGTCGAAAATCGTTGTCCGCGACTTGTGGATGCATTTTCCCGGCAAGGAGAAAGAATCCACCATTCCAGTGTTGGAAAACGTCAACCTGGAAGTGAAAGAAGGCGAGTTCGTCTGCATCGTCGGGCCTTCGGGTTGCGGCAAATCGACGATCCTCAATATCGTCGGCGGTTTTTTGAAGGCCACGAATGGTCAGGCGCTGATCGACGGCGAGCCGGTCAACGGCCCCAACCCGCGACGCGTTTTCATCTTCCAAGAAAACGGCGTCTTTCCTTGGCTCACGGTCGAGCAAAACATCGGCTTCGGCCTGCTGCATCGCGCGCCGGAAGAGCGCGAGCGCATCGTCAAGCATTATATCGAAATGGTGAGCTTGGCCGGTTTCGAGAAAGCTTATCCGCGCGAGCTTTCCGGCGGCATGAGACAGCGCGTCGAAATTGCGCGGGCGCTGGCGGCAAATCCGGATGTGCTTTACATGGACGAGCCGTTTGGCGCGCTGGATTTTCTCACGCGCCTGCGCATGCGCGCCGAGCTGGTGCAAATCTGGCAGCGCGAGAAAAAAACCGTGCTCTTCGTCACCCACGACGTCGAAGAGTCGGTGCAGCTTGCCGATCGCGTGGTGGTGATGAGCCGCCGGCCCGCCACAATTCGCAGCATCATCGACGTCAAGCTGCCGCGGCCGCGCGACATCGATTCGCCGGCGTATCTCGAAATTCGCGACGAGATTTTTGAGACCATGGGACTCGATCACTCCGGCTTGAGCGCGGGACAAGACCGCGCCCAAGAAAACGGTGCGGCGCCGGCCATCGTCATCAATACGCCGCGGCCGAAAAAATTGGACACCGAGGTGATCGTGATTGGCGGCGGCCCGGCCGGCTCGGTGCTCGGAACTTATCTCGCCCGCGCCGGCGTCGATCA
This sequence comes from bacterium, assembly GCA_037444905.1. Taxonomy (GTDB): domain Bacteria; phylum Zhuqueibacterota; class Zhuqueibacteria; order Zhuqueibacterales; family Zhuqueibacteraceae; genus JABWAN01. Next base: position 21,724 of record JBBILN010000047.1, on the reverse strand, counting down.
TATCATCATCGACAAAACCCATCATCCGCGCGCGCACGTCGGCGAATCGCTGGTGTGCTCCACCACGCGCATTCTCGAAGAAATCGATTTCCTGCCGGCGATGGCGCGCGAAAATTTCGTGCTGAAGAACGGCGTTTCTTGGACCTCGTGGTTTGATCCCGAGCCCATCGACCTGCCGTTCCGCCGCACCGACGATTTGAATTATGCTTATCACGTCGATCGCGCGAAGTTTGACGATCTTTTGCTCAAACACGCGCGCGACAACGGCTCGCAAATTCTCACCGGCGTGCAGGTCGATAGCGTCGATTTTAACCGGCAGGGTTTTGCCGGCGGCGTCACCGCCAAAATCGGCGGCGCCAAATTGCGGCTGCGCTCGCGCCTCGTAGTCGATGCTTCCGGGCGCAAAGCGCTTTTGGGGCGCCAACTGCAACTGCTGAAGCCGGATCCCGATTTTCGCCAGTTCGCCGCGCACACCTGGTTTGCCAACGTCGAGCGCGGCAAGAGCGACACCGTTGATTATACCCACGTGCATCTGTTGCCGATGCGGCGCGGCTGGGCCTGGCAAATTCCGATTACGAACGAGGTGACCTCGGTCGGCGTGGTGACCGACCGCGAGCATTTTGTCAAAGCCGGCGAAAACGCCGATCTTTTTTTCCGCTCCAGCATCGGCTTGAATCCAATTCTGGCGGCGCGCATGAAGCAGGCGGTGCCGCTGCGCGCCTTGCACCTGGACGGCAACTACAGTTACATGATGGAGCGTTTTGCCGGCGACGGCTGGATGTTGGTGGGGGACGCGGCGTTTTTCATCGACCCGATCTTCGCCTCCGGCATGAGCGTGGCGATGCACTCCGCCAAATTCGCGGCGCAAGTGATCGCCAATGCCTTGGCCGCCAATGACGTGAGCGCGGCTTGCCTCAAAGGCTACGAGCACAAGCTGCGCGGCGGCGCCGAAGTCTGGCGCGACTTCGTCCGCCTGTTCTACGACGTGGCGCCGATTTTCAGCCGCGTCATCGCTGAAAGCGCGCACCGCGATCTGGCGCTCCGGCTTTGCGAAGGCGACGTCTACGATCTGTCCGCCACGCAAACGCTGGCGCAATTGCGCAATGTTTTTCAAACGATCCGCAGCGCCCCCGATCATCCATTGAGCAAGCATTTGGCGCAAGCAACGGCGTAGCGCAGACTTTCCAGTCTGCAAATCAAGCGGACATGATGCCGACGCTATTGCGGAACGGGTGATTTGAATAAAACAGGAATGATCCGATGGATTTTTCTTATTCCGACGAACAAAAACTCCTTCGCGAGGAGATCATCCGCTTCGCGCAACAGGAATTGAACGCGGACATGATCAAGCGCGACCGCGAGCATCTTTTCGCGCGCGAGCTATGGGAGAAGTGCGGCGAGATGAAGCTGCCCGGCCTGCCGGTGCCGGAGGAATATGGCGGCGCCGGGTTGGATCCGCTCACGACCGCGATCGCGCTGGAAGCGTTGGGCTACGGCTGCCACGACGGCGGGCTGGCGTTCTCCATCTGCGCGCATTTGCTGGCGTGCGTCATTCCCATCGCGAAATTCGGCAGCGAAGAGCAAAAGCGCAAATACTTGCCGGGACTCTGCAACGGCAAGCTCATCGCCGTCAATGCCATGAGCGAGCCGGACTCCGGCTCCGATGCCTTTGCCATGCGCACCCGCGCGGTTCCCGACGGTGAAGGCTTTCGCCTCAACGGCGTCAAAACTTTCAGCTCGAATGGTCCCGTTGCCGATTTGGCTTTGACGTTCGCTGTAACCGATCCGGAGAAGGGATATTACGGCGGCGTCACCGCGTTTCTGGTCGAAAAGGGAACGCCGGGTTTCCGGTCGAGCAAAATGTGGGACAAAATGGGCTTGCGCACCTCGCCGATTGGCGAGCTGGTTTTTGAAGACGTTTACGTTCCGGCCGCGCAAGTGCTCGGGCTCAAGCCCGGCGCCGGCGCCACGCACTTCACGCATTCGATGGATTGGGAGCGCGCCTGCTTGGTGGCGATTCATATCGGCGCGATGGAGCGGCTGTTGGAGAAAGCGGTTTTGCAGGCGCGCACGCGCAAGCAGTTCGGCCAAACCATCGGCAAGTTTCAAGCGATCTCGCACAAAATTGCGGACATGAAAGTGCGTTTGGAAGCCGCGCGTTTGCTGGTTTACAAAGCGGCGAGCGGATTGGAGCACAGCCGGAGCGTGGCGATGGACGCGGCGATCGCCAAACTTTTCGGCAGCGAGGCGTTGCTAAAGACCGCGCTCGACACCGTGCAAATTTTCGGCGGCTACGGCTTCATGACGGAATACGAAGTGGAGCGCAGCCTGCGCGACGCCGTGGGCAGCACGATTTATTCGGGCACTTCGGAGATGCAGAAGAATATCATTGCCCGGTGGCTGGGATTATAGAACGGATCGTTGGATTAATGGATTGATGGAAGTGATGACGATGAGGCGTTTGGTGTTGCTCGTTGTTGCCGCTGTAATGATCGCGCGTGAAGCCGCGTCGCAGAACATTACGCCCGACCTGGCCGACGTTGAATACGCCGTTGCCAGCGGCATTCGCTTGAAACTGGATTTGTATTTTCCACGCAATACGCCCAAGCCTTATCCCGTCATCATGTTCGTTCATGGCGGCGGTTGGAGCGGCGGCAGCAAAACGAATAACCGGGCGGACTTTATGGCGCTGCACGGTTACGCCGTCGTCAGTATCGATTACCGCTTGAGCGGCCAGGCAAAATTTCCGGCGCAACTTTACGACTGCAAGGGCGCGGTGCGATGGCTGCGCGCCAATGCGGCCAAGTATGATCTTGATCCGAATAGAATCGGCGTTTTTGGAAGCTCCGCGGGCGGGCATCTGGTTGCTCTGCTCGGAACAACGCTGGGCGTGGATTCGCTCGAAGGCGCGGTGGGAGGAAATCTTCAGTTCAGCAGCGCGGTGCATGCGGTCTGCGATTGGTACGGGCCGGCGAATTTTTTGACGATTTGCGATTATCCCAGCGCCATCAATCATTGCGCTGACGACTCCCCGGAGGCGCGGTTGATCGGCGGTCCCATCCGGGCCAATCTGGCCAAAGCCGTCGCCGCCAGTCCGATTACCTATGTCAACGGCGACGAGCCGCGGTTTCTGATCATGCACGGCACGCTCGATATGTCCGTGCCGTTTCAGCAAAGCGTGGAGCTGGATTCGGCGCTGCGCCAAGCCGGCGTGGAGGTGGTGTTCAAGCCCATCGTGGGCGGAGGCCACGGCGACGCCGCTTTCGAGACCGATTCGACCGAGCTTGCGGTTGTCGAGTTTTTCGATCGTTACTTGAAAGCGCCGCCCTCGGGAATCAACGATCGCCCGGAGGTTGTCGCAGGTTTTCATCTCGAACAGAATTATCCCAACCCGTTCAATCCGGCGACCGCGATCGCATTTGAGTTGCCGCGCCCGGCGCGCGTGCAGCTTGTCATTTTTGATGTTAATGGTAGAGAAGTGGCGCGGTTAATTGACAACGAAGTTTTGGCAGAAGGCCGGCACGTTCGCCAGTGGGAAGCGCGCGCGCAAGCAAGCGGCGTTTATTTTTATCGCCTGACGGCCGGCCGCTTTCATAAAACCCAAAAGATGAGCTTGATCAGATGAACACAGAAAAAATCCGGAGATTCTTGGCGTTGCCAGCAAGTAATTTTTCAGCGACTGTGCTTTCATGACACCAAAGCTAATGAGCATAGCAATGACAACGGATATTACACCAAGCAGAATGACAACGCAGTCTTTTGATTGGCCTGCCGTGGGCAAATTTCTGAGCGTGGCGATACAACTGGGCCTGCTCGTTCTCGTGGTCCGCCAGTTTCAACTGGAAAACCAGACGTTCTACGAGAAGCTTATGCCGCTGGCGTTCGGGGGTTTTTTGGTTCATTACTTTCTGCCGCAGCGCTATCGCCTCGCTTTTTTTCTGCTGCTTTCCGCGGCGGGAATTTATCTCGCCTTCGGCTTCCTTAACAGCTTGTGGCTGGTTGGCCTCGGCCTGCTGCTCATCGGCCTCTGCCATCTGCCGGCGCCTTTTGCCGTTCGCGTTGCCTTGCTGGTTGTAACGGCTGGAGTTTTGGTGTTGGTCCGGATCGATCAAATCAAAGTCTCGTGGGCCAGCGCGGTTCTGCCGATCCTCGCCTCCATGTTTATGTTCCGGCTCATGATTTATCTTTACGATCGCAAGCATCAAAAAGCGAAATTCAGCTTCCAGCATACGCTGGCCTATTTTTTCATGCTGCCGAACATTGTGTTTCCGCTTTTTCCCGTGGTGGATTACAGCACGTTTTGCCGCGCCTATTATGACGGCGGCCGCCATCAGATTTACCAAAAGGGCATCAATTTGATGCTGCTGGGAATTATCCAGCTCATGATCTATCGCTATCTCTATTACTATTGGACGATCGCGCCGGAAGACGTCCGCAGCCTGAGCCAGTTGGCGCAATTCATCGCGGCGAATTATCTGCTGGTGCTGTGGCTGGTGGGATTGTTTACGTTGGTGGTCGGCATGCTGCACTTGTTCGGCTTCAATCTGCCGAAGCCGATGCAGCGGTTTTTTCTGGCGCCCAATTTCACCGAGTATTGGCGCCAAGCCAACGTCTATTGGAAAGACTTCATGCAAAAAGTCTTTTTCTATCCCGTTTATTTCAAGCTGCGCAAAATGGCGGCGACGCCCCGTTTGCTCATCGCGATGGTGATCGTTTTCATTTGCACCTGGTTTTTTCACGCGTATCAGTGGTTTTGGATCCGCGGCTCATTTCTGCTGACCGGCCCGGACCTGTCATACTGGACGCTGTTGGGCGTTTGCGTGATCAGCAACGCGGTTTATGAAAGCAAACACGGCCGCCAGCGCAATCTCGGGCAAACTGCGCTGACTTTTTCCGCGCTCGCGCTGCGGGCGTTGCGCGCCACCGGGCTTTTCATCGCCATCGGCGTGTTGTGGTCGCTGTGGACAAGCGCTTCGATGAGCGAGTGGTTTTCCCTTTGGGTCAACGCCAGCCTCACGCGCGACGAATTGATGAAACTCATGGCCGGTCTCCTTTTGACGTTCGGGGTGTTTTTCGCGGCGATGCTTTTGTTTGAAAGAACGCCCGGCTCCGGCGGGGCGGCCGCGAAAGATCAAATCGCGCCGGCCTTCCGCTCTGCCGCGTTTGCCGGCGCGCTCATCCTTGTCCTTTTCATGTTGGGCAACCCCGCGGTCTTGGCGCAATTTAACGGCAAAACCGGGGAAATCCTTCGCGATTTGCAGCAGCAGCGGCTGAATCGCCAGGAGGCGGAGCTTATGACGCGGGGTTATTATGAAAATCTCAACGCCGCCAACCAATTCAACAGCAAGCTTTGGGAGCTTGACATGAAGCGGCCGGATAACTGGCCAACGCTGCGCGAAACGCCCGCGGGCCGTTTGACTGGCGACTTTATGAAGGACGAGATCGTGCCCTCGGCGCGCATCATGTTTCATGGCGCCCGATTGAGCACCAATCGCTGGGGCATGCGGGACAAGGAATATGAATTGAATAAACCCGAACAGACTTATCGTATTGCCCTGCTCGGCGCTTCGCAAGTCTTCGGCAGCGGCGTCGCCGACGATGAAACGTTCGAGTGGGTTTTGGAAGAGCGCTTGAACCGCGAGCGCAACGGCAGCGGCTACGCCCATTATGAAATTCTGAATTTTGCCTCGCCTGGTTATTCTCCTCTGCAAGAGCTGGTGGTTTTCGAGAAAAAAGCGCTGCAGTTCAAGCCGGATGCGCTTTTTTACATCGCCTCTCCGCGCGAAGACATCAGCTCGGCGCGGCATCTCGCTGCCATGGCAATAAAACGCGTGGCCATGCCATACGATTACTTGACGGAAATCGTGCAAAAGGCCGGCCTCAATTCCTCAATGACGGAAGACCAGGCCATGAAACGCCTCAAACCTTACAGCGCGGAAATGATCGATTGGCTTTACACGCGTTTTGCCGAAATTTGCCGGCAGAAGAATATTCTGCCCGTTTATATTTACACGCCGGTGGTGCACAAGCTTGAAAAAGATCCTGAGAAGGAGGCGCAATTCATGGGCGCCGCCCAAAGGGTCGGATTTGCCGTGCTCGACGTTTCCGACGCTTATGGCGATCATCCGGTCGAAACGCTGCGCGTCGCCGAGTGGGACATGCACCCGAACGCCAAAGGCCACCAGTTGTTGGCCGATCGGCTCTACGAAACGCTGCTGGCAAATCGCGAGACCTTCGGCCTTGCGCTGCGGTGAGATTCTTATGCCATCTTGGAACCGTCTATTGGTTGTCAAGCGCGGTGCTTATGCTGAAAAAGATTCTAGCAGAGAATGACATGTTAATTGGAACGAAAAAGAATATGCCGCAATCTGAAGCCCAACAACTTAAGTCAATCACCGCCGCGCCGCTCCAGGCGCTGCCGATTTATATTTTCGGCATCGGCGCGGCAATGCTCGCTCTCATATTGGGCGCTGATCTCATTGGTCTCTCCGGATTGCTTGCTGATGACGGCGCGGTAAAAGACCAGGTGATGCGTGTGAGCGCCGCGCTCGTCGCGCTTGGTGCGCTAACCGATTTTGTGGCTGGTCGCCGTTTGTGGGCGTGGCTCAAAGCCATCATCTTCGCTTGGCGAGGTTTGGTGAAATTTTTCGGCCTCGTCGTGCAGTTGGGTCTGCTCGTCACTGTCGTGCAAATGACCAATCTCGAGCACAATGCGTTCTTTCATAAATTGATGCCGTTGACCTTTTACGGTTTCATCATTCACTATTTTCTGCCGCGTTCTTATCGGCTGTCTTTTTTTCTGCTGCTCTCATTCGCCGCGATCTTCAGCGTGCTCGGATTTGTTGACGGCGGGTGGTTGATCGGCCTCAGCCTCGGCCTCATCGGCCTCGCGCATCTGCCGATTTCATTTGCCGCGCGCGGTTTTATATTGCTTGCCGTCGCCGGTACACTCGTCATCATGCGCGCCGGCTATTTGCCGTTTCCGTGGCCCACATCAATTTGGCCGATTCTCGCCTCGATGTTCATGTTTCGCATGGTGATTTATTTTTACGATCTCAAGCACAAGAAAGTGCCGGCCGGCGGAATGACGCACACGCTCGCGTATTTCTTTCTGCTGCCGAACGTGGCCTTTCCGCTGTTTCCGGCGGTGGATTACAGCACGTATCGCCGGACTTACTACAACGACGAGGAGCATCGCATTTATCAAACCGGCGTCAAATGGGTGTTTTGGGGCGTCGTGCATCTGCTCATTTATCGTTATATCGACTATTTTTGGGTGATTCCGCCCGAAAAGGTCAACAGCACGAGCAGCCTCGTACAATTCATGGCCGCGAATTATTTGCTCATCATCCGGCTGTCCGGGCAGTTTCATATCTGCGTCGGCATTCTGCACCTTTTTGGATTCAACCTGCCGCGCATCATGGATCTCTTTCTGCTCGCCGCCGGCTTCACCGATTACTGGCGCCGCGTCAACGTGTATTGGAAAGAGTTCATCCAAAAAGTGTTTTATTACCCCGCGTATTTTGCCATGCGCCAATGGGGCAACATGAGCAAGCTGGTGTTGGCTACGCTGTTGGGCTTTGTGATGACCTGGTTTTTTCACGGCTATCAGTGGTTTTGGATGCGCGGCGCGTTTTTGCTCTCCGGCCCGGACGCGGTGTTTTGGACGAGCATGGCCGTCCTGGTCTTGGTCAATTCGCTCTACGAAGCAAAATACGGCAGAAAGCGCGCGTTGACCCAGCAAGCCGTCACGATGGTCGAGATCGCCTCGCGGGCTTTGCGCGCCGCCGGCATTTTCGTCGTCATCGCCGTCATCTGGTCGATCTGGATCAGCCCGTCCCTGGCGGCGTGGGTTTCTCTTTTAGCAGGCGCCGAAACCAGCGTGCTCGAAGTGGCCATGGCGCTCGCCGCCATCATTGCCGCGTTCGGCGTCGCCGTCTTTGTGCACGAAAAATGGTCCGGCCATGCCGCCGCGCTGAAGGCGGAGAATCCGTCTTTTTATCGTCTGGCGCTGCCGACGATCGGCGCCATCGCGCTGCTTTATTTTTTGGTGCAGCCGCAATATTACCATCGCCTCGGCGGCGACGCCAGCAACTTGATCACGGAGTTGCGCACGAACCGCCTCAACGCACAAGATGCTGCTTTATTGGAAAGAGGATATTACGAGAATCTTTCCAATGTAAACAACTTCAATTTGCAGCTTTGGGAGCTTTACATGCAAAAGCCGGACGATTGGAAGCCGCTCGAAGAAACCGAGGCGGCGCGCAAGACCGGCGATTTCATGCGGCACGAGCTGGCGCCCTCTGTTGACATGGATTTTAAATACGCGCAATTCCGCACCAACCGCTGGGGGATGCGCGACGACGATTACGAGCAAACCCCGCCGTCGAATACTTTTCGCATTGCGATGCTCGGCGGCTCCATCACCATGGGCTCAGGCGTTGTGCACGAGGAAGTGTTTGAGCATCTTTTGGAAAAACGCCTGAACAAGGAGCTGGCGGGAGAACATTACTCGCGCTACGAGGTTTTGAATTTCGGCGTCGGCGGCTACACCATTTTCCAGCAGCTCATGCTTTTGGAAAAGAAGGTGTATGGCTTCAAGCCCAACGCGGTTTTTTGCATGGCCCACGCGCGCGACGAGGGGCGTGCGCTCGATCATCTTTTGCGCATGCCGCGCGAGTTGATTCCTTACGAAGGTTTGAAAGAAATTATCGCCCGCGCTGGCGTCACCGACGGCATGAAGCCGAGCAAAGCCGCCAGCCTTCTGCGTCGCCATTTTGACGAAATCATCCTTTGGTCCTACGCCAAAATTGTGAACGATTGCCGGCAACGAGGCATTCTGCCGGTTTGGATTTGCCTGCCTTCGGAGCCTGGAAAAGACGACTCGACCGAAGCCGCGGGCATCATTCGCCTCGCGGAGCAAGCCGGCTTTCTCGTGTTGAACCTGATCGATGTTTATGGCGGCCACAATGGCGCCAGCTTGCAAGTGTCGGCGTGGGACAAACACCCCAACGCCATCGGCCATCGGTTGATCGCCAATCGCCTTTTTGCCGAATTGCGCAACCTGGATGGAAAAATTTTTTCCGAATCTCCGGCTGCAGCCGAGTCACGATAATAGGCAACAAATCACTTGAACCAACAACCTGGAGTGCAAGATCATGGAGTCCACCAAAACCGCAGTGAAAGATTACATTCTAAAAGAATTTCTTCCCGGCGAAAAATCAGACGCCTTGACCGAAGCGACGCCGCTGATCAGCGGCGGCATTCTTGATTCGTTGGCCACCCTGAAGCTGGTGACGTTTCTGGAAGAGACGTTTAAAATTCAGATCGAAGCGCACGAGGCCGACGTCGAGCATCTCAACACCATCGACAGCATTGCGGCGCTGGTGCACGCGAAAATGGCATGAACATTCTTCATATCAATTTGGCCGATGTTGCGCGCGGCGCTGCGCGCGCCGCTCTCCGCTTGCATAAAGCGCAGATGAAATTAGGCCATTCCTCACAGATGCTGGTCGGCTACAAAAAAAAGAGCCAGCCGCATATCGAGGCGCTGCCGGCCAGAAACACGCGCTGGCAACAAGGTCTCTACGGTTTCGTCAATCGGTGGGAACAGCGCACCGGGCTGCAATATCTGTGGCAGCCGTGGAAAAAGCAATTCCTTCGGCACACTTATACGCAGCAGGCCGAGGTGATCAATTTGCACAACACGCACAGCGGCTATTTTTCGCACACGATTCTGCCAGAGATGAGTCAAATGGCGCCGCTGGTGTGGACGCTGCACGACCTGTGGAGCATAACGGGCCATTGCTGTTTTCCCTATATGCACGAATGCGAGCGTTGGAAGACCGGTTGCGGAAAATGCCCGGAATTGTCCGTCTATCCGGCCATCGCCATTGACACCACTGCTTGGCTCTGGCGGATTAAGTCAAAGATATATCGGCATTCGGATATTACCGTCGTTACGCCTTCGAGTTGGATGGCAGAAGTCGCGCGGCAAAGCCCGCTGCTCAACCGATTTGAAGTTCATTGCATTCCGCATGGACTGGACACGAAGTTGTTCAAGCCGATGGCAAAGCCCGCGGCCCGCGAGATGCTCGGTATACGGCCTGAGGCCAGAGTCATTCTGTTTGCTGCGTTTGAATTGCATCATAAAAGAAAAGGCGGCGCCTATCTTTTCGAGGCGCTGCAACGCTTGGCCGCCGAGGGCCGGAAGGATTTGCTGCTCATCATCGCCGGCACGGAAAAAGCCGTGCTCGACGCAAAATACAAATTTCCCGTCCAAAGTCTGGGGTTGATCAAAGATGAATCGACGATGGCATTGTGTTATAACGCCGCGGATTTATACGCCGGGCCGTCGTTGGCGGAGTCATTCGGGCTGGTGTATATGGAAGCGATGGCCTGCGGCACGCCCGTCATTGCTTTTGATTGCACCGCGGTTCCGGAAGTGGTGCGGCATTTGGAAACCGGATATTTGGCGCGCCTCGAAGACATTGACGACCTCACGCACGGTATACGATTGCTGCTGGACGACGACGCGTTGCGGGAGAAATTAGGCCGGCAAAGCCGCGAGCTCGTCGAGCGCGAATATACGCTCAAGCTGCAAGCGCAACGCTATGTAGAATTGTATCAGCACGCCATTGACAAGAAGAGTCATGCGCATGCAGCCATTAAATGACATGAAGCAAATGACAAGCATCTGGAGCACGTTTTGCCAATCGCCGTCGGAAGAACGTTAAGCCGGGAAGAACTTGAGGCGCGTGTACAAAAAAGCTGGAAAGGCGACCTCGCCTATTTCATCGATCGTTTATTGGCCTCTCGTTTTGATCCGTCGGACACGTTGGTGATCTCCGGCTTTTGGCGCAGCGGCACCACGTGGCTTGAAGAGTCGTTGCGGGAAATACTCTATGCCAAAACCCTTTTCGAGCCGATTGATGCTTTATTGCCAGACACCCAAGCGCTGCATGCTCACGATCAAGTCGCCGGAAAGACTCTAGAGTTTTTGCGCCTGTACATGCCTTATTGCCGCGGCCCCGTTTTGTCAGACGGCCATCCATTGGCGGAGGTGTTTCGCAAATCGCTCTGTGCGACCTTGCGCGGATCGTGGGCACGAAGATTCCGGCAAGGATTAGCGGAAAGTTTTCGCCCGCGTCTCGTGGTAAAATTCGTCAACGCCCAACTGTGCTTGCGCGCCGCACAAAACACCTTTGCCATGCCCGTGCTGCATGTCTATCGCGATCCGCGCGCCGTCATCGCCAGCATCAAAAAGACACGTTGGCATCGCTTGTTCAACCATCTTAGCTTGCGCGAACAGTTGCTCGAGGTGCCGGATGGACGAGCAGAATATTTTAGCCAGTGGCGCGACGAGATTTTGGAATATGACCGCTACAATCCGGTTACCCGCACCGCCGCCTATTGGGCGCTGACGGAAAAATTTCTTCAAGATAGCTATGCCGAGGCTCAAAGCCGATTTGCGTGCATCAGCTATGAAAAGTTGGCGCAGCAGCGTGAAAAAATTCTCGCTGTCATTCTTGAAAAGCTGAACTTGAGTCCTTGGCACAAGAGTTTTTCTCTTACTGAAAAAGACAGCACCACCACCTCGAAAAAGCAGCGCGGCGCTTCCGTCAAAGAACGCGTCGCTGGTTGGAGAAATTACTTGTCCAACTCCGACATCGCTGTGATTGAGGCGATCACACAGCACTTGGGTTTCGAGGCGCGGCTGGCGGATGATGCAGTTGCAACCTCGCCAGAAGCGGCTCAGTAGTGCGTTGAGCATGCCTCGGAATGCACGTTCCGGCTTGATCTTGAATTTCAGATACGGCGCAATTGGTTGAAGCAGTCGGATCGAGTAAACAGACTAATGCCATTAACCCTCGAGGAGCAAAATGACAAAAGTATTGGTGACTGGTGGCGCAGGTTACGTTGGATCTGTTCTAATTCCGGACTTGCTCCACCATGGCTATCAAGTGAGAGTGCTGGACAACTTGATGTACAATTCGATGAGTCTGCTGCCTTATTTTGTGGATGATAATTTTGAATTCATTAAAGGCGATGTTCGAGATGAAAAAGCGGTGCAAAATGCCGTGCAAGACGTCGATGTCATCATTCACCTCGCGGCGATTGTCGGCGCGCCGGCTTGCCATCGTGACCAACGCTTAGCGGAAGAAGTGAACTATGGCGGCACGGTTAATATCAATAAGTATCGCAGCCGTTCGCAGGGCGTGATTTTCGCTTCCACCGGCAGTAACTATGGCGCGGTGGAGGGCATTTGCACTGAAGATACGCCGCTCAACCCCCTTTCGGTTTATGGCGTGACCAAAACCAATGCCGAGCGGCATCTCCTCGATTCCGGCAATGTGGTGGCATACCGTTTCGCGACAGCGTTCGGGCTTTCGCCGCGGCTCCGGCTGGATTTGATGATCAATGATTTCGCATTTCAAGCTCTGAAAAACGGCATGCTCGTGGTTTACGAAAAACATTTCAAACGGACTTTTATTCATGTCCGCGACATGGCGCGGAGTTTTTTGTTTGCCGTGGAAAATTTTGATCGCTTGAAGGATGAAATTTTTAATGTTGGTTCCGAAAAGGCCAATTATACCAAAGAAGACATTTGCCTCAAAATCAAAGAAAGAGTCAATTACTTTCTTTATTTCGCCGACGTCGGCACCGATCCCGACCAACGAAACTATGAAGTTTCATATGAGAAAATCCGTTCGAAAGGTTTTGAAACCACGATCACAGTCGAAAAGGGGCTCAATGAGCTGATCAAAGCGTATCGGACGATTTCACTCATTCGGCCTTTTTCTAATGTGGATTGAATCATACTGGTTTCGAACCAAATTGCAGCCGCTGCAAAGAGTGTGGAAAAAAGATCGATGCTCGATGTTCCTAAGGAATGTCATTCTGCGAATCTTTTTTGTTTGATAACAAAGATTCTTCTGGATCACAAGAGAGGTTGTGATGTCATTTTGGAAAAATAAAAGAGTCATTGTTACCGGCGGTGCGGGCTTTCTCGGCGCGAAGCTCGTCGAAATTTTGCGCGAACGCGGCGCCGCAGTGTTTGTGCCGCGCCGGCGCGATTATAATTTGATTCATCTCGAAGATGGTTTGCGTTGTTTTGCCGAGCATCGTCCGGAGATGGTCGTGCATTCCGCGGCTTTTTACGGCGGCATTTGGATCAACCAAATGTATCCGGCAAAAATCTATTATGAAAATTTGATGATGGCCACCAACGTCATCGAAGCCTGCCGCTTGAGCGGCGTGCAAAAATTCGTCGGCGTCGGCACCGCCTGCTCCTATCCGGGCTATTTGACCGGCGAGCTGAAAGAGGAAGATTTATGGAACGGCCCGGCGCACGAAACCGTGCGCAACTACGGCGCCGTCAAGAAAATGATGCAGCTCCAATGTTGGGCCTATAAGAAGCAATACGGTTTCAACGGCATCCACGTAATTCTGACGAATCTGTACGGTCCCGGCGATTCGTATAATCCCGACCGTTCCCACGTTGTTGCCGCGCTCATTCGCAAATTTGTCGAAGCCAAGCAAAATGGCGATCCCGCGGTCGAGGTTTGGGGCACCGGCCGGCCGATTCGGGAATTTCTGTACGTCAAAGACGCCGCCGATGCGATTATTCGCGCCGCTGAATTTTATAACGACGTCGAGCCGGTCAATATCGGCACCGGCATTGGAACGAGTATTCGCGAGCTGGCCGAAACTATAAAGGAAGTCTCGGGCTTTGTTGGCGAATTAAAATGGAATACCGAAAAACCCGACGGCCAAATGAAAAAAATTCTCGATGTGCGCAAAATGAAAACAGCGCTGCAATGGCAGCCCCAGACTTCTTTGCGAGAAGGTTTGGAAAAAACCATACGTTGGTACATGGCTAATAAAACTGTCGCGGATGCAAGAGAATAGGAGATGAACGTGAGTGGCGGCGCGCCAGAGCAAAATCTCGACAACGAGTTCAACGCCAGAGTGCAGGCGCTGACCGGCCTGATCCCGAACAACGAGATTCTTGAGAACGACGTGATCATCGTGGGTTACATGAAATCGGGCACCACGTGGTTTCGCAATCTGGTGGCCGGCGTAATCTATGGTATCGACCCGGAGCTGGCGCCATACAAACTGGTGTGGGACCTGGTGCCGAATTACGGCCCGAAGCGGCCTTATTTCAAACGCTACAGCACGCCGATGTATTTCAAGTCGCACGATCTGCCACAGCCGCAATTCAAACGCGTCGTCTACCTGATCCGCGATGGCCGCGACGTCATGGTTTCTTATTTTCATCATTACAAAACGATGGAAGGGGGAAAAGAAAGCGATTTTTTGAAAGTGGTGAAAGGGAAAAAAGGATTGCCCGCGGCCTGCAAATGGCACCGGCACGTTGAAACGTGGCTATCAAATCCCTTTGGCGCGCAGATGCTCATCATCAAGTATGAAGATTTGAAAAACGATCCAGTCCGCGAGTTGCAGCGATTTTGCTCATTTGCCGGCGTGGAGCGCGACGATGGTTTTTTAAAGTTGATCGCGAGCAAGGCCGCCTTCGAGAAAATGCGCGAAAAGGAAGCGCAGAACGGCATGGGCCTGATAGACTGGCCGAAGGAAAAAGCCTTTGTCCGCCGTGGTAAAATCGGCAGCCACAAGGATGAAATGCCGCCGGAAATTTTGGAGGTCTTTCTGCACGACGCCGGAGAGACGTTGCGCAAGCTGGGTTACTTGTAAATCACCAAACGTCAACAAAGCATGGAATGATTCGGGTGTTATTGTATGATCAGAAAAATCGCACATATTATCAATCCGGTGAGCGTTGGGCCGTCGTCAGATCTGTTTGTCGCCCAGCCCATTACGTTCGAGACGATGAGAATAGCCAAAGAGTTTGCCCGCGATCAAGTTGAGGTGGCTTTTTTTTCCGCCCAGTATCCCGAAGATCGCGCTTTGATTCCGGCAGAGTTTCAAATGACTACTGATTTGGCGCGCTCGGTTCTTGATTTGGGTCATTTTCAAAAGAGGCGGAAATTGCCCCTGCTGGTGGATATTTTGAATCTTCTCTATGAAGCTTCAGATGCGGAGTATTTCATCTACACCAACGCCGATATTGCCCTGCTCCCGCAATTTTATGCGGCCGTAAATGCGTTCATTGACGGCGGCTACGATGCGTTCGTGATCAACCGCCGCACGATTACGGCCGATTATCAAAGCTTGGCGGAACTCCCGTTGATGTATGCCGAGGTTGGCGAGAAGCATGAAGGCCATGATTGCTTCGTCTTTCGGCGCGCGGTCTATCCCCAATATGTGTTGGGCGAAGTTTGCGTCGGCATACCCTGGGTTGGGCGAGTTCTCCTGTGGAATCTACTGGGTCACGCGAGAAATTTTCAGGAGTTCAAAAAAGCGCATCTGACGTTTCATCTCGGCCCCGGCAATAACGATGCATGGCAGGGCGAGGCGTTAGCCGATTATCGCGCGCATAATATAAATGCGGCAAAAAAAGTTATCGCCGCAATGGAGCGGGCTTATGGCCCCTTTAGCGACCGCAGTCCCTTTGTACTTTATCCGCCTTTGTTTGAAACGGCGCAATAATAAAGAATATGAAAAATGAGCTCATGACAAAAATCGACGACACACTCGATGCGAAAATCCGTTCTCTCACCGGCTTGGTGCGCAAAACTGACATCGTTGAGGACGATGTCTTTATTATTGGCCATCCGAAATCGGGACATACCTGGTTTCAGAATCTCGTCGCCGGCGTTATTTACGGCGTTGATCTCGAATATACGCCCTACGCTGTGATTTGGGATTTGGTGCCGGAACATAATTGGCCGTATTTCAGGCGCTACAGCACACCGATGTTTTTCAAGACGCACGATATTCCCAAGCCGAAATATCGGCGCGTTGTGTATATGCTGCGCGACGGACGAGACGTCATGGTTTCATTTTATCATTATAGTAAAGTCATGCGCAAGCAGGAGGGCAAGAAAACCGATTTCATGAAAATCGTGCAAGGACAACAGGGCATTTATCCATACAAAAAATGGCACGAGCATGTCGAAGCCTGGCTCGCGAACCCGTTTCAGGCGCAAATGCTCGTCATCAAGTATGAGGACTTGATGCGGAATACCGTTGAGGAATTGCAGCGCTTTTGCGAATTCATGCAGACAAAACGCGATCCTGCTTTCTTGAAGCAAGTCGCAGAGAAAGCTGCGTTTCATAAAATGCGCGAAAAGGAAAAACGCCATGGTTTGGGAAAGCCCGATTGGCAGCGGCCGGATTGGCCAAACTGGCCAAAGGGAAAGAATTTTATGCGTCGAGGTGAAATCGGCAGCTATAAAGATGAAATACCGCCCGAGGTGTTGGAAGTCTTTCTGCAAGATGCCGGCGAAACATTGCAAAAGTTAGGGTATTTGTAATTGTCATTATTTTCATGGAAGGAAGGAATGCATGAGTTGCATCCATGAAAAGCGAGCGCTATAGAAAGGTCAAACTTGCAACCATGGCAAAATTACGAGAAAAGATCAAGTCGCAGGTGTCTGCGCTGACGGGCCTGGCGCACCATAGTGAATTTGTTAACGAAGATGTTTTCATCGTCGGTCACCCCAAATCCGGTACGACATGGTTTCAGAATCTGGTGGCGGGGGTAATTTATGGCGTCGACCCAGAGTATGCGCCATATGCTCTGATAAGGGATCTGGTTCCGGGGCACGTGCAAAAATATTATAAACGCTACGGCACGCCGACTTTTTTCAAATCCCATCATCCGCCGCGGCCGCAATACAGACGCGTGATCTATTTGATACGGGATGGCCGCGATGTGATGGTTTCTTATTTCCATCATCTGCGCGCCGGGAGAGAGAAAGACATCGAGTTTCTCAACGTGGTGCAAGGGAAAGATGTGCCCTGGCCCTACAAATGGCATGAGCACGTCGAGGCGTGGTTAAGTAATCCGTACCAGGCGCAAATGCTCGTGATTAAATATGAAGATTTGAAGCGGGATGCCGTGAAAGAACTACGGCGTTTTTGCGATTTTGTTGGGGTTGCGCGTGACGAGGCGTTTTTGCAGCACGTGGCGCAGAAAGCTTCGTTCGAAAACTTGCGCAAAAAAGAAATTAGCTCCGGCATCGCTTATCCGAACTGGTCGACGGAACAGCTCTTTATGAGGCGTGGGCAGATTGGCAGCCATAAAGATGAAATGCCCGATGACGTGTTGGAGGTTTTTATGCGGGATGCTGGCGATACCTTACGGAAGCTCGGCTATCTATGATACGAATGCTTTAACTGTAAAGGATATGATGAGAAAAATCGCCCATATTATCAACCCGTTCATCGTCGACAAGGCCTCCGATCTTTTCGTTGCTCAGCCCATTACGTTCGAGACGATGAAGATCGCCCAGAAATTTTCGCGCGGCCAGGTTGACGTGACTTTGTTTACGGCCCAATATCCCGAAGATCGCCCGCTGATTCCCGACGGTTTTCATGTGACTCCGGATTTGGAGCGCTCCGTTCTCGATTTCGGCAGTTTTCAAAAAAAACGAAAGCTGCCGTTGTTGAAAGATATCTTAGATCGCCTTTATGAAGCCACTGACGCGGAGTATCTCATTTATACCAACGTCGATATTGCGTTAATGCCGCACTTCTATGTAGCGGTGAATGCTTTTATTGAAAAAGGCTATGACGGCTTTGTCGTAAATCGCCGCACCATCCCACCAATCTATAGCAGCGTGGCGGAAATTCCGTGGATGTATGCCGAAGCCGGCACGAAGCACCTGGGCTTTGATTGTTTTGTGTTCAAGCGGAATGCCTACCCCGAATATAAACTGAGCGCGGTATGCCTCGGCATTCCATGGGTTAATCATGTTTTGCTTTGCAATCTTATCTGCCAGTCGCGGAACTTTTTCGTTTTCCGCAAGCTGCATTTGACCTTTCATCTTGGCGATAGCCAAGTTTGGCTGAAGGAAAAATACGCCGACTATTATGCCTATAACAGAGACGAAGCGAAAAAGGCGCATGCAGCGCTTGAAGAAATTTACGGTCCGTTGGAACAAGTTAGCGCCTTTGCTCAAAATTCCGTGAATATCGAGCGCCCCAAGCAGCTTTTGCACAGTGCCGAAAGCGCCGAAGCGACTTTAAGGGAGATGAAAAAGCGAATGAAGAAGATTAAGCAATGGCATGCCGACACCGAACTAAGCCCGGAGATACCGGCATAAGAGGTGTGCAAACGTGAAAGAAAATGCAAAAGTTGGAGTGCAGAGTATAAATTAAAGGAAAGACGCCATGTGGATTTTTTGTTGTGGGATGCAGCGGTCGGGTTCGACCTTGCAGTTTCAAATTACCTCGCGGCTGGTGGAAGATGCCGGTTTGGGGAAAAGGGTGGAATGGACGAAGCCGGATCGCTTCAACAAGCTGCGCAAAAAATATGCGGCGGAGGAAGGCTGGAAAGTTTTTAAGAACCACAACTGCACGGAGAAAATGGAAAGAGAGTTCCACCGGCAAAATGCCATAGGCGTTTATACCTATCGTGATCTCAGAGACGTGTATGTCTCAACCATGCGGAAAAATGATGTGACCTTCGAGCAATTGTGGAAAGCGAAGTTTCTCGAACAGTGTCTGCGGCAATACCAGCAATGGACCTCGCTGCCGCGCGTGTTGACGTCGAAATACGAAACGATGCTGGTCGATTTGCCCGGCGAAGTGGCTCGCATTGCCGCCCATTTAGGCCTCCGCGTCGATGCCGCGAAATGCCGGCAAATCGCCGAGGAACATGACCTCGAGCGTCAAAAGGAGCGCATCGAAGAGGCCAAAAAATCGGGTAGATTGAAACACGGATATGCCAACGCCTATTTCGACCCGGATACCAATTTGCACACCAATCACATTCATTCCGGCGAAGTCGGAGGTTGGAAACGTGTCTTGTCGGACGATCAAGTTTCAAAAATTGAAATCTTGGGCGGAGACTGGCTTGTGGCCAATGGCTATGAGTTGACGACGATGCCCGCCGCAAAAAAGAATAGCACGCCCGATTTAGAACTCATTCTTTAAAAGCAAAGCGCATGAGACACTTTATTATCTTTTTTGAAGAGAAAGAAGGGACGAGCCCCCTAGTCCGGCTATTGAATAATTTCGATCAGATTTCAATCGTTCACCAGATTGGGAACACCGGATGGGAGCCGTTTGATCGGCACAATTGCGGAGAGATGCCGCTAGAGAGCTTTGCGCAGTGTCTCGATCTGGTCTTTAATCAAGCGCCTTTGGACCTCGAACGCCTGAACCACATCTATACGCAAACGGCTAAAAGCCCGCTGGAAAATTTTAACAAGAATACTGCCGTCGGTTTCAAAATACGATTCAAGCCGCAGCCCATGATGCAGGCGCTATTCGACGTTGTTAAGAAGAATGAGGTAGTGGTCTTCATCGCGATTCGCCAAGATCTTCTGCGTTGGGCGCTTTCAAAATATCATGGAGACGGAACGGGCCAGAAAGGGCATCTGCAGTTTAAGATGGCAAAAAAGGAAATCAGCAAAGATCAAATCGGAAAAATTCATGTTGATCACAAGCGACTCGAAAAAATTATTGCAAGATGCCAAATAAGCCATGCTAAAAAGCAGAATCTCAGAAAAGCGTATAAGCGTGCAGGAATTGATGTGCATCTGCTGCGCTACGAGGATTTTTTAGTTGACAAGCTGAAGTATTTCCAGAGAATCTTCAAAATTCTTGAAATAACGCTTTCAGTTGAAGAAATCAATTCTGCCATAGGCAAAGGAGCTTATTTTGAAAAGGTTCATTCCGATCAAATATCGGATTTTGTCGAAAATTATCAGGACGTGATGGAGAAATTCGGCCATTATTCATTCGGGAATTAGAGTCGCGCCGTTGCCCAACTAAATTCAGCGTAAGCCTATTGCATGAGAAAAGTCGCTCACATCATAAATCCGGTTGTCGTCGATCAAGCCTCGGATCTTTACGTTGCGCAGCCGATTACCTTTGAGACGATGAAGATCGCCCAAAAATTCGCCGCGGGCCAGGTTGACGTTGATTTGTTCACCGCGCAATTTGCGGAAGATCACCCATTGATTCCTGCGGGTTTCTATTTGACGCCCGATCTCGACCGCTCCGTTGTCGACTTCGGCGCTTTCCGCAAAAAGCGGAAACTCCCGCTGCTGGCAGATATTTTAGATCGTCTTTATGGCGCTTCCGAGGCGGAATATTTTGTTTACACCAACGTCGATATTTCGTTGCAGCCGCATTTTTATGTCGCGGTGAATGCGTTGATCGCGCAAGGCTATGACGCCTTCGTCATCAATCGCCGCACCATCGATGCGGCTTATCGCAACCTGTCGGAAATTCCCTTGATGTATGCTGAAACCGGCGAAAAGCATCCGGGCTTCGATTGTTTTGTTTTCAAACGCGAAGTTTATTCGCAGTATAAGCTGGGTGCTGTTTGTCTCGGCATTCCGTGGATTGATCATGTCTTCATTATGAATCTTGTCTGTCACGCGCAAAACTTTTCGGTGTTCAGAAAATTGCATTTGACTTTTCATCTCGGCGACAGCCAAACTTGGCTAAAGGAAAAGTATGCGGATTATTATGCCCACAATAAAGCCGAGGCGAAGAAGGTGTTGGCGGCTCTTGAACACATCCATGGGCCGTTGGAGGTAATCGGCGCTTTTTCTCAATATTCTCTGGGCATGGAATACATAAAAAAGCTTTTGAGTGACGAAGAACCCACCGAGGCGCAATTTAAGAAGCTCAAAAAGCAAATTAAAAAACGGCGAGAATTGCTGCAAATCGAAACCTAAAGCGAGATCGTAATGACGACGGGGACCGTTTTTATGGAACAAAAATGGCGCAAATTTTCTGAGGCCGCGCTGCGCGCGTTGTTCTACAACAATCGTTTGGCAGAGAAAGTGACGGGGACCATCACGCACTTTGCGGCAACCGATGCGGTGGCGCTGACGTTTGACGACGGCCCGCATCCGGAACATACGCCGCGGCTGCTCGATATTCTGGAGCGACACCAAGTACGCGCGACTTTTTTTCCGGTCGGCGAGTTCGCGCAAAAATATCCGGAGCTGATTCGGCGTGCGGCAGAAGCGGGACATGCGATCGGAAATCACTCCTGGAGCCACGCCGCGTTTCCGTTCATCACCAGCCGCGAGCAGCGCGAACAAATTCGCGCGGCCGCGCAAGCCGTTGCGCCCTATGGGCAGCGAATCTTTCGCCCGCCGTATGGCTATCAAAACGTCCGGTCGCGCCTCAACGCCATGTGGCTCGGTTATCAAGTCGTGACGTGGAGCGTGCATGCCGAAGATTGGTTTGATCGTGATGCTGATTGGATGGTCGAAGGCTGATGAGTGAGATTCGCCCTGGCAGTATTGTGTTGCTGCACGACGGCGTTTTCGATGGATTGCAGGAACACTTCTTCGACCGCAGTGAGACGATCAGAGCGGTCGATATGCTCCTGCAGCGGCTCGACAATCGCTTTCGTTTTCTCACGCTTCCGGAGTTGATGCGGCACGCGCAGCCCCAGCGGACAAACTGGTATGTGCCCTTGGCCAATCATCGCTTGAAAAGAATCCGGAAAACTTTGAACAGAATGAAAAGGCCGGAGGGAGAAGTTCGAGTTTATGCTAAAGCCGAGGCGTGATATACTGCTTTCGGGTTGATTTGTAATTCTACTCTGCTGAAATGTCATCCTGGAAGGAACTTCCCTAGTGCTCGCGACGCGCTTCAGGGCTTG